>JACKEH010000027.1 GCA_020633125.1 Sandaracinus sp. | reverse complement strand
TCTTCGTCGGAGTCTTCGCTCGCGAGGCCCTCCGTCGGGAGATCGAAGAGCACGAAACGCTCGTTGCCGTCGGCGGCAGGTCCGATTTGCCCCAGGACCGGCGGAGGCGCGTCGGCCACGAAGGCGCGTGCGCCGAGGTCGGTCTCTTCCGAATCGATCAGGTCGAGGAAGAAGTCCGCCGAAGGTCGGTGGTCGCTGCGTCGAACGACGACGTTCGAGCCGTCGACGGTCGCTCCCATGCCCGCGCGCGTCGCCGCGACCGCCCCTTGAATCGTGACCTGCAGGCGAAGCTCGCCGGCCATCGGCGGCGTCTGACCTTCGGTGACCATCGGGTACACGTAGGTGCGTCGCGTGCCGCGACGCTCGAGCCACTCCGTGTAGCGAACGCGCACCCGCACCGTGGAGCCCGGCTCGACGGGATGCACGCGCGCACGCAGCCGCCCGGGGCCGTCCCACGACAGACGCGAGGTCGGCGCGTAGGGCTGCTCCCACAGGATCTGGTAGCCGTTCGCGGCCTGCGGCTGAATCGTCGCGTCGACGAAGCCACCGCCGAGGTCGACCGCGAAGTGGTGCACGATGGCGCCCTCGGGAACGCGCAGCCGGTACTCGCCTTCGAGGGTCTGGCTCTCCGCGTTGAAGAAGGTCTGCACGACCTCGGTGCTCGCGAAGTCGCCGCGCACGTTGGCGCTCACCTCGTGCGCACGAAGCGACATCGGCCGCCGCGCGACGCCCTTCTCTTCGAGCCCACGGCCCGCGAGAATTCCGACGTAGCCGGGCACCGCTTCGCGCCGCGGCGCGGGCTCGGCGAGGCCGCCCGTCCAATCCTCCCAGAGCTCCGCCGGTTCGACGCGTCCGCGACCGCTCGCGAGCACGAGCGTCTCGCCCTGAGCGACGTTGCCTTCGGATTGGTCGGTGCGATCGCCGCTCGCGACGAAGGCGATCTCGCCCGACGCCGCGTACACGCGTGTCTCGTCGCCGTCGCGCGACACCGCGAACGTCGCGTCGACGCCACGAAGCTCGCCTTCGTCGGTGCGAACCTTCACCTCGGCGTCGCGCGCGTCGATCCACACGCGACCGCTCTGCAGCCGCAGCTCTTCGAGCACGACCACCGCGCGCGTCGAAGGCGCGAGCAACACCCAACCGCCGGCGTCGAGGCGGAGCGTGCCGTGGCCGTCCTCCCCCGTGACCGCCGCGGCCTCGTGCTCCACGCGGGTGGGCCCGAGCACGACTTCCTCGTGGCCTTCGCGCTCGAGCGAGAAGGCGCCACGCACCGGTTCGGCGCTCGCGACGGTCGGCGCGGGCGGAGGGGGCTCGTCGCACGCGACGAGAGCGAACGCGACGAGCGCGAGAACGAAACGCTTCACGGCGTCACCTCCGTGACCGTCGAACCGACCACCGTGAAGGCGTGCTGCACGTCCTTCCCGGGCTCGAAGCGCAACGGCACGATCTGCACACGCTCTTCGGCGGTGCCTTCGCCCCAGATCATCACGAGCTTGGCGTCGACCGCGGTGCGGAACTCACCGCGCCGCCGCACCTCCAGCCGATACGTCCCGTCTTCCGGCTCCGGCACGTCGAAGGACTCGAGACCGAGCTCCGGCGCGAGGTCCTGCGGGCGCGTCATCGGAAGACGCGGATGCGAGGCCCAGAGCGCGACGCCCGCGTCCGGGTGCGACCAGACGAGCGTCGCGCGCATGCCGCTCGCTTCGCGAAGCACGCCGCTCCGGCGCAGACGTTGCTCGAGGGCCGCGAGCTTCTCCGCGTCGTTGGCCTCCCGTGCCGCTTGCTTGAGCTCCGCGTAGCGCACCGAGCTCCAGAGGAGCGCGACGCGACCGAGCCCCGCGGTGCCGCTCGGATCGCTCGCCGCGATCACGCTCTGTTCGAGGCGCAGCGCTTCGTCGATGCGTCCCGCACCGGCCGCCGCCTGCGCGAGCAGGAGCGAGACCGTCGGGTCGTCCGGCGTGAGCGCCGCGAGCGTGAGGTACTGACGGTACGCGTCCTCGTGCCAGCCGTAGGCGCGGTAGAGGTCCCCGAGGCGACGACGCGCGAACGCGTCTTCCGGCGCGAACTCGACGATTTCGCCGAAGACGCGGCGCGCCTCCGTCTCGTCTTCGAGGCGCAAGAACATCTCGCCGATCGCGGTGCGAATGCCGGCGTCGGTGAGCGGGTCGGAGCGCAGGTCGTGCGCGAGGCGCTTGGCCTCCGCGATCTTGCCCTGCGCTTCGAGCTCTTCGAGGAGCTGCTTCTTGAGCTCCAGACGGAAGGGCAGCTGACGAACGAGCTGGCGCAACGCGCGAATGCGGCCTTCGCCCTCGCCCGCTCGCGCGAGCACCTGCGCGACCAGCGCGTCGTCCGCGCGGCCACCGAAGGCTCCGCGCACCTGGCGGAGGTCGTCCGGCGTCCGAACGCGGCGAAGGATCGCGCGGCGCAGGTAGTCGTCCTGCCCGAACGCACGCCACGCGTCGATCATGCGGTCGATGTTCCCGGCTCGCGCGAGCACGAGCTCGAGGAAGGCCTGTCGATCGCGCCAACGCGGCAGCTCGCATTGCTGCCCGGCCTCGCGGTAGATGCGCGCCCACTCGTAGGGCGTGCCCGCGTTCTGCAGACGCTCGCGCCAGAGATCCCGACGCCCGTCGAGGAGCAAGTCGGCCGCGTCGCTGCAACGACGACGCACGTGGTGCGTGGTGTCCGTCGTGATGCGCACCCGCAGATCGACCGAGGTGGTGCCGGTCGTCGTCGTTCGCCCGTTGCCGATGGCGCCGAAACGTCCGTCGCCGTCCGCTCCTTGCTGCAGGCCGGCGAGCACGTCCTGAAGCGCGCCGGTCTCGCCACCGATCGCGCCGAGAATTCCCTCGAGGCGCGCTTGGTCCTCTCGCTGGCGGGGGGCGGCGTCGTCGTTCGGCGCGATCTCCCGGCTCGAGGACGCGCGGCGGGATCGCATCGGCCCGCGGCGCGCTTCCTCGACCGCCTCGGGCTCGGGTTCCGACGGCTCTTCTGCCCGGTCGAAGCTGTCGCGGCCCGCGTAGCCGCCGCCGCCGCTGCCCGAGCCACGCGTGCCGAGCGTCGCGCTCGTGCTCGGCGTCGTCGGCGTCGCGGTCACCACCGGCGGAGGGGCCGGTTGCGCCGCAGGAGCTCCGGGCGCCGCGTTCCCCGAGGGTCCTTCGATGCCGTAGCGGTTCTGCGAGCGCTCTTGTTCCGCCGCGCCCATCCATCCTTCTTCGTCGCTCTCGGTCGCCGACTCCTCCATCGGAGGTTCCATCGGAGAGGTCGCCGAAACGGACTCCGGCGATGCGGACGCCGGCTCGGCGTCGCGGCAGCCCGGCAACGCGAGTAGCGCGAAGGTCGGCGCGAGCGCAGGCACCGCGACGCGGTTTCGACGCAGACCTCGCACGTCGCGGTAGAGCTCGTTCGCCGCGGGACCGAGCGAGGCGAGCTCCGCCGCCGAAGGAACGTAGAAGCTCGTGTAGGGGGTGATGAGCCCGTAGCGCACGCCGAGGTCGGCGATCTCTTCGCGCTGCCCGCCACCGAGCAGGAGCTGACGCAGACGCTCACCCGCCCAACGAAGCCGCAGGTCGCCCTCGTCGTCGAGGCGGCGCTCCCGAAGCGCGATGCGCTCTTCGATCTCGCGGCCTCCGACGGTCGCCTTCACCACGATCTCGGTCGGCGTCGAGTTCTCGACCCGCGCCACCACGGGCAGCACGGCCCCGCGCACGACGTCCACCGCGGTTCGCGGGAAGACTTGTTCGACTCCGTCGATCGTCACCGTCACGCGCTGCGCCGAGGGAAGGCGCGCGTGCGCGAGGATTCGAAGCGCGGCTTCGGCCGCCGCCGCGCGACCTTCGACCCGCATCGCCAGCCCACCGCCACGCGTGATCGCGTCGAGCAAGTCGAGCTTGCCGTCGGCGCCGAGGGCCACGCCATACGCGCGCACCGGATGCGGCAGGCGCGCGAGCTGCTGCAGCAGCGCCTCCGCGCCGAGCTCGCCGACCGTGGGTGCACCGTCGCCGACGTAGACCACTGCGCCATGCCGTGCGGGGTCGAGCAGCGCCGCGGCACGGGCGAGCACCGCGCCGAGATCCGTCGCGCCGCCCGCCGGCTCGCGTGCGAGCGCGTCGAGGATGCCGTCCATGCGCGCGTGCGTCGCCGGCCCGAGCGAGTCTTGTCCGTCGAGCGGACGAAGCGCGACGTCGCTCGCGAGCACCGCCACGCGGTCGTTCTCGCCGAGGTGCACCGCGAGCGACTCCGCCACGCTGCGACCGAGCTCGAGCGCCGCGGGCTCGGTGCCGGCCGACACGTCGACGACCACGACGAGATCGAGGCCCGGCGACATCTCGCCGAACACCGAGTCGGGAAGACGAAGCGGCACGTAGAGGTAGTCGAGCTCGTCTTCGTCGGGCATCGCGCCCTGACGCGGATCCCGCGGCGGCGCGACGTGACCCGCACGCCACGCGGTCGCGGTCGCGGCCTCCGCGCGGGTCAGCTCGAGGAAGAGATCCGAACGCGGCACGAAGTCGCTGCGGCGAATCCGCACGACGCTGCCTTCGACCTCCGCACCGAGACCGGCGCGAACGCCCGTGACCTGCGCTTCACCGAGATCCGCCTCGAAGGCGAGCTCTTGAATGCGCGGACCTTCGTCGCCGCCGCTGAGCGGCAGGCGGTAGAGCGCGGCGCCGTCCGCGGTCGGACGCTCGAGCCACGAGGCCCAGCGCACCGCGATCTTGCGCGTCGCGCCCGGCGCGATCGGGTAGATGCGCGCTTGGTACTCGCCGGGCGCGATCCACTCGAGCAACGCGGGGTCGAGCGTCGAGCCTCGGTAGACCTGCGCTTCGTAGGCCGCCTGCGCTTGCTGCTTCTCCCGCACGTAGCCGTCGACGAGGCGCCCGTCGCGATCGACCGCGAAGCGCTGCAACACCGCGCCGTCGGGCACGCGAAGTCGGTAGAGGCCTTCGACCACCTCGCTCGCGGGGTTGAAATACTCCTGCTCGATCTCGGTGATGGCGAGGTCACCGACGACCCGAACGTTCACGTCCATGCGTCGTACGACGAGCGGCCAACGCGCGAGGCCGACCTCGTCGGGCACGCGGCCGGTGAGCGCGCCGATCGCGCTCTCGCGGTCCACGCCGGGTCCGGTGCGCGCCAGCCCGCCCGTCCAATCTTCCCAGAGCACGTCGCTCGCGACCCGCGCTTCGCCGAGCACGAGATGCTCGCCCGCGCGAATCCGCCCGCGCGTGTCGCCACGCCGAAACGAGACGTCGCCCCGCAAGACGTGCACGCGCCCGTCCTCCACCGAGAGCGCCGCATCGCGAGCGAAGAGCCGGGTCTCGCCCACCACGAGCGTCAGTGCGTCGCCGGCGGGCACCTCGACGAAGGCCCGGCCTCCGTCGAGCGTGACCTCGCCCTCGAGGTCGATCGAGAACGCGCCGCCCGAGAGCAGCGCCCACGACCCGACGTCGAGGGAGAGCCGCGCGAGGCCCGCGACCTCGATGCGCTCCCCGGTGGCGACCCGAGCCAGCGCGCCTTCCCCACGCACCGGCTCCAGCGTGGCGACCGCTTCCACCTCGGTGGCGAGGTCGTCCCCCCCACACGCCAACGCCAACGACAACAGACCCACCGCGACGATTCGTCGCCCGTAGTCCCTCTGCATGCGCGCTCCTCGTGGGCGACGTCTCGCGCCGCCGAATCCCTCTCGTCGAGCACTCCCGACGCTCGACGCTCCCGGAAGTTCCGTCCCGCTGGGACTCCGCGCCCTTCGAAACCTTGGGCCCCCAACTCCGGAGACGGCCCGCACGCGACGCGTGCGACGACCTACGGTCTCACGAACCCGGACCTTCCCGCAGCAACTCCCTGATTCGCGCGAGGGGCGGGGGTACGTGGCGGGGACCTCACGTGGCACCGTCGACCGCGGGCCCCGAGCCGGGATACGTTGCCACCCATGCGAGTTTGGTTCGCGACCTTCGTCGCGCTTTCTTCCTTCGCGCTCGGCCTCTCGGGCTGCGGCGGCGACACCTCGACGGGCACCACCGAGGCCGTGTTCACGTTGCCGCGCGACGGTACCGAAACCTTCTTCTCGCTGCCCTGGCCGACCGACCTGCGCCTCAACGCCGAAGGCTACGTGGACGCGAGCGCGTTCCCGGGCGTCGCGGCGAACCGCGTGATCGAAGAGTACGTGGAGCTCATGGCGACGCGTGTCGACGGCTACTCGATCAGCGCGCCGACCTACTTCTCGTTCTCCGCCGCGCTCGACGAGAGGACGCTGCCGCGCGACGCGGAGGCTTCGCTCACGGACGACGCTTCGGTCTTCGTGGTCGCCATCGACCCCGAGAGCCCGGACTACGGCACCCGCCATCCGGTGCAGATGCACTATTGGGATCCGCAGACGCGCTGGTGGCCTGGGCACGCGCTCGCGGTGCGACCCGTCTTCGGCATTCCGCTTCGCGAGCAGACCACCTACGCCGCGGTCGTCACGAACCGCGTGCTCGACACCGAAGGCAAGCGGCTGCGTCGCAGCGCCGACTTCGACGCGCTCCTCGGAAACGGCGGCGACGCGACGGTCGCGGCGGCTCGCGCGATCTACGCGCCGGCGCTCACCACCCTCGACACGATGGGCGTCTCCCGCGACGACGTCGTCTCCTTGGCGGTCTTCACGACCCAGACCGTGACCACGCCACTCTTGCGCGCCCGCGATTGGATCGACGCGCAGCCCGCACCCGAGATCGTCGACGCCGAGTGGCGCAACCTTCGCACCAACGAGCGCTACACGATGCTCGCCGGTGCCTACCGCGCGACGAGCTTTCAGACCGGCGACATTCCCTTCGTCAGCGACGGCGGCGAGATCCTCTTCGACGCCGCCGGCGATCCGATCCCGCAAGAGACGATCGAGCTGCGCTTCGCGCTCAGTGTTCCGCGCCAAGCGCCTCCCGCCGGTGGCTTCCCGATCCTGATCTACGCGCACGGGACCGGCGGCGACTACCTCACCTTCGAGCGCGAAGGCCTCGCCGAAGACCTCGCGAGCATCGGCATCGCGGTGATGGGCGTCGACCAGATCCACCACGGCCCGCGAAATCCGACGAGCACGCAGACCGAGATTCTCGTCTTCAACTTCCTCAACCCGCTCGCCTTCCGCGACAACGCGCGGCAATCGGCGCTCGACCTGGTCCAGCAAGCACGCGCCGCCGAAGTGCTCGAGGTCCCGGCCGTGCTCGCTGGGGGATCGCCGATGACCTTCGACACCGAGCGCATGATGTTCATGGGCCACAGCCAAGGCGGCTTGAACGGTCCGATCTTCCTCGGCATCGACGATCCGGTGAAGGCCGCGGTGCTCAGCGGCGCGGGCGGGCAGCTCTCGATCGCGCTCGTCGAGAAGGTCGAGCCCGTGAGCATTCCCGAGCTCGCCGCCGCGCTCCTTCGCGTCACGAGCCCCGAGAGCGAGCACATGGTCTACGAGCATCCGGTGCACGCGCTCCTGCAGATCTGGACTGACGTCGCGGATCCCACGCACTACGTGTCGCGCATGTTCCACGAGCCCCGCGAGGGCTTCGCGCCCAAACACGTCTTGCAGACCGAAGGCATCACCGACCCCTACACGCCACCGCTCTCGATGGAGGCGCTCGCGACCGCCGCGCGTATCCCCCACCTCGGCCCCGAGCTTCGCGCCGTGCCGGGCTTGACGGTGCAAGGCGTCGCCACGGGAAACACGCCCGCGCGCGCCAACGCGTCGAACGGCGTCACGGCGGGGCTCCTGCAGTTCGACGGGGGGCACTTCGTCGCCTTCGACACGCCGAACACCGCGCGCATCGTGAGCTTCTTCCAGAGCTACCTGCGCGACGGAACGCCGACGATCGAGTAGCGCGACCGGCCAAGCTCCGCGGAACGAGCGCGTCGCGGCGACCCGATTCAGCAGCGACCCGATTCGGCAGCGACCCGACTAGCGGAACACGAAGGGGAACTGCACGACCACGTCACCGCGCGCGGCGGAATACGCCGGCACGCGCGCGGCACGCACCGCGTCCTCCACGCAACGCAAGGTCGCTTCGGCTTGGCCGCTTCCGCGGACCTCCCGCACCGTCCCGTCCGGCTGAAACGTCACGCGAACCGTCACGTTCACCGCACCCGAGTGGGGGCACTGCCGAACCGCCTCCGTCACGGCGCGCATGGCCGCGAGAACGTCCGAGCGCGACGGCCCTTGCTCACTGGCGTCGGCTTCCGCGGGCGCCAGGTCCGCCTCTGGCACGTCCGGCTCGGCGAGGAGCACCTGCGCCAACCCGGGAATCGGAGGCGGCGGAAGCGTGACGTAGCCGCGGTTGAGCGACTCACCGACACGCTCGGCCGGGGCCCGCAACAAGGAGTGCGTGACGGTCGCGGGGAAACGCGCCTTCTCCATCGGGTCGTCGCTCATGCGAAAGCCGGACACACAGAGCTCGACGTGCGTCGGCTCCCACGCGCAAAACTGCACCTGCGAAACGACCCCACCGACGTGCTCTTGCACCGAGAGGTCGTTGGGATCGCGGTAGGCGTAGGTCGTCGGACATTGACGGCTGAGCCGAACCTTCGAGAGCTTGCCCCAGCCGTGCGCCGCGACGACGGCGGCCACGCATTCGTTCTCCGCGAGCTCGAAGCGCCGCAACACGGTGGGCGACGACCCGTACTCGTCGGAGAAGAGCGAGTCTTCCGTGGGCCCGATGCTCGGTTCGAAGCCGAGCGCGGTCGCCACCGCCACCTCGCGTGCATGCGCGGCCCGCGCGAGCTCGGGCGGCACTGGCGCCGCGTAGCGCGTGCGACGAAACCCGTAGGCTCCGAGCACGCCGGCGATCGTTGCGAGCAGGAGCGCGAAGAGAAAGGGCCGCACGCGTCGAGGGTCGCGAAAGCGTCTGCTGCGCGCAAGCGGTTGCTCCCGCGTCGTCGGTCGTGGTCGACTTCGCGCGTGCGTCTCGCCCGTCTCGCGCTCGCCTTCGTCGCGCTGACCGTCCTCGCCCCCGAGGTCTCGCTCGCGCAATCGACCGGCGGCCGCATCGGTGGGTTCGGCGGCTCGTCGCGTTCGTCGGGCTCGTCGTCGGGCTTCGGTGGGTTTCGTTCGTCGGGATCGTCGTCGAGCCGCTCGTCGCGGACCTCGACGCCGCCTCGCGTGCCGACGGCCGAAGAGAACGCCGCCGCGACGGCCCGCACCCGCGCGTGGAACGAGACCCACGCCCAACACGGCAGCCCCGAGGTCACGCCCGAAGAGGTACACGCCTTTCGCCGCGTTCCCCATTGGACGACGCGCGCGATCGAAGATGGCGCGGCGGTGGCCGCGGTGACCTTCTTCGGCGCGTTGGTCCTCTACCTCATCCTCTGGTTGATCTTCGCGAAGCGAAACGAGGTGCGCCGCTTGAGCCTCGGCTTCGGGCCCCGCTCGCGTGTCGAGCTTCAAGAGCGGCTACGCGCGCTGTCGCGAAACGCCAAGACCGCGACGCCCTTGCAACGCGGGCAGCTGCTCGCCGAGGTGCTCTCGTTGGTGCGCGCGTACCGCGAAGACGTCCGCTACGTCGCGTGGCAGACCTTTCGCACCCGCCACGCCGAAGGCACGAAACGCTTCTTCGCGATGGCCAACGACCTGCGCGCGCGCTACCGCCACGAGACGACGGCTCGCGTCGCGCCCGACCTGACCTACCGCGCCGAAGAAGGCCCCGGCCTGCTGGTGATCTCGCTCTTGACCTTCGGCGGCCGCGGCGCCCACGCGTTCGGGAAGACCCCTCACGAGCTGGACCTCGCGCTCTACGCGATGGAAGCGCGCGCGCCCGAAGGGCTCGAGGTGATCTGGTCGCCGAGCGAGCAAGCCGACCGCCTGAGCTCCGCCGAGCTCGAGACGCTCTACCCCGAGCTGCAACGGCTCGACGACCGTGTCGGTCGCGTGAGCTGCCGCGCATGCCATGCGGTGTACGCGGCCGAGCTCGGACGTTGTCCCGCGTGCGGAAAGCCGCGGTGAGCCCCCTCGTCAGAACGGGTGGCGAAGCGACACGTAGAACTGCGGGTCGTAGCGCTCGGGCGCCGAGAAGCCGGCGTCGAATCGAAGCACGAACCCTTCGCCCCAATAGAGCCCGAGGCCACCGCCGAAGCTGGCGTTGATGCGGCGCAGATCGCCGCCCCACTCGTGCCAATCGAGGCCGATCCAGCCCACGTCGCCAAAGAGAAAGCCGACGCCCTGGAGCTTGCCCGCCTCTCCGAAGAGCACCGCGCGAAGCTCGACCTGCGCCATCACCTTGATGCGGCCGATGTAGCGTCGACCACGAATGCCCCGGCCGAGCGTCTGGCCGCCGAAGGCCATGTCGGTCCAAAAGCCGCTGATGGCCGCGAGCACCGTGGTCGGCGGGTCGCCCCAGAGCAGGTCGGCGACACCACGCGTGGCGAGCACGAGGCGTTTGCCGCGGTCGAACGCGAAGAAGCCGGCGGCGCCGAGGTTCAAGCCGCCGTAGCGCCAATCGCTGCCGGTGAAGCGGTGCGCGCCGCGAAAGCTCGACGCGAGCACGTAACCGCGCGTGGGCCGGCGTTCGTCGTCGCGGCGATCCCAGACCGCGCCGATCTGCAGCTCGCTCGTCATGCCTTCTTCGCCGTCGGGGAAGTCCTGCTCGTAGAGGCTGCCGGGGTACGGGCCGCGTTTGCCGACGAAGCCGGGGATGCCGTAGCTCGCCTCCCACACGAAGGTGAGCTCGAGCCCGTTGCGCATCGGCTGCCAGCGAAGCGCGGTGCGAATCGCGGGTCGCATCGAGCGAAAGCGAAAATAACGATCGAGGAAGCGGTTGTAGCCGTCGTCGCCGGGCAGCAGATCCTGCGAGCGCGCCGCTTCGCGCGCGAGGTCGCGATCGCAGCTCGCTTGGTTGCCGAGCCCGCAGTAGTTGCCGACCGGCGTGGTGTTGAAGCTCAGCGCCATGTCGAGGCGAAGCGGCAACCCGAAGAGCCCGATGCGCTCCCAGAGCAGCTCGTAGAACTGCACGAGGTCGCTGGTGAGCAGCGCGATGAGCTGCAGCTTGTCGCGAAAGGGCTCGAAGCCCGGCTCGTAGTGGTAGAGCTGCGCGAGGATCGCGCCTGCGAAGCCGACGTCGGAGCTGTAGCCGACGAGCGGCAACACGAACCACTCGTAGGGCTCGGTGCGATGCACGAGCGCCGGCATGTCGGGGTCGTTCGCCATCTCGGTCGCGACCGGCAGCGGGCGCGCGCTGTCTTGCGGGCTCGGCTCGAGCGAGACCGATCGCCGACGACGCGACACGAGGCGCACCCCGACCGGTGAGGAGTCGTCTTCCTCCGGCGTGGCCTCTGCCGCGTCCTCGCCGGCCCGGTCCGCTTCGTCTTCTTCGGCGGGCGCCTCGGTCGTTGCCGCTGCGGCTTCTTCAACCCGGGCCCACTCCTCTTCGTCGGGCTGGATGTCCCGTTCCGGGGTCTGGGCGTGCGCGGAGGAAACGAGCGCGAGCGCAGCCAACGCCGCCCACGCCAAGCGCCTCGGAGCCCGACCCTCCATCGGGGCCCGAGGGTAGCCGGTCATGGGGGCCGCGCAGCGAAAACTCCGCGACGACGCTCTTGCCAAGCTCGACCGACCCCGGTAAATGAATGCTCATTCAGCGCACCACGGAGGGGCCGAGGCCGCGCCGAACGCATCGCTTACCGCGAGCTTGGAGGAGAGCGTCATGGGCAGCCCGTTCACCGAGGACCATCAAGCGTTTCGAAAGATCGTCCGCGATTTCGCCGAAAAGGAGCTCGCGCCGCACGTCGACCAGTGGGAGCGTGACGAGCTCTTCCCCAACAGCGTGTTCAAGCGGGCCGGCGAGCTCGGCATCTTCGGCGCCCACTACCCGGAGGACGTCGGCGGCGCAGGCGGCGACTTCTGGATGAGCGTCGTCATGTGCGAGGAGCTCGCGCGCTGCGGCGCCGCGGGTGTGACGATGGGCCTGCTCGTGCAGGCGTCGATGGCGACGCCCTGCATCGCCGACCTCGGCACCGCGGAGCAGAAGAAGGAGTTCCTCGAGCCCGCCCTTCGCGGCGAGAAGATCGTGGCGCTCGGCGTGAGCGAGCCCGGCGCCGGCAGCGACGTCGCGGGCCTCCGCACCACCGCGCGTCTCGTCGGCGACGAGTACGTGATCAACGGCAGCAAGACCTACATCACGAACGGCACCCGCGCGGACTTCGTCACGCTCATGGTCAAGACCGATCCCGAGCGCGGTCACCAGGGCATCTCGATCTTGCTCTGCCCGACCGACGTGAAGGGCTTCTCGGTCAGCAAGAAGCTCGAGAAGGCCGGCAACTGGTCGAGCGACACCGCCGAGCTCTTCTACGACGACGTGCGCATCCCCAAGCGCTACCTGCTCGGTCAGCCCGGCATGGGCTTCGTCTACCTGATGCAGAACTTCCAGAGCGAGCGCCTCGTCGGCAGCGCGTCGGGTCTCTCGGGCGCGAAGCTCGCGCTCGATCGCTCGGTCGCGTGGGGCAAGGACCGCACCGCGTTCGGCCGCCCGCTCATCAAGCGCGACTACTGGCAGCAGAAGTTCGTCGAGCTCTACATCAAGTACGAGGCCGGCCTCGCGCTCACCTACAAGGCCTGCGAGGCGTACAACGAGGACAAGTACGTCAAGAAGGGCCCCGTCTCGATGGAGACGACGCGCCTCGTCTCGATGGCGAAGGCGTACGTGGGCGACGTCACCGGCGAGATCCTCGACCAGTGCGTGCAGTTCCACGGCGGCATGGGCTACCTCGAGGACCTCTGGGTCGCGCGTGCGTGGCGCGACCAGCGCCTGCTCCGCATCGGCGGCGGCGCGACCGAGGTCATGCGCTACGCGATCGCCAAGATCATGGGCATCGGATGAGCGCGCGGCGGGTGACGTAGCGCCCGCCGCCCCTTCACCGACCAACGATGCGGCCCCGTGCGTGCTCGTCGCGCGAACGGGGCCGGTCGAAACGCTCCTCGGGGGAAAGGCCCCCGAAAGAAAGGAACGAGATCATGACTGCCTACATCGTCGACGCCGCCCGAACCCCCCGAGGTCGAGGCAAGAAGGACAAGGGCGCGCTCTCCGGCGTGCACCCCCAAGAGCTGCTCGCGCAGACCCTGAACGCGCTCGTCGCCAAGACCGGGCTCGACGCCGCGCTCGTGGACGACGTCGTCGTCGGCTGCGTGTCGCAGGCGCAGGAACAAGGCGCGTGCATCGCCCGCAACGCGATCCTCGCGGCGGATTGGCCCGAGACGGTGAGCGGCGTGACCCTGAACCGCTTCTGCGGCTCGGGGCTTCAAGCCGTGAACTTCGCCGCGATGGGCGTGATGAGCGGCCAGCAAGACCTCGTGGTCGGTGGCGGCGTCGAGAGCATGTCGCGCGTGCCGATGGGCGCGGACGGCGGCGGCATCGACGGCAACAACCTCCACCTGCGCAAGAAGGTCTTCCAGGTGCCGCAGGGCATCAGCGCGGATCTGATCGCGACGCTCGAAGGCTTCACGCGCGAGGACGCCGACGCGTTCGCGCTCGAGTCGCAGAAGAAGGCGGCGATCGCGATCGAAGAGAAGCGCTTCGCCAAGGCGCTCTTCGCGGTGAAGGATCCGAAGACGGGCGAGGTGCTCCTCGAGACCGACGAATACCCGCGCCCCGACACCACGGCCGAAGGGCTCGCGCAGCTCAAGGCGAGCTTCGTGCAGATGGGCGCGATGCCCGTGGGCCCGAACGGCGAGACGCTCGATCAGCTCGCGCTGCTCCGTTACCCGCAGGTGAAGGCCATCGAGCACGTGCACACCGCCGGCAACTCGAGCGGCATCGTCGACGGTGCGGCCGCGGTGCTGCTCGCGTCGGAGCGCGCGGTCAAGGCGCACGGTCTGAAGCCGCGCGCCAAGATTCGCAGCATCGCCACGATCGGCGCCGAGCCGATCATCATGCTCACCGCCCCGACGCCCGCATCGCAGAAGGCGCTGAAGCTGGCCGGCATGGAAGCGAAGGACATCGATCTCTGGGAGATCAACGAAGCCTTCGCGACGGTGCCGCTTCAGACGATGCGCAACCTGAACGTCGACCCCGCGAAGGTGAACGTGAACGGCGGCTCCATCGCGCTCGGGCATCCGCTTGGGGCGACCGGCGCAATCCTGCTGCAAACCGCGGTCGACGAGCTCGAGCGCCGCGGCCTCGCGACGGCGCTCATCACGCTCTGCATCGGCGGCGGCATGGGCATCGCGACGGTGATCGAGCGCGTCTGACCGCGACCACTCGAACGAATCGGCCTCACGCTCCGGCGTGGGGCCTTTTCGTTTCTTGTCATGCCTGCCCGCGCGCTCGGGTTGCGTCCGTCGCTCCCCACAAACGGCTATTGTCGTGGAATGCCGAGCTGGGAGCGGGAGGAGATCGTCACGCGACAGCAAACCGATGGCACGGGCTGGTTGCTCGTCGTGGCCGGAGGTCCCCCTTTTGCCGTCTCCCCGAACGGCAAACGGCGCTCGCTCCGCCACGTCGACGCGATGCTTCCTTCTCCCGAGCTCCGTTGGGCAGTCGACCTCACGCGAGCGGACGCGCAGGACCTCGTGCCGATCCGATGCCTCGCCACGAACGAGGTCCACGGGCTCGTGCCTCGGTCGGCCGCGACCTATGCGTGGCTCGGAGAGGACCGGTTGCTGGCCTCGTGGCACGCCCACCCGAGCGTCAGCGTGCTGAACGTCGAGGGCGAGACGCTGGCGAGCTTCGAAGGAGCCGGTGCGCCGCGCATCGCGCCGGACGCCCGCGCTTTCGCGTTTCGGCGACGCGGGATCTCCGTCGTCGTCGATGCGGCGACCCTCGAGGCCCACGAGCTCGGACGAGGCGATCCCCAGCTGGCCCTCGAAGCGTCTCGCGTCGTCCTTCGAGACGACGAAGGCGTCGCACGCGTCGTCGATGTCACCGGCGGCGTCATCACGACACTCGGCCCGTGTGACGAGCTCGCCCTCGACGTGCGCCAGCGAGTCGTGGGCACCCTCCCGGTCGACGGAGGCCACGTGATCGCGCGCTGGAGCGAGGGTGTGTGGCGACATATGAGCCGGGGCCCGCGCGACCACCGGCCACGCCCCTCGCGCGACTCGCATTGGATCGCGTTCGAGCGTGCGACCGAGCACGGGCCCGAAGTCTGGGTGTCGAGCGCCGACGTGGAGTGGCGGGTGTGCGCGGGCAGCTTGTTGCGGTGGGAGGACCATTTCGAGCAGCTGCCCGCGCACGCGCTGCTCGACTTCGCGCGTCGGCGGACGCGAGACGAGAACCTGGTGTTGCGCACGCGAGCACGCCCTCGTGAGCCGGAGGAGCTGGAGGGTTTGCCCCGTCCCGACGACGCGCGCGTCGCGACGCTCCTGAAGAAGCTCGCGGACGCACGCGAACGGTTGGAGTACGCGCTCGACGCGCCGATCGGCCACCCTCGCTGGGACCTTCACGCGGAGGCTTCGCGCGCCCTTGGAGCCGCCCGACTGGAGCTCGAGCGGGCGACCCGGGCGCAGCTCGAGGCACACCGAGCCCATGGCGAAGAGTCGGTTCGGGCGGAGATCGAGGGCCTCCTCACGGGCCCCGAGCGCATCGTCGTCTGAACGAGGCAGGCGCGCGAACGAGAACCGTTTTCGTATTCCGGAGGGATGCGGGCCCTCGCCCCAACACGACGCAAGCCCCGGCAATCCATGGACTTCTCGTCCACGCGACGACGGCGTAACTCATGGATGCGTCACCTTGTCCGAGGTGATACCCTAACGCCCATGCGTGCGAGCTTCGGGGTACTCGTCGGGCTGAGCTGCGTGCTGCCGGCGGTCGTGGGTTGCGGCGACGATGGCGGGGGCTTCGTCGTCGATGCAGAGGTTCCGGACGGTTCGATGCGACCGCCGCCTTACCGTCCGCCACGTTGCGGTGGCGACGCGGG
This sequence comes from Sandaracinus sp., assembly GCA_020633125.1. Taxonomy (GTDB): domain Bacteria; phylum Myxococcota_A; class Polyangia; order Polyangiales; family Houyiibacteriaceae; genus JACKEH01. The sequence goes on along the minus strand of JACKEH010000027.1, from coordinate 38,601 downwards.
CGTGGGCGACGGGGGTTGCGGCGAAGGCGGTGTGCCGGTCGAAGAAGACGCGGGCATGCCCGACGCCGGTCCGCCGCCTCCGCCCTGCAACGAGCACACGTTCGAATACGTGAACGCGACCGCGACCACGGTGTGGGTTGCCGGTAGCTTCAACCTGCGCCCCGACGGCAACTGGGCGTCCACGCTCGCCGAGGGCGTGCTCGAGCTCGAGCGCATGGGCGACACCTGGACGCTCACCACGCTCATCGAGCCGATCGAGCCGCACCAATACAAGTTCATCGTCGACGGCACGACGTGGATCGCGGACCCCGCGAACCCGAACCGGGTCGACGACGGCTTCGGTGGCTTCAACTCCGTGCTCGACGTCTGCGCCGCGGCGTGCGGCGAGCTCGGTGAGTTCGATTGGCGCGACACCTTCATGTACTTCGTGATGGTCGACCGCTTCCGCGACGGCGACGGAATGGCGAACCCGGTTGCGGGCGCGACGGATGGCGACGCGACGACCGGGCCGAGCGGCCAATACGAAGGCGGCGACCTTCGCGGCATCACGAACCAGATGGACTACCTCTCGGATCTCGGCGTGACCGCGTTGTGGATCACGGCCCCCTTCGAGAACCGCAACCAGGCGGGCGCCGCGATCAACCCCGCTTCGGATCCGAACACCTACTCGGCCTTTCACGGTTACTGGCCGAGCCCGGCGAACATCGACTACAGCGGGGCGACTCCGTCGCCGCGACCGCTCGTCGAGAGCCGCATCGGCAACGAGGCCGACCTTCGCGCGATGATCACCGCCGCGCACGGCGCGACGAGCGCGAACGGCGACGGCATCAAGGTGCTCTTCGACTACGTGATGAACCACGTCGACGTCGCGAGCGGGCTCTACACCGCGCACAACGATTGGTTCGTGCGTCGTGGCGATGGAAGCCGACCGCTCTGCGGTCCGGAGAACCTCTGGGACGACCCCTACTGGGGCACGCGCTGCGCGTTCACCGACTACCTACCGGCGTTCGACTTCGAGGGCAGCCCGGCGGCTCGCGCGTGGTCGGTGGCGGACGCGCTCTGGTGGGCGAAGGAGTTCGACATCGACGGCTACCGCCTCGACGCGATCAAACACGTGCCGCTCTCTTGGCTCACGGATCTGCGCGCGCGTTTGAACGCGGAGATCACCGACGCGCCCGGCGACCGCTTCTACTTGGTCGGCGAGACCTTCGCGTACGACAACCGCGAGCTGCTCCGGAGCTACGTCGACCCCGACACGATGCTCGACGGGCAGTTCGACTTCCCGTTCAAGGCGCGGCTCTGCGAGGCGGTCTTCACGCCGACCGGCAACCTCGGCGCGTTCAGCACCTGGATGGACGGCAACGACGGTTTCTACGGGCCGGGCTCGATCATGACGACGTGGATCGGCAACCACGACATCCCGCGTCCCATTCACTTCGCGAGCCGCGAGATCACGAACTGCCGTGAAGGCTCGAACCCCGACAACGGTTGGAACTGGCGGCCGAGCCAGCCCACGGGGCCGGAGGCTTACGAACGATTGGGCGTCTCGTACGCGATCATGTTCACGAACCCCGGCATCCCGCTGATGTACTACGGCGACGAAGTCGGGCTCGCGGGCGGCGGTGACCCGGACAACCGCCGCATGATGCCGTGGAACGACGGCGCGCTGAACGAGCACCAACGCGCGCTTCGCGAGAAGGTGCGTGCGCTCGGCCAGATTCGCGGTGCGCACCCGGTGCTCGGACGGGGTCGTCGCGTGACGGTGAGCTCGGATGCCGACACGTGGGTCTACCGGATGACCGGCTGCGGCGACGAGGACGTGCTCGTGGCCATCAACAAGGCGGACGCGCCGCGGAGCGTGACGTTGCCGGCCGGCAGCTACGAGAACCTCGTCGCGGGCGGCAACGTCAGCGGCGGCTCGACGATGCTCGGCGCGCGGAGCTTCTTGATCCTCGGCCCCGTGCCTTGAGGACCTGAACGGCTCTTCGAAGAGGACGCCCTCTCGTGCGAACGGGGGGGCGTCGTCGTGTCGGGCCTTCGCGCTTGCCGCCGCGCGTGGTTGCCCGAACCATGGAAGCGTTCGTTCCCGAGCCCCGTGAACCCGTGCGCCGCGCCCTCTTCGCTTCGATCCTGATGCTCGCTTGTGCCTCCGGCGACGACCCGGACGCCGAGCGCCCCGAGCTGCGTACGCGCGTCGGCGATTGGCGCGACCAGGTGATCTACCAAATCGTCGTCGACCGCTTCGCCAACGGCGACACCAGCAACGACGTGCTCGACGGCATCGGTCCGGAGCCCGACGACCTCGTGCGCCACCAAGGCGGCGACTGGGAGGGCATCACGGAGCGCCTCGACTACGTGAAGGCGCTCGGCGGCACCGCGATCTGGCTCTCGCCTTTGGTGGCCAACGTCGATCGCACCGAGCGCGAGGACGGCTACCACGGCTATTGGGGCACCGACTTCACGCGCACGAACCCGCGCTACGGAGACCTTCGCTCGCTGCGACGTCTGGTGCGGCGCGCGCACGAAGAAGAGCTGCTCGTGATCGTCGACGTGGTGACCAACCACGCGGGCCGCGTGTTCTCGTACGACCTCGACGGTAGCGGCACGATCGAGCGCACGGAGATCGAGCCTCCGTACCGCGCCGAGGGCTACGACGTGCCGCTCGTGTGGACGCACGACGTGATCCTCTGGGACGCCGAGCAGCGACCTTGGCAGCTCGGCGGCGAGCACTTTCGTCGACGCGGTCTCGGCGACGTGTCGATCTTCGATCAGAAGATCTACGGGGACTTCCCGACCGGCCTTCGCGACCTCGACGCGTCGCGCGCCGACGTGATGGACGCGCTCGTCGCCACCTACGTGCGATGGGTGGAAGAGACCGACGTCGACGGCTTTCGCATCGACGCGGTGCCGCACGTCGAAGACGAGTTCTGGCCCGAGTTCGGCACCCGCATCCGGCGCGAGCTCGGTCGCCGCGGCAAACGCGACTTCCTCTTGATGGGCGAAGTGTTCACGCGGAGCGCGTTCGAGCTCGCGCGCTACACGGGCGAGACCGGCACCCTCGACACCGTCTTCGACTTCAAGCTCAAGTTCGACGTGGTCGACGGCGTGCTCCTCGACGGGCGCGCGCCGAGCACCGCGGTGCCCGCGCTCGAAACCGACCGCTCGGGCTATCGACCCTTCGAGCACCCCGACGGCATCGGTCTCTCGCCTTGGGAAGCCCGCGTGCTCATCGCCGACAACCACGACACGTGGCGCCTGCGGGGCGAGCTCGATCGTTTCGACAGCGCCGCGCTCGCGCTGCTGCTCGTGCTCTCCGGCGAAGGCATTCCATGCCTCTACTACGGCACCGAACAAGAGCTCGTCGGGCAAGGGGGTGGAGAGAGCCGCGAGCGGCTCTGGGACACCGGCTACCGACGCGACACCGAGACGTTCGTGTGGATTCGAAAGCTCGTCGACCTGCGCATGGCGCACGAGGCCTTGCGGCGCGGGACCCAACGCGTGCGCTTCGCGAGCGAGAACGACGGCCGCAGCGACGAGCCCGACGCGGGCATGCTCGCGATCGAACGCGCCTTCGAGGACGACCGTCTCGTGGTCGCCATGAACGCCCACGCCCTTCAGCGAAGCGCGGCCGACGTGCCGACGGGGTTCGCGGTGGGCGCGACGTTGCGCAACTTGCTCGACGACGCGGATCCGCGGCGTTGGGAGGTCGGTCCGGGCGGGCTGGTGGCGATCGAGCTCGGGCCGCGCGAAGCGGTGATGCTCTCGCGCTGAGCCGCAACGGCGAGCTCGGTCGGGCCTGGGATGCGCGGCTCGGCCGAGAAGATCACCCTCGGGTCGACGGCTGGTAGACTTCCGGACGTGACGCGCCTCGCCCTCGGATTGCTCTTGCTGCTCGGTTGTGGCGACGACCGGCCGCCGCCCGATCGTTCGGCGAGCACGGTCGGCGCAGGGCCGTCGACGACGCCGCTCCAGGTGGACCCCTTCGAGCGCCCGAACCCCGATCGACGCGCCCGACCCACGGATCCGTTCGTGGCGATGCCACGGACCGAGGTGGATCGGGTCGAGACGCCCGGAATGGCGGCGCGTCCGGCGCCGGCCGCGAGCCCGCTCGAAGGCGAGCTGCGAAGCGCAGCCGGGACGCCGCAGGGTTGTGGCGAGATGCCGCCCGTGACGGGAGAGCTGCGCATTCCGCTCCGCGCGACGGTGGCCTCGAACGGCTTCGTCGTCTCGGCGAGCGTGGGCGGCAACCTTCCCGGCGCCGTGCGGGAGTGCATGGCGGACCGCATCGAGCATCATCGGTTCGCCGCCGCCGAAGACGGGCCGCCGCGTTCCGTGAGCGCCGAGCTCGTGTTGAACGCTCGGGTCACGACGATGGAGCAGCGGGAAGAGCGGACCGAGCGCGTCGGCTGGGGTACGGGGTTCGAGCTGCAGGCGGGCCAGGCGGGCATCGCGGGCGGCCAAGCGCAGCCGATCGCCCCCGCGGCCGGTGCGACGACGATTCGGCAGGCGCCCGGAGCGAGCGACATCGCGCCGCCGCCGAGCACGACGATCGCAGGACCGAGCGGCGTGAGCATCACGGGCCCCGGCGGACGCACGATCTCGGACTGACGCTCCTCACGACGACTCGCACGGGTGCGACCGCGGCGACGTGCCTCGCCTGCGCGTGACAACTCGCCCTTTCCCGCGCCACCCCGCTTCGCGTACCGTCCGCGCGCGTGGTGCGGACGTGTCGGGGTGTGCTCGTGCTCGCGTTGGTGCTGACCAGCGCTCGGGTGGTGTGCGCGCAAGCGACGCCGACGCGTTGCCTGGACGAGCTCGACGACGCCGAAGTGCAGTCGCGGCTCGATTGGCTCGACGGCCGTTTTCAAGCCGGCAAACGTCGCGCGCGCTTGTGGTGGTACGGGCAGATGGCGCTCTGGCTCGGCGTCGCGACCTTTCAGACCACGATGACGCTGACGAGTGACGAGCCGGTTTTGCCGAACGCCATCGGCTCCACCGGCGCGTGGCTCTCGTTCGTGCAGATCACGGCGATTCCCCACGTCGCGGCCTTCGCGCCACAACGCTTCCGCCGCCACCCGGACGACACGCCCGAAGCGCGCCTCGCCAAGCTTCGCTACGGGCTCGACCTGCTCGAGCGCGCCGCGACGCGCCAAGAGCTCGCCGCGGGACCGATGGCCCACCTGCCGGTCTTCCTCTGGAGCGCCGGCTTCGGGACCTTCTTCAGCGTGAAGTACAAGGATTGGTGGCTCTCCACCCGCATGATCGGAGGCGGCATCTTGCTCAGCGAGTTCCGCATCCTCTCGACGCCGCAAGCCGCGGTGCGGGATTGGGAGCGGGCGCGCGGCATGATGTGCGGCGCGGGCTACGTGCGGCGCGACTACGACGAGCTCGAAGACCTGGCGCCCGGTACCGACGCGTTGCCCGAGCCGGAGGTCGCGCTCGCCCCCTCGCCGGGTGGGATCGGCGTGCGCGTCGTGTGGTGACGTCGAGCGGCGTCGGGACACGGTGAGCGTTCGATCGTTCGGGCACGGGCTCGGATACTCGGGCACCCGAACACGGCTCTCGAGCACGGGCACGGGCACGGCGACGAGGGCTCGGACGGTGGGGTCGCCCGCTTGCGCCCACGAACCTCGGACTTCACGGTCCGCGCGATGCGCGTCTCGCTTCTCTGCCTGCTCCTCGCTTGTTCCTCGGCCCCCGAGCCGAGCTTCGACCGCCCGGCGGAAGAAGGCGAGCCCACGAAGGCGCCGACCAAGGCCGCCGGTCCGACGCGACCGTCCGTCGCCGAAGAAGAAGAGGCGCCGCGCCCGGCGGCGCGTACGTTGCCGGCTCCGGCGCTCGGAACGGCCCCGAAGGCGCCGGCGATCGGCCAGTGGGTTCGTTACGGCGTGACCTACCGCGAGGGTGGCCGCTCCACCGTCGAGTACCGCATCGTCGATCGCGAAGGCGACTCGTGGTGGCTCGAGATCACCGACCGTCGACGCGACCGCCTCCGCGAGGTGCGCATGCGCATTCGTCCGCAGCCCGACGGTACGAAGGAGCTGCTCGCGCTCACCTTCAAGAACGGCCGTGAGCTCGAGCCGGTGCCCACGCGCCTGCTCGGCAACTACGCGCCGATGCTCGGGCAATGGCTCGACACGATGCTTCGCACGGAGGTGAGCGGCCCGCAGGAAGACGTGACCGTCGCGGCCGGGACCTTTCAGGGTGCGTTCAAGGGCGAGCAGACGATGCGCTTCCTCCAGGCGGAGATCACCGCGGACGTCTGGTGGCATCCCGAGGTTCCGGTGACGGCGATGGTGAAGCTCGTCGATCGCGCCGAGGGCGGTCACAACCTCGAGCTGCTCGGCTGGGGCGACTCCGGCGCGGTCAGCAGCTTCTGATCGGGTCGCGCTCGGACCGCGCCCCTGCGTCGAGCAGGGTGCGTCGATCAGGGCGCGTCGAGCAGGGTGCGTCGATCAGGGCGCGTCGATCTCTTCGCGCACGGCGCGGTTCATCGCGTCGTCGGCGGCGCGCTTGAACTCCGCCGCGTCCGAGAAACGTTGGTTCGGATCGCGCGCGCACGCCTGAAGCACCAGCGCGTCGACGTAGTCGGGGACCTTCGGGCGCAGCTTGCTCGGTGGCTCGGGCTGCTTGGTCAAGACCGCGTGAAGGGTCTGCTCGATGCGCGAGTGGTTCTTCACCCACGGAACGCCGACCAACGCTTCGTAGACCGTGGCGCCGATGCCGTAGATGTCCGCGCGTACGTCGGCGGGTTTTCCGAGCAGCACCTCGGGCGCGAGGTAGCTCGGCGTGCCCATCACGCGGCCCGGCTCGGTCAGGTGGTTGTCGTCGAGGAGCGACTTGCTCATGCCGAAGTCGATGAGCTTCACGGTGATGCCGAGCGCGCGCATCACGAGCACGTTCGCCGGCTTGATGTCGCGGTGGATGATGCCGCAGGAGTGCACCGCCTCGGCCGCGGAGCAGAGCTGGCTCGCGAGCGAGCACGCGTCGGCCACACGCAACGAGCCGAAGGTCTGGATGCGCTTGTGCAGCGAGGTGCCTTCGAGGAGCTCCATCACGAGGAAGGGTCGTCCCTCGTCGTAGAAGCCGGCGTCGAGCACCTTCACGACGTGCGGATGGCCCACGCTCGCGGCGAGCTTCGCCTCGCGCAGGAAACGCTCGCGTTTGGCGCCGTGGTCGAGCGAGCGCGGAAGCACTTTGACGGCGACGGGGCGGTCGGTGTCGACGTCGAAGCCGCGGTACACGGCGCCGACGCCACCCCGCGCGAGGAGACCGTCGAGTCGGTAGCGAAGCATCAGGCGCGCCCCGACCACGGGGAGCTCGGCGCCGGGAGGCTCGGAGGGCGACATCGTCGGCGGGTTTACCACGTGTGAGCGCCGTTCGGGAACGTGTTGCAGCACCGTGCGTGCGATTTGTCGTGTCGTTTCGCAGACCTGCGCCCGAGCGCAGCCGGGCCTCGCGTGGGCCCTCGGCGGCTTCGGGGGCTTCGTTTCTCCACGATCGGCGGCCGTCGACGAGCGGAGTCGTCGGGGCGCCTCAAAAGCCGCGTAGGGCTCAGAGTGTCGCCGGCGAGTAGGTGTCGCAGGCCGCGAGGTCGCCCGACTGCAAGCCGACCCGGAACCACCGCACGCGCTGCGCGCTCGACCCGTGCGTCCACGACTCCGGCGTGAGGCGACCACCGGCGCGACGCTGCAGCGTGTCGTCGCCGATGCTGGCCGCGGCCGCGAGACCTTCTTCGACGTCGCCGGTCTCGAGGATCTGCCGCTGGGCGTGCGCGTGGTGGGCCCAGACCCCGGCGAAACAATCGGCCTGAAGCTCCTGCCGAACCGAAAGCGCGTTGCGTTGGGCCTCGGGCAGACCGCGCTTCTGCTGCGCCAGGCGCTGCGACACGCCGAGCACGGTCTGCAGGTGGTGGCCGATCTCGTGGCCGATCACGTACGCCTGCGCGAAATCGCCGGGCGCTCCGAGGCGCTCGAGCTCTCCGAAGAAGGCGAGGTCGAGGTAGACCTTGCGATCGGCGGGGCAATAGAAGGGTCCGACCGCCGAGGACTGAAAGCCGCAGGCGGACTCGACCGACTCGCGAAAGAGCACGAGCGTCGGCGCCGGGTAGGTGCCGGAGCCGTGCTCGGTGAAGTAGCGGCCCCACGTGTCCTCGGTGTCCGCGAGCACCACGGCGACGAAGTCCGCGGCGCGTGCTTCTTCCGGGGATTGCGCGAGCTCCGCCCCCACCTCGGCCGCCGCGGGTCCGGACGACGACGTCGCGGCGTCGAGCAGCGCCGACGGGTCTTCGCCGAGGAGCGACATCACGATCGCGACCACCAGCAGCACCAACGCCCCACCGCCTCCGAGCGCGACGCCCGCCCGACGTCCGCCGCCGCCTCGTCGGTCCTCCACGTTCGAGCTTCGCCTACCGTCCTGCCAGCGCATGACGGCGTTGTATCACCGCTTCGTCGAAGAAGGCTGGCGTCACCGAAGCAGCACGGAGTCGGCGAGAGCCCCTCGAAAGCGTGGAGAAGCTGTTAGGCTTGCGCGCGATGCAGGGAAAGCTCGTCGGCGGTCGCTACGAAGTCGTTCGTCCCATCGCCGAAGGCGGCATGGGCGCGGTCTACGAGGCCCGCCACCACATGACGAAGAAGACGGTGGCGCTGAAGATCCTCTTTCCGCACGTGGGGCGGAACGACGGAGCGAAGCAACGCTTCCTCCGCGAGGTGAGCGCGCCGGCCACCATCGGTCACGAAGGCATCGTCGAGGTCTACGACAGCGGCATCGACTCCGAGGACGGCTCGCTCTTCGTCGCGATGGAGATGCTGATCGGCGACACGATGCGCGAGTGGCTCGAGAAGGGGGGACACTCGCGCGACGAGATCCTCGACCTCTTCGACCGCATCCTCGATCCGCTCGCGGCCGCGCACCAACGCGGCATCGTTCACCGCGACCTCAAGCCCGAGAACATCTTCCTGCACCAGAAGAAGGGCGAGGCGATCGTGAAGATCCTCGACTTCGGCATCGCGCGGGATCTCGACGCGAACGCGCAGAGCGTGACGCAGACGAGCGTGGCCATGGGCACGCCGCACTACATGGCGCCCGAACAAGCGATGAGCGCCAAGAGCGTCGACGCGCGCGCGGACGTGTGGGCGCTGGGCGCGATGCTCTACGAGTCGCTCACCGGTCGAACGCCTTTCGACGGCGAGACCGCGAGCGCCATCGTGGTCTACGTCTGCACGCAGCCGCATTCGCCGATTCGTTCGTTGCTCCCGGACCTCGATCCGAAGATCGCGGACCTCATCGATCGTTGCCTCGCCAAGGATCAGAACCAACGCCCGCGGGACGCGAGCGAGCTGCAGACGGCGTTGCGTGCGGCGCGTCCGGGACGCGTGGTGCCCCCGACGATGGCGATTCCCGCGATCTCGACCCCGGCGACACGCGACGGAAACAGCTACGCGCAGCCGAGCTACGCCACGGGGCAGCCGACGGGACCGATGGGTCAACCCGGTGGGATGACGGGACCGATGGGTACGCCGCCTCCGGGACTCTTCCCTCAGACCTCGTCGACGCCGATGCCGACGGGAGGCTACGGCGGACCGCAAGCGACGCCCCCGCCTGGTGCGCCCCAAGGGGGACTCTTCGGAACGCCGGCGCCGGGCGCGACACCCCCGCCGGGAGGCGCGCCCCAAGGAGGTCTCTTCGGCGGCGGAACGCCCGCGCCGGGAGGCTACGGAACCCCTCCGCCCGGAGGCGGGTACGCGACACCTCCACCCGCGTATGCCACGCCCGGCACGAGCCCCGGCTACGGGACGCCCCCGCCCGGCGCGACGCCGATGGGCTTCGGCAGCCCGGTGATGGCGCAGCCGGCCAAGAGCAACAAGGGCGTGATCCTGGCGGCCGTCGGCGGTGGCCTGGTGCTCGCGATCGCCGCGGGCGTCGCCGTCTTCGTCGGGCTCGGAGGCGAGGACGAAGGCCCGAAGAACGACCCGGTCGCGATCGCGAACGATCCGAACGGCTTGGTCGGCAACACCGCGGGCACCAACGGCACCGTGGCCGCGGGAGGCCCGATCACCGCGACCGTCATCACCCCCGACGGCGGCGGCGAGCTCTTGGTCGACAACGTCTCGCAGGGTCCGGTCGCGAGCGGCAGCACGGTGACGCTGGCACCGGGGCCTCACACGGTCGCCCTCCGCCGCGCGGGCACCGTCTACGCGACCCAGCAGGTGCAGGCGGTGTCGGGGCAGGCACTGAGCGTCGACCTCTCGCGCGCCACGACCGCCACGGGCGGGGCCGCCGACGTTCGTCACGGCCGGCTCGAGACGGGCGACCACACGCTGACGAGCGGCGAGCTTCAGGACTCGTACACCTTCCAGTGGACGCAGGGCTCGCGGGTGCACGTCGAGGCACGCAGCACCGACTTCGACACCTACCTGATCGTGAAGCCGCCCTCCGGCGCGCAGCTCGACAACGACGACATGACGCCCGGCAGCGGCACGAACGCGGGGCTCGACGTGGACGTCACGCAGACCGGCACGTGGACGGTGCTCGTGACGAGCTTCCGCGCGGGAGAGACCGGAGCCTACGAGCTCGAAGTCCGCTGAGGGTCCTCGGAGCACGGAGGCGAGGTGCTACGGTCGCGCGCGATGACTCGCTTCGCGGACAAACGCGCCCTGGTCACGGGCGTCACCAGCGGCCTCGGTCGCGCCATCGCCGAGCGCCTCGTGAAAGAAGGCGCCAAGGTCGCGATCACCGGCCGCCGGTCGGACCGGCTCGAAGAAGCCGCCTCCGCGCTCTCGGAGCACGGCGAGGTGCGTGCCTTCGTCGCGGACCACACGAGCCACGAAGACAACCTCCGGGTGATCGGTGGCGTCGTCGAAGCCTTCGGTGGGCTGGACCTCTTGGTGAACAACGCGGGCGCGATCGGCTTCGACGGCGCGCTCGATCCGAAGCCCGAGGTCTGGTCGAAGCTCATGAGCGTGAACGTCGAGGCGGTCTACGACCTGACCTGCCTCGCGACGCCGCATCTGGTCGCGGCGGCGAACGAAGGCCGCGGCGCGAACGTGGTGATGGTCTCGAGCGTCGCGAGCTTCCGGCCCTACCCCGGCTTGCTCGCGTACTGCACGAGCAAAGCCGCCCTCGACATGATGACCCAGGTGCTCGCGATGGAGCTCGCGCCCTCGGGCGTGCGTGTGAACGCGATCAACCCGGGCGTGGTGGTCACGGAGCTGCACCGCGCGAGCGGCATGGACGACGCGGCCTACGACGCGTTCCTGGAGCGGGGCCGCAACACCCATCCGCTCGGTCGGGTCGGCACCCCCGACGAGGTGGCCGCGCTGGTGGCGTTCCTCGCGAGCGACGAGGCCGGATGGATCACGGGCGACCGCGTCTCGATCGACGGCGGCCGGGCGCTGACCTCGCTTCGGTGAGCTCCCGATGACGCGCCTCTCGCCGCTTCTCTTGTTGCTCGCCTGCGCGCCGGTACAGCCGGTGACGCGCGTCGAGGAGGGGCGGCTCGAGGAAGGCGATCGCCGGCACGACGCCGACGGCAGCTTCTACGACGAGTACCGCTTCGACGCGGAGCAAGGCTGGCGCATCCGGGTGGAGATGCAGTCGGCGGAGCTGGACCCTTTCCTTCAGATTCGCCGGGTCGGGGCGACGGACCGGGCCTTTCTCCGGCAGAACGACGACGCCGAGGACGAGTCGACGATGGCGCGGCTCTCGTTGCGGGCTCCGGCCCGGGGCACCTACGTGGTGTGGGCCAACTCCTTTCAGGCGGGCCAGACGGGCGCGTACACGCTGCGAATCGAGGCGGGTCCCGAGGCCCGATGAGCACGGGGCCGCCTGCAAAGAGTCGACAGATCCCGCGTTCGCGGGTGAGATTGAGGGTCTAGGACGATGGACGCCGCGGGATGGGCGGCGTGGAGACGTTGGGTCGGCGCGAGCCGAGGGAGAGACGAGCATGCTTAAGAAGGCTTGGTGGTTGGTGGCGTTCGCGCTGCTCGCGGCGCCGGTTCGAGCGCAGGAGCCCGCGGCGGAAGGCGGCGGAGAGAGTGCCGACGGTCTGACCGGCGGAACGAACGAGTCGGACGCGATCGACACGTCGGACCTCGAGGCGTCGGATCGGCTGGGCGACGAGCAGGTGCTCGCCGAGGAGCGACTCGGGGTCGAGCAGGCCCGCTCGGGTACGGATCCCTACGAGGATCCGACGGCGGCCTACTACTTCCTCGGCCTCGCGTATTGGCACTCGTTCACGCCCGAATTCATCCTGAACCTCTTCACGGACGAATCGACGAAGACGAGCAACCCGGGCATCGGCTTGCAGTTCACCTACCGCAAGGCGTCGTTCGACATCGTCACGAGCCTCTACTACCAGACCTACGCGGTGGACGGCCCCTTCCGCGGCGCGGGCGACGCGGACACCGAGACCGAGATCATCAACAGCGATCTCAAGATGCTCGCGGTCGGCGTCACCTTCCTCTGGGGCACCGACTTCACGGATTGGTTCTCGATCCAATACGGCATCGGGCTCGGCGTCGGCGGCGTGTTCGGCGACATGATTCGCACCGAGGCCTACCCGGTCGGCAACGGCTGGGAGCCGTGCGTCGGTCCGTCGAACCCGCCGAACGCGTTCTGCGACGCGACGAGCGTGGCGGACGGCGAAGAGGGCGGACACTTCGGCGCGCGCGCGCGTCGTTGGACCCAGGGCGGCAGCGTGCCGAACGTCTGGTTCCGCGCGTCGCTTCCGCACCTCGCGCTGCGCTTCAAGCCGATCAAGCAGCTGATGATTCGCGTCGACGGCGGCTTCGATCTCTTCAGCGGCTTCTTCGTCGGCGGCAGCCTGAACTTCGGCTTCGGCGGCTGAGCGAAACGGCCTTCGGGACGAAGCGGCACGTCGAAAGGCGTGCCGCTTTTTCGTGGCTTCCCGACGTGGCTTCCCGACGTCGGTCGAGAGGACGGCGGGCGAGGCACGGGCTGACCCTGCGCACCGACACGGCGGCCGTTGGCGAAGGACTGGGGCGGCGAGCCGTGAGGCCGCGAAGCGGCGGTGGCGCGAAACGCCGTCTCGGTCTCTGTCTCTGAGGCGCGAAGCGCGGTTCCGGTGCCCGTCCTCGCGTCAGGAGGAGAACGACACCCCGTCACCGTCCGCAAGCCGGCTCCGACTCGACACGTCCAGCGAGCGCGGCATGCGGCAAGTTCCTTCCGCTGCTACGACGCCCGCATGTCCTCGGACGTCGTGATCGTCGGCGGAGGCGTGATGGGTTGCGCCTCCGCGCTCCGCCTCGCGCAAGCCGGGCTTCGTGTCACCGTGCTCGAGCGCAGCGTGCCGGGCGCCGAAGCCTCGAGCGCCGCGGCGGGCATTCTCGGCCCTGCGGTCGAAGCGCACCACGGCCACGGCGACGGGCACCCGCATCCGGGACGCCGCCCCGCGCAGTCGACCTTGCTCACGCTCGGTCTTCGAAGCCGCGAGCTTCACGCCACGCTCGCGACCGAGCTTCGCGAAGAGCACGGCATCGACGTCGGCTTTCGACGCTGCGGCGTGATGCGCGTCGCGGTACGCGAGGAAGAGCGGTCGGCGCTCGCCACCCACTCCGAGCTCGTGCGTGGGCACGCGTTGGTGGAGACGATCGACGGCGACGAAGCCCGACGTCGCGAGCCTTCGCTCGGCCCGGCGGCGCTCGAAGCGATCGAGCTGCCGGAAGAAGCGCAGCTCGATCCGCCGACCCTGCTCACCGGCCTCGCGATCGCATCCGAGCGCGCGGGCGTGGTCTTTCGCACCGCCACCGTGCACGGCGTGATCGTCGAAGGCGGTCGCGCGCGCGGCGTGCGCACCGAAGGCGAGGCGCTGCACGCCGATCACGTCGTCGTCGCGGCCGGAAGCTGGACGAGCTTGGTGCCGGGCCTGGGGCTCGAGAGCGCGCACGTGCACCCGGTGCGCGGACAGATCCTCACGACGCGCACGCGCCCCCCGGTGTTTCGCCGCATCGTCTTCGGCGCGGGCGGCTACGTGGTCACGCGCCCCGACGGTCGGGTGCTCTGCGGCTCGACCGAAGAGCGCGTGGGCTTTCGTCGCGAGGTGACCTTCGAAGGCATCGCGCGCATCGTCGCGCTGGCGACCACGCTCGCGCCTTCGCTCGCCGACGCGCCGGTGCAGACGCATTGGTCGAGCTTCCGCCCGGGCACGGCGGACGATTTGCCGCTCGTGGGGCCCGCGGGTCCGGAGGGGCTCTGGCTGGCGAGCGGGCATTACCGCAACGGCATCTTGCTCGCGCCGATCACGGCCGAGCTCGTGCGCGACGCGATCGTCGGCGAGGCGCTCCCCGAAGAAGCGGCGGCGCTCGACCCGCGCCGTTTCGCGTGAACGAGCGGCAGCGCGCGAGAAGGCGCGTGGGTGACGCCCGCTCGTGACGGTTCGAAACCAAGAACGACGAAGCACCATGCAGGTTGCAGAGCAGACCCTCCACGCCAACGGCCTCGCGCACCACGTGGTGACGTGGACCCCCGAATTGCCGAAGGCGACGTTGCTGCTCGCGCACGGCTTCCTCGATCTGGCGTGGAGCTGGAAGCCCGTGGCCGAACGATTGGCGTCGGAGGGCTACCGCTGCGTCGCGTGGGACTGGCGTGGCCACGGCGAGACGGAGCACGTCGGCGCGGGCGGCTACTACCACTTCCCGGACTACGTCCTCGATCTCGCCGAGCTCTTTCCGCAAGTCGCGGAAGGCACGACGCATCTGCTCGGGCATTCGATGGGCGGCACGGTGTCGACGATGTTCGCGGCGTTGCGCGGTGAGGCGCTCTCGTCGTTGACCCTCGTCGAAGGCATCGGGCCGCCGCCGTGGCCCTTCGAGCGCACGGCCGAGAAGTTCGAGGCGTGGCTCGACGGCATGGCCAAGCTGCGCGCCAAAGAAGAACGACCGATGGCGGACCTCGACGCCGCGGTCTCGCGCATGCGCGTGCAGAATCCACGACTCGACGACGAGTTCGGTCGCTTCCTCGCGGACAAGAGCACACGGCCGACCGAGGGCGGGCTCGTGTGGCGGTTCGATCGACGCCACCGGACCACGTCGCCGATGCCCTTTCGGACCGAGCTCTTCTCGGAGTTCCTGCGGCGCGTGCCGGTGCCCGTGCTCTACGTCGCGGGCGAGAAGGGGTTTCGGCTGCCGGACGAGGACGCGCGGCTCGCGCTGGTGCCGACCTCGGTGAAGACCCACGAGATCGCGGGCGCGGGGCACATGCTGCATCGGGAGGAGCCCGAGGCGCTCTGCCGCGCGTGGCTCGAGTTCGTGGGGTGAGGGCGCGCAGTTTGCCCGTGCCCGTGCCGTTGCCCGTGCCCGAATCGAGGAGATTCTCGCCCGAGAGGGGGCTATCGCTTCCCAGCTCGGCAATCGCGCCTCGTGCCCGTGCCTTGGCCTGAGGACGTCGTTCCACTCACGAGCTTCCGACGCCGCGCTTCGCGCCCCCGCGACCACGGCGGTGGCGCGCGCAGTTCGTCAGCCCCGACGGGCACGGGAGCGTTGGGGTATCGGACACGGGGCCGCGACGGGACGTCGGGCCGACCCTGAGGTACCCTTCGGCGGTGAGCCTCGGTCCCCTCGACTACCTCCTCATCATCGTCGGCATCTCGATCCTGGTGATCGTTCACGAGTCGGGGCACTACTTCGCCGCCCGCGCCTTCAAGATGCGGGTGCTGCGCTACTCGATCGGCTTCGGTCCGACGCTCTTCAAATACCAGCCGAAGGGCAGCCCGACCGTCTTCCAGGTCGCGGCGATTCCTTTCCTCGCGTACGTGCAGATCGCGGGCATGAACCCGCACGAGGACGTCGACCCGAAGGACCCCGAGCTCTTCGGCAACAAGAGCGTCTTCGCGCGTGTCGTGACGATCGCCGCGGGTCCGGTCGCGAACTACGTCTGTGCGTCGCTCATCGTCTTCGCGATCAGCCTCACGGGCTGGCCGCAGAGCTGGTTGGGCTCGCTCTTCCCCGACGACGCCCGCGCCCAGATGGCGCCCACCGAGCCCGTCGTCGGCGTCGTGCTTCCCGGCGTGGCACAAGACGCGGGCATCCAGGTCGGTGACCGCTTCGTCGAAGCCCAAGGGCAACCCGTCGACGACTTCGGCGATCTGATCGCGGTGACGGCCCCTCGGCCGGGTCAAGAGACGACCTACGTCGTCGAACGCAACGGCGAGCGTCTCACCTTCACCCTCACCCCGCGCCGCGACGGCGAGGTCGGCCGCATCGGGCTCGGTCCCGTACCGCGCGATCCCGTCTACGTGCAGTTGAGCGTCGGCGAAGCAGCGGCGATGGCGCTTCGGGTGCCGTGGCGCCTGACCGTGATGCAGCTCGAGGGCATGGCGCGTATGGCGCGCGAGCTTCGAACCGACGAGGTCGGAGGCCCCGTCGCGATGGGCAAGATGATCGGTGACGCCGCACAGCGTGGACCCACCGACTACTTCTTCGTGCTCGCGCTCCTCTCGACCGCGCTCGGACTCTTCAACCTCTTGCCGCTGCCCGCGCTCGACGGCGGACGCCTCGGCTTCCTCGGCTTCGAGCTCATCACCCGTCGTCGTCCGAACGAGAAGCTCGAGGCGATCGTGCACACGGTCGGCATCGTCTTCTTGTTGTGTGTGTTGGTGCTGGTGACGTTCCGCGACGTCTTCGGAAAGAGCCCCGAAGAGCGTGCCGCCGAGGCCGCGGCGTCCACGAGCGAGCCCGCGACGCCCACGGACGAGTCCAACGAAGCACCGACGCCCGCCGCGGCCGAGGCGCCGACTCCGACGCCCGAAGGCGCGGACGAGCCTGCAGCCGAGCCGGCGCCCTCCCCCGCCGAGTGAGCGCGTGAAACGGCGCACGCCGATCCTGCTCGTCTTGATCGCGACGCTCGCGCGCGCCGACGACGTGATCCTTCACGAGTACGTCCCGAACGCCGGCGACGAAGAGCTCGACGCGGTGCTCGGACCGGGCGGTGAGCCGGCGGCCATCGTCTACGACGACACGATCCTCACCGCGCCCGAAGGCGGCGCGCGACGCAACGACGAGCGCGCGATGAGCGCGATGCCCGGTGACGGGAGCGGGCGCGAAGAAGCGGGGCGTCGCTCGCCGACCTTTCGTCCCGACCGCGTGACCTCGCTCGAAGGCACGCTCGGGTATTTCGAGGTCTTCACGCCCGCGGTCGCGCCCTTCAAGCGCGTGAGCGCGCTCGACGCGGTGGTCTCGTTCGACGACGGCACGCCGGTCCTCGGGGTGTCGAGCCAACGCACGGATCGCGTGCCGGTCGAAGGCGCGCTCGCGACGCCGCCGGATTCACGAGAACGCGAGCGCTTCTGGGGCAGCGTCGTCCTCGATTTTCGTGCGGGCGCGATGGTGCCGCTGCCCTCGATCTCGCCCGAGTCGCGCATGCTCACGCTTCGCACGGAGCGCCTCGACGGGACCGGCGAAGAGGTCGACCTCGAGATTCACCGCGACGGCGCGGGCAGCTATTTCGCCGTCGCACCACCAGGCGTTCGCACCGAGGTGCGGGTCGTGTTCCTCACCGACGCGCCGAAGGACTACTTCCGCATGGCGGAGCTGCCCGACGAGCCTTCGGACCAGTTCGCCGACGAGGTCTTCGCGCTCGAGGACGCCGTACGTGACGACGCGCTGCTCTTCGCACGCGAGCTCGGGCTCTCCCCCGGACAATCCTATCGGCGGACGTTGCCGATTCTCGTCGAGCACTTTCGAAGCTTCGTCGAGTCGGACGAGCCGCCGCCTTCGACGGGCAACATCTTCTTGGACCTCGCGCGCGGCATGAAGGGCGTGTGTCGCCACCGCGCGTACCCGTTCGTGATCGTCGCGCAGGCGCTCGGGATTCCCGCGCACTTCGTGCAGAACGAAGCGCACGCGTGGGTCGAAGTGAAGATTCCCCAGCAAGGCGTGCCCGGTTGGTTGCGCATCGACCTCGGAGGTGCCGCGGCCGGGCTCGAAGCGCACAACGCGCAAGACCGCCCGATGCACCGCCCGACCGGCGAGGACGTGTTGCCGCGCCCGGAACCCTACGTGCGCAGCTATTCGCAACTCTCGGGCAACGTGCGTGGACTTCGACGCGACGGACCGACCGCCACCCCGGCGCCGACCACGCCGGACACGAGCGCGCCGACCCCGGGCGCGACCGTCGCGCAGACGCCGAGCGAAGGCTCCTCGGACACCACGCGGGATCCGCTCGCCGCGCTCTTCTCGCCGACCGAGCCGACGACCCCGACCGCGCGACCGCTTCGGTTGACGGTCGAAGGTCGTGAGTTCGAGGTGCTGCGCGGTCGGCAGCTCGAGCTGAGCGGTCGGGCGCTCGATCCCGACGGCGCCGGCGTGGCGGGTTTGCGCGTCGAGGTCGTCGCGCGGGGTGCCATCGAACGACTGCTCGGCGTCACGGTCACGCGCGAAGGCGGGAACTGGCAAGCGAGCGTCGGCGTTCCGCCCGAGCTCCCGGTGGGCGACTACGCGCTCGTGGTGCGCACGCCTGGCAGCGACCGCTTCTTCCCGGCCACGGCGCGCTGAGCACTCGGTGTGGGGCACGTCCTCACGCGGTGGAGCGGCCGTGTGCTCGACGAGCGTGTTAACCTCCGCGCGCACGTGAGCCGCGAGAGCAGCATCGAAGGACGCGAGCTCGGCGCGTACCGGCTCGACCGACGCCTCGGCGCGGGTGGCATCGGTGCGGTCTACGCCGCGACGCACGTCCGCACGGGGCGCGGCTACGCCGTGAAGGTCCTCTTGCCCGAGGCAGCCGACGACGCGACCGCCGCGGCGCGCTTTCGGCGCGAAGCCGAGGCCCTCGCAGCCGTGGGCCACTCCGGCATCGTCGCGGTGCACGACTTCGACGTCACCCCCGACGGCGTCGCGTACCTCGTGATGGACAAGCTCGAAGGCGAGGACCTCGACGGACGCCTCGCCCGGGGTCCGCTCTCGCTCGCCGCCACGCTGGGTCTGATGAGCGAGGTCGGCTCGGCGCTCGCCGCCGCACACGACGTGGGCATCCTGCACCGCGACCTGAAGCCCTCGAACATCTTCCTCGCGCGACGCCCCGGGATGCCCGAGCGCGCGGTGCTGCTCGACTTCGGCCTCGCCAAGCTGATGGAAGGCGAGCACGCGAAGCTCACCGCGACCGGCGCGACGATGGGCACGCCGATGTACATGTCGCCCGAGCAGGCGCAGGGCTTGGTCGTCGATCGGCGCACCGACGTCTACGCGCTCGGCGCGGTCGCGTTCGAGTGTCTGACCGCGCGACCGCCTTTCGACGGCCCGAACGTCACCGCCATCCTCGCCAAGGTCCTGACCCAACCGCCCCCGCGGCTTCGCGACTACGACCCGAGCTTGCCGAAGGGCCTCGAGGACGTGCTCGTTCGCACCCTGTCGAAGGACGCGAACGAGCGACCGCCGAGCGTGCCGGCGTTGCTCGCGGCCCTACACGCCGCGGTCGGCGACGCACCGAGCGATCGAACGCCGCCCGCGGGAAACCGTCCGGTGCCGCCCACCCAGGCCACGCCGATGGTGGTGGAGGTGAAGCGCGCGGCACCGAACCGGCTCGGTTGGTGGATTGGCGGCGTCGCGGGTCTCGCGCTCCTCGGCGCGGGCGTCGCCGTCGGCTTGTCGTGGCGTGACCCCGGCCCGCGAGGCATGGCCCCCGTGGTGGCGCCGATTCCGGTGGAGCATCGGGGCGCCGCGCCCGCTCCGGCCGAGCTCGATGCGGGCGTCGAGGCTCCCGGAGGTCGCCCCGCCCTCGCCGTCCGAAGCCACGGAAGCGAGCCCACCTGCGCCGAGGCCCCGACCGCGAGCGCGCACGAACCCGCCCTCGGTCGAGCTCGGCGGACTCGGAGCGGCAGGCGTGATGCTGCAGCTGCCGCGGGCGCGCGTGACGCTTCAACGCGAAGCCGCAGGCCTCGACCTCGACCGCCCGACGGGATGTGCCTACCCACGCGAGGACGCGTCGCTTCGAATCCTGCCGGGCGGTGCGCCGCTCGCCGACGCGCTGAGGCAGTCCCACGACGCGCTCTGCGCGACGACGCCCGCGACCGATCAAGCACGCGCCGCACACCGCGAGGTCATCGTGCGTGCGACACGACACCTCGATCGACTCGAAGCTGCGGCGCGCGCGCAGTGACCGGCGTCGCGTTCGTGGGGGTTGCGCTCAGAGCCCGACGCGACCGAGCGGCTGCACCTGCGCCTCGGGCGAGAGCTCCTGGTAGCTCAAGACCTTGAGGTCGGGCAGCTCGACTTCGACCAAGCGCCGCACGAAGCGTCGAATGTCCGCTTGGGTGAGCACGACCGCACCGCCGACGTCGTGGCGGCACTCGGTGGCGATCGAGCCGACGATGTCGCGCGCCATCTGCGGGGGCAGCGCGAGGTAGCTTCCGGCCGCGGTGCGCTGAATCGCGTCGCGCACGGCGTCTTCGATTATCGGATCGAGCAAATAGACCGCGAGCACTCCGTCCGGCGCGTGTTGATGCGTGATGGCGTTCTTCAACGCCGCGCGAACCAGCTCCGTCAGCGTGACGGGGTCGCGTTCGTTGGGCGCGTGAATCGCGAGCGCTTCGAGGATCTCGCGCAGCGGGCGAATGCTGATGCCCTCTTCGACGAGGCGGCGAAGCACGTCGGCGAGCAACGCGAGTGACACCGGCTTGGGCACGACGTTGCGCACGAGCGCCGGGTACGCGCGCTCGAGCTGGTCGAGCATCGACTGCGTCTCCTGAAGCCCGACGAAAGGCGTGGCGCGGCGGCGTACGACGGCGCCGAGGTGGCGGGCGAGCTGGGCCGCAGGCGTGAGCACTTCGAGGCCGTCCGCCTCGAGCACCTCGCGCGCGCTCTCTTCGACCATCGCGCCGGGTCGCCCGGTCACGGGGTCGGTCCACTCCTCCGCGCTCACGCCGTAGCTCGCGATCACGGCGGGCGCCTCGGTGCAGATCAGGCGGTCGGGGCGCAACTCTCCACGCGCGACCGGCACCTCTTGAAGCGCGAGCACGTAACTCGTCGGCTCGAGCACCCCGACCGAACGCGCACGAACGCCGGGCAGCTGAAGGCCGAGGTCGAGGAAGAGGCGGTCGCGAAGGAGTGGCACCTCGTGCTCGAGGAAGGGCCCCGCTCCGGTGCCGTCGGCGATCACCTCGGCGAGCCCGTCGCCGACCTCGACCGCGACCGGCACGACGAGCGGCACCATCTGCTTGCGCGCCTTCGTCTCGCGCGCCGCTTCTTGTTTGGCGACCACCGCGGTCGCTTCGGTCGGCGCGGGCTTCGAGGCCAGACGCCGCGCGAGGCCGAAGAAGAGCCCGGCGAGCACCAAGAACGGGAGCGCGGGAAGCCCGGGGACGACCGCGAGCACGAGCAAGAACGCGCTCGCGACCTGGAGCGCCTTGGGCTGCCCGAAGACCTGCGCGGCGACGTCGCCGCCGAGGCTCGAGTCCTCGCCTTCGCTGGCCACACGCGTGACCACGAGACCCGCGGAGACGCTGATCAGAAGCGCCGGGATCTGCGAGACGAGCCCGTCGCCGATGGTGAGCAGGCCGTAGGTCGCGAGCGCATCGCCCGCGCCCATGTCGCGCATGCCGACGCCGATGGCGAGGCCACCGAGCACGTTGACGACCGTGATGACGATGCCCGCGATGGCGTCGCCCTTCACGAACTTCATCGCGCCATCCATCGCGCCGTAGAACTGGCTCTCGCGCTGGAGCTGCGAGCGCTTGCGACGTGCCTCGTCCTGGCTGAGCGCGCCGCTCCGAAGCTCGGCGTCGATGCTCATCTGCTTGCCGGGCATCGCGTCGAGGGTGAAACGCGCGCCGACCTCGGCGACACGTTCGCTGCCTTTCGCGATCACCAAGAACTGGATGAGCGTGAGGATGAGGAAGACGACCGCGCCGACGACGTAGTTGCCTTGCACCACGAAGTTGCCGAAGGCCTCGATCACCTCTCCCGCGTCGGCCTGCAAGAGGATGAGGCGCGTCGAGCTCACGTTGAGCGCGAGGCGGTAGAGCGTCGTGACGAGCAGCAGCGTCGGAAAGGACGAGAGCTGAAGTCCGTCGCGCAGATACATCGCGACGAGGAGCAAGAGGACCGCGAGCGAGACGTTGCTGGCCAGCAGGACGTCGAGCACCACCGTCGGGAGCGGGACGATCATCATCCCGACGACGAGCAGCACCAACGCGGCGAGCGCGACGTCTGCGAAGCGGCGGGCTCCGCTCTCGACCCGGAGGGCTTCGGCCATGATCCGGCGTTCTTACCACGGGGCGCGGTCCGGGCCGAACTCGCGCGGCCGCCGGCCTTTCGACCAGGCGGCCCGTGCGCCTACCCGTGCCCGTGCCCGTGCCCCGGCGCTTCGCGCCACCGCCGCTTCGCGGCCCCACACGCCGCCGACGCCCCGTACTCCGGGCGAGGACCCCACGGCTCGCGCCCGCGTGCTAGGGCACGGGCACGGGCACGGGCACGGGCACGGGCACGCGCGTCAGCGCGTGAGGTAGACCGGGTTGCTGATCGCGAAGGGTCGCGAGTTCTGCGCGTCGAAGCCGGTGTCGCCGGCCGCGTGAAAGACGACCCAGCTGCCCGAGCTCGCGACGTCGGCCTCGATCGTCATGCGCGCTCGCACCGAAGTGCCGGCTTCGGCGTCGCCCGGCTCGATGGGCAGTGTCTCGGCGGTCATTCCGTCGACGATCACCTCGAGGCGATTCACCTCGACGTGACTCGCGGCGCGCACGACCACCTCGAACGAGGCGCGCGCCCCGACGCCCGTCGCGTCGTCTCCGGGACCCGCGCCTCCGGGTCCCGTGATCTCCAGGTAGATGCCGCCCGTGACCACGCTGCGTCCTTCGGCGGTCGCGCTCTGGAACGCGCTCGCCGTCACCGAGCGCACGTCGTCGGTGCCGACCTCGAGGCAGGTGCGGGGGTAACCGACCGGCGACGAGTGAATGCCGTGGCTGTCCGACGAGCCGACCGCCGCCACGCGCCGTCCGGCGTTGAGCAGACCGAACCAGTCGCGCACCGTTCCGTCGCGGTTGCTCTCGAAGTCGCTGTCGTTGAAGACCTCGACGACCTCGAAGTCTTCGTCCCAGTTGTCCATGTCGCGCACGGAGCCGGTGACGGGGTCGAAGCCGACTTCTTCGAAGTAGGCCTGCAGCGTTCCGCCCGCGCGGGGGTGGTTGATGATGAGCGTCGGGCTCTCCGGCCGCGCACGCACGGTGTCGAAGAGGTCCGGCGGCGACACGCCGTACCAACGAATCGCGCCGTCGCTCGGACGCGAGGTGTCCGCTTCGAGCGGGAACACGCCGAAGTGTCCGTATTGGAAGGTCGTCAGCTCCATGCCGCCGAAGCCGCGCGCGAACGAAGCCAATCCGAGCGATTCGATGAGCGGCTGGAAGTCGCTCACGAACTCGTGCTCGCTGCGCACCACGAGGTCGAGACCATCGGCCACGAGACCCGAGACCTTGAGCGCCGCGTCGTCGCCGCTGTCGACCGAGCGGTGCGTGTGCACGTGGTAGTCCGCGCAGAGCACGCCGGGGATCGCGACGACCCGCTCGAGCTCCGCGGCGACGTTCACCTCGTCGTCGGCCGCGAGATCCAGGTCCGTCTCGAAGCGCTCCCACGCCGGCCCGCGCGAGACGCGCAGTCGGTAGGTGCCAGGCGCGAGCTCGAAGCTCGCGAGACCGTCGGTCGCGAAGCGCACGTCGACACGGCTGCTGCCGAAGCCCGACTCGCCGAAGCCCATCGTGCCGACCGGCAGCGGCGTGGCGCCGCGCGGGAAGATCTCGACGCGCGCCGGAATCGCCCCGCCGCCCGCGAGGTCGAGCGCGCGCACGTTCACGGTCGCCGACGCCGGAAGATCGACGTTCGTGCCGCCCGCCACGAGCTCGAAGGGGCCCGCCAGCGGGAAGCCATCGCGCCAGACCCAGAGCTGGGTGGCGCGCGCGTCGACGTTCACGGCGAAGCTACCGTCGTCTTCGACGACGAAACGCGTGAGGTGCTCGTCGTCCGCGGTGAGGTGCACGCGTGCGCCCGTGGCCGCGACGCCGTCCACCGTGACGCGGCCGGTGACCTCGGTCAGCGTGGTCCCGTCGAGCGCGGCAACGCGCGCCTGCGCGTCGGGAAGGTCGGCCCCGACCACGACCCGTCCGAGGGAGACGGTGACCTCGCCGCACGGATCCGCGTCGATGCGGCCGGAAGAGAACACGTCGGCGCCGCCGGTCTGAATGAGGGGTGAGAGCGTGCCCATGTCGGTCATCCAGGCGTAGCTCGTCGTGATTCCGTCGGGGGCACCGCTGCCGTCGAACGCGACGTAAGGAACGGCCGCGCTCGACTCGGAGACGATGCCGACCCCGGGACGCCACGCGGGCATGCGGCTCGACTGGAAGAACGCCTGAATCACGCCGAGCGGGGCACGGAAGCCACGCGCTCCCGCGCGCACCGAGAGCTCGAGCGTCGCATGCGAGGCGCCGGGCTCGAGCGTGTACGTGATCGCCGCGGGCAGCCCCTCGTAGTCTTGCGGGAGCAGACCGTCGAGCAGGTCACCGAAGGCTTCGAGGCGCGCGAGCCGACCCGCGACGCGGAGCACCGCGGCCTCGCCGTCCGTGCCGTCCGCGACGACGCTGACCGAGCTCGTGTCGACCAAGAAGCGCTGGAGCGCGAGCACCACGATGCCGAAGTCGGCCGGCGCCTCGATCGCGCCGTCTTGCATCAAGCCCAAGCCCACGAGACGGCCGCCGTGCGGGTCGTAGGCTTCGCCGGGTACGCCGGCCGCGGTCACCACGAACGCGACGTTCTCGTTGGCGAGCACGAAGTCGCCCGGGTGCCAGCGCGCGAGCCCGAAGCGATCGGCCGGCAGAGAATCCGCGTCGAGCCGGCCGACGCGGGCCTCGCCGGCAGGGACGGCGAGCGGGTCCGCGGCTCCGTCCGGATCGGCGACGTCGAAGTCACCGAGCGGCTCGCACGCGCTGCCACCGTCGTCCCCGGCGTCGTCGCCGCCCGCGTCGGGCACGAGCGGGTCTTCTTTGCCGTCTTTGCAGGCGGATCCGGCGAACGTAAGCAAGACGAGGAGAGCCCCGAGGCGGGGCTTTGTGACGCGCATGCAACAAGAATGCGTCAGCGCGTAACACACCAGCAAGACCGAACGAGCGACGCTCACCCTATCGAGAGGTCACGAACGGACTCGAGGCGCGCTCCGTGGGCTCTCCCCCGCGGTTCGCCACTGCGCCACGTCAACGACGCGGCGAGAACGCCCTCTCGGCGTCTTCGACCCGCGAGGTCTCGCCCATCGTGACGATCACGGCATGGTCGGGGAGCACGGCGTCGCGCGGCGGGTTGAAGACCATCGCGCGCGTCTTCGGGTCTTCGATCGCGAGCAGCGGCAGCCCGAAACGTCCCGGCAGATCGACGTCGCCCGCGGTGCGCCCCTTCCACTCGGCGCCGAGCGTGATTTGAGAGAATCGCACGCTGTCGTCGCGACCCCGAAGCATCACGTCGAGGAAGCTCACCACGGTCGGCCGAAAGAGCTCGGAGGCCAATCGCATCCCGCCGATCGAGCTCGCGGCGACGACGGAGTCGGCGCCGGCGGCGAGCAGCTTGTCGCGCACGTCTTCGGACGCCGCGAGGCTGACGATGCGCAGGTCCTTCTTCCGACGTCGCGCGGTCACGATGAGGAAGACGTTGTCCCGGTCGTTCGGCAGCGCCGCCGCGAGCCCCGACGCGCGGTCCAAGCCGGCCGCGTCCAAGACGTCGTCGGACGTGGCGTCGCCGACGAGGACCGGGACCTGCCAACGTTCGCGCACCGCCTCCGCGCGCCGCGCGTCGAGCTCGACGACCACCACGCGGTGATGCGTCTCGACCAGCTCGCGAAGCACGACCTCACCGGTCACGCCGCCACCGCAGACGATGAAGTGTTTCTCCATCCGGCGCGCGTCCTTCATGGAGCGTCTCCTTTGCCAGAACTCGAGGAGGTCGCCTTCGACGAGGAAGGCGGTCGCCGACGAAACCGAATAGCCGACGAGCAAGAGCGCGAAGAGGATGACGAAGCCCGTGTAGATGCGGACGTCGCCGAAGGCCTCGAAGGTCATGCCCGCGGGCAGCGGCAGGGTCTCGCCGTACCCCACGGTGCTCACGGTGATGACCGTCATGTAGAAGCAGTCGCCGAGGCTCCACGCCTCCGGGAGCGCGGGCGAGAGCACGCCGCGATGGTGCAGCTGGCCGAGCAAGAAGAACCCGCCCGTCGCCAACGCCACGAGCGACGCCATCGCGGTCGTCGCCGCGCCGAGGCGTTTGAAGCCACCACGTCGGTAGCGTCGGTCGCGGGCTTCGAGAAATCGTCGCCGTTCCTCGGGGGTCACGTGCGCCCTCCGCGTGAAGGCACGCGTGGCTCGCGTGGCGGTGTGGGAGCCCCGATCATCGGCGGGCTACCGTACACCGCACGTGAGAACGGGTCCTTTTTCCCGCGTGCGAGGGTCTTCAGAACACCGCGACGTTCTGCCGGACCCGCGCGACCAACCGCCGCTCCGCGTCCCAGAGCGTCGCGTCCTCTTCGGCGTATCCACCGCGCATGACCGGCGAGCGCGCCTCGTAGAGGAAGCTCGCGTCGTCCGGCTGCGCGATCGGAAACGATCGGAAGAAATGGAACGTGAGGTCGATGCTCGCGGCCGGCCGCGGCTCGGCGAGCACGGGCAAGACCGCGGGCGGCCACGCGTCGAGGATCGCGCACACTCGCCCGAGGTCCGCGGGCTGTGGCTCCACGGGTCGAATCCAGCCGCCGAGATGTCCCTCCGGAGCGCGTCGAAACGCTTGGTGACCGAGGCAGGGGCGAAACTCGAAATGCTCGCTGAAGACCGGCCAGCCGGGCGTCAGCCGAAAGACCGGCACGTCACGCGCCTCCGGGACCGCCGGCGCGACGCGGTCACCGTAGGCCTCGGGCCCCACGTCGCGACCGAAGACCGCCGTCGCAAACGCCACCGTCACGACGCGCCCTCGACGAAGATGCGTCAGCCGCGCCGAGAGCTGCGAGAGGTTCGCCCCTTCGCGCTCCAGCACTACCTCGATCGTGCCTTCGCCCGTCGCCGGCGCGCAGAAGTGCACCGTCATCGTGCGTGCGTCGCGGGTCGGCACGCAAATCTGAAACGCGCGAGCGAAGAGCCCGGCCACGATGCCACCGTATGCGCCGCGGCCTTGAAACCACTCCGCGGTGAAGGCGCAGCCGAAGCGCAGCGCGCCGTCGTCGTCGGAGAGCGGCGTGAGGGTCAGGGCGTGGTCGAGCGCGGTCATCAGAAATGGTGGTGCGGCGCAGGCGCGTCTTCGGCACGCAGCTCCACCGTCGCGTGGTCGACGTCGAAGGTGTCGTGTAGATGTTTGCGCACCGTGTCGGCGAGCTCGCTCGCCTCGTGCAACGTGGCCGCGCGGCAGACGACGACCAAGCTCGCCACGGTCTGCCCCGAATCGAGCTGCCAGACGTGCAGGTCGCGCACGCGCACCACCGACGGCAACGCATCCACCGACGCCCGAAGCTTCGTGACGTCGAGCCCGACCGGCGCGCGCTGCAAGAGGATGTGGAGCGCGTCCCGCAAGAGCGGCAGGCTCGCGAGCAAGATCAAGAGCGCGATGACCACGCTCGCGATGGCGTCGATGCGCGTCCAACCCGTCGTGAGGATGACGACCGCGCTGAGCACCGCGGCGACGCTCCCGAGCGCGTCGGCGAGCACGTGCAGCAACGCGCCGCGCACGTTCACGCTCTGATCGCCGCTGCGGTACAGCCACCACGCGCCGACGAGGTTCACGATCAACCCGAGCACACCGACGATGAGCACCGACACTCCGTCGATCGTCGGCGAGGCGTCGAAACGTTCGACCGCCTCCACCACCACGAGCACGACGATCGCGAGCAGGCTGATCCCGTTGACGAGCCCACCGAGCACGGGCAAGCGCCGAAGGCCGAAGGTGTACGAAGGATCGGGCTCCCGTTCACGCAAGCGCTGCGCGAACCAGGCGAGCAAGAGCGCGCCGACGTCCGAGAGCATGTGCCCGGCATCCGAGAGCAGCGCGAGCGATCCGCTCCACCACCCCGCGACGGCCTCGACGACCATGAACACGGCGTGAAGCACCACGCTCAGCCCGAGCGCGCGCGCGGCCGCGTCGCCCGTCGAGCCGTGTCCGTGGCCGTGCGCTTGGCCGTGACCGTGGCCGTGCATTCGCCCTCGTCGTAGCACCCCCCGACGAAACGCGCCCGGCGCGTGTGAGCCGCCTTCGGCCTCCGAGCCACACAATGGCACATCGACCGGGTCGAACACGTTCCAGCGACGGCCCGAACTTTTTCTGACGGGTCCTTCCCGGCGCGTCCACGACATCGGCGTGAATCGAACGGAACGCGGTCAGTAACGCGGACCGGACGAACGCAGCGGCACCCCCTTCGTCGGTCGTGGGGTGCCGTGAAGGGATCGGTGCGCGCGAATCGCGGCCGATCGAGACGAGAGGTCGCGCGGCGGCACGCTTCGGCACGCCTCGCACGAAGGAAGGGAAGACGATGCTTGCTCACGCACGTACGAGGACTTGGTTGCTCTGTTGTCTCGGCTTGGTGCCGATGCTCGCCGGCAACCGCGGCTGCGAGCCCGAGCCGCCGCCCGACGCTTGCCCCGAGATCTGGGCGCCCGTCTGCGGCGTCGACCAACACACCTACTCGAGCCTCTGCCACCTCGAAGCAGCGGGTGTGGCCCTCGCGTACGAAGGCGAGTGTGAGAGCGACGGCGGTCTCTGCCTCTCGAACGACGACTGCGCGATGGGCCAGGCGTGCGACCACTCCGAGTGCCTGAGCAGCTGCCCGGACGGCGACTACGCATGCCCCGCGGTCTGCTACGGCCGTTGCACCGACGACCGCCCCTACGGCTGCTCCTCCGACGCCGACTGCGCCCGTGGTGAGATCTGCGTTTGGGACGACGGACGCGAGGTGCACGAAGACGGCTCCGTGTCGCCCCCGATCGGCTTCTGCGTGCCGGTCGAGCCGCCGCCGCCGGGCTGCTTCAGCGACGACGACTGCGCCCCGCACGAGGTCTGCCTCGTGTCGATCGACCCCGAGCCGCTCCCCTGCGACGAACCGCCCTACGAGGGCGGCGGCATGGACGGAGACGAGCCCGCCGCGCCCTCGCCGAGGATGCCGCCCGAGTGCGATTGCACCCTCGAGTACGCGCCGGTCTGCGGTGCCGACGGCGTCACCTACGGCAACGAGTGCGCGGCGAGCTGCGTCGGCGTACCCGTCCTTCACGAAGGTCCCTGCGAGGATCTTCCGCCCCCGCCGCCGCCCGGCGTGTGCGTGCCCCGCGAAGAGCCGCCGCCCGAGTGCTCCGCGGACTTCGACTGTGGCCCCGGTTTCGAGTGCCGCACCGAGTGCGCGCCGGTGTATTGCGAGGACGGCCGCGATTGCATGGACGCGCCGTGCCGCAGCTACTGCGCGCCGGTCGAGCCGACCTGCATCTGCCCCGAGATCTGGGCGCCGGTCTGTGGCGCGAGCGGCAACACGTGGTCGAATGCCTGCGAAGCCGAGTGCTACGGCGACCGGGTCGTCGGCGAAGGCGAGTGCCACGGCGTCGACCCCGTGCTCTGCCTCTCGGACGACGAGTGCGGCATGGGCTACTGCGACCACAGCGTCTGTCACTCGCCCTGCAGCGGCGACGAGGCGTGCCCCGCGGTCTGCTACGGCATGTGCTCCTTCGGTGAGCCCGAGCCCGAGTGCCCGCCCGTCCTGTGCACCCTCGCGTGCGAGGAGTTCGAGGTCGGCCCCGACGGCTGCGCGATCTGCGCGTGCGCGCGCTGAGCCCCCTCGTCTCCTGGGCCCTTGATGCTTTGCGGATCACGGGTCCGGCGGACTCTTCGAGGGTCTAACCAGACGTCGCACGTCGCGCGCTTTCACCACCACCATCCTCCCCGCGCGTCGTGCCGAACGACGGACGTCGCGACGAGAGCTCGGATACGGCACGAGCTCGACTCGCTACGCGCCACCCGAAGAGCCCGCCTCCCCCGGCGGGCTCTTCCTTTTCCGTCGCGTGTGCTGGAGGCGTTCAGCGCGGACGAAACGCGTGGTTCATCGCGAACGTGTAGCCCTTCGCGCGGTTCTCGAAGACCTCGCTGCGGAGGTCGACGAACCCGACCTCGGCGAGCAGCCGCGAGAGCGCGAACCAATCCCAACGGTAGACCCGCCGCATGGTCAGCTCCGTGACCCGTACGTCGTCGCCACGGCGCTCTTCGAAACGATGGCGCTCGTCGAGAAAGTCGTGGCCACGCGTCGCGTGCACGCGCAGCGTGATCGAGAGCTCGCTCGACGCGTGCGACCACTCGACGCGCTCTGGCTCGCCGAGCTGCGACCAATCCCATTCGAGCAACCGGAGCCCCGCGCCTTCGTCCGGCTCACGCGCGTCGGCGAAGAAGAACACGAGCGCGCCGCCGGGACGCAGCGCTGCGAGATGGCCGCGCAGCTGCGCCGCGAGCGCGTCGCGCTCGTAGGTCCAGTGAAGCGCGTCGTTGAAGATCAGATCGAACGCGGCCGGACGAACCTCGCCGAGCGCTTCCCAACACGCGTCGATCACCGGCAGCTCGAGCCCTGCCTCGCGCAACGCACGTTCGGTGAGCTCTCGCGCGACCGGGCTCGCGTCGCAGGCTTCGACCACGAAGCCCTCTTCCGCGAGGTTCACGGTGTGGTCGCCCATGCCCGCGGTCGCGTCGAGCAATCGAACGCCGTCGCGTGGATGCAGCTCACGAAGCGCGCGTTGGCTGTCGCGCTTCCAACGGCGAAAGTCGAGCGGGTCGAAGCTCCGCCGGAGGTCCTCGAGACGCCAATACCGATCCCAATCTTCGACGCGCACGCCGCGGGAATACCACGCGACGTTCGTCGAGCGTCAGCGTCGAAACACCCCGCGTCGAACGAAAGCCGCGCTCCCGGACGGCGGGTTCTCGCGGTTCGCCCTCGTCGTGGGCGCAACGCGCTCAGCACTCGACGAGCGTGACCTCGTAGGAGATCTCACCCACCGACAAGCCGTCGACGGTGACGCGGTAGGTCTGCCCGGCCTCCGGAGTCCAACCGTCCGGCACGATGACGAGGCTGTTGGGCGGTCCACCGCCCCCCGTCTGCCGCGTGGTCACCGGCAACGTCATGCCGTCGCCCACGCGCACGACGGTCGCCGACGAGCCGGCACTGAGCGAGATGCCGTGCGTTTGAAACGACCACTCGCCTTGGGCGAGGAACATCGGCGAAGGACCCGGGTTCGGGTAGGCGGTCCACGTGCGCTCCGAACCGGAACCGCTGCGATCGAAGACGCTCAAGCATTGGCCGGGCCGCGAGGGCGACGCGAAGCCGATGCCGACACGACCGAGCGGCGGGTTCAAGATCCAACGTCGATGGCCGAGGCTCGGTGTGTTTCGATCGAGCATGTAGCCGTCGATCGCGGCGCCGGGGGTGCCGTAGCCGAGCGCGATGTTGGAACGCCCCGCCGCGCCCGCGCCGGCGCTCGTGTAGCAATCCCAGCTCTCCGGCGGCGAGTGCGAGAGCGCGCCGTTCGCGCTCATCATCGCCGCGCACTCCATCTGCGCGTCGTGCTCCTCGGGCCGGTCGCTCACCGGCGGCAGACCCGCGAGCCAGCGGAAGAGGTTGATGCGCCGGAGCGTGTCGTCGATCGCCTCGGGCGCCATGGTGCCCGGACCACACGCGCCGCTCCCCGACCAGGCCGGACGCGCGTTCTCCACGTGGCCCGTGCGCCACGCCTCGCACACGTCGGCTTCGGTGCGGGTCGCCGGGTCGCCCGCGGGTGGCGCGACACACGCCGCTCCGTCGTCGACGAAGCCGGGCCGGCAGAAACACGCCCGACTTCGTGGGTCGCACGCGGCGTTCGCCGGGCAACTCACGCCGGCGCACGGATCGGTCGGCCCCGAATCCACGCCTCCGTCGACGCCGCCGTCGATCGGCGTGCCGCCCCCGTCGACGGCGAGGTCCGCGTCGCTCGCGACGGATCCATCGCGCACGAAGGTCCCCGCGTCGTCGCGCGTCGTCCCACCATCACGCCGCCCCTCGTCGCTGCGCGAGCTCAACGTGCCCGTGCAACCCACGAGGAGGAGCATCACCCACGCCCCGATCCGCATCACCACGCAGAGAAGGGTACACCTGCTCCGCGAGGACCGCTCGCGGTCGGCGAAGCCGTGAGGCCGCGAAGCGGCGGTGGCGCGAAGCGCCGGCTCTGCCACGGAGGCACGAAGCGCGGTTCTGGTGCCCGTTCTCACGTCAGGACGCGAGCCACACCCTCACGGTGTTCCGTGTCGACGGCACCTCCGCGATCAGCTCGGCGGGAAGTCGAGCGCGAAGAGGTTCGCCTTCTTTCGTTCCCAGCGCCGACCGTCGAGCGCACGCGCCGGGCCGAAGATCGCGGGCTCGTAGAGCGGCCAAACCCCGCACGGCGTCGCGCTCGAGCCGCTCACGCGAAGGATGCCGTTCACCGCTCGGCGCGCCGCTTCGTTCGCGCCTTCCATCGTCGCGAGGTCCGTGTACGTGCGGACGTAGTCGCTCGCGAGGAAGAGGTTCGGGATCGAGGTGATCGCCTCGGGCCGGTACTTCCACGAGCCTACGACGTTCACGAGGAGGGGCTCGTCGTTCGTCGCGCCCGCCGGGTGTGTGACCTCGATGCTCGGATCGAGGAACCACGAGTGCAGGTTCGCGTCGTCGAGCTCCGGTGCGGTCCCGTCGTTCAGCTCCGCCTTGAGCTGCGCCCACACCTCGTTCTTGATCTCTTCCCGCGTGGTGAGGTCCTTGGCCGCCTTGCCGTAGACGATGCCCGGCGACTCCCAATCGCTGATGTCGATCGAGAGGATGCCGTTGACGGTGCCGTCGCCGTAGTTGCGCACCTTCTCCTGCCAGAACTGCTCCTGCGAGATGCTCGTGAGCGCCCACGGCGAGTCGGTGTAGATCGCGTGCCCGCGGACCAACTTCACGTCGGTCTTCAGGTAGAACATGATCCCGTTCATCCACGCGGTGTGAAGCTTCGAGAGCCCCGCGAGCTCCGGAGCGGCGGTCACGAGCTCGAGCGTGAGCAACGGAATCACACGCTCGACCGGCATCGCCAGAACGAAGTAGTCCGCGTGGTGCGTCGTGGTCGAGCCGCCGTGCGCGACGTCGACGCCGAGGATCTTCACCGCGCTTCCCGGCCCGGCCGACGGCCCGACGTGCAGCGCCTTCACCTCGTGCTCGAGGTGGTACGTGACACCACGCCCCTGAAGGTACGCGACCCACGGATCGATCCAGACGTCGTTCGTCGGCCCGTCGAGCAAGCGGTCGAGGGTGTCGCCCGGCGTGATCAGGTCGAAGAGCAGCTGCAGCAGCACGTAACCGACCGTGCGTGTGCTGCCCTCTTCCGCGCGCATCGCGACGAGGCTTCGGGTCAGGCCTTTGGCCAGGTACGCGCGGTACTCGGGCGACATCGAAGACGCGCGGATGAACTCCCACCAGGTGATGTCTTCCCACTGCCCGAAACGCCTCGCCTCGCAGGAGGTGAGCAGCGCCAGGAGCCGGTCGAGGAAGAACGTCGCCTCGCCCACCGGAATGCCGAGGTCCGCGGTGAAGATGGCTTTGAGCGCGCGGTACCACTCCGTGATGCTCGTGGGAAAGCGCGCCACGAAGATCGGGTCACTCTGGCCCTTGCGCGCGAGCATGAACTGCGTCGCTTGCACGAGATTCCCGTAGACCCCGTCGTCGTTTCCGCCGAAGGGAATACGTTTCATCGTATCGGGAAGGTGTCGGTAGAATCCCGGAAAGAACCGAAAGCCGTGTTCACCGGGAAGATCGGGTCGCCCCCCGACGCCGGTGCCAGGCACCGGAATGCTTCGCGCTTTGCCGCCCGGTATCGCGCCGCGTTCGAACACCTCGACCGTGAACCCACGCTCGACCAGCTCGTGTGCGGCGCTCAGCCCGGCGACGCCTCCCCCGAGGACGATGACCTTCCCTGCCATGCCGGGAGCGTATCGAAGGATCGCCGCGGGCCCACGACGAATCGAATGTCTCTTCTCGAAGAGCTCGTGCGGGTCGAGAATGCTGCAAACGCAACACCGCCTCACCCGTTCGGGTGAGGCACGGGTGCCGCCATGGGCAACGATTGCCCAGCCCTGACGCCCGATCGTGTCGCTCTTCGCGCCCAACGTCCGGAAAGACCCGGGTTTCGATGACGCGGAACTTCTCTGTTGGGGTCGAGTGCACTAGGATCCCCCGCGTGGGAGGGAGCCTCGTGGGCGACTCGGTCGACTGGGGTGGAAGCAGCATCACGCTCGATGCCGCGGAGCATTTCGCCGCGCGTGTTCCGGTGAGCCCGGCGGAGCGCGGACGGATCGCACGCACGCTCTACGACTTCCCGATGGAGTGTCAGGTCCGCGGCATGTTCTTTCAGGGCCTCGTCGACACGATCTCGCGCGCGGCCGACCGGACAACCAGCGATCGACTGCTCACGGAGGCGGGCGTTCATACACGCTTCATCCCCTTCGTGCTGATGCCGCACCGCGACTTCTACAAGCTCTACTTCCTGGCGTCCGCGACGCTCTTTCCGCGTTCTCCCCTCGAGCAGGGCTTCGAGCGTATTGCCGAGGACTTCTACCCGACCTTCAAAGAGAGCATGGTCGGAAGAACTCTGAGCGCGTTCATCGGCAAGGAGCCGATCACGATCCTCGAACGGCTCGCGCAGGCCTACCAGATGTCGGTCCCGTGGAACGAGCACGGCGTTCGAAAGGACGGCACCCAAGGCGCCATTTGGAGCTGCAAGGTCGAGCCGAGCGAGCTCTATCCCGCCACGTTCAAGGGCATCGTGCGCGGGACGATGCGCGCCCACGGGGTCTCCGAGCCTTGGGTGAGCCTCGTGGACGAACGCCGCGACGATCACGCGAAGCGTTTCGAGTTCCGCGTTCGTTGGTGACGGCATCCTCCCTCGCGCGTCGCGTTCGGCACGGAGCGAGCGTCGCGAGTCGCACCTCGTCTTGCCGACGCGCGACGCGCGTCGATCGGTGACTCCGCGCGGGACCCCTTTGCACGGACTCCGCCCTTCTCCCCGTCTCGAGAGGGGCGCGCTTCCCAACCGGCAAAGCCGGATGGGTCAGGAACGAAGGTGCGGGCGAACCGCCTCGACCAACGCCTTCGCGCGCGAGAGGTCGACCGGCGCACGGACGTCCCCGCCCAGCTTCGTCGCGGTGCCGACGATGGCCCCGTGCGCGAAAGGCGCGAGCTCGGCAGCGTTGTTCGGCGACAACCCGCTGCCGAGCAGCACGGGACGTGTCCCCGCGGCCTCACGCACCTGCGCCAGCAACCCACGGTCGACCGGATGACCCGTGCCACGCCCCGTCACAATCACGGCGTCGGCCATGCCCCGGTCGAGCACCTCCTCGACCGCCTGCGTCGCGTCGAGAGGTGCGAGCGGCGCCGCGTGTTTCACCAACACGTCGGCCAAGAGCACGGTCTCGGCGCCGAGCGAAGCGCGGTAGCGCAGCGTGACGTCGGCTTCGCCTTCGATGAGCCCTTGATCCGTGACGTAGGCCCCGGAGTGCACGTTGACGCGAACGAAGTCGAGGTCCGCCGCCGCGGCGATGCCGAGCGCGCTGACACCGTCGTTACGCAAGCAGTTCACGCCGACCGGCAAGCCCGTCAGTCGTTTCGCCGCGCGGGCGACGAGCGCGAGAAACGCGACCTGGTGCGGAGGAATGCGATGTCCCGCGGTGCCCTTCGGGAACGGGGCCGAGCCGAAGTTCTCGACGACGAGCGCATCGAAACCCGCGGACGCGAGCGCCTCCGCATCACGAAGCGCGTGCGACTCCGCGTCCGCGAAGCTCCCGCTGGGCCGCGGGTCACCCGGAAGCGCGGGAAGGTGAAGCACACCGACGAGTCCTCGAGGGGTCCATCGCGACATGACGCGACTGTACCAGGCGGAGGAAGAAGTCCCGACCTGCCGATCACGCGCGTTCGGAAACGAACGCCTCCCTCGAGCATCGCTCGGTTCGCCCGTCTCCATCCGTCGTCGCCGAAGCGAAGTGGGACGCTTCCCGGACCGATCGCGACGCATGGCCGTCGCCGATGCGCGGTGGTGTTCGACCGATCCGGGAAGCGGGTGGGATTGGAGGTGTTTGTGTGTGTGGGATCGCCACGATGGCGAGTCGCGGCAACCACGCGTTTGAGCACGAGTCGGGCCAACCGAATTTCTCGACGTTTTCGGGCCGTGGGGCTCGACGTCCCGGGGCCACGAAACCCCACGCTGTAGACAACGATCCCCATTCGCGCGACGCCGCGTGGGCCGACCGAGGTACCCTGCCCCGATGCGGCTCTTCGCGTTCGTCGTCGCGCTCGCGCCTTCTTTCGCGCTGGCGCAACCGCCTCCCCCTCGCGCCCCGAGCGGCTGCACGACGGTCTCCGACACGGAAATGGAGTGCTGGGGACCCGCCCACCCGCAAGCGGGCCCCGTACAGATCGGGTTGGGCTCGGATTTCGGATGTGGCCTGGCAGCGAACGGCACGGTGCGATGTTGGGGCCGCTCCGACGACGGCCAATGTGGTGTCGTCACCGGCAGCGTGCCCACGCCTCGCGAGGTCGAGAGCCTCGACCGAGTCGCGGCTCTCGGCGTCGGCTACGCACACGCATGCGCCCTTCGTGAAGGCGGCGAAGTCTGGTGTTGGGGCGACGGCGGCCACGGACAGCTCGGCGTCGAGATCGAAGCCCGAGCGACCCCCGCGCGCGTCGCAGACCTCTCGGACGTTCGGCAGATCGCCGTCGGCGGCTTCCACAACTGCGCGCTTCGAGGCGACGGCGCCGTGCTCTGTTGGGGGAGCAACGACGCGGGAAACCTCGGCGACGGAGGCGAGCGGGAGCATCGCGCGACCCCCATGCCGGTCCGCGGGATTCGAGCGACGGAGATCTGGAGCGGGCAGTCGTTCACGTGCGCCCGCGAGCGTCGCGGCGTGAAATGTTGGGGGTTGTCCGAGCACGGCCAGGCCGGCACACGACGACGCGTTCGCGCCGCTCGGCCGACACGACTCGCGGGCGTCGGCCCACGCGACGCCGTCGTACTCGCCGAGTCGTTCGGCTGCGCGCTCGCGAGCGGCCGACTCCGCTGTTGGGGCAACAACCTCTTCAACGTGGACGGCGCGGTCTCGATGCACCCGCAGGCGGTCGAGGTTCCCAGTTGGCGAGGCGTCGCACAGCTCTCGGCACGTACCGAAGACCTCTGTGGCGTCCGCGAGGGTCGTGTGTCTTGCCAAGGCGTCAACCGACGCGACCACTTGCGCGTGCCGACGACCGAGGCCGGCCAGGTCGTGAGCGACCCGAGCGAGATGCCCGGCATCACGGACGCGGTCGAGGTCGTGACGGGTTGGTTCACACAATGCCTCCGGCACGACGACGGTGCGTGGTCCTGTTGGGGCTGGAACCGCGGCGCGCGGGTCGGCGCGGTCGGGGTCGGCTCGAGCGAGGACCGTGTGGTCACGCCCACCCGACTGCCGTGGTGACCCTTCGAAGAACGAGGTAACCCTCGCGCTTCTTCGACGACGACCCTGCGCCCGCGATCCCCGCCGGCCCTTGGAGGAACATGCCGCTCTACGACGCGACCGTGACCCAGCTCGACAAGATGCTCGCGAACCTCGACTCCTGGATCGAGGAGGCGCTCGCCCATGCCGAGGCGCGTGGCTTCGACCCGAGTTGCTACGCGACCTACCGGTTGGCGCCCGACCAATACACCTTCACCCGCCAGGTCCAAGCGGCGTGCGACGCCGCGAAGTTCGTCGCCGCGAGGTCGGCGGGCAAAGACGCGCCGAAGCACGAGGACGGCGACGCAACCGTCGAAGAGCTGCGCGCGCGTATCGCCTTGGTGCGCGAGTTCCTCGCGACGTTCACGCCGGCCGACTTCGAAGGCGCGGACGACCGTGTGGTCGCGCTGCCCTTCCTTCCCGGCAAGGGCATGAAGGCGGAAGCGTACGTGCTGCAGATGGCGCTTCCGAACTTCTACTTCCACCTCGTCCACGCCTACGCGATTCTTCGCCACGCGGGCGTGAAGCTCGGGAAGATGCCGTTCATCGGCGGTCTCGACCTCGTCGAGCTCTGACGGCCCCAATCCCGCTCGCCGGTTGGAAGGCGCGTCGTTCTCTCGAGGGAATCCGTGCAAGCAGCTCCGGCGCTGCCCGCTCACGGATTCGAGCCGCGCGAGCGGGCGAACCGGAGCACATCGCTCGAGCGAGCGACGCGAGGGAATCCGTGCGAGGCGCTACCCGCTCGTACGGATTCGAGCCGCGCGAGCGGGCGAACCGGAGCGTGTCCTCCCCGTCACGCCCGCGCGTCGTGCAAGGGCGATCAGGGGCAGGCCAGCGGAGCTTCGGCGATCACGTAGTCGTCGAGGTGTACTTCGGTCGGCGCCTGGGCCGGGTCGGTGTAGGGAATGCCGAGCTCCACGATCGCCCAAGGATTCTCGACGCGGGTGTCGGTGTTGGTGCGTCGGAGTGAAGGGACTCCGTCGATCCACGCCTCGAAGAGACCCGTCGTGTCGTTGACGACGACGTGCCCCAAGAGGCACTGCCAACGATCGCGTGCGAAGCGCTCGGTGCCTTCGACGTAGAGGTTCGTCGGCGACGAATACATCGAGACGAAGGCGCC
>JACKEH010000026.1 GCA_020633125.1 Sandaracinus sp. | reverse complement strand
GACGAAAGCCCGGGACTCGCTCGCGAGAGAAGCGCCCGACGCGACCGATGAGCTCGTCGAGCCGCAGCGGCAACGTGCGCGATTGGATGCGCGGGTGCTGGCCGAGCAGGTCCGTGACCTCGCCGCGGGTGAGCGCGGCCGTCTCGCGACGGTCGAGGCTCGGTGTCATCCAGAGCGCCGCCGCCTCGAAGCTCGCGTGACCGAGCGTGGCCAAGTTCTCGTCCGAGGTGCGTCGCAAGAACGCCTCGACCCACGCGCGGGCCAATCGAAGCCGCGCCGCGAGATCGCCGGTCACGAGATCTTCTTCGAACGCGCGTGAGGTTCCGTCGAGGTCGAGATGCACCCGAAGCGCGTCGCGTACGCGAAGCGCGTCGGCGCTGGCCACGAAGCTCGGTCGTTCGGCCGCGAGCTCCTCGGCGAGGTAGCGGCCTGCGAGCTTGGTGTCGACCTCGGGAAGTCGTTCGCGCTCGACGAAGGCACCGATCGCGCGCCCGAGCTCGTCCGCGAAGGCTTCGTGCTCGGCGCTCGATCCGAAGCTCGTGCGAAGACGTCCGAGGCTGAAGCCCCGACGGCACCACGTCGCACGCGCGGCGTCGTCGAGCGTCTCGTAGAAGAGGCACGCCGTCGCGCGCACCTCGGCGCCGAAGCGCAAGAGCCCACCGGACTCGCGGAGCGCCAGCAGACGCTCGAGAATCTTCGCGGCGTCGACGTCGTGCACGCCGCGCTCGTAGCCCTCGTCGTAGCGGCTCGCGCTCTGTTGCCGCACCAGCTCGAGCAGGCCCGCGCCACGTTCGGCGTCGTGCAGCGCCTGCATCGAGAGGCCGCCTTCGTGGGCTTCGGCGCGCTCGAGGATCGACACCGCGAGGTATTCGCCACGGTAGACGTCGCCGTCTTCGCTCACGAGCTCTTGGGTCCAATACTCGCGGCAGGCCTCGAGCTCGGGGTCTTCGATCGGCTCGTAGAAGTCCGTGCCCGTCAGGTGCAGGGCGAGACCCTCGCCGCGTGGCACCACGGTCATCGCGAGCGCCTGCGTGTTCACGCTGAAGCGGTGTTTGCCGAGCCGGAGCAGGTCACCTTCTTCGACCAGGTCGACCTTGTCGCGCAGCGCACGCAGCGCGTCTTGGCGGCCGCTCTTGAGCTTCGATTCGACCTCGTCGGCCTTCACGGTGTCGCCGAGCTCGCGGAGCTGCTCCGCGATCTGGCGCACCTTCGTCACCATCGGGTCCGAGGCGAAGTAGGTGTTCAGCGCGTCGACGTCGGAGAACCCACGCACACGCCGCGTGACGCCCTCGAAGACCCGCTGCGCGGCCTGCATGAGGCTCTCGGCGCGACGCTGGCGCGCTTCGAGGAGCTGCTGCTTGCGGGCGCCGAAGGCCTCGTAGATCTCTTCGCGCTTCTCGACGAGCTGCGCCGTGAGCTCGTCGAGCTCGGCGAAGCGCGCCTCGAGCTCTTCGAGCTGCACCATCAGACGCGCGAGCTGCTCGTCGCACTTCTCCGGCGTCTCGGCGAGCGCGAGCCCGGCGCTCACGGCCTGCGAGAGCAGCTTGAACTGCGCGCCGAACTCCGCGCGACCTTCGCTCGTCGCGAGCTCTTTGCGGCGCGCCACCACGGTCGCGCGAGTGCGGTTGAGGTGCCCGTAGACCTCCCCGATGCCTTCGAGGATCTGCGTGCGTGCGGTCGCGTCGTCGACCTCGAGGCCCTGCACGACCTCGCTCACCACGTCGAGGCCCATCGCGGTCTCGTCGAGCGTGGTTTGAATCGGCACCACGTCGGCGACCTTCTGCACCTCGCCGATGCGCTCGAGGATCTCGTCGAGCCGCGTGCGAATCGGGGCGAGCGCGTCCTCGCCGAGCAGAAAGCCGACGCAGGCCCGGCTCGTGCGGTCGAAGTGCTCGATCGTCTCGGCTTCGAGCGCCGAGAGCGCCGCCTCGTCGACGTAACGAACCTCCTTGAGGGTCACGAGCGCGCCGCGTTGGCGCCGAAGCGCCGAGAGCGCCTGCATGAAGGCGTCGATCGAGTGGAAATCCGCTGCGCGAACCTCGGCGAGCAGCTCCTCTTGTGCCTTGCGGGCGCCCGCGAGCGCTTCGTCGGCGCGCTTCTTCAGCGCGGAGAGCTTCTCGAACTCGTCGACCACGAGCTCCGCGGTGCGGCGAAGGTCTTCGAGCGGCTGCGCGAGCCCGACCTCGTCGTGGCCGAGCCAATAGTGCGCGTCGATCGCGCGACCGATGGCTTTGATCAGCGCTTCGTAGTTCGCGCGCGTCGGCTCGGCCGACTCGACCAGGCGCCGAACCGTGAATCCGTCCGCCACGCCACGGACGAGCTCCGCGTTGCCGACTTTCGCGAGGAACGAGCCGTTCGTGGGCGCCTGCGCGGCGAACTCGGCGCTCGTGAAGGGCGTCTTCCAGATCTGCACGGGATGCACACGCGAGGCTTCGTCGACCGCGCGAAAGACGATGAGCCGTCCGTCGTCGCGAATCGTGTAGCCGTGCACCTTGATCGGCGTCTGCAGCTCCTTGCGAATCACGTTGTAGGGCAGGAGCTGGTAGAGCCCTTCGTCCGCGCGGTGGAAGACGTAGAGCACGTCCTCGCCGTTCGGTGATTGCACGACCCGCTTCAGCTCGAGGCCGGCGTGGTCTTCGTCGAAGAGCTTGTGCTCGCCCGTCGCGAGGTAGAAGCCGCCCGGAAAGAGGATGCCTTGTTCGTCCGGCAGCGTGCGGCACGAGGCGCCGATCGCGTCGATGCGCGTGACCCGCGTGACGCGTGGGTTGTAGACGAAGTAACGCTTGGTCGTCTCTCGGAAGGGCAAGACCTCGATCAAGATCAGGCTGCCGACCTTCGCGTAGCGCACCTGCGCGTCGTCCAGCGATTGGTTCTTGTCCTCGACCGGCTCGCTGTGAATGCCTTGGCCCGACTCGGTGTTGTTCTCGATCTTGATCGTGAGGTCGCCGCCGGTGGTCTCGAGGAAGACCTGGTCGAGGATCGACAGATGCGGGTAGCGGCCTTGGACCTGGCGGTCGCGGCCGACTGGGACCCACTCGAAGTCGTAGCGCGGCGGGAAGACGTGGTCGGCTTCGCCGCGTGCGTCCATGAAGACGACCGAGCCGTTGGCCTCGATGCGCCAGCGAAAGACCTTTCGCTCCGTCGCCGCCGCGCCGATCTGAAAGATCGCGAGCAGACGGGTCTCGGTCTTTCGAACCTGCAGCAGGCGTGCGTCCTTGAAGTACGCGTAGAGGGCGGCGAGCTCCTTCTCGAACGCGGGGTCGACCAAGAAGGGCGCGCCTTCCGCGAGCGGAAGCTCCCCGAGATCCCAGGTGCCGTCCTCGCGCTCGACGCAGCGATGCACCGAGAGGATGTCGCTGGCGCGCGTCTCCTTCTTGAGGCCGAG
Organism: Sandaracinus sp.; assembly: GCA_020633125.1. Classification (GTDB taxonomy): domain Bacteria; phylum Myxococcota_A; class Polyangia; order Polyangiales; family Houyiibacteriaceae; genus JACKEH01. The sequence continues at coordinate 51,963 of JACKEH010000026.1, read as the reverse complement.
GAAGACGTTGTAGCCGAGCAGCAAGACCTCGCCGAGGCCGATCACGTCGCGCGGGATGCAGTTGTTCTCGGTGCGCACGCGCTCTTGCGCGACGACCTCGAGCTCGGTGCCGCCGAAGACCTCGCGGCGCTTGTCGTTGAGGCGGTCGAGCTTCTCGCCGAGCACCTTGGCTTGGGCGAGCAGACGGGCGCGGACGACCTCGTAGTTGCCGCCTTCGAGGGTTTCGGCGGCGCTTTCGGGCGTGTCGGTCATGACGGCTTCGACTTCCGAGAGGAGAGAACGAACGGGTGCGCGAGAGGCGGCACGTACGACGGAGCGACGTCCGTCGACGGGTCGAGCGATGCGGCGGGGGCTCTCGGTCGCGCGTCGCCGACGTGGGCGGCATGCGACGAGAAGAACCGCGACCCGCGGCGTGTGTGCACCGCGGGTCGCGCCCTCTTCACTCGAGGCCCATGTCCTTGGCGCGGTCGATCAGCTTCTGCAGCTTCTCGCGCGTGACGCCGTCGGCGCCGGACATGAACTTCGAGAGCACCGCCGAGATCGTCAGGTTCCGAATCGCGGTCGAGTCGAGCGCGGGTCGGCTGAGGACCTCCTTCAGATCCGCCGGCAAGCTCCCGTTTCCGGTGAGGTACTCGCCGAGCAGCTTCTGAATCGTTTCGCTGTTGTCGATCATGCCGTCCGCGGACTGCCCGAGCGACACGGCCTTGACGAAGCGATCGAAGAACGCGCCGTCGCCGCCGACGATGTTGATCTTCGCGCTCTCCATGGCCTTGGCCATCACGCTCGCCTGCGCATGCGCGATGTCCTTCTTCGCGTCGATCTCCGCGAGCTCCACTTCCTTCTCCTTGTCGAGCTGGATGCGGAACTCCTCGTGCTCGCGGCCCACGCCGTCGAGCGCCTTCATGGCCTCGGCCTTCTCGGACAGACCCTTCGCCTCGGCGACGAGCTTCTTCTCGATCGCCTGCGCTTCGGCGAGGCCCTGTCGCTCGATGGCGACCGCGGTCGCTTCCTTCACGCGCGCCTCGGCGAGGCCCTTCTCTTCTTCGCCCGTGGCTTCCGCCTTCAGCTTCTCGCGGACCACTTCGGCCTCGGCGAGACCGAGCTTCTGCACGGCCTGCGCGTTCGCTTCGTCCACGCGCACCTTCGCGAGACCTTCCTTCTCGAGGGCCTGCGCGTTGGCTTCGCGCACCTTCACCTGCGCGAGTCCGGGCGCGGCCGTCTCGGCCTGCACGCCTTCGGCGATGCGCATCTTCGCGCGCGCCGCCTTGTCGGCGACCTCGAGGTCCGCCTCGGCCAACGTGAGCCGCTGCTTGGCTTCGAGCTTCGCCGCCGCCTCGTGGGCTTCGGCCGCCTTCACCTGCTTGATGAGCACCTCTTGGGCCGTCGCTTCGGCGCCGATCACGGCCGCTTCCTTGGCGCGCTTCGCCTCGGCCACGACGCGCAGATCCTTGATGCGCTCCTCTTCTTCCGCGACGGTCTTGTCGACGACGATGCGGCCGCGCACGACGTCCGCGATCTCTTTCTTCTGGACCTCGACTTCCTTGTCCTTCTGGATTCGGCCGAGCTCGGTCTCGCGCTCGCGGGCGATCTGCTCGAGCATGCGCGCCTTCTCCACGCGCTCCTGCTCGACCGCGATCTCGCGCTCGCGGTTCTTCTCCGCGACCGCGACACCACGCAGCTTCGCTTCGTTCGCGATGGCGACCGCTTCTTCGTGCTTCTGACGCTCGATGAGCGTCATGCGTTGCTCGAGATCCCGCACGCGAATCGCCTCGTTCTCGGCCTTCGCCTGCGCTTCGGAGATCTCCTTGTTCTTCTTCGCCTCGGCTTCCGCGCGCCGCTTCTCGAACTCGAAGACCGCCTCGTCCGCCTTGAGGTTCTCGGCGCCGACACGCATGCGCTCGTCCTGCCGGAGCTCGTTGGTCTTGATGTTCTGCGCCGCGGTGATCTCGGTGATCTTCCGGATGCCTTCGGCGTCGAGGATGTTCTCGGCGTCGAGCAGCTCCATCGGGGTCTGCTCGAGGTAGTCGATCGCGGTGTCTTCGAGCGTGAAGCCGTTGAGGTCTTGGCCGATGACGCCTTCGATCTCCTTGCGGAACTGCTCGCGCTCCTCGTAGAGCGCGGTGAAGTCGAACTTCTTGCCCGCGGTCTTGAGGGCCTCGGAGAACTTCGCGTTGAAGAGGTTCTCGATGGTCTGCTGATCGGAGGCGCGTTGGCAGCCGATGAGCTGCGCGACGTTGAGGACGTCGTCCGGCGTCTTGTTCACCTTCACGAAGAAGGTGACGGAGATGTCGGCGCGAATGTTGTCCTTGCAGATGAGGCCGTCTTTGCCGCGACGGTCGATCTCGATCGTCTTGACCGAGATGTCCATGATCTCGGCGCGGTTGATGATCGGCCACACCACGCTGCCGGTGAACGTCACCCAGGGCTCACCCCGGAGCGGGTTGACGATGAGCGCCCGGCCTTGGTCCACCTTTCGGTAGAAACGTGCGAGCGTCACGGCGATCGCGAGTACGAGCAGTACGCCGCCGCCCGCGACCGACAGGATCATGATCGTGTTCGAGTCCATGGACACATCCTCGTGCTCACGTCGTGGAGGACGACGAGAGCGCACACGTCGACCTGCGCACACGTGGCTGCACGTGCGCCGGCCCCCTCCGAAAAAGCGGGCTCACCGTTGGGGATCGCCCGAACCTGCGTCAAGAACTTCCGACATCGCTTCGACCACGAAGGTGTCGGTTTCCGCGTCGTAATCGACGAGGAGAACTTCGGTGTTCTTCGTGAGCGCGGTCTCGGCGCGAACACGAAGGAGCAAGTCGTCGCCGCCGATGCGCACGCGCACCTGCGCGCGCTCGCCGGGCTCGGCGGCGATGCGCACGCGCGCGCTTCGACCGAGCAGGTCGCGTTTGCTGCGACCGACGTTCTTCGCGAACACACCCGCGAGCGGCCGCGTGACCAACGACGCGAACGGAACCGCCACGAAGAAGGCGCCGACGAGCACGAGCAGCTGGCCGAGCAGACCGGGGAGAAGAGGCGCGACGTAGCGCGCGCCGAGAAACGAAGACGCGAAGGCGAAGAGCCAGAGCGCGGTGAGGGTGATGGTGAGTGGCGCGTTGCGAAGGCGAAGCAGACCGAGGATCGACGCGACGGAAGCGAGCACACCGCCGGCGCCTTCGACCGCTTCGGCGGCGCCGTCGACCTTGGCGCTTGCCGCTTCGAGCGCGCCGTCCGCGGCTCCGTCGATCTTGGCGCTGGCGGCCTCGAGCGCGCCGTCCGCGGCGCCGTCGATCTTCGCGCCCGCCCCGTCGAGGCCGGCGTCGCCGTCGACGAACCCGATCATGCCGATGAGCCAATAGATCATCGACATGAGCAGGAGCGCCGCGTAGACGGCGGTCGGAAACGACGTGGCGATGGCGAGAAACTCGTCCACGAAAGAAATCCCCTCGAAAAACATCCCTCGAAGAACGAGGTGCCGCGCGCCCCGGGAGGCGCGTGCCTTCGACTCGTCCCCGCGAGCCGGCTGGAGGCTCGCACGGGGACGCGCGAAGCGAAATGGGTGCGCACGCGGAGCGCCTGAGGGAAGACGAAATCGGTCGGCGCTCCTCCGATTTTCGGGCGCGCGAACGCGCGAAGGTGTCTCGCGACGCGTGAGGAGAAGCTCGCGAAGCCTCGGGATCGGGCGTGGCCGCCGTGTTTCGAGGGCGGAGCGCCGCGTGCGATGCGCTCAGGTCCGAACGAACGCGAGGCCTTCGGTCGGCTCGAAGACCCAATCGTCCGACGCGACGTAGCCGCGGAGCCAAAGACCCTCGTCGTCGTGGCGAAGGTAGAAGCCACGCGGTGAGGTCTCTTCGGGCGTCGGTCGAAGCGACACGACGGTGACACGGGGACCTCTCGGTTGGTCGCGCCACGCGAGCCGCAGGTACGCGGCGAGCTCGAGCGGGCCCGGCACGAGACCCGCGGGCCGCACACGCGCGATCATCCCGTCGAGGGTGTCGCCATCCGGCGCGCCGAGCTCGGCCGCGCTCTTCACCACGACGTGCACGATCCGCGCGGGGCCCGGCACGACGTGGCCTTCGTCGAAGAGGCGGCTCGCGTACACGTTCTGTCGCACGCCCGCGTCGGCCAGCGCTCGCCGAAGCGACGAGGTGTCGTGTGTGCCGAGCGTGATCGCGAAGCTCATGGCTCGGGGACGAAGGTGCCGTCGAGATCGGCGCAGATGCGCATCGCGCGTGCCGCGTCGGCGACCAGGGTGCTGCGGTAGTACGAGATGCGGATCGGGTACACCGGTCGAAGCTCGGGGCCGTCCATCGCGTGGCAGCGGCCGACACGCTCGGCGGTCGGGCAAGCGCCGGGCTCGAGGCGCGCGCCGAGCATCGCGCAGTTCTCTTCGGCGCTCGGGGCGTCGTTGCCGGCCTCGGAGATCTCTTCGCACGACGCGAGCTCGCCCTCCGGCGTGACGTGCATGCAGCGCAGGCCGCCGTGCACGAACGCGGGCTCCGTCGGCGTCGTGGGGGTTGGCTCCGGCGTGTGCGTCGTGGGTTCGGTCATCGCGCCGGAGCTCTCCCCTTCGTCTTCGGTCGACGACGTGCTCGGAGACTCGGCGCCACCGCACGCCACGACGAGCAGAAGCCAGGCTGTGATTCGCATGAGGTCGACGCTACCAGGGACCGTGTCGTGTCGGGTCAGAACCGACCTTCGAGCCCCACGGTCGCGCCCGGTAGCGTCTCGGAGCGTCGTTGCGAGCGGTCTTCGCGTTCGATCGCGGGAGCAACGATCGAAAAACGACGTCCTCGGTGTCAGGCCGAAGCGCGTCGCGTCCTATCTCCTCGCGCACCACGGACGGTGCGCGGAGGTTGAGATGAAGACGAAGCTTTGCGGAATCGTGCTCGCGCTCGCGGGCCTGACGAGCTCGTTCGGCTGCGCGACGCAGACGACCGAAGAGGTGGTGGCGGAAGCCGAGGCGCTCACGCTCGCCGAGGTCGAGCTCGAGAGTGGCTCGGTCTACGAGTTCTTCTCGTTGGGCGAAGGCGACCTCGCAGTGCTGACGCGCCATCCCTCGATCGCGATCGCGCGTGAGGCACCGAGTCGCGCGTCCGACGAGCGTCTCGTCGACTTCTACACGCGCCTCACCGGGCAAGACGCGCCGACCGCGCTGGCCGTCGCCGAAGCGCGCGCGATCGAGTTGGGCGCCGAGCTCGCGTCGGCGGACCTCGACCTCGAAGGCGACGTGGCGGGTCTCGACGGTGCGGCACCGACCGACGCGGTCACGCGCGTCGATGGCGACGTGGGCGCGGCCAGCCAAGCGCTGACCTGGAGCGAGTTCGAGGACACCTACTGCCGCAGCGGTGCCGACTACCTCTTCTGCTTTCCGAGCACCGGCAACGCGTGGTGCGAGAAGCGTGGTCTGACGATGGAAGGCGCCGTGCACGCGAAGGGCGGCGGAGTGACGATTCGTCTCCGCTACAAGACCATCACCGGCTGGCACACCTACAAGCAGCTCTGGGTGCCCAAGGGCGAGGTCAACTCGATCGCCAACGCGTATTTCCTCGCGCGGCGTTGGCGGCGCTTCGAGGTGCTGAACAACGACGTGGACCAGGACTACCTCTACTTCAGCTGCCGCGGCACGAACTGAATCACGCGGTGGGGGAACGGCGGGTCGGGGCTTCGCGCTCCGGCCCGTCTTCTCTCGTGCGAGCGGACGCGCTGAGAGCACGAATCCGTTGCATCGATTCATGCTCTTCCTTCGTCTCGAGGGGGCGGCGCGCTGGCGCGCTCCCTCTCCCGACGGCCGAGTCGGATCGGGGCCCCCTCCCACCGCCGAGCGTTCGGCCGCTCGCACGGAGTGCGATCCGTGCAAGTGGCGGCCGCTCGACACGTCGTGCGAACGGTTCGCGTCGATCGCGGTCGCCCAGTTCGCGCCGCGCGCGGGGACGAGAACCAGTAAGGTCTCGGCATGCGCCGAAGCCTGCTCCTTCTTCTCGCCACCGCGTGTGGGGATTCCACGCCGCCTTCCCTGCCGCCCGAGCCGACGCCGCAGGTCGAAGCACCCACGCCGAGCGAGCCGCTCGAGCTTCACGAGTGGGGCCTGATCAGCGAGCGCGTCGGGGGCGAGCGTGTGGCGCTGGCCCGCCCGCCCGTTCGTGCCCCGGACCTCTCGGCGATCCTGCGTGGCTCCGAAGGGATCGGAAGCGACGTCGGCATCGGCATCGGCAACGGCACGCTCCGCATGCGCGCCGGCGGCAAGCCGGTGATCTACGCGCACCTCCCCGAAGGTGTCGACGAACGCCGCTTCGACCTCGGTGTGCGTGTGCCGAACGGCAGCGTGGTCGAGCATTGGCCCACCGTCGCGGAGGGGCGTCCCGCGGAGGTCGCGTGGCGAAACGTGCGCGCGCATCGTGGTGCGTGCGCAGAGCGGCAGTACCCGAGCGCCGACGATCCCGTCTGCCAAACCCCCGACGGCTTCTGCGAAGCGGCGTTGGCGCCCGCGACGATCGAGACCGCGGACGGTGCGTGCCTCGAGGTGAACGGCGCGTCGTTCGACTACCTCTTCTACCGCGCCGGCATGCCGAGCACGCCGTTGCCGCTCGAGGTGACGCGGGCCGACGACGGCGCACTGACGGTGCGGCATCGTGGAGGCGGCGCGATTCCAGGTCGATTGATTCACGTGCGCCGTGGTGCGACGCGTGCGCAGACGGTGTTGCGGGTGGTCGAGCCTCCGGCTCCCGGTGCGACGAGTGAGCTCCCCGCGCTTCCTGCGGAGGATCCGGAGTCGCGACCCACGGTGGCGATCGCGCGCCTCTCGGCCGGGGCACGCGAGCTCGGGCTGAGCGGCGACGAGTTGGCGGCCTTCCGGCGTGCGTGGGATGCCGAGTTGCTCGGCTACGAGTCGCCCGCCGAAGCGACCGAGCTACCGGCGAGCCTCGAGGCGCCAACCGAGGCGTTGCTCTACTGGATGCCGCCCGAGGAGCTCGACGCCCACCTCGTGCTGCGCACCTCCGAGGACGTCGTCGTGCGACGTGCGATCCTGGTGCGTGTGGGTGTCGCGTACGCGCCCTGAGCGAATCGTGGCTGGACAGGTGCGGCGCCACGGGTCGTCGGCTGAAGCGGCATCCCGCGCGAAGGAGATCGTCGCGTGCCCGATGGACCTCCGTTCGGTCCGTGCGCGCGCTCGAGGTGAGCCTTCGACGAGCCGCTGAACGGGCGCCCACCGGAGCCGCGCAAGCGTCTCTTTTCGCTCTTGAATCGCGTTCGTCCGTCGTTCGACCTGCGAACGCATGCTCGGGTCGAGAGTCCCCGCTCCGACGTGGTTGCCCGGTGCGAGGTGCAACTCCTTGCACAACCGATCGCCCGAGCGTCGCGAATCGCGTCGGCACGCGCGCTGCACAGCGAGGCACCGGGACTTCGACTCGCAGTGGTTCGGGACGACGGCGCGCCCTTCGTGGGCTGCGGCTGCGTCGCATCACTCCGTCTCGTCGCCTCGCTTCGTTCTTCAGGAGGATCGCATGTACGCAGCTCGCCCCGTCGTCGTCTTCGCTCTCGCGCTCGGTTTCGGGTGTGTGGCGGACCTGGATCCCGAGGCCCCGCTCGACGTGGAAGGCGCAGACGAATCGCTCGAAGGTCAGGCCGGCCTTCGCGGCACGTACTTTCGAAACGCCGACTTCTCGAACGTCGGGCTCACGCGCATCGACGCGACGATCAACTTCGATTGGGGTCGCAACGCGCCCGCGTCGGGTCTGCCCGCTGACCGCTTCACCGTGCGCTGGGAAGGCTTCTACCTCGCGGAGGAGTCGGGCCCGCATCGCTTCGCGGTTCGGTCCGACGACGGAATCCGTCTCTGGGTCGGCGACGACGCGGAGCCGCTGATCGCCAACTGGCGCGACCAAGGCGCGACGACGGTCCGCGGCACGATCGATCTCGTCGCCGGGCGCGCGTACCCGATTCGCCTCGAGTACTACGAGAACGGCGGCTCGGCGACGGCCGTGCTTCGTTGCGCGCCGCCTTCGCTTCCGAGCGGGGCGAGCGAGCCCGTGGTGCCGCGCACGCAGCTGCGGGTGGATCGTCCGAGCGCGGGCGCGCCGCCTTCGGGGAGCACGCCGCAGCGGCTCGTGCTCGCGCCGGTCGCAGATGCGTTCGTCGACGCCGCGAATCCGAGCACGAACTACGGCATGGAACCCGACCTCCTCGTCGACCGCGCGCCCGACACCTACGAGACGATGCTTCGTTTCGACGTGCCTCGGCTGACGGCGCCGGTGCAGCGCGCCGTGCTTCGGCTTTACGTGACGAACCCTTCGCCGAACGGCCCCGCGGTCTCCGTCACCACCAACGCGTGGGACGAAGAACGTGTGACTTGGGAGACGCGACCGCGCGCGGGTGGCAGCGTCGTCGCCAACCCCGGCAACGTGCCCGGAGGCTGGCTCGAGCTCGACGTCACCCGCGCGGTGACGGCGTCGGGCGAGCTCTCGTTCGTCCTCGTTCCCGAGCACGACGACGGCGCCGACTTCGACTCGCGCGAAGGCACGCGTCCGCCCGAGCTCGTCGTCACCACCGGCGTCAGCGAGCCCCCACCGCCGAGCCGCGGCATCACGCACGTCGGCACGACCCAGACCTACGACTCGAACGGTCAGGGCCTCGTGATCGACCGACCGTCGGGGAGCGCGGAGGGTGATTTGCTCGTGCTCGTCCTGCACCGCACCGACGACGACCTCCCGCTCTACGTCGACGGATGGACCCGCGTCGCGGAGTGCTTCAAGGGCGACAACGGCCACCAATGCGGCACCGAGGCGATGTGCCGGTCGTGGCACGACGACGACTTCTGCGCGGACTTCGGTTCCTCCGGCAACGGCCACGACCTCGCGCAGTCGGTGTTCTACCGCGCGGTCGGATCGCGCGAGCCGAGCAGCTACCGCTTCGACCTCAACCGCGACGGCAACGGCCATCCGGGTTGGGCGGTGCTGACCGCGCTTCGCGGCGCGCGGACCACCAACCCGGTGCGTGATTGGGCGGGCGTGGGCTGCGACCGCAACGACGACTCGATCTTCCCTTCGGTCGAAGGCGCGCCGGGCGACATGCTTCTGCTCTCGCAGTCGTTCGACGACGCGATCCCGCGGGCGAACTTCCTGCCGCCGTCGGGTACCTCGCTCTTTGGCTACGTCAGCCGAAGCGACGAGGCGGGCTTTCTCTTCGGTGGTCTGCTCGGCGCGCGCGGCGAGACCGGCACGAGGCGCACCGGCGGTCCCGGCGGCCCCGCCTGCAAGGACGCGCTCGTCTCGCTCACGATCATGCCGCGCTGAGCGCCGCGTCGTCTCGCGACCTCGCCCCACGGTTCACGGACCGTGGGGCGTCGTCGTCAGAGGCTCTGGCAGGTGAGGCTGTCGGCGCAGTAGGTGCCCGCGGGGCAATCGGGGTGTAGGTCGTCGCAAGGTTCGCCCACCGGCTCGCAGCGAGCCTTCCGCTCGTGACAGAGCTGCCCTTCGCTGCAGGTGCCGGGCTCGCACGGGTCGCCCGTGTTCCCGCCGCACACGAGCGCCGCGCAGACTCCGTCGACACACGCGAGGCCACGCAAACAATCGTCGGTGTTCTCGCACGCCTCGGCCACGTCGGCGTAGTCGGGAGGCGGAGGCTCGACCGGCGAGGTGCAGACGCCTTCCTCGCAGCGTGCGGGCGACCGGCATGGGTCGACGTCGTGCCGGTCGTCGACCAGAGTTTCGCAGGTCGCACCCGGCGCGAGTCGTGCACGACAGACGCCCGCGAGGAAGTCGCAATACGCGCCGGTCTCGCACGGGTCGATCACCACCCCCGGCGCGCGCGGCAGATCGCAAGGTTCGCCCACCGGCACCATGCGACGGCAGACGTCGTCTCGGTCGCAGTACAAACCGTCGGCGCAATGAAGGTGCGCGGGTGGGGCGTCACCGCCGGGTCGGCAGAGCGTCGAGCCACAACCCTCGCCTTCGCCCGGCTGCTCGAAGGGGCCCCCGAGCGTGCACTCGTGGCTCCAGAGCACCTCGTAGCCCGGAGGGTAGAGGCCCTCGCCTTCGCAAGGGGCCGTGCGCAACGCCTCGAGGCACGCGGGGGTCACGACGAAGCCTTCGGGCGAAGGAGCATCGCAGCGCTCGTAGGCGATGCAGCCCTCGACGGTGGGATCGACGAAGCGACGCAGGTCGTCGGGATCACATCGCGCGAGGTAGCGGCAGAGCTCCTCTTTCAGCGCGTCGTACGGCACGACGGCGTCACGCGAGACACGGGGTCCGGTGCAGACCTCCTCCGACTTCGAGCATCCCGCCGTCGCCCACACCACCGCCAGGATCCAAACCGCGCGCTTCATTCTCCCTCTCGTAACGGAGGATTCGGCGACGTCGAGTGAGCCGCGCTCGCTGCGTGACGGGCACCGCGAGGTTTTCGTGGCGCGGGTCGCGCGCGCACGCGAGCCGGGCGCCGCGAGCGAAAGACACTGCGCCGAGCTTGGTGTGAAGGAGCTCGCCGCACGCCAAGTGGGCGGATTCTGCCCACGCCTGCCTCTCGGCGACGCGTCGCTTGGAGTTCGTGTCGGGAGCTCTGCTACGGTCGAAACGCGATGTGCTCCCAGACCTTTCTCGGTCGCGACGTCTTCATGTCGTATTGGGGTCTCACGGCGTTGGGCTACCTCGCAGCGCACCGACCTTCCGTATTTCCGCGCGGTCTCGACGTGCGTCCTTTCGTCGACGCCCGAGGTGAGCACCACCAGCGGTTTCTCGAGCTCGTCGAGACCGAGATGGGCTTGGACGCTGGCTTGGTGGCCGTCGCGTGGAACGAAGCACCCTGGGTGGAGGGACCCGAGCGCTCGACGCTCGACGACGTCTCCCTTTGGGCAGGCCGAATGCTCTCCGACGACGACCTCGTGAACGGCTGCCTCGACGAGGTGCTCGACGTCGGCGCTCGACGCTGCATGGGGTGCCTGATGGACGCTTGGATCGGAGCGCACTTCTGCTTCGGCGACCGCACCCAGCAACCCGACCGAGTGCTCGAGGCGCTCGACGCGCTCGTGCAGATCGTGGGGCCCTCCACGATTCCCGGGCGGAACGTCATGCTCGGGTGGCGCCGATGGATCGACGAGCAGCTGCCTCGACTGATGGGCGGCGACGGCATCCCCGAATACGTCGCGTGGCTGCGCGCCGCGTCGTGTTTCGGTTGAGGCGTCGCCGAGCACCCGGGCATGACGGCGTTCGCCGCGCGAGGTCGACGGCGCACCCTCTCGAGCCCCACGCGTCCTACGCCACCGACGTCTCGACCACGACCGCCCGTTCGCGCCCGAGCGCGCGGAGGTGCCGCAAGTGTCCACGCACCGCGGCGCCGAACGAAGGATAGCGGTGGTACGGCAACCCCTTCTCGCGGCAGAACGTCTCGACGACGTCGCGCACGAGCGGGTAGCGCACGTGGCAGATCTTCGGGAAGAGGTGGTGAATCACCTGGTGATTCAGGCCGCCCGTGTACCACGTCAGCCAGCGGCTCTCGGTGCCGAAGTCCGCGGTCGTTCGCAGCTGGTGCACGATCCACTCGTCGTCGACACGGCCGCTCGCGGGAAAGGTCGGAAGCTCGACGGCGTCGACCACGTGCGCCAACTGGAAGACCAACGCGAGGCAGAAGCCGACCGTCAGGATTACGAAGAAGAAGAGCGGCAGGACGTGCGTCACGGAATGACGCCAGAGCGGCACCACGAAGGCGAGCGTGATCCAGAGCGCCTTGAAGCCGAGAAAGACCAACGCGTCGCCGAGCTTCGGCCGGGCCACGCGACGCGCGCCGATGCGGCCTCCGAAGTACTCGGTGAAGTCGCTCAGCACCCAATGCAGCGCGAGCAGGCTGTAGAGCGGCAGTGCGTAGACCGCCTGGTGACGATGCCACGGGCGCCACGGCTGATCGGGGTGCATGCGTAGATGCGCACCCCCTTCCAGGTCGTCGTCGAGCCCCTCGAGGTTCGTGTAGGTGTGGTGCAATACCCCGTGTTTGGTGCGCCAGAGCGTCTGGTTCCCGCCGATGAGGTCGAGCCCTCGCGCGAAGAGGCGGTTGACCCAGCGTCGGTTCGAGAACGCACCGTGTCCGGCGTCGTGCATCACGCCGAAACCCACCATCACGACGAACTGCGAGAGCACGAACGCGGCGACGACGGCCTCGAGGGTGGTGCGCGCGAAGAAGACGAGCCAGACGTACGAGGCCGCGAGGCCGGCGAGGATGAAGAGCGCCTTGCCCAGCATTCGCACGCCGCCGTGCCGCGGAACGCCGCGCTCACGAAGGCGCGCCTCGACGCGCGCGACGAGCTCGGCTTGCAAAGGCGCTTCACGCGCGAATCGTACGGTCGTCACGGCCACGGAGGCTCCGAGCGAAGAGGCAGCGCCATCCCACGCGCACCACGTGCCGACGGGATGGCGACTTGGCGGAGCCGACGTGCCGGCTCCGAGCCAAGACCGCGACGACGGACGTCCTCGGAGGTCCCGCGCTGCTGTAGGATGCGTCGATGACCTCGACCCGCGAGCCGCGCCAGCTCCTTCCATCGGCGAGTCTCTTGCGTGCGTTGAGCGTCTGCGCGCAGACCGACGTCGCCGGGCTCCGTGGCGCCCGAAAGAAGTCGCCAACCCTCTCCCTCGTGTCGCTCCTGAAGCTCGAGGACGAGCTCGGCGTGCGGCTTCACGACGACGTGCTCACGCTCCTCGCCGTGCGCGATCCGATCGCCTCGTTCTTCACCGGCCTCGGCACGCTCAACGACTTCGGCGACGCAAGCGACCACGAAGCACCGGACGGGTTCGTCTGCCTCTCGGTCGTCTACTCCGATCCGGTCGGCGCACGTGTCGCCGACGCGCACGGAGGACCGTCGTATTACCTCTGCGTGCCCGTCGCGCCGGCAGGAGCCGAAGCGAAGATCTTCGTTTCGACCGACGGCATCGACCTCGAACCGCCCGACGACTCCGAAGGCGTGACGATCGAGGCGTTTCTCGACGACGCGATCACCACCGCGCGCGACGGGGAGTGGGGCGAGCACGTGAAGACCGCGCCCGCGCGCGACGATGCGCTCGTTCCGCCGCCGAAGTTGCTCGCGGGCAAGAAGCTGAAGCTGAACCTTGGCCGTGCCGCCGGCGAACGCGTGACGCACGTGAAGTTCGGCGACGGCACGATCGTGCGTCGCATCGACGACGGGGAGCACGAGAAGGTCGTGGTGCGCTTCGAAGACGCGGAGCGAACGTTGCTTTCGCGCTTCGTGAAGCCCCTCGTGTGATCGCAGGACCTTCGGCGACGCGTCACGCGGCGTTCGTCACCGAGCCCGATCCCTCGACGCGAGCACGAGTTGCATCTTCGAGGTCACGACGGGCGTGAGGACGAAGAGCTCACGACACCAGCACGCCCACCAAGAGCCGTGTCCCCACGCGGCAGAACGTATCTCGCTACGGGACATCCGGCGATGCCCTTGCCACCGAGCCGCCCGTGGGCCTACTTCCCTCCCGGGCTCGTCGTGAGTCGGCGCAGGTGGCGTCGGCTCTTCTCGCGATGCGCCTTCGAAGGAGCACGCATCATGAGCGAACCGCTGCGCGAGCTCGCGCCTGGCGTTCACGTCGCCGAAGGGCCGCAGAGCTTCTACGGCCTGCAGCTCGGTGGACGCATGACCGTGCTCGAGACCAGTGAAGGTCTGCTCGTGCACTCGCCGATCGCACGACCGATCGAAGAGGTCGCGGCCCGCGGCAAGCCTCGCTTCGTGCTCGCACCGAACCTCTTCCACCACCTGCACGTCGGCCCGTGGATCGACGCCGGGATCGAGACGTGGGCCGCACGAGGGTTGCCGGAGAAGCGCCGCGACGTGACGTTCGCGGGCGTCGTCGAGCCGGGCGTTCAGCCCTTCGGCGCCGACGTCGTCGCGCTGCCGCTGACGTGTTTTTCGTTCAGCAACGAGGTCGTGCTCCTCCACCGCCCGAGTCGAACCTTGGTGGTGACCGATCTCTGCTTTCACCTCACGCCCGAGACCGGCTGGGGCACCCGCGCTGCGATGTGGATGCTCGGCGGCTACCCGGGTTGCAAGACCACGATCGTCGAGCGTTGGGGCATGAAACGCGAGCTGGCCCGGCAGGAGCTCGGGGAGATCGTCGCGTGGGACTTCGACCGCCTCGTCCTGGCGCACGGCGAGGTGATCGAAGAGGGTGGCAAAGACGCGTTCGTCGGCGCGTTTCGTTGGCTCGGGCTCACGTGACCCAAGGCGCACCGAACCCACGAAACGACGACGGCCCACGCCGAAGCATGGGCCGCAGTTTCGAACGGGTTGCGCGCGAGCTCAGGTGCCTTCGACCGGCTCTTCGACGTGCTCGAAGAAACGCACCGCGCTCTCCACGCTCGCGCCGAGCGCGTTGTGGATGAGACGCGAGACGCCTTCGTCCGCACCCTTGAGCGCGTCGTAGTACCGCTGCCGCTGCGTCGCGTGAACGATCACCGGCGGGTAGCCGTGGCGCAGCAAGATCAGGTTCATGACGAGGCGCGCGACCTTTCCCGTATGCCGCGGGAAAGGATAGATGTGCAGCAGCTGGTAGTGGACCTTCGCCGCCAGACGAACCGCGTGCGTCGAGCGCTTCGTGTCCGCCGAGTTCGCCCACTGAATCAGCTGACGCATCTTGTAGCTGATCTTGTCGGGCGTGGAGATGTCGTGGAAGTACAGCCGGTGAAGCGGCATGTCCTTCCGGTAGGTCGGCTGACCCCGACCCTCGAGCTCCTCGGGCGCGAGCTGCGCGTAGATCTTCTTGATGACGTCGAGGGACACGCTGAAGCGCTTCCGCTCGGACATCTCGTAGATCATGTCGATCGCGGTCTTGTGGTTCCGAATCTCGTCGAAGACCGGGACCATCGCCGCGTCGGTCGGCTGACCGTCCACGAGCGCCGCGTTCAGCTCTTCCGGGGTGTACACGACCCCCTCGAGGGCGCTGTCGTGGTAGATCCACGACATCTCCATCAGCTTGCGGAACTCCTCGATCTTCTCCGGATCGGACGCCTTCGTGAGCTCTTGAAGACGCGCGACGCGTGATTCGAGGCTGCCTCCGTGCAGCTGCTGGACCAAGCCTTCCCTCCTGTGAGCGCCGAGACGCTTCCGCACGCCGAGCACGGCGCATCCCGTTCCCGGGGGCGCGGACTCTATCAGGAGACCTCAGGCGGATCAACGTCGAAACCCGGAGCTACTCCAAGTCTCTGGAAAGATTGTGGAAAACGCCTGCCTCGAACGGGGCGCGGTCCGTAGGATGGGACATCCCCATCACGGGGGAGAGGCTCACTCGGGGCGCGGGAGCAAGTCGTCCAGCAGCTCCCGAAGCGCCGCCCCGTCCGGCACCCCGGACTCGCTGTGTCGAATCCGGCCTTCGGCGTCGATCACCACCAGCGTGGGCAGCGCGTCGACGCCGTAGAGCGTCTGCAGGGTGCCGTCGGGATCGTGCAGGGAAGGGAAGGCCGCCTCGAGCTCGCGATGAAACTCGGCGACCCGCGTGGGCGCGACGGGCTCGGTGTTCACACCGTAGAAGCTCACACCGCGGTGCGTGAGGTCGCGCGCGATCTCGTTGAGGATCGGGATCGAACGACGGCAGGGCGGACACCAGCTCGCCCAGAAGTCGAGCACGACCACGCGGCCCCGGAGGCGCGCGAGATCGACACGGTCGCCGACGCCTTCGCCCGCCACCACCTCCGCCACCGTCGGCGGCGCGTCGCGATCGAGCACCCCGCATCGGTCCGGCAGCACGCCGAGCATGGCGAGCGCCGCCACGGCCAACACACCGCCGAGCCAAGGCAAGAGACGTCGGAGATCGTCACGCACGTGCGTGCACCATGACGCGCGGCTCGGGTCGGGACCAGCACGGTGTGCGCTCCCTGCGGCTTCGCCTTCGCTCCGCAGTGTGGGGAGGCTTCCCCCACTTCACCGCGCCCCTGGTCCTCGCAGCGCTCGCGGTGCTCCGCAGGCGAGGGCTCGGCCCCTTCGAACCCGGTCTCGGGGGAGGATGCTCGGCTTCGCCATCGCCGCGGGTCGTGTGTTCCCTCCAGCGGGTCGAAGGCCGAGCCTCGTACACGTCGACGCACTCACGCCACTCACGACGCGAGGTGGTTTCGAAAGGGGCGACCAGCCCATCGGTCGAGCGCTTCCGCAGGGGCTCGGAGGACCCCTCGGTGGCCGGCGACGGCCGTGTCACACCTGCCTGCTACCTTGCCGGCGCCATGCGCCATGCCTTCGAGCTCGTCACCGAACTCGCCCCGAAGGGCGACCAGCCGCGCGCCATCACCGAGCTCCTCTCGGGCCTCGAGGTCGGCGAGAAGCATCAATGCCTGCTCGGCATCACCGGCAGCGGCAAGACCTTCTCCGTCGCGAACGTGATCGCGAAGGCGAACCGTCCGGCGCTGGTCATGGCGCCCAACAAAACGCTCGCGGCCCAGCTCTACCAAGAGCTCAAAGAGCTCTTCCCACACAACGCGGTCGAGTACTTCGTCAGCTACTACGACTACTACCAGCCCGAAGCCTACATCCCGACGACCGACACCTTCATCGAGAAGGACGCGATCATCAACGACGACATCGACCGGATGCGTCACGCGGCGACGCACTCGCTGCTCAGCCGACGCGACGTGATCATCGTCGCCAGTGTCTCGTGCATCTACGGCATCGGCTCGGCCGAGTGGTACCAGGAGATGGTCGTCGAGCTGGAGCCCGGCAAGGAGATCCTCCGCGACCGACTGCTGCGGCAGCTCGTTGACATTCAATACGACCGCAACGACGTCGACTTCCACCGCGCGACCTTTCGCGTGCGCGGCGACGTGGTCGAGGTCTTCCCCGCGCACGCCGACAAGACCGCGATTCGCATCGAGTACTTCGGCGACGAGATCGAACGGCTCACCGAGATCGATCCGCTCCGCGGCACCGTGCTTCGCGAGCTCGACCGCTACGCCATCTACCCCGGCAGCCACTACGTCACGCCCGAGGAGCAACGCGCCAAGGCGATTCATTCGATTCGCGCCGAGCTTCGCGAGCGGCTCGAAGAGCTGCAGGACGCGGGCAAGCTGCTCGAGCGGCAGCGCCTCGAGCAACGCACGTCGTTCGACCTCGAGATGCTCGAGCAGATCGGGCATTGCCAAGGCATCGAGAACTACTCGCGCCACCTCAGCGGTCGAAAGGCCGGCGAGCCGCCGCCGACGCTCATCGACTACCTCCCCGAGGACTTCTTGATGATCCTCGACGAGTCGCACCAGACCATCCCGCAGATCGGCGCGATGTTTCGGGGCGACCGGGCGCGAAAAGAAGTGCTCGTCGCGCACGGCTTCCGTCTGCCTTCGGCGCTGGACAACCGCCCGCTCACCTTCGAGGAGTGGGAGACGCACGTGAAGCAGGCGATCTACGTGAGCGCCACGCCGGGCGACTACGAGATCGACAAGACCCAAGGCGTGGTGGTCGAGCAGGTGATTCGCCCGACGGGCCTGATGGATCCGATCGTCGAGGTGCGACCGGTGCGCTCGCAGGTGGACGATCTGCTCGGCGAGATTCGGCTTCGCGTCGAGCGCGACGAGCGCGTGCTCGTGACCACGCTGACCAAACGAATGGCCGAGGATCTCACCGAGTACTACGGCGAGCTCGGCGTGAAGGTTCGCTACCTGCACAGCGACGTCGACACGCTCGACCGCATCGCGATCTTGCGCGACCTGCGCCGCGGCGAGTTCGACGTCCTCGTCGGCATCAACCTGCTGCGCGAGGGCCTCGACCTTCCCGAGGTTTCGCTCGTCGCGATCCTCGACGCGGACAAGGAAGGTTTCCTCCGCTCGCCGCGCTCGCTCATCCAGACCATCGGTCGCGCGGCGCGCAACGCGGAGGGCCGCGTGATCATGTACGCGGACAAGATCACCGCCGCGATGAAGGTCGCGATGGAAGAGACGTCGCGTCGTCGTGAGATTCAGGCCGCGTACAACGAAGCGCACGGCATCACGCCGCAGACTGTGAAGAAGGCGATCTTCGATCTCGATCCCTCGATGGGCGGGAGCGATTGGTCGACGGTCTCGCGTGTCGACGGAGACGACGAGGGGCTGCCGCTCGAGGAGCGGCTCGAGGCGCTGCGTGCGCAGATGCTGAAGGCGGCGGAAGAGCTCGACTTCGAGCGCGCGGCGAGCTTGCGCGACGAGATTCGACGGCTCGAGTCCGGTGGGCGAGAGAAGGCGCCGCGTCGGCCCGCGCGAAAGCCCCAGCGACCGCGCCGCTGAACCCGACGCGATCGCGCGAGCGCGTGCTTCGACGCGGTCGACGTCGCGCGGCGTGCGTTCGAATCGTGACCGTGCCCACGCTGCGAAGACCCCTTGCGTTCGAGCGCACCTGGCACGTTTCGACGCACCACGTTCGACACGAAAGCGAACCCGCGCGTCGCCGATGCGCAGATCTCGAACGCCGATTCTTCGGCGTGTTCGTGCGACACGGCGGCGACGCCTCGTGTCTCGGCCGCAGACCGCGCTCCGGGCGCGAGACGTGCACATGGGCCGGGCGATGCATTTCCCACGTTTCATGGACGTTTCATCGCCTGGTTGTGAGCCCGATTCATCGTTGCGCGCCGCGAATCGATGCGTATCTCGCCGCGCCGTGAGCCTTCGACTCTTCGTCTTCTGGGCCGCGTGGACGACCTCGGTCGCCTTCGCGCAAGCGGGACCTGAACCGAGCGTCGGAGGCGACGGCGTCGTATCCGCGCCCGACGATGCGAACGTCGCAGAAACGTCGACGTCGGACGTGGGGTCGACGGACGCCGCGCCCGCTTCCGCGCCAGCGGCAACGCCAGCTTCGACTGCTCCGGCAAGCGCGGCGCCGACCGACGCGAGTTCGACGCCCACACCTCGTCGTCCCGTGCCCACGCGCTGGGCCTCGGACGTCGCCGCCCACACGCTCGACAACGGGCTGCTCACGCTCGTGCAGCAGCGGCGCGACTCGTCGTTCACGGGCGTCTGTCTGACCGTCGGTGTCGGTCAGTCGGACGACCCCCCCGACTACGAGGGGCTCGCGCATCTCACGGAGCATCTGATGTTCACGCCGACGACGGAGCTTCCGGACGGCTTCGGCGCCTTCGTCGAAGCGACGGGTGCCAGCTACGTGAACGCCGTGACGAGCTTGGACGCGACGTCGTATTGCACCGAGGTCCCGAACGAAGGCCTCGAGCGTGTCCTCTACGCCGAGGCGATGCGCATGGGCTTCCTTCTCGCGAACGTCACG
This sequence comes from Sandaracinus sp., assembly GCA_020633125.1. Taxonomy (GTDB): domain Bacteria; phylum Myxococcota_A; class Polyangia; order Polyangiales; family Houyiibacteriaceae; genus JACKEH01. The sequence goes on along the minus strand of JACKEH010000026.1, from coordinate 32,753 downwards.
GAGGACGACGTGGAGCGAGAGCGCGCGGCGGTGCTCCACGAACAACGCGAACGAGGCTCCGAGCAGGTCGGTTGGCGAATGGGCGAAGCGGTCGACGAAGCGCTGTGGGGACAGAGCCACCCTTACGGACGTGCCCGAGAGAGCGAGGACTCCGTGGAACGACTCCGGCTCGAGCACGTGCAGTGGTTCGTTCAGCGTTGGTACGGCCCGCAGAACATGACCCTCGCGGTCGTGGGACCGGAGGAGCCGACGCGTGTCCAGGAGTGGATTCGTCGCTACTTCGGGCCTCTGCGGGGTCAGGCTCCGCCGGAGCGCCAAGAGATCGCGCTCCCGGAACGGGAGCCGACGCGCATTACCGTGTTCGCCCCGACCTACTACGACCGGTTGATGTTTGCGTGGACGACGCCGCGGGCTCACGACCTCGACGACGCCGCGTTGTCGGTGCTCGGCCAGATCTTCGAAGACCGACTTGGCGAGCGCTACGAGGACGCCGACGACATCAGTCAGGTCGCCGTCGAGGTCGTGAGCCGAGCCCGAGGCTCGACGTTCTACGTGCTCGTCGGAGGCGAGAAGGAGAACGACCTCGCGCCGCGGGTCCGCGAGATCGAGGCCGAGCTCGCGCGGCTCTTGGAAGAGGGGCCCACCGAAGAGGAGCTCACCAAGACGACTCGTCGTTGGCATCGTTCGTTCGGGTCGCCGAGGCGCAGCGTGCTCACCGTCGCGAGCCGACTCGCGAGCCGTCGGGTGCACGGTCGCGACGTCGAGCCGGGCGACCCCCGCTTCGGCGAGCTCGACCGAGAGGCCGTGGTCGAGGCGGGTCGACGATGGCTTCGACCCGAGCGCCGCGTCGTCGCGCAGCGCCGCATGCATCGTTTCGCATCGTTCGAAGGTGACGTTCGCCGACGGAGTCTTCGATGAATCGTCTCGTTCTCGTCTCGCTCTTCGTGCTCGGCTGTGTCGCGGAGCTTCCCGCCCCGACCACCCCGCTCGTCGCGACCCCCGCCGAGGCGCGCGTCGAACCCCCGGCCGCGCCCGGACGCTTGGCGCCGCAGCTTCCCGAGGGGCGCGCGTACCGAATCGAAGGTGGCGCTTCGCTCTGGGTGGTGAAGGCGCCTTCGGTGGAGACCGCGCGTGTGCTCCTCGTGTCCCGCCGTGGAGAAGACGGCGCGCACGTCCGCGGTCTGACCGAGCTCGTCGCGTCGCATCTCGCGAAGGAGGCGTCCGAACGCGTCGACGGTTGGTGGGGCGGGTCGGCCAACTCGCACGGCACGTACGTTCGCGTCGACGTTCCTCACCGAAAGTTGCAGGACGCGCTCTCCGCGGTTCGATCCGTCGTGACGCGCGAGCCCGTCGATGCGGACGAGCTTCTGAAGCATCGCGACGACTGGATCGCCGATTGGATCGAGCCCGCGTCCCTGCAGCGCGTCATGCTCGCGGGACTGGGTCAGCTTCTCGAGCAGGACATCACGGTGGAGAACGCCCACCACCAGAGGATTCGTGAGCTTCGCGGCTACACGCCCGAGGCCGCGGAGGCCGTTCGTGCCGAACGATTCTCGCCTTCGGATTGTGTGGTGATCGTCGTCGCGCCGGAGGAGCCCGCCGCGGTGTGGGCGAAGTTCCGGAACACCTTCGGTGACTGGACGCAGGAAGTGCCGCGTCGTCGTGGGCATCCCGTCATGGATAGGCCGCTCGCGCGCGCGGCCGTGAGCGAGCACGCCGAAGGCGCCGACTTCCTCCAGGTGATGATGGTGCGCCGTGCTCCGGCCGTGGACGCTCCCGACCGAGCCGCGTTCGAGGTGATCACGCAGCTCGCGGTCGGCGCGTTCTCGTCGCGACTGAACGCGTCGCTTCGTCACCAAGAGCGTCTGACCTACGGCGCGCACGGTTGGGTGACGGACACGTCGTACGGGGACGTCCTCTACCTGACGTCCGAGTTCGCGCCGGACGAGGCACGCCGTGGAATGCGCCGGTTCTTCGAAGAGATGGCTCGGCTTCGCAGCGAGCCGGTCGAGGCGGACGAGCTGGACGCCGCCGTGAGGCGCGTCTGGTCCCACCTGAGGCACACGATGCAAGGCACGGGTGTCGCGTGGTTCCTCGCCAACGCGTGGTCCACGGGTCGTGCGCCGGCGGACCTCCTGCAGGGCTACCTCGCGCTCGAGAATCTGACCCCCGCGCAGCTCGTCGACGTCGCTCGCAGGACCTTGCCACCCGAGAAGGGTCTCGTTCTGGTGCGCGGCGACCTGGACGACGTCGGGGGCATGTGGATCGTGCGTACTCCGGAGGGCTTCCAGCTCCGAAGCTCCGCCGACTGAGGGCGGCCGCCACCGGCACGGATCGATTCGCGCGGCGGTGGCGGCGCTCGGCTTCGTCGGTTGGCGAGGCCGCCTCGAGCGGGGTTCGACGCAACGAATGCTTCGAACCCCGCGTCGCGCCCGGGAACGCTCGCGACGCTCGTTCGCGGGGCTGCTACCGTCGCGGCGGCGCATGTACCGGGACGCCCCCACGTCGACCTCGCTCGTTCAGCACGGCGTCGCGCTCGCGCTCCGCGGGCGCTGTCCGTTCTGCGCCGAGGTCACGGCGAAGCCCGGCATCCTCTCGGGCACGCCGTGCGACGTGTGCGGCGGTGCGTTCACGGAAGACGAGCGTTTCGGCGAGCGTGTGGTGTCGGAGATGGAGGCGCTCACCCGGGAGCGCTTCGGCACCGTGCTCGCGACGGCGACGCTCGCGGCCGCGCTCGCGGGCACCGTGCCTTTTCTCGGCCTCGTCGCGAACCTCGTGGCGCTCGTGGTCTTTCGGCTCTGGGTCGTCGGCCCCTGCCTCTCGTTGCTCGCCGGCACACGTCGGCTCGTCGCGCGGTGGACGCTGCGTCTCGGCACCGCGTGGTTGCTGGCGCTGACGGGGCTCTTGCTCGCGATCCCTTGCGCCGCTTTCGTGCAGACCGCGTTGGTGGTCGGCGTCGTGTGGTGGTCGGGCCGCGCGTACCTGCTCTGGCAGCTTCGTCGCGAGCGTGCGCGGGAGCCGGTCGCAATCGGCGAGTGGTTGCTGCTCGGCGGCGTGGTCGCGGCGATGCTCTTCGCGATCGGCGTGGTGCTCTCGTTGGCGACCACGATCTACGGCTTCTTGAGTGACCTCGGGGAGTGGATGCCGTTCGGGGGAAGCTGAGTGATGCGAGACGTAGGCTTCGAAGCGCGACGGGGAGCGTGAAGCGATGGACCAACAAGGCGACGTCCTGAAGGTAGTCGAGGCGGGCATGCTCGCCGGCGTGCGTCCGACCTGGACGGTGGCCGGATGCTCGCTCGCGATCGGCTTCGGCATGGTGCCCGGCGAAGGCGCGATTGCGTGGCTCGGTCATCCGCTCGCGATGGTGCTCTGTTGTGGCTTCGCGGTCTTCGAGTGGCTTCACGCGCGGGACGCGCAAGCGAGCGCGCTCTCGGCGCTCGGCTTCGCGCGAAGCGGCCTGGCGGCAGCAGCGGCGTTGGCGGCGGTCGCGACGATGGCCGGGGTCGAGAACGTCGAGGTCGGCCCGCTCGAGATGGCGAGCGGGGGCGGCGGGGCGGCGTTGATCGCGACGTTGCGCGGCACGATTCGCGACCGCGTCAAAGAGCTCGCCCACGACGCCGCGAGCGCGTGGGTCGCGCGCCTCGAAGACGGTGGCTTCGTCCTCTTCGCGACCTTGCTCTTCGTCTTCCCGCTGCTGCCGCTCTTGGTGCTGATCGTCTTCGCGATCGCGGCCGCCATCGGCTTCGCGTTCGCGATGGTCGCCGATCGTGCGCAGCGTCGCGTGTGCGGAGCGTGTGGACATCGCGCCCGCGCCGAGGCGGTGCGTTGCCCGAGCTGCCAGCGTGGGCTCGAGCCGAAGGCGTGGCTGCAGCCGCCGCCGCGCATGAGCGCGCACGTCGAGGCGCTCTTCGCGGAGCCGCCGAAGAAGGAGAGCGCGACGTGAGCGGCGAGGTAGAGCGCGACGTGAGCGGCGAGGGCGACGAGGCACCCGGCGGCCCGAAGCGGCCGGCGAAGGGGCCGAGAGCGGCGCGTGGGCCGGGCGCTGGGCTGGCGTCGGCGGTCGCGCTCCTCGTGTTGCTCTCGATGGTCGCGGTCTGGACTCGATGCTGACGGATTCGGGGCACCTCGTGAAAGGGTGCGTTTCGATCTTTGCAACCCGACGCCGCGATCGTTGCGCCATCTTGGGGGCATGCCGAAGTCTCTCGTTCGTTCGTGGTGGCCCCGTTGAAGACCGCGCTCGTCACTGGTGCCTCCCGCGGCATGGGCGCGGAGTGGGTTCGCCAACTCACGCAGCGTGGTTGGCGCGTCGTGCTCACGGCGCGAAGTCGGGCAAAAGCGGAGGAGGCCGCGACGCCTCTGCTCGCGGAGGGTGCGAAGGTGCTACCGCGTGCGCTCGACGTGAGCGACGAGGCCTCCATCGCGTCGCTCTTTCGAGCGCTCGAAGGTGAGCTCGAGGCGCTCGACCTCGTCGTGAACAATGCGGGGGTGAACCCGAAGGATCACCCGGACCCGACCCTGTTTCGGCGCACCTTCGAGCTCACCGAGCTCGACCCGGACGCCGTGACCGAGTGCATTCGCACCAACGGCGTGATGCCGGTGATCGTCGCGAAGCACGCGCTCCCGCTCCTGCGCCGCTCGACGAGCCCGCTCGTCTTGAGCATCTCGTCGTGGCTCGGCTCGATCGGCGAGAAGTCGATGGGCGGCCACTACGGCTACGCGACGAGCAAGGCCGCGCTGAACATGATGAACCGGGCGATGGCGCTTCAGCTTCGCGACGCGGGCATCGTGGCCGTGGTGGTGAACCCGGGTTGGGTGCAGACCGACATGGGCGGGGCACGCGCGACGTTGACGACGGAGGAGTCCGTCGGCGGCATGCTTCGAAACGTCGTCGACCGGGTCACGCTCGTCGACAGCGGCAAGTTCTTTCAGTGGGACGGCAGCGAGCACCCGTGGTGAGTGTGCACGCGGGGTGACGTGCCCAAACGCGACGAGCGCCCGCGGAGTCCGTGGGCGCTCGTCGTCGAGGGGTGCGGGTGTCAGCGGCGCTCGAGCACGAAGAGGATGGTGCTGCTTCGCGCGAGCAGGCGGGTGGTGCCGCCTTCGGTGACGATCGAGTAGGTGAAGCTCTGCATCGTTCCCGCGTTCGGGCAGGTCTCGACGCGCGAGAGATTCACGCCGGCGGTGGTCCACGTGTAGCGTCGCGGGATGATGGGACCGGGCGCGGACCCCGTGAGTTGTTGAATCACCTCCATCGTGCCGACGCCGGCGCCCGTCGAGGTGATGGACCAACTGCCGCGGTAGGCCCCGCTCGAGCCCGTCGTGGTTTGGTAGTCGACCGCGTCGTAGACGCCCGACGGGATCTCGCCGCCCGTCATCGTCGGGAGGCTGTCGACGCGGCGAAGCGCGATTTCTTCGCGACCGAAGTCGAGCGAGTGGCACGCGTCGGGGCCCGCGTCGCGCGTGCCGGGGCCCGCGTCGGCCATTGCGCCCGCGTCGGTGCCGGCGTCCTCGGTGGTGCCGGCGTCTTCGGTGGTGCCGGCGTCTTCGGTGGTGCCGGCATCTTCGGTGGTGCCGGCGTCTTCGGTGGTGCCGGCGTCTTCGGTGGTGCCGGCGTCTTCGGTGGTGCCGGCGTCTTCGGTGGTGCCTGCGTCGAGTCGGATCGCGGCGTCGGCCGAGCCAGCGTCCGCCGGCGGCGTGACGTCGTCGTCGCCACACGCGAAGGCCGAAGTGAGAAGGAGAAGAAAAGCCAAACGTCGAGACATGATTCGCTCCAAAAGTCCTTCACGGCACGCGCGCACGAACGCTCGTGCCGTGGTCCGCGGACGTCACGCGTGCGGGCGCTTCGTCGCGGCGGCGGCTCCATTAGAACGGAACGTCACGCCTCGCCAGCACCGCGTACGCGAGCGCCGCTCGTCGAACGCTTCCCCAAACCGGCGCTGCTCGGCCAAGATCGCGCCGTGTCCCCGACCCCGAGCCTCGCCGAGATTCGCGCCATCCTCGCCAGCGTCGCCCCGCTCGCGCCATTGGATGGTCACGCCCACGATGTCCTCGCCGAGATCGTCACGTGCCGCGAGGCGTCCCCGGGTGAGGTCGTCGTGCGCGAGGGCGACTCGGACCGCGCGATGTACGTGCTCGCCTCGGGGCACGCGCGGGTCCTTCGAGCCGGCGTCGAGCTCGGTGCGCTGACGGCGGGCGAACACTTCGGTGAGATCGCCTTGGTCGCCGGTGGCGTTCGCACGGCGTCGGTCGTCGCGGATGCGCCTTCGGTGCTGCTGGTCCTCGACGAGCAGTGTTACGAGGCGCTCGTCGACCGCGAGCCGCGGGTGGCGGTGCAGCTGCTTCGCGAGATCGTGACCAGCACCTCGTCGCGCCTCGCGAAGATGAACGAAGCGGTCGGCGTGTTGCTTCGTGAGCGAGCGTTGCCTCGCCGCGTCGAGCTCGAGGTTTCGCTCGACGGCGAGCGCCGCCGCGTGCGCAACGGCATCACGCCGGGCGAGCTCTTGCCTTCGACGATCGGCGACGCACCCGTGGTGGCCGCGCTCGTCGACGGACGAGCACGCAGCCTCGACCTCCCGCTCGGGGGCAACTGCACGTTGACGAGCCTCACGACGGCGCATTGGGAAGGTCAGCGCATCTTTCGAAGCTCCTTGGCGCTCGCGCTTCTGGAGGCCGCACGGCGCATCGGCCTCGACGTCCGGCTCGGTCGATCGCTCGGCTTCGCGCAGAGGGTGCGTCTGCTCGGCGAAGCGGCGCCCGTCGAGGCCGCCGCGCGTTTGCAAGTCGAGCTCGACCGCCTCGTGACCGCGGACGTGCCGCTCGTGCGCGAGCGCCTGAGCGTGCTCGAAGCGGAGGACTACTTCCGCCGCGAGGGGGCGGAAGGCACGGTGCGTCTGCTCGAGACGACGCGTCGCCACAGCGTCACCGTCGTCTCCTACGGCGACGTGTTCGCGCTCGAGATGGGGCCGCTCCTGCCCTCGACCGCGCGGCTCGCCAACCGCTACTTCCTCGAGCCCGACGCACCGAACGGCGATGGGCAACACGATCTCTTGCTCGTCTTCGGCGTGCCCGGACACTCGCGCACGCTTCCGCCGAGCGCGCCGCCGACCGAGCGTGCGGTCGTCGAAGAAGGGCGGCCGTCGTTGCCGACCGCACGGCGCGCGCGCGACGTGTCCAAACACGTCGGTGCGATGACGGAGAAACAGGAGCGATGGCTCGAGACGCTCTCGGTGCGAGGGGTCGGCGACTTCAACCACGCGTGCATCGGCGGCGAGGTCGCGCCGATCCTCCGCGTGGCCGAGGGCTTTCACGAGAAGAGCATCGGTCGCATCGCGGACGCGCTCACCGAAGCGCGTGACCGTGTGCGCCTCGTGACCATCGCGGGCCCTTCGTCGAGCGGCAAGACGACCTTCATCAAGCGTTTGAAGGTGCAGCTGCAGGTCAACGGCATCACGCCGCGAGACCTCGGGCTCGACGATTACTACGTCGACCGCGTCGACACCCCACGCGACGCGGCGGGCGAATACGACTTCGAGACGCTCGAAGCGCTGCGGTTGCCGCTCCTGCAAGAGCATCTGTCGCGGCTCGTGCGCGGCGAAGCGGTCCGGACCGCGCGCTACGACTTCAAATCGGGGAAGGGCGATCCGGAAGGCGGTCCTGCGTTTCGTTTGGGGGCACAAGACCTCCTGATGATCGAGGGCATTCACGGCTTGAACCCTCGGCTCGTCGAGTCGTTGCCCTCCGAGCAGGTCTTTCGAATCTTCGTCTGCCCGTTGGTGCAGCTCCCGCTCGATCGATTGTCGTGGGTGCACGCGAGCGACCTGCGTCTGCTTCGGCGCATCGTGCGCGACCGTCACGGGCGGGGTCACGGCGCGGCGGAGACGATCCTGCGTTGGCCCTCGGTTCGCGACGGAGAGCGCAAGCACATCTTCCCCTTCCAACACCACGCGGACGAGGTCTTCGACACCTCGCTCGTCTACGAGATCTCGGTGCTCAAGGTCTTCGCCGAGCTCTACTTGCTCGAGGTTCCGGCCGACCATCCGGCGCAAGCGACCGCGGAGCGTCTGCTCGAGCTCCTCTCGAGCTGGGTCACGATCTACCCCGACGAAGTGCCGCCGACGTCGATCCTTCGCGAGTTCATCGGTGGGTCCGGTTTTTCGTATTGAAGTGGCTGAAATCGCTTTGGAAACGCGTTTCGATGAAGCGTGTTTCACCGTGCGGAAGCCCGTGATGAGCGTGCCAGAGTTGGCCACCCGATCCGGCACGAACGCTGCTAACGTCGGGCGCATGCGGACTTCACTCTGCGGCCTCGCCGCGCTCGCGTTGCTCTTCGGTTGTCCCGACGACGACGACCCCGCCGAGTGGACGGTCGCCGCCGAGGCCCTCGACGAAGCGCTCCTCGGTGTGCACGGCACGAGCGAGAACGACGTCTGGGCGGTCGGCTCCGATCGCGGCGCCGGACCGATCGTCCTGCACTACGACGGCACGACGTGGGAGCGGCGCGTCACCGGCACCCGCGGGGACCTGTGGTGGGTGCACGCGATCCCGGGCGGCCCCGTCTACCTCGCCGGCGCGAACGCGACGATCCTCCAATACGACGGCACGAGCTTCACGCGCATGACGACGCCCGGCGTCGCGACGCACACGATCTACGGCGTGTGGGGTCGTGGGCCGAGCGACGTGTACGCGGTCGGCAGTCGTGCGGGCAGCCGCGACGGATTCGTGTGGCACTACGACGGCGCCGCGTGGACCGAGCTGACGCTTCCCGCCGAGACCCCGAAGAACGCGCGCGGCAACGTGCCCGGCTTCTTCAAGGTCTGGGGCGACGCGACGCGTGTGTGGGTCGTCGGCGGCGAAGGTCTCTTGCTCGAGCGCGACGGCGAAGGTCCCTTCGTCGCCCGCGAGACCGGGGTCGAGACCACGCTCTTCACGGTGCACGCCGAAGACGGGCGCGTCGCGGCAGTCGGCGGTGCGTCGAACGGCGTGCTCGTCGAGGTCACGGAGACCGTCGACGACGCGACGCCGGAGGCTTGTCCGCTCCTTCAGGGCGTGTGTCTCACGCGTCGGGGTGGGTTCGCGACGGGCCTCGACGGCACCGTCTACGAGCGGCGCAACGACCGCTGGCTCGAGCTCGATCACGGCCAGCCGCTCGACGTCGAATCGCTGCACGCCGCCTGGGTCGATCCGACTGGCACGCTCTACGCGGTCGGCGGCAACGTGCTCACGCCGGCGCTCACGAACGGCGCGATCCTCACCTACGGCCGCGAGATCGCGCGGTACACGCGGCCGGCGCCCGAAGACGCCGGCACGCCGGACTCCGAGGTGCCGCAGGTCGTGTGCCCCGAGGGGCAGATCGATCCGGTGCCGAGCGGAAGCATCGCGCGCCGTTGGAACGAAGCGAACCTCAACGCCGTGCGCCGCGCGGTGCCGCGACCGGGCGTGCACGCGCGCAACCTCTTCCACAACGCCATCGCGATGTACGACGCGTGGGCGGCCTTCGACGCGACGGCGGACGGATACGTCTTCACCGAGAAGCCCACGGCGACCGATGCCGACGCGGCGCGCACGGAAGCGATCAGCTACGCGTCGTACCGTCTGCTCACGCACCGCTACTCTTTCGAGAACGGCGGCCCGGTCTCGCTCGCGTGTTTCGACGCGCTGATGGATCGCCTCGGCTTCGATCCCGAGAACACGACCACGACGGGCGACACCCCGGCGGCGATCGGCAACCGCATCGGTGCGGCGGTGATCGCCGCGTACGCCTCGGACGGTGCGAACGAAGGCGAGAACTACCGCGACCAGACGGGCTACGCGTTCGTGAACCCGCCGCTCGTCGTCGACCAACCGGGCACCACGGTCGACGATCCGCTCGCGTGGCAGCCGCTGAACCTCGCGGTCGCGGTCACGCAGAACGGCATCGTCACCGACGCCGGCGTGCAGGGCTACATCGGCGCGAATTGGGGCGGGGTCGCGCCCTTCGCGCTCGTGCGGGAGGGAACGAACCCCTACTTCGACGCGCCGGGATTGGTCGACGACCAAGAGCTCGTCGACGCCACGGTCGAGATGATTCGCCTCTCGGCGATCCTCGACCCGGACGAGGTGCAGACGATCGATCTCTCGCCTGGCGTCTTCGGCAACAACCCGCTGGGCACCGACGACGGCGAAGGGCACGGCAACAACCCGGTCACCGGCGAGCCCTACGCGAGCAACGTCGTGCCGCTCGGCGACTACGGCCGCGTCATCGCGGAGCATTGGGCCGACGGTCCGAACAGCGAGACGCCGCCCGGCCATTGGAACACGATCGCGAACCGCGTCAGCGACTCACCGCTCGTCGAGCATCGGCTCTACGGCGAAGGTGCCGAGGTCGACCGCCTCGAGTGGGACGTGAAGCTGCTCTTCGCGGTGAACGGCGCGACGCACGACGGCGCGATCGCGGCGTGGGAGCAGAAGCGTTTCCACAACGCCGCGCGCCCGATCAGCCTCGTGCGGTGGATGGCGCAGAACGGTCAGCGCAGCGAGCCGAGCGGGCCGAGCTACCACGAGCACGGTCTTCCCCTGATCCCCGGGCTCATCGAGGTGATCACCGCGGAGACCACCGCGCAGGGCGAGCGTCACGCGCACCTCGCGCCTTACGTGGGGCAAATCGCGGTTCGCAGCTGGCGCGGTGAGCCCGGCGACCGTGCGACCGAGGTGGGGGAGACGGCGTGGATTCGCGGCACCGAGTGGATCCCGTACCAGCGCCGCACCTTCGTCTCGCCTGCGTTCCCGGGCTTCGTCTCGGGGCACAGCACCTTCAGCCGTGCGGCCGCGGAGACGCTCACCGCGTTCACCGGCTCGCCCTATTTCCCGGGCGGTTTCGGCGAGTACGTCGCGCCGGCGCGCAGCTACCTCGTGTTCGAGCGTGGGCCCTCCGTGGAAGTGCGCTTGCAGTGGGCGAGCTACTACGACGCGGCCGACGAAGCCGGCACCTCGCGGCGTTGGGGCGGCATTCACGTCTGGCAGGACGACTACCACGGTCGCCGCATCGGGGCCGAGGTCGGCGTGCGTGCGGCGGCGTTGGCTCGCACGTACTTCGAGGGCACCGCGCGCGAGTGACGCCCTCGCAGGTCGGGTGTGAGCGTCTCGACTTACACCGGGTAGCTCCCGACGCGCATCGTCGGCGAAGTCTCGTACGCTGGCCCGATGCTTCGTCGACACCTGCTGTTCTGCTTCGCGCTCCTCGCCGCCTGCGGGGGCGACGACGACGTGCCCTCCCGCGGCGAAGGCTCGCCTTGCGAGACCGCGACCGATTGCGAGGCCGCGCTCGTTTGCCTCGACGGGCGATGCCGCGCACGGCCGGACGCGAACGTCGTCGTCGAGGACGGCGGGATGGAGTGCGCGGCGGCGCGGGTTTGCGGCGAGACGTGCTGCGCGGCGGAAGAGATCTGCGGCGGCGGGAGCTGCTGTCGTCCGACCGAGCTCTGTGGCGGTGTGTGTTGTGGCGGCGCCGACCAGGCGTGCGTCGCCGATCGCTGCGTGCTCGATTGCGGCGCGCGCGAGGCGTGTGGCGAAGGCGCGGCAGCCGCTTGTTGTGCCGAAGGCGACCTGTGTTACCTCGGCGCGTGCCGCACGCCCGGCGCGGTCTGCACGCGCACCACGGACTGCGAGGACGGCGAGTATTGCGAGGCCACCGTCGGCCGGTGCCTGCCGCGCGCGACCGAAGGCGAAGCGTGCGAGTACATGCCGCCGGTCGAAGAGCTGCGCATCACCGAGGAGTGGCATTGGCCTCCTGCGGCGGGCCCGGCGGTCTTCGCCACGCACGACCAGGTGATGATGGCGCCGATGGTCGCGAACCTCACCGACGACGACGGCGACGGAGACGTCGATCGCGACGACGTGCCCGACGTGGTCTTCCACACCTTCACGGGCAACGACTATTGGGGCAACGGCATCTTGCGTGCGGTCAGCGGCGACGACGGGCGCGAGCTCTGGCCCGCGCCGGGTTCGGATCCCGGCTACCGCACGACGCCGGGCGGCGAGGTGGCGATCGGGGAGCTCGTCGCCGAATCACCGGGGCCCGAGATCGCGGCGTGCTCGTTCAGCGTTCGCAGCAACACGCCGGGTCATTTGCTCCTGATCGCGGCCGATGGCTCGCTCCTGCGTCGTTTCGACACTGCGCCGAACGACGTGCCCTGTGGCTTCGACGCGCCGGCGCTCGCCGACCTCGACGGCGACGGCACGCCGGAGATCGTGGTCCGCTACCTGGTCGCACACGCGGACGGCACGGTGCGGCGTTTGTCGGAGACGACGGGCGCGACCTTTCCGTACCTCACGGTCGCCAACGTCGACGCGGATCCGGATCTCGAGATCGTCGGTGGTGACCGCGCCTACGATCCGGACGGAACGCTCGTCTGGATTCGCGACGGGAGCGACGGGGAGCCAGCGCTCGGCTCGGGCTACGTGGCGATCGCGGACCTCGACCTCGACGGAGATCCGGAGCTGATCCGCATCGGCGGCGGCAAGTTCATCATGGCGCTCGACGCGCGCACGGGCGCGACGCTCTGGGGACCGATCGACATCAACCCGCCGGAGATGGCGGCCGTGATCGCGTCGGTCGATGCCGCGCGTCCGAGCCCCGGCGCTGGCGGCGGCCCGCCGACGATCGCGAACTTCGACGACGATCCCAACCCGGAGATCGCGTTCGCGGGTGGCTTCGCCTACGTGATCTTCGAGCACGACGGCACTCGCAAGTGGTACCGCGAGACCGTCGATCGTTCGTCGCGTCAGACCGGCTCGTCGATCTTCGACTTCGAAGGCGACGGCGTCGCGGAGGTGCTCTACAACGACGAACGCAGCTTCCGCGTCTACCGAGGCCCCGACGGTGTGACGATGCAGGAGCGTTGCAGCACGAGCGGCACGCTGCGCGAGTACCCGATCGTCGTCGACGTCGACAACGACGACCACGCCGAGGTCGTGCTGATGTCGAACAACTACGCGTTCACGTGCAGCGACGGCTCGCCTTCGCGCACCGGCATCACGGTCTTCGGTCACCCGGACAACCAATGGGTGCGCACGCGGCGCATCTGGAACCAACACACCTACCACGTGACCAACGTGGACGAGGACGGCCGCATCCCCGCGCGTGAAGCGAACAACTGGACCACGCCGGGGCTCAACAACTTCCGCCAGAACGTGCAGCCGGACGGCCTCTTCGACGCGCCCGACCTCGTGCTCGTCGACCTCAACGCGTCCACCGCCGGGTGCCCGACGGAGATTCGCCTGACCGTACGCGTGCTCAACGCGGGTCGCTCGGGCGCGCCCGCCGGCATTCCCGTGACCTTCTACGACGTCACCGACGCGCGTACGCGGCTCGGTCGGGTGACCACGACGCGCGCGCTCTTGCCTGGCGAGAGCGAGCTCGTGACGCTCGTGCCGCCCTTCGCGGTGCCGGCGGGCATGACCGACGCGATCTTCCAGTTTGCGGCGACGGTGAACGCACCCGACGACGAGCCTCTCGGAGGCCTCAACGAGTGCCGCCCCGCGAACAACGACGCGGGTCCGATCGACGCGAGCTGCCCGCTCATCGATTGAGCGTCGTGGACCGAGCAGACGAAGAGGCCGCCATCGCTTACGGCCTCTTCGTCTTCCATCGCCCGCGAGGTGCTCACATCAGGATGCCGTCTTCGTTCGGCGTCGGAATCGAGGGCAGGTTCGTGTCGCCCATCTCTTCGCGCACGTTCACCTCGATCATCGTCGAGAGCTGCGAGAGCGGCAGGCCGTTCCAGAACATCGTGAAGGGGTCCTCGAGCACACGTCCCGCTTCGCTGATCAGCTGGAAGCCGAGGCAGATGAGCAAGTTGATCGGCACGATCGCCCAGCTCAACGTCTCGGCGAGCGAGAAGGGCAAGAGCAGCGCGAAGAACATCACGAGGCGCTCCGCGATGAACGCGTAGCCGCGTGGCATCGGGGTCTTCTTGATGCGCTCGCAGCCGCCTTGAACCCCGAGCAGCTCCGCGAAGGTCTGGTCGAAGGATTGAAGTCGGAGCGCATCCAGGTCGCCGCGGTTGGCCGCTTCGACCACGTCGCGCTGCTGCGCCGCCACGAGCGAGTACGTGAGGTTCGAGCGGCCGATCAGCACGCGGTCCTCGCCGATCGTCCGCATCAGGTTCGCGTCGTCCGCCGGGTTCTGCGCGCGCATCAGCACGCGCAGCGCGTGCACGTAGGCGGCGTGGCGCATCACCAGGCGCCGCTGCAGCTCGCTGGGCCCACCGTCGGCGGCGCGCGGGAGGTAGCTCAGCACCTGGTTCGTGAAGTGCCGCGACGCGTTGACCATGCGACCCCAGAGCTGTCGGCCTTCCCACCAGCGCGTAGGCCTGGTTGGTTCGAAAGCTGACGAAGATGCCGATCGTCGATCCGAGGATCGCCAGCGGCGTGATGGGCAGCCGCACCCAATGCAGGTCGAGCACGTCGTGCACGAAGGGCGCGAGCAAGCCCGCGCCCAAGAAGTAGAGCGAGCTGTGCCACTGCCACTTGAGCAGGCCCCACACGCTGCCCCGGTTCGAGACCATCATCGTGCGCGACTCTACCAGCCCACGGTCGACACTCGGCGACCGGTCTAACTCGCCGAACGTGAAAGGTTTTCTCCGCGGTCGTGGCTGTCCGCGATCCCCTCACGGGCGCCCGAGGGGGATCGTGTATGCTTGCACCGTGCTTCGTTGGGTGGCGCTCATCGGGCTGTTTGCGTGCGCCGACCCCGCCCCGAAGGTGCCGTGGCGACTCGAGCTGACGGTGCCGGAGCGGTCGGGCACGGTCTTCGAGATCTACGTGGTCGACGGCTCGTGCATGACCCGACCGACGACTGCGATGCGCACGTGGCGTCGGGGTGACCCGCCGCTCTCGATCGAGCTCTCGAACGGCGACCACGCGATTCGAGCCACCGCCGTCGACGAAACGTGCCGCGTCTACGCCTCGGGCTGCGCCGAGGTGAGCATTCCCTTCGACGACCCGACCGGCGCCGGGTTGGTCGTGCGCCTCGGACCGAGCCCGGAGATCATGCGCTGCGAGGCGGACCGATGCGCGCAAGCCGTGTGTGCGCCCGCCGACGACGCAGGCGTGATGCCGGATGCCGGGCCGCCGGATGCCGGCCCCTTCGACGCGGGGCCCGAGCCGGACGGCTGCACGCCGACGACGTGGTTCCTCGACGGCGACGAAGACGGCTTCGGAGACGACGGACGCAACGTCACGAGCTGCGTCGCGCCGCCCTTTCACGTCGCGGTCGGCGGGGATTGCGACGACAACGACGAGCTCGCCAATCCGAGCGCGGCCGAGGTCTGCTCCGGCACCGACCGCGACTGCGACGGCGAGGTCGACGAAGGCAACGTTTGCCCGAACTGCCAGCCCTTCATGATTCGTGGCGTGCGCTACCTCGGTTGCCCCGCCGAGGTCGGCTGGGCGCAGGCACGCTCGACCTGCCTCGAGAACGGTCGTGACCTCGTCACCATCGAGGACGCCACCGAAGACGACGCGCTGCGCGCCTTCGTGCTCGATCGCTTCGGGGTGCAGCAGTTCTGGATCGGGCTGCACGACGTCGACGGCGACGGTGTCTTCGCGTGGGCGCGGAGCGGTGAGGAGCCGACCTACCTGCCGTGGACGGATGGATCACCGGACGATCCTCCGCCCGCGTGTGTGCGATCGACCGGCGCTTCGACACCGCCGGGCTGGCGCGACCGACCCTGCAACGACCCCTTCATGTTCGTCTGCGACGACCGCTGACCTTTACCTCGGTGGTGCTCGCTTGCGAGACGCGCCACGAGAGGGGGTCACGGCGCGGCGCAGGGAGCGAGGCGCTCCCGAAAGTGGTCGACGAACGCACGTTCCGGCGCGACGGAGCGGTAGACGTGTTGGCGACCCGCATGCCCGCACGTGAGCTCGGATCCGACCACCACGTCGAAGCGTGTCACTTCGACCACCAGCCTCGGACGGTCGTCGCCGACGAAACACACGCGCAGATCGTGGGAGGTCTCCGTCGGCTCGTCATCGACACGGTAGGACCGCGTGATCCAAGGCGAAGAGCCCAGGAGCTCCACGCACGCGTGATCGCCCGCAGGCATCCGGTGCGTGAACGTGTAGTCGGTTCGAGCCTCGGAGACGCAGCGCAGAACGTCTTCCTCCGAAGCGTAGGTTTCGAGCTCGAAGCGCGAAGGAGCGACGTCGGCAGGGCTCACGACGGGGACCGAGGGACGGCAGCCGATCGTGATGGCGACGAGTACGAGCGCCCCCGGGATCCGAACTCTCATCGGACCACGTCAGAACAAGCCCTGCTGGCCCTCCGGCGGCTCCCCGCCCTTCCGTTTCTTGCCGAGGTGCTCGTACGCGCGTCGCGTGGCCATGCGGCCGCGGCTCGTGCGCGCGAGGAAGCCTTGCTGCAGCAGGTAAGGCTCGTAGACGTCTTCGAGCGTGTCGCGTGGCTCGCTGAGCGCGGCGGCGAGGGTCTCGATGCCGACCGGACCTCCGTCGTAGTGGTCGATCAGGATGCGCAGGTATTTGCGGTCCATCTCGTCGAGGCCGGCGTGGTCGACGTCCAGGCGATCGAGCGCCTTCTGCGCCGTGGCGAGGTTGAGCGTGCCGTCCGAGAGGACCTGCGCGAAGTCGCGCGAGCGCCGAAGCAGACGGTTCGCGATGCGCGGGGTGCCACGGGCGCGGCGGGCGATCTCGAAGGTCGCGTCGGCGTGGGTCTCCAGCGCGAGCAGGCGCGCGCTTCGCGCCACGATCTTGGCGAGCTCTTCGGGCGCGTAGTAGTCGAGGCGCGCGTCGTAGCCGAAGCGCGTGCGCATCGGGTTCGTGAGCAACGCGGTGCGCGTGGTGGCTCCGACGAGCGTGAAAGGATGCAGCGGCAACGAGAGCGTCTGCGCGTAGGGGCCGTCGCCCTGCACGATGTCGATGCGGAAGTCTTCGACCGCCGTGTAGAGGTTCTCTTCGACGGCGGGCGGCAGGCGATGGATCTCGTCGATGAAGAGGATGTCGTTGGCGTCGAGCTTGGTCAGCAGCGCGGCGAGCTGACCCTTGTGCTCGATGGCCGGCGCGTTCGCGGAGTGGAGCGTCACGCCGCGTTCTTCGGCGAGGATCATCGCGAGGGTCGTCTTGCCGAGGCCCGGTGGGCCGCTGAGCAAGACGTGATCGACGGGGTCGCCTCGGCGGCGTGCGGCCTCCACGAAGACCCGCAGGTTGTCCTTGATGCGGTCTTGGCCGACGAAGTCGTCGAAGCGCGACGGTCGCAACGAGATGTCGTAGACGCGATCGTCGGAGCTGGCTTCGCCGGTGAGGCTCTCGTTTCGTCCCATGGATTTCTCTCGGGCCGCGTGGGCGCTCAGAGCGCCGCGAGCGCCTCGCGAAGCAGCGTCTGCAGATCCTTGCCTTCGAGCTCGAGCGTCTCGACCGCGCGTTCGGCTTCGGGCCGCTTGTAGCCCATGCCCACCAGCAGCATCACGACCTCGCCCGCGGGGCCCGTGGGCACCGGTCGCTCGGGCGCCTTCGTGATCGGTCGCGCGACGGGCGCGCTGCCGTGCACGACGAGCTTGCCGTCGAGGTCGAGCAAGATGCGCTCGACCGTCTTCTTGCCGACGCCCGGGATGCCCTTGAAGGCGTTTCGGTCTTGCGACGCGATGGCTTGGGCCAAGGCATGCGGCTCGAGCGCGCCGAGGATCGCGAGCGCGAGCCGGGGTCCGACGTTCGACACCCCGAGCAGGGCGCGAAACGCTTGTTTGCCTTCGACGGAGTCGAAGCCGAAGAGCTGGAACGCGTCTTCGCGGACGTGGGTGTGCACGTGCAGCGTCACGGTCGTGCCCTCCGGCAAACGCCCGAGCGCGCCAATGGGCACGTGGACCTCGTAGCCGACGCCGGAGACGTCGAGAATGACGCTGCCGTCGATGCCGTGGTCTCCGATGGTTCCGATGAGGCGCCCGATCACGGCGCGAGCGTAGCAGGTGCCGGATCGCCGGGAAGGGGCGAGGGGGTGCACTCGCGGCGAAGGAGGTCGATGGCGACCAAGACCGCGTCGCGATCGACCTCCAGCTCGGGGCGTTCGAGCAGCTCGTCGAGTTGCCGCAACGTCGCGTCGATGTCCGCGCGAAGATCCTGCCCGGCGCGAGGAGTGTCGGCGAACGTGCCGTCGGGGGCGTAGGTCGGGCCGATGTGAATCATCGGCAGCGCTTGAGGGGTGCATTCGTCCTCGAGCTCGCGCCCTCGGTCGCAGGGGCGCATCGAGGGGGGAGTCCCGTTTCCCGCAACCAACCCGAGGACCAGCATCAGAAGAGCGTGCGCGGCAAGCAGGATGCGTTTCCTCCGCACCGAAGCACGGTCTTCGGCCCAACGTCGGTCGAGCTCCTGCTGGCAGGTCATCAAGACCTCCGCGAGCCTGTGGTGCACCTCGACGTCGCGACGCGTGTACGCCGCCCCCACCGGAGGCGGTTCGAAGATGTAGAGCACGGGGCGCTTCGCACAGCCGAGCGCGACGAGGAGCACGAGCGCGAGCGAGCGCATGGCGAGCAAACCCCTTGGCGGCAGGGCGATTCCCTCGGTCGCGAAGATGAATGCCGTACGCGTGATGCGACACGAAACGCGTGCCGGAGGGCGTCGACGGGGCGCGGTCAGAGGCCTGCGTTGCTCACTCGCCGAGCCAGACCCAGAGCGCGGTGAACACGAGCATCACGATCATCGTCATGCTCGGGCTCATCCACGCGACGGTCTCGATCGCACGGCGAGGCTTCGCACGCGCGGCGAGCCACGCGCGAATCGCATCGATCGTCTCGGCGTCGAGGTCGCGCTTGGGCAAGACGTGAAAGACACTCGGCTTGTCGTGCACGTAGAACGCGCGCGAGGTCTCGTAGGTGCGGTAGAGGCCGAACCACTCGTGGCTCGTGATCGCGTCGCCGGATTGAATCTGAATGCCCTCGTGCCGGAAACGCCAGGTCGCCGTGCGCACCGGAACCCGCGCGAACATCTGCGACGCCATGCGCCGAATGCCGAGCGGGATCAGCGTCAGAAAGGCGAGGCATGCCGCGCCGAAGAGGAGCTCCGGCGTGGAGGGCTCGTGGCCCTTGCCGAGCAAGACCACGCCGAAGATCAACGCGACGATGGCGAGCCCGTAGAAGAGCGGCAGGAAACGCATGCCCGGGCTGTGCCGCGTCATCGTGAAGAAGAGACCTCGACGAACGTCGGCCTCCTCCAGCGCGACTCGTGCTTCGACCGGCTCCATGGCGGGTGGTGTTGGGCCAAGGACCCGGCGGGCGCAAGCCGCGTGCGGAGGCCACGTCGTGCGCGCAGCGCGATCTGAACGCATGGGTCGGTTCACACCGCTCGTCCGGCGAGGACGGTGACGCGGCGCCCGAGCGTGCGCAGTCTCCCGCCGTGCGAGTGCTCTTCCTCGACTTCGACGGGGTTCTCAACTCCGACCGCTTCGACGCGGAAGCGCCGCCTGCGCCCGAGGGCGAGGGCTGGTGGGGACCGAGCGCGCTCGACCCACACGCGCTCGAGCGGCTTCGAGGTCTCGTGCGACGCACCGGCTGCCACGTGGTCGTGAGCTCGACGTGGCGCCTGAATCACTCACGCGAGGCGCTGTCGGCGCTTCTCGGGCTCGTCGTCGCGGACATCACGCCGCGACTGCATCGAACGCCCGACGGCGTTCGTCAAACGCGAGGCGACGAGATTCGCGCGTGGCTCGAGGCGCATCCCGAAGTCTCGACGTGGGTAGCGGTCGACGACGACATCGTCGACGTGGCCTTCTTCGTGCGTACCGACGCCGCCGTCGGACTCACCGACGAGGACGTGGAGAGACTGGTCGAGCGGCTGGGCGCGTGAGCCGTCCCGCGCGCCAAGACGTTCGCGTGCGTGCGTGGCACGAAGCGCGACGAATACGCCGAGGCGAAGGGGCCCTCAGAAGTGGACCGATGCCCACGTGCTCGCGAGGCGCTTCAGCGGTACGTGAAGCGAATCTCGTAGTCGCAGACGGCGAAGACGTCGCCTTCGTCGATGCGCTTGCTGTCGATGCGGCGACCGAGGTGCTCGATGCCGTTCGTGCTGCCGAGGTCCTTGATGTAGAAGGCGCCGCCCTGGAAGACGACGGCCGCATGACGGCGTGAGATGTTGCCGTCCTTGATCGGAAGGTCCGCGGTTTTGCTGCCGCGACCGATGATGAACTCGTCCTTCGTGACCGGGATCTTCTGGCCGTTGAAGATGACGAAGAGGGTGGGCTTCGCGCCCGGCATCGGGCCCGGAGCGGCAGAGCTGGGAAGCGGGGGCGGCGCACTCGGGCGCGGCGGGGCACCGCCGTAGCTCGGGCGTTGCGGGGGCGCGGGGGGATACGCGCCGGGCGGCGGGGCTTGGGGCGGGTACGCCGCGGGCGGAGCTGCTTGGGGTGGGTACGCGGGCGGCGCCGAGTACGGAGGCGCGGGCGGGTAGCCGCCCTGCGGCGCGGAGGGGTAGCCACCGTAGCCGGGCGGCGAAGCTTGGGGCGGGGCCGATTGCGGCGGGTAACCCGGAGCAGCCGCCGCGGCGCCGTACGCACCGGCGGTGGGGTATCCGGGACGCGGCGGCGGCGGCGCGCTCGGAATCGGCGGACGGGACGGCGCCTTCACCGACGGAATGGCCGGAGCCGCCGGCGGGGGACCCGGGGGCGGGCCCGCCTGCGGCGGCGGCGGGGCGGTACGCGGCGAGGGCATGCCCGGCGTGGACGGGCTACGCACGCCGTAGTTCCGAGAGCGCGCGTACTGACGCATCGCCTCGTTGATCAGGTAGTCCACCGAGCACTCGAGCTCGGCCGACATCTGCCCGAAGATCTCCCAGAGGTAGTCTCGGCACTGGAAGCTACGGAGCGTCTTCTTGTTCTGATCCATCTCGCTCCTTCACTCCCCCGCCGGCGCGGCCTCGGCGGGCGCCGCTGCATTCGGCGTCGCGAGCCGCTCGCGCAGCTTCGCGATCGCGTCTTCGGCGACCTTGCCCACCGTCGGAATCTCGCGGCTCTCCCACGACGCGCCGACACCCGTGGCCGAGTCGGAGGTCAGGCGCTGAAGCTTCGCGACGTCGGCTTCGCCACCGTGACGTTCCACGAATCGGATGCCGATGATGCGCAGATGCCACGACGGCGAACGAAGCTGCGCTTCGGCGACGGCGACGGGCGCCGGCGTCATCTGGTTCATGCGCTGCGCGTAGCCCGCGAGCTCTTCGGGCTCGTATTCGACCGCGCGGTCCGCTGGCAGCTTCGCGAGAAACTCGGGCACGACCTCGGGTCCACCGAGCGCGAGCACGAGCTCGCCGGCGCGCCAGCGAAGACGCTTCTTGAGCACGTCGTTGTCCGCGGTCTGCACGAGCGGCCACAGGCGCGGAATCGCGTCGCGGCTCCCGATGTCGCCCACGCGGTCGAACGCGTAGTCGCGCACGTTGATCGGGTTGGTCTCGTCGAGGGCGAGATCGAGGAGCGCCGTGAGCTCCGCGGCCGTCGCGTTGCCCTCGAGCGCCTGGAGCGCCTTCTGGCGACGAAGGTTCGCCGCTTCGGCGATCGCCGGCTGCGCGTCCGCCGGGGGCGCCTGCCGCGCGATCTCCATCAGGCGCGCGCGGACGACCTCTTCGCTCGCGAGGTTCTTCATCGCGGGCAGGGCGCCCTCGTTGATGAAGTTGTCGCGGTTGATCTCGGCGATGAGCGTGATGCGTCCGTCGTCGACCTCGCGGCCCTGCTCCTGCAGCGACGTGCGAATCTTGCCCTTGAGCCAGTCGAGGAACTCCTGACCCTCCATCTGGCGTTCGATCTCGACCATGCGCTGCGCGGCACGCCCCTTCGTCGCCGGCGAGCCGATCTGGCCGATGAGCTCGGCGATCTTGATGAGCGCCTGCTGCGGCTGCTCGGCGCTCATCGCGTCGACGAGCTGCTCGGCCGCGGGTGCGCCGAGGGAGCGAACCACCTGCTCGGCGCTGTAGTTGCCCGAGAGGTTTCGCTCCGCGAAGTCGACCGCGTACCAGCCGACGACGCCCGCGACGAGCTGCTGACGGGTCGCGGGGCTCGCGTGCGGAATCAGGATGTAGGCCGCGTCTTTCGCGCGAACCTGCGAGAGCGGCGGGCCGAGCGCGGGATCCTGCTGGGTCTCGTTGCCGCCGCGCATCATCTCCTGCAGGCCGGCGACCATGCCGTCGACGATCTGCTGCGTCGCCTCGGGGTCCTGGCTCTGAAGGGTCTGAATCGCCTGCTGCAGCGACTGGACGTAGTCGCGGTCGTTGCGCTCCATCTCGACGAGCGCGAGCGCCGCCTGGGTGCGCAGCTCGATCGGATAACGCTCGGCGAGCATGACCGCGACGATCTTGCCCGGACCCTTCACCGTGCCCTGCCAGTACTCGATGTCCTCCGCCGTGACCTTGCAGCCGGCGAGGAGCGAGAGCCCCGCGAGCAGGAGGAGCCCGCGAAGCAAGGAGCCTCGGCGTGAAGAGAGTCGCTCGTGCATGTGCTTCCAGCCCGGTTCGAGCGCTCCCGTGGATGGTCGGGAGCCGCCACAAACCCCTTCGGAGTCGAGAGGATACAGTACCTCGGACCGGAAGTAGGGAACCAACTCGCGTCCCGGGTCGGGGGGGGCTCGTGGGTTCCCCGAGCTGCCGCCGGCGACACCGATCCGCGACGATCGGGGCCTCACTTCCGCGGGGCGATACTAGACGAGCGGGCGAGGGGATCAAGAGGGACGAGAAACGGACGTTTCGCGAAACGAAACGATGGTTTTCGCCCACTGGGCTCCCTCGGGGACCTGGAGTTCCCCACGCTCCGGCCATGACTCCCGAACCTCTTCGCGGGCGCTGCCACTGCGGTGACGTGCGCTTCACGGTCTCGGACGGCGTCGGCGCGCTGGCTTGCCACTGCGACGACTGCCGAAAGAGCCACGGCAACTACATGGCGTTTCTCGCCGCGCCTGCGGCGTCGGTGAAGGTCGAGGGCGCCGAACATCTCACCTGGTACGACAGCTCCGAGCATGCGCGTCGGGGGTTCTGTCGCCGCTGCGGTGCTCGGCTCTTCAAGGAGGTCGGCGATCGTTGGATGGTCGCGCTCGGTGCGATCGACGGGCCGACCGGCCTGCGCTTCGTTCGGCACCTCTGGGTCGAGTCCAAGGGCGATTGGTACGACGTGCCCGCGACGGAGGGGGCGCGATGAAGATCGCCATCGTCGGAGTGGGGAACGTCGGCGCGGCGCTCGGCGCGCGTTTCTCCGAGGCGGGGCACGAGGTGCTCTTCGGGGTGCGGGCGACCACGGACGCATACGCCGCGCGCTTCGGGGCGCGCGTTCGGCCGGTCTCCCAGGCGGCGCGCGACGCGGAGGTGGTGGTGCTCGCGGTGCCCGGCTCGGTCGCGGTCGAAGCGGCGGGGGCGCTCGGGCTTCGCGAGGGGCAGGTGCTCGTCGATTGCACCAACCCGATCCGCTGGTCCGAAGGTCCCGTGTGGGCGCCACCGCCCGAAGGCTCCAACGCATCGGCGCTCGCTGCCGCGTTCCCGAACGTGGACGTGGTCAAGGCGTTCAATCAGTTCGGCGCCGAGACTCACGCCGACCCCGCCTACGGCGATCGACGCGCCGACGTCTTCCTCGCGAGCGATTCCGACGAGGCAAAAGCGAAGGTCTCGGTCCTCGCCACTTCGGCGGGGTTCGAGGCCGTCGATGCCGGCAAGCTTCGCAACGCGGCGGTGCTCGAGAACGTCGCCGTTCTCTGGATTCATCTCGCGACGGTCGGTGGTCTGGGACGCGCATTCGTGCTCGCGCGTCTTTCACGCTGATCGGAGGCGCGCTCCTCGTTGTATCGTCGCGTCGTGCCCAAGCGCGCGACGGTTGCCCTCGTGAGGGGCCACTACGACGAGCTCACGGACGCTGACGACGTATTCCTCTCGATCGTCGGCTATTCACGCGAAGAGCTCGAGTCTGGCCGCCTGAAATGGCGCGAGATGACGCCGCCCGAGCATCGCCATCTCGACGACGCCGGCATGCGTGACGCGGCGGCGTCGGGAGGCTTCACCGCGCCTTATCAAAAGGAGCTCATCCACAAGGACGGCTCGCGGGTTCCCGTGCTGCTGGTGTGCGCGTTCATCCCGGGAATGCCGGGCAAGTGGATGGGCTACGTGGTGACGCTGGAGACGCCGAAGCCGCAGCGCGCGACGCCCGCGTACGCGGTGGAGCCGCTCACCACCCTGCTCAAGCTCGAGATGATGTCGCGGCTCGTGAGCGAGCTCGTGCGGGAGCGATCGCGCGTCCTGGCGATGCTCGATCACACGCCGGCGCTCATGTGGTCCTTCGATCGTGAGTGCCGGCTGCTCAGCGCCAACGAGCCGTTCTTCGCGTCGGTGACTCGGTCGGTGGGTCGCCGAATCGGCGTGGGGGATTCGCTGCTCGACTTCGCGGAGGACGATTCGAACGCAGCGCAGTGGCGGGAGTGGTACCGCCGGGTGTTGCAGGGCGAAGGCTTCCAATCGTCGATCCGCGTGACGGCGAGCACGGACACGCTCGAGACGCGGTTCGAGCCGATCCTCGACGCGTCCGGTGAGGTGGTCGGCGGCACGGTGGTCGCGCAGAACGTCACCGCACGTGTGCAGGCCGAGCGTGATCTTCGCGCGAGTGAGTCGCGCTTCCGTGGGCTCGCGGAGACGCTCCCGGTCGGCATCTTTCTCCTCGATCCGTCGAGGCAGATGCAGTTTCGCAACCGTGCGTACGAGTCGCTCGTGCGCGACGCGCCGCCCTCGATGGTCGAGGAGTTGCGCCGGGTCTCGCAGGAGCTCGTGGACGAGGTGGGCGAGTCGGGGGGGCCGGCCGAGCGTGTGGTGCGTGCGGCCGACGGAACGCGAACGGTGCGGGTGCGGGTCCAGCGGGTCGAGAACGACGGTTGCCTCGGCATCGTCGAGGACGAGACCGAGCGTCTCGCGTTCGCGCGCCGCGAGCAGCAACGCGAGAAGATGGAGTCGCTCGGTGCGCTCGCGGGCGGCATCGCGCACGACTTCAACAACCTCCTCGGCATCGTGCTCGGTTTCGCCGAGCGTGCGATGGCGGAGCCCGGATCGGCGCCCGAATCGTTGGCTGCGATTCGCACCGCGAGCCTTCGCGCACGCGGCTTGGTGCAGCAGATCCTCGCGTTCGGTCGACGCCAAGACCACGCGATGGAGCCGCTCGACCTCGGGGCGTTGGTGGTCGAGACCTCACGCCTGCTGCGCGTCGCGATTCCCGCAACGATCGTGCTCGACACGAACGTGCCGCGCGAGAGCATCGTCGTGCGTGGGGATCCTTCCGCGTTGCAGCAGGTGCTCGTGAACCTCTGCACGAACGCCGCGCACGCGCTTCGAGGGCGCGAGCTCGGATCGATTCACGTGCGCCTCGTCGCAGACGACGACAGCGCCGAGCTCGTGGTGGAAGACGACGGCCCCGGGTTTTCGCCCGACGTCGAGGCGCGACTCTTCGAGCCTTTCTTCACCACGAAACCGATCGGCGAAGGCACCGGCATGGGTCTGGCCGTGGCGCACGGCATCGTGACGTCGCACGGTGGGGAGATCGCTGCGACGAGCACGTCACGCGGCGCGCGGTTTGCGATTCGCTTGCCGCGCTCCCACGCGGAGCTCACCGGAAGTCGGGTCATGCCACCTCGCGCGTCCGTCAAGGCGCGCATCTTGGTCGCCGAAGACGAGCCTTTGCTCTCGCGTGTCGTCGCTCGAACGCTCGGCGCCGCGGGACATCAGGTGACGGCGCGCCCAAGCGCCACCGAGGCCTACGCGCTCTTGCACGAGAAGCCCGACGCGTTCGACCTCGTGCTCACCGACCTGACGATGCCCGGCATGAACGGGATCGAGCTCTTGCGAAAAGCACGGGAGCTGCGTCCGGAGCTCGTCGGAGTCGTGATGTCGGGCAACGCGGAGCTCACGGGCGCGGACGTCGAAGGGTGGAAGGTCTTGCAGAAGCCCTTCCTGGCGCAGGAGCTGCTCGAAGCGATCGAGATCGCGCTCTCCCGCGTCTCGTGATCGTCGCTCGGCGACACCGTCTCAACGTGCGCGGGCGGCGCGTGCTCGTCCGCACTCGTCGACGAACGCGTAGGCGAAACGCACGAAGCCTTCGGAGCGTGAGAAACGTTCGGCGTACCCTGGTTCGTCCTCCGGCAAGGGGGTCGGCGCCATCGCGACGCGGGCTCCCGCGCACTCGAAGAGCGCCTCCGCGCGGGGCAGATGAAAGGGAGAGCTCACCAAGAGCACGCGCGGCTCGCAGGTCGCGTCGTCTGCGCACAGCGCCGCGAGGGTGAACCCCGCATTTTCGATCGTGTCGCGAGAGCGGCCTTCGGTGCGAATCGCCTCCGGACGAACGCCGAGCTCGATCGCGAGGTCACGCATCACCTCGGCTTCGACGTGCCCACTCGGCGCGGGACCACCCGTCATCACCAACAAAGGCGCGCGGCCTTCTTTCCAGAGTCGTACGCCGGTCTCGACGCGACGCCGAAGCTCGGGGCGGACCTGCCCGCGTTCGTCGACCGGGGGGCGGTTGCCGAGCACCACGATGGCGTCCGCCCGCGTCGGTGGTGGCACGTCGGGCGCCGGCGGCAGGGGGGTGCACGCGGCGAGCAGAACCCCCACGAGGCCGAGCGCGCCTCGGCTCACGGCACCCACGCGTGCGCGGAGGGGCGGCCGTTTCGCGGACGGCCGCGCCACGTCCGGACCTCCGGTTCGCCGGGCTCGAATCGGCTTCACCACACGTAGCCGAGCGTCGACTCGAGCGTGTAGCCGTAGGTCGTGATGGCTCCGTCACGCTCGGCCGCGCTCGTCGTGTAGAAGTGGTTTCCGTCACGGTACATGCGGAAGAGCGGCGTGCCGCCGCAGCGTGCGTCACGCGCGACGAAGCCCATCATCTCCGCGAGGGTCTGGCCTTCGCAGCCCGGGTCGAGCGTGAGGAAGAAGAGGCCGTTGCCCTTGAGGCAGCGGTAGAGACCGGAGAGGCCTTCGCCCGGACCGGTGTAGACGTAGAAGTAGTTCTCGGACTCCGTCGAGTAGCCGTTGGTCCGCGTGACGTTCACGTCGCGCGAGTACACGTGGCCGGGGCCGCTGCCGCGGTGGACGCCCGCACGGCAACCCGGAAGGCCGGCTTCGTCGGTGCACTCGCCGTCGCAATTGTCGTCGCGCGCGTTGCAGAGCTCGGCGGGTGGCGTGCAGGTCGGCGCGCAACGGTCGGTGCAGGTTTGGGTGCCCGTGCTTCCGCAGATCGTGGTGCAGGATCCGCCGGCGACGCAGCTGTCGCTGGCTTCGCAACCGTTCGCCAGGTTGCCGTCGCAATCGGCGAATCCGTCGCGGCAGGTGCCGAGGGTGCATTCGCCGGCCGTGCAGCTCGGCTCGGCGTTCGGGATCACGCAGGTGCGGCCGCAGGTGCCACAGCTCGTCGGCTCGGTGTCGGTGTCCACGCACGCACCCCCACAACGCGTGAGACCGCTCGGGCAGTTGCCCGCGTCGTCGGGCACGATGGCGCCGCCGTCGCGACGTCCGCCGTCGCGATCTCCTGCGTCGACGCGCCCACCGTCGGCCGCGTCGGGCACGCGGGCGTCGCGCCGATCGGTGTCGGTTCCGCCACCGCCGGCGCAGGCGAAGACGAGCACGAGCGGAATCAGGCGAAGCACGCCCCAGCCTACCACCGCGACGAGGGATGGAGTGCTCGGCGCAGGAGCTGAAACCAGGTTCGGGCCGACTCCCGGGGGGACGCGCTCCGTGCCGAGCTCGGCGCCGTCCGACGCCGTAGGCCGGTCCGATTCGATGCGCGAGGCCGACGGCGCGCGCCGACGCGGTACGCGAGGGTGCAGGCGGCGCGCTCCGATGCGCTACGCGAGGGCGCAGGCCTCCGATGCGCTAGGCGAAGGGGCAGGCGGGGCGCTCCGATGCGCTACGCGAGGTGCAGGTGGCGCGTTCAGATGCGATACGCGAGGCCGAGGTGCAGGCGAACGATGCCGTGTCGCTCGAAGAGGTCGCCGCTGGCGATGCCGAAGCCGCCGCCGACCGCGAAGAAGAGCATCGTCGAACGGCTCATCACGGCTTCGACCGCGCCGAGCAGGCCGAACGAGAACGTTCCGTCGCTTCCCGCGCCTCGGGTGCGCACGAACGCGCCTTCGAAGAACGCGCCCGTCGCGAGCGTGACCGCGTCGCTGACGTGAAAGCCGGCACGTACCCCGGCTTCGAGCCCGGCGCCGCCTCCGAGGTCGTCGGAGAAGACCCCTTCCTGCCCGACCATCGCGCCTTCGCCGATCATGCCGAAGGGACGGAGCGCGAGCGCGAGGTCGATGTCGTCCTCGCCGTAGAGGTGGATGCGCATCGGCAACGAGAGCTGCCCGCCGAGCGCGGTCGAGAAGCCCATCAGCGGCGATCCCCAGTCGACGTCGACTCGAATCGAGAGGTTGAAGCGAGAGGTCGGCGCGAAGAGCGCTTCGGCGAAGACACCCGGCCACCCGATGCCACCCGCGAGGACGACGTCGCCGTTGCCGACGGTGCGGCCGCTGAAGAGCGAGATGTCGTCGGAGGTCGGCCGCGAGTCCGCCGAAGCGGGGGCCGCGAAGACGAGGAGCGCGCCGAGGATCGACACGTGAACGAGCGAGCGCATCGCGGAGAGGATCGCAGACGTCCGTGGACGAGGGAACGACGGAACGCCGCCATCGACGGCCGCGACGTCCGCGCTTCTCGTTCACGCGTGGCGACCGGAACCCTCCAAAGGGCTCGCCACGGGGCTTCTGCTTGCCTGCGTCGGTCGCGCGGACGCTCAACAACCGCCGACGCCGGGCGCGGGGGCTTCGGGTGGCAGGAGCAGGTCCGGCGCGCAATCGAAGGCGAAGAGGTCGAGCAGCGGCTCGGCGTTCGCGTCGCGACCTCCGAACGCGGGGAGGTCGTGCAGCAGCTCGACGAAGCGCAGGAGGCTGCCGTGGTGCGCGACCGCGTGGGAGACGTGATGGCGGCGCGCCCACGGGGAGATCAGCAGCAGCGGAATGCGTGGGCCGAGCACCGTGAACGCCTCCTCGCCGGGTCCGGGCGTACACGCACGCGGCGGCGGCACGTGGTCGTAGAGGCCGCCGTGGTTGTCGTAGGTCCAGAACATCGCGGTGCGGGGCCAGAGCGGGCTTGCGACCACCGCGTCGTACAAGCGGCGGCTCCACGCCTCCGCGCGTTGCACGTCGTAGGGCGGGTGCTCGTCGCCGTCGTGGCCGGGGGTCACGTCGACGAAGACGACCTGCGGCAAGGTGCCCGCCGCGAGGTCGGCGTAGAGCGCCTCGATCGGACGAAGGCCCACGTGGTCACGGTTCCACCCGAGCGAGTCTTGGCGAGGCTGGCCTGGACCGTCCAGGTAGACCGCCCAGCTCACGTCGGCGGCGGTCAGCGCTTCGAAGATCGTGGGGGCGTCGGAGGCCACGCGATCGAAGGTGTTGCGTACGCCTTGCGGCGCTCCCGTGTAGAGCACGTTGCGGTTCGACCAGGTGCCCCCGAGCGTGCTGGAGAAGAAGCGATCCGAGATCGCGAAGGTGCGCGCGACCCAGTGGTAGAAGGGCAGCTGATCGGCCGTGTAGTGGCCCATCGCGTAGTGCCCGTCGCTGCCGTCGACCGCGGCGGCGCGCACGAAGCCGTTCATCGCGCCGCCGTTCCATTGCGTGACGTTGTCGTTCCACTGGTGTGGAGGATCGGCTTCGAGGCAGGTCGAGCCGAGGCGGAACGCGGGCACGTTCGTGCCGAAGGCGTCGCGGTTCGAGGCGTCGCGCGGAAGACCGTCCACGTCCCGGTGCTCGAGCGTGCCGAAGAGGTGATCGAACGATCGGTTCTCCTGCACGCGCACGATCACGTGCTCGATGGGCAGCGTGAGCACGCGGGCGCGCGTCAGGCCGAGCGTGGTCTCCGTGTCGTCGCCGACCCCGAACGCGCACGCGGCACGTGCGTCGACGGGGCCTTCGGGAAACGTGCTCGCTTCGCACGCACGCTCGCTGGGCTCGACGCTCGTCGGCGTCGCGCAGGCGGACACCAGGGCGAAGGCGAGGGCGCGCATCGATCGCATGCCGCGAACCTGCGCGCGCGAGGTGACACGGCGTGGACGGGGCTGCGACGAGGCGAGGGCGAGCGCGCGACGTCGTCGCGACGAAACGCGGGACGAAGCCGCGACGCGCTTCGCGGTCAAGACCGTGGGGCGATACGAGAAGCTCCCCGGCGCCATGAAGCGTCTGGCGCAACTCGAAAAGCTCCGACCGATCACGACGCCGAAGGTGTCACGCGAGGCGCTGAAGGCGCTGGGACCGATTTGAGCGCGCGGGTCCATCGGCCCTTTCGGGGAGCCTCCGCGCCTCGAACGCTCACCCGAGCGTCGACACGTCGCGCAAGAGCTCGCTTCGAACCCGCGGGTGCAGCGCCGCGAAGCTCACGGGCTCGGCGGCCTCGTCCTCGAGCGTCAGCGCGCCGAGCGTTTGCTCGGGTCGACCCTTGGCGCCACCGAAGAGCAGACCGGGGAGAATCTCGAGTCGCGCGACCACGCCGTCCCACGCGCACGTGATCGCGTCGATGCCACGCGCACCCGGCACGATCGGCTTCCACCCCATGCCCAGGGTCAACGCGAGCACCGAGAGGTACGGCACCTTGCGTCCCTCGGCTCCCACGAAGCGGTTCAGGCCGAGCGCGTCGCCTTCGAGCTCGAACACTTCGCGACCGATCTGGCGGAACGGCTGCACGACCGCGTAGTCGTCGAGCCACGACCCGAAGGCCGACAGCTTCGGTGCGTCGACGGGGTGCGCGATCACCACGCGCGCATCGTCCGCGGGCCATGCGAGCGCTTCGTCGTTTTCGTCCGCGAGCGAGAGGTCTTCGGCGACGCGAAAGAGCGTGCCGCTCTCGACCTCCTGCCACACGAGACGCCGCGCGAGCCGTTGGACGAGTGGTTGCGGCAGCACCCACGTGCGTAGCGCGTCCACGGTCCACTCGCGCCCGGCGCGCATCGCACGCTCGAAGCGAAGCATCTGACCACGCCCGACGGTGTCGGCTGCTTCGACGAGCGCTGCGTAGCGTGCTTTCGCCGCGGCGTAGGTCTCGGCGTCGTCGCGTTTCGTCTTGCGCGGGAAGCTCGTGAGGTGCGCGCCGGTGTCGTCGAAGAGGACCGCCTCCAAATAGTCGCCGAGCCGCACCTCCACGGACCGGCCGCCCAGGTCGAGCGTGACCGCGCCTGCCTCGAGACCGAGCTCCGGCACGAGCTGGTCTTCGAGCAGCTCGAACGTGATCGCGCGTTCGCGGGCGACGCCTTCCAGGATCTCCCGTACCTTGTCGCGCGTGTCGTCGTAGCGACTGCGTTGGCCCGCGTCGTAGACGGCGACCAAGGCCTCGTCCGTGCCGATCGCCGCGAGGGCTTCGAGGGAGGCATGAAGCAGCGGGACCTTCCCGTCGGCGCCCCAACGTCGCATCTGATCGCGCAAGCGTGGAATCGACGCCGCCGGATCGAGCAGCGTGATCGCGCCCACGACCCACACGTGCGAGGGCGGCGATCCGGCGAGCAGGTATTCGTCGAGAAGTGCCCGTGCGAGCCGGGTCCGCGACGCCTCGGTCGCGAGCGTGATCGTGTCGATCGCACCGGGGTAGGGGTCACCGATCTCGGAGAACTGAAGCATGCGCACGAAGGCTTCGCCCTGCGCGGGCGTGAGCGGGCCGCCCGACGTCTCGAGCGTGCCCACGCGCTCCGGCAACGCCCACTTCGGCTTGAGCGGGAGCTTCGTCGGGAACCGCTCGTAGGGGCTCGCGTCGAGCACGCGTTCGATCGCTTCGGAAGCGACCTCCCCGTAGCGCGCCGCGGCCTTGGTCACGAGCGCGCGATGGCCCGCCTTCACCGAGGTTCGGAGCGCCTGCGCGGCGACGTCGGCGTCGAGGTCGTCGTCACCCAGCGCGGCGGGCACCAGGCCGAGCGCCGCGTCCTCGGGGTGCTCCGCGAGCCAGGCACGAAACGCCATGCGCGCGCTGCCGGAACGACGCGCGGCCATGCGCGCGGCGGGCAACGCGAGCCGTGAAGAGGCCGCGCGTCGAATCGCGTACGCCGAGTGCTCGGGGTCGGCGGCGATCGCCGCGATGACGTACGGCACCGCCGCGTCTCGGAGCCACGCGGCGAGGCGCTCCATGGAGTACGCGTTCACGGGTCGACGGCGCTTGGCGAGCACGTCGAGCGCGCAGGCATCGGTGAGCCCGAAGAGCTCGTGGTCGACGACCTCGTCCGGCGCGCGCCCCGCGAGGATCTTCGCGTCGTGCTCGGGCGTGCGTTCCCACGCCGGTTCTCGGTACACCAGCTCTTTCGCCGGCGTGAAGCGCTCCTCGTCGACGAGAAGCGCGAGCGCGAGCCGAGGCCGCGCGCGCGGTGCTTTGGAGAGCCACGGCGGATCCACGAGCACCTTCGGAAGCGCGGTGTCCGTCGAGGGCGCCGTGGGCTTCGCGCGCGTCTTCTCGGTGCGGGGCGCGGAGTCCTTTGCCGGATCGAGCGCCGCTTCACGGGCGATCGAATCGAGCATCGCGCGTGCGATCGGGCCCGCCTTGCCCTTCGTCTTCGCGACCGGAGTCAGCGCGTCGGCCGCGAGGTCGGGGTGTTTTCGAAAGTACTCGTTCGCCACCTTCGCGACGCTCTTCTCGCCGACCCACTGCGCGATCGCGCGGGCCGCTTCGGAGCCACGAATCTGCGCCAGGAGCTTGGTCCACGGATCGACCTCCGACGACGACCACTTCTCCGCCACGGCGCGGTCGAGGAGTGTCACGAGGTAGCG
>JACKEH010000025.1 GCA_020633125.1 Sandaracinus sp. | reverse complement strand
CCGTCCCGACGTTGCGTCAGGACGCATTTCACGTGCGCACGAAGTGCCCGGAGTTGCTGGTACGCCGTGGACCAGTCCCACGAACAACCCAACCAATTCCAACACTTGCCCGATGGACACGAGAGGTCCACGGATCTCGGCCGCGCATCGCCCATCGGCTCCGGCGGAGCGTCACGAAAACGCAAACCTCCGAAAGAAGAAGGCAATCCGACATGCAACCGGCGACGATCCGGTGTTGGGCGCTTTCAGCGAATCGATACGTCGGACACCAAACCGACGAGCTCGCCCGAGGGGCCGCCGACCCCGACGAAGAAACGATCGAAGAGCGCCGCCGCCTCGACGCCACCCACCGCGGTCCGCGTGTCGCTCACGCCGCGCACGTCGAGCGAGAGCCCCTCCGAGGCCCACGTCGCGACGACGGGAATCCGGCGTCCGTCGCGAATCGGTTCGCTCGGCAGGTTCCACACGAACCCGTCCCCGGTCGCGGCGAAGGTCACCTGCGCCGTGACGCTGTAGTAGAGGTTCACGACCTGATCGGCGCGCGCGAAGTGCACGACTGTTCCGTCGTGAAGACGCGGCCAGCCCGCGACGAGCACCGAGGCTTCGAGCCTCCCCGCGGGCACCGAAGGCACGTTGCCGACCGTCGCATACGCCAACACGTCGGCAGCTCGCGGCCCGATCGAGGTGGGGTCACGCCGGTTCGACTCGAGCTGCACCCCCGCGACGTGTAGAAGCGCACCGTCGAACGCGAAGTCCGTCGCGCCGGCACGCACGAGCCGCAGTGTCACGTCGCCGAGCCCGGTCGCGTCTGCCGCGAGCCACACGCGACGCCACCCCTCGCCCCAGTCCTCGTCGTGCGCTTCGAGCGTGCCTTCGATCGTCGGTGTGCTCCCGTCGAGCGCGAAACGCGCGCGCGCCGAACCGAGGTCCAGCTCCAACGCGCCTCCGTCGACCGAACGCGCGAAGAACGAGAGCACACG
The DNA here is from genome assembly GCA_020633125.1 of Sandaracinus sp. GTDB lineage: Bacteria > Myxococcota_A > Polyangia > Polyangiales > Houyiibacteriaceae > JACKEH01. Next base: position 54,528 of record JACKEH010000025.1, on the reverse strand, counting down.
CTCTTCCTCCGCGCCGAACGCGAGCCGCAGCTCGTGAACGCCGACGCCTTCGGAGACCACGGCGAATCCCGGCACCGCGGTGGATGGACTCTGCCCCGCCGCGACCGACACGTTCGTTCGCGCCCACGTGTCGATCGAGGGCGACACGATCGTGGTCGCGCCCTCCGCGAAATAGCCGCAGACCGTGGCGCCCACGAGACTCTCGGCGGGGGCGTCCGGCCGACACGCGAGCCGCGGCCAATGCGCGCCCACCCGATGCAGGCGTCGCGCCCCACCCTGCACGAGATCCGTGAACGCCGAGCTTCCCCGCTCCATCGCGACGGGCACCGGATCGCCGCCCGACTCGGCCGCACGAACGCCCGTCAGACGCGCGAAACGATCGCGAACCGCGGCATCGTCGAGCGCCGCGTCGCCGATCGCCAACCACGCCAACGCGACGTCGTCGTCGCCGACCTCGAGCGTGCCGCCGAGCGTGAACCCCGCCATCGAAGACGACGCGCCGTTGACGGTGACGCGCGCCGTCGCGCCGTTCGAGACGACCACCACGTGGTACCAAGCGCCCCCGTCGAGCGTGGCGACGACCGCTCCGTCGAGCACGAGCTCCCCCGCCACGACCGCGACACGCACCCCGCTCTCGACGAGCCGCGCGTCCCCGTCGAGCGGCGCGGCGAAGACCAGCTCGAGCGTGGAAGCCGCCGCCACGGCGCCGGTCCAACGACCGCGGTTGCCACGCGTCGCGTCCGTGAAAGGTCCGAGCACGGCTCGCTCCACCGAGGCCCCCGAAAGCGCCGAGCCCACCCGCGCGGGCCAGCTCGAATCCGTCGCGTCCTCGCCCGCGAGCACGAGCACGTCGAGCGGCTCGAGTGCGCTCGCGCCGTTCGACGCGAGCGGCGCGACGAAGTGCCCACAGCCCTCCACGCAGCCTACGTCGACCCCGCCGTCGACCCCCGCGTCCACCGCACCGTCGGGACTCGACCCGAGGTCGTAGACGTCGTCGCAGCCCGTCAAAACGACGAAGGCGCCGACGAAGAGCGCGCGAGCCCGCATCCCCGAGACCATGACGGAAAGGGCCCCACGAGGCGAGCGAGTTCGAGCCGCCTCCGGCGAACGCCCTTCGGCCAACGCGAGCTTCGCCCCAGGGTGACGCTTCACCGACTTCGAAGCGGCGCTGGTCTCGTCACCCGGACCACCTGCCACTAGGCTCGCGCCCGAGGTGGTGATGGCGCGTTTTCTTCACGAGGCGTCGGGGTGGGCGCTCCTCGGAATCGTGGCGGCGTTCTTCGTCGGATGGACCGGGTTCTCCCTCGCGGTCGGCGTCGTGATGGAGCGGCGCTACCAAACGAAGGGGCTGACGATCTTCGACGTGCCGCTCAAGCGCGGGCAGTCGAACCGCGAGCGACTCGGCACGGCGCTCTTCCTCGCGCTCTGGATTCCCACCTTCACCGCGACGCTGCACTTCGGGTGGCTCCGCTTCTCGGAAGGCGTCGCGCGCGAGCTCGTGACCTTCGCCGTCTGCTGGGTCGGCTTCACGGTCTACTACTGGTTCTTCCACCGCGCGATGCACTCCAAGGCGCTCTTCTGGATGCACCGCTGGCACCACGAATCGCTGGTGACCACACCGTGGACCGGCCTCTCGATGAGCCCCTTCGAAGCGGTCGGTTGGATCGTCGGTCTGGTGGGCCCGGCGCTCGCGCTCTCGCACTTCGGCTGGCTCGGCGCGTGGGGTCTGCTCGCGTTCTTCGCGATGCACTTCTACGGAAACGTCGTCGGGCACGCGAACGCGGAGCTCATGCCGCCGGTCCTCGTACGCATGCACTACGCGGGCAACCCCGTCGTGTACCACTCGTTGCACCACGCGCGCTTCGACGGGCACTACGGCTTCGGCTCGGGCTACATGGACGCGCTCTTCCGCACCGAGTTCGCGGATTGGAAACGGGTCCACGCGCGCATCCTGCGCCACGAGCCGATGCGCGCGCTGCGCGAGCGCGTCACCGAAAGCCCGTAGCCGCGACATCGCCGCGTTCCGCGATCGCGCTCATCCGTCGAGCGAGTGCGCGACCTGCATCACGTACGACCGCATCGCGTCCAACCTCGCCACGTCGAGCGCGACGCCTTCTTGCTCGACGACCACCCACGCGTCGTCGACGAAGACCGCGAAGGGGCTCGACGGCCAACGCGCAACGAGCGCCCGCGCGCTCGCCACGTCCGCCGCCCAGAGCAACCCCTGCGTGTCCTCGTACGATGGAGGCCCGAGCGCCGCGACGACCTCGTGGGCCTGCTTTCCCCGCGAAGCGAAGGCGAATCCCGTCGCTCGTCGCCGCGCCACCCGCAGGTGGACGTAGTCGAAACGCACCGGCGACCGCGTCCTCGCCGCCATCGCATGCTGATGCGAGACGCTGCCGACCTCGCCTCGAAGCACGAGCTCGATCTCCCGCCCCTCGTGCGTCCCGACCCAACGCCGCCCGCCACCGATCAAGAGCGCGCCACGCATCAACGCCCCCGCCACCGGGCTCATCTGCTCGGGCGGACGCCGCAGCTCGGGCCGCATCCCCCAAGCCCGCGCCAGCGACTCGAGCTCTTGCTGACGCGCGAGCACCCCACGGCGTGCGACCGCGAACAGCACGCCCAAGCCGAGCGCGATCCCCACGGTCACGAGGCACATCACGCCGAGCGCGAAGACCAGCGCGTCGTCCATGGCGCGAAGATACCCGCCTCGTCCTGCCGTGTCGTTCGCCCGGCGCGCGAGGGCGGGCCGCGCGAGAGGGGTGCGCTCAGACCGTGTCGATCCAGAGCACGCTTCCGCGCTCCTCCGCCCGAACCTCCAACGTGCCGCGCTCGACCACGACGCCTTCGCCACGCGCCACGTCGCCGAGCGAGGTCCGAAGCGCGAGATCCATCGCGAGCACGTAGCCACGTCGACCGCCCGTCGGTGTGAACGAGGTCGACTCACCCGCTTCGAGATCGACCCACCACACGTCCGCCGCGCACCGGAGCGGCATACCCTCGTCCCCGGCGACGCGATGTCGTCCACGCGCCGAGAAGTCGCGCCGAAAATACGCGGGCGCGCCACCCCGCGAGTCGGGGACGAACCAGATCTGCAACATGCGCGTGGCGCGATCGAGGTGGTTGCCCTCGGCGTGGCGCATGCCGTCGCGCGCCGAAATCAGCTGCGCGCTGCGGGCCCGAAGCACCTCGCCATGCGCTTGGTCGCCGTGGTGCGAGAGCTCGCCATCCAACACGATCGACAAGATCTCGACCTCCGCGTGACCGTGAATCGGAAAACGCGAGTGGGGCGCGAAGGTCGCGTCGGCGAGCACCCGAAGCGCGCCGAGCGTGGGTCCCGTGCCCGACGTCGGGCCGACGGTCGCGACGAAATGATCACGAAGCGAGAGCCACGGCAAGGCGGCCGACGTCGGCACACGCACCTGCCCTCGCGCGGGCTCGACCGCCTTGGCACATCCCACGCCCACGACCCCGGCCACGAACGCTCGACGACTCATCACGCGACTCCTCCCAGCCTTCGCAGCACTCCGAGACACGGCTTCGGAGAACGCCGCCTTCGAAGACACATCCTGCCGCGCGTGGCGTCGAAGCACACTGTGCGCTCGCGCACGTCGTACGTGCGCCGCCGCACATTGGTCTACCCTTCCTCGATGCATGTCGCGTGGGACCAGATTCAAACCGTCGAGGCCCTCGTCCGCGCGGGCACCCTCGAAGGGGCCGCCAGGGAGCTCGGACTCCGGCACACCACGATCGCGCGCCGCATGGAGGCTCTCGAGCGCGCGCTCGACACGCCGCTCTTCGTGCGCGGCGCCCGTTGGATCCCCACCGACCTCGCGCGCGCGCTCGCCGAACGTGCCGCCCCGATGCATCGAGGCGCCGCCGAGGTCGAAGCGCTGATCGAACGTGCCCGCCACGGACGCTCGGAGCGGCTCACGATCACCACCAACGACGTCCTCGCGCCGCTGCTCCTTCGCGCCCTCGCGAAGATCGACACCCCCCGCACGATCGATCTCCACGTGGCCGACGCCGTCGACCCTCTCGAGCGCGGCACCGTCGATCTCGCGCTGCGTCCGAGCCAAGAACCGCTCGGCTCACTGCGCGGGCGCCGCCTGGGCCGCCTACGTCTCGCCGTGGTTCGGGCCCGCGGCGGCCGCGACCGGTGGGTCGAACCCTCGGCGTCGCTTCGCGCACGCACGTCGATGCCGTGGTGGCGTCACGTGCCCGAAGGCGCCGGCGCTCTCACCTGCGACACGTTGCTCGCGATGCGCGACGCGGTCGCCGCGGGACTCGGTCGCGCGTTGATTCCCGAGCTGCTCGCGCGCGGCTTGCCGGTCGAGCGCACCCTCGACGAAGGGCCGCCCGTCTGGCTCCTCGCGCCCGCCACACGCCGCGGCGCCTCCGAAGCCCGCCGCGTCGCCACCGAGTTGGCGCGAACGCTGCGAAGCCTCGAAGGCGTCTGGGTGTGATCGATCGAAGACGTTCGGGACGTCAGAGCGAACGAAGGAACGCCAAGAGCGCCTCGCGCTCCTCCGTACCGAGCGCCACCACACGCGCCTGCACCGCCGCCGCTTCGCCACCGTGCCAGAGCACCGCCTCGAGCAAGCTGCGCGCACGTCCATCGTGCAAGAAGGTCGGCGAAGCCATCACCGTCTCGAGCATGCCGATGCCCCAGAGCGGCGGCGTGCGCCACTCCCGCGCGTAGGGCGTGCCCGATCCGTCGTCGAGGTTCGGCCCGAGGTCGTGGAGCAAGAGGTCCGAGTACGGACGAATCTCTTGGTCGCGCAGCTCCGCGAAGGGATGCGACGCGTCGGTGTGCGCGGAGGGCGCGTGGCAGTTCACGCAACCGACCTCGTGGAACACCCGCTCACCGGCCTGCACCTGCGCGTCGTTCGGGTTGCGCTGGCCGGGCAGCCCGAGCAGCCGCAGGTAGGTCGCGAGCCGTCCGACGTCTTCGTCCGAGAGCTCGAACGAACCACCGTCCTCGGGGAAGATCGACGTCGAGACCCCGAAGTCGGCCTGCAGCGCGTCTGCGACCTGGTGCGCGACATCCACCTTCTCCGCCTTCCAACCGAAGCGCCCGAGGCGGCGCGCGCCGTCGCGTGGGTCTTGCACGATCTGCGGCCGACCCGAGATGCCGTCGCCGTCGCAATCCTCCGGGTCGGCGCGCGCGAGCACCGCCTCCTCCGGAATCGCCTCGATCAAGCCGAGCCCCACGAGCTGACGCGCCACCCGCACCGACACCCGCGTGTCGCCGAGGTCGGGCACCGCGAGCACCGGGCGCCGCAACGTGACCTCGGTACCGTCGGCGAGCATCACGCGCTCCTCGTCGAAGCGCTCGAGCCGCACCTCGGCCTCGGTCGGCTGAAGCTGCGAGCCGTAGTCCCCGCCGTACGACTTCACCGCCACCGTGCGCAGCACCTCGCCCGGCGCCGGCAGCACGCTGCGCGCATCGTTCTGGTGGCACGAGACACAGTTGTTGGTGTTGAAGTGCGGTCCGAGCAGACCGCTCGCGCTCGAGAGCACCGGGTTGCCCGGCTCCGAGTGCTCGCCGTTGCCGAAGTCCGTGCGGAAGAGGCGACGGCCTTCGAGCCAGGTCGAGACGTGCTCCGGCTGCGCGTGCAACGCGAGCTGTCCGAGGGCGTGCTCGCGATCCTCGTAGAGCCACGGAATCGTCAGGTCGCCGACGAGACGCGCGTCCTCGGACGGACCGAGCTGCCCGCTCGGATCCGTGTTCTCCGACGTGAGCCCACCAACGCCGACCTGGTAGCGAAAGGTGTCGGAGTAGTACGAGGTGCGGCCCTCGATCGGCGCCGGGTCTCGGCCGTCCTGACCTGCGAAGAAGATGCCGAACTCGATCTCGAGCACGTCACCGACGCGCATCTCGCGCTCTTCCCGCGCGTTGCCGCGCACCGTGTGCACCTGCTCGCGCGGCCCCACCGACGTGAGATCCGTGTTGCGGTAGAAGACGTTGCCGTTGCCGTTGATCTTCCAGTACCGAACGTTCGTCTTCGGGCCGAAGGTCGACGGCATCGCCACCGGGCGCCACGTCACCTCGATGCGGTCTTCGCCCGCCCCGACGTGGTCCTCGAAGACCAGCTCGAACCAACGGTTTTCGAAGTAGAGCGGCCCGAAGGTGTTGAAGGTGCCCTCGAGCTCGTGACGGTTGCGGACGCGGCCGGCGACGCGCGTCACGATCACGCCGTCGTCACGCCGCGTGACGATCGGACGCACCTCGCTCGGGGCGAAGGTCGGCGCGAGCGGCTCGAAGCTCGGCGGGCAGGTGGGACCACCGATCGGCGGCATCGAGCCATCGACCTCGACGCCACAATCCTCGCGAAGGCGCGGCGGCCCAGCGGCGAAGTAGTCGAAGATCGCGCCGAGCTCACCGACCGAGAGCTCCTCCTCCGAGAACGCCGGCATCTCGTCCGGCCCGGTGCGCACCGCGCGCGAGAACGCCTCGTAGTCGTCCGCGTGCTCGAAGAGGTTCGGTCCCGTTTCCCGCGGCCGACCGAAGGCGTCGTGGCATCCCGCGCACGCCGAGAACGACGCCGGCACCTGTCGTGACGGGTCTTCCAGGCACGGCGTGAGGTCCGCGTCGGGCGAGGTCCACGGTGACGACGTACCCCCGTCCGACGGGTTGCCCCCCGGGGGCTCGGTGGGGTCCGTGCAACCGACGAAGAAGATCGCGGAAGCCAGCACGGGAAAGAGGGAACGCGTCATCGATCTCGACTCCTCGTTCCCAGGTGGTCGCGACGGGCCGGGCTGTTGACGAAAACGACCTCGGTTCGGAAAAAAAGACGCGGCTCCGGCTACCGGAAGACGTACACGGCGCCCGCATCCATGGCCGCCTCGTCCGAAGGGGGCCCGACCCCGCTTCCGCCCCCGTCTTCGAGCGTCGCTCCGACCGCCACCAGCGTCCCGTCGCGGCTGGTCGCCACCGACCACCCGAACGCGTCGCCGCCGCCGGTGTTGGAGGCTTTCAAGCTGACCTCGCCAGCACGCCAGAGACCGTCGACCTGACGCAGGAGGTAGCTCGCTCCCGCGTCCATCGCCGCCTCGTCTGCGGCGGGACTCACGCCCATCCCGGAGCCGTCCTCGTTGCGGGCGCCCACGAGGAGCGAAGCGCCGTCGGCGCTGGCGCTCAGGACCGCACCGAACGCGTCGCCGCCCGTCGAACGAGGATTCGCGGCCTTGATGTAGAAGAGCTGCGACCACGCCCCACCGACACGTTGGTAGATGTACGCCGCGCCGCTGCCGACCAACGCGTCGTCGTCGGGCGGGTTCAGCCCCGTCCCGCTGCCATCCTCGTCGACCGCTCCGACGAAGAGCACGTCCCCGCCTGCCCCGAGCGCGACGGCCTGCCCGTAGAGATCGTTGGCCGTCGCGTTCGCGGCCTTGAAGTACGTCTCGTAGGTCCACGTCCCGCCGACGCGCCGGAAGAGATAGACCGCGCCACTGAACGGCGCGCCTTCGGCGTAGGGCGCGTCGATCGTCGTACCGTTGCCATCCTCGCCCGGCGCCCCCGCCACGAGCACGTCACCCGTCGCGTCGAGCGCGACCGCCCAACCGAACTCTTGGAAAGCCGCCGTGTCGCGTGGCTTCAGGTACGCCTCGAACGACCAAGCGACGTCTCGGCGAAAGACGTACACCGCGCCGCTCGCCGCAGCGCTTTCGTCCGAGGCGGGGTTCACCCCACGTCCCGAGCCGGACTCGCCGAACGCCCCGGTGGCGACGACGTTGCCATCCGCGGAAAGCGAGAGCGACCAGCCGAAGTTGTCGGCGTCGCCGGGGTTGCTCGCCTTGAGGTAGCTCTCGAACGCCCACGCGCCGCCCGAACGCCGGTAGACGTAGACCGCCCCGGTGTCGCTGCCGCCGTCGTCGAACGCCGGATCGACCCGGACGCCGGTCCCGTCTTCTTGTGGGGCACCGACGACCAGCACGTCGCCGCTCGCGTCGAGCGCCACGGCGCTTCCGAAGCGGTCGCCCGCGCCCGCGTTCGGCGCCTTCACGTACGCCTCGAAGACCCACGCGTCGCCGACCCGCCGGTAGAGGTAGACCGCGCCCGCGTCCATCGCCGCTTCGTCCACCGCGGGGTCGATCCCGCGGCCGGAGCCGTCTTCTTGCGGCGCGCCGACCGCCAAGACCGAGCCGTCGCCGTTGAGCGCCACCGCGGTTCCGAAACGATCGTCCGGCCCCGGCACGTGGGCCTTCAAATAGCCATCGGGCTGCGAGATCGGAGGCCGCGCGGTGCAGCTCGTTCCGTCGCCGACGAACCCCGGGTTGCACTCGCAGAGCTCGCTCAGGCAGCGCGCGTTCACGTCGCAGAGCGCGCAGGGCCCGCCGCCGTCGAGGACGCCAGCGTCGCTCGTCGTCGTCGGGACGCAGCTTCCGCTGCCCAGGTCGCACACCGCCGAAGGACCGCAACGCGCCGACGGGGCCTCGCCACACCCGCCACCGAAACACACGGGATCGGCGCACGCCGCCGTGGCCGAACATTCGAGGTCCTCCACGCAGCGCGGCGCGGGACACTCCGGCTCGGCGCCGGTCAGACACCCCTCGACGACACAGACGCCGCCGAGACAAGCGATCGCCTCGGGCGAGTCCCCGGCCGCCGGGCACACGACCCCCGCGCAATCGCGTGTGAGCAGCACGGTCACGATCGCGCTTCGGCGCACCCGCGCCTGCACGCGGCGTTCGATCACCACCTCGTCGCCGAGCAGAAGCCGCACCGAAAAGCGCGAGCGCGGCGGAACCCGGTCGCGGCGCAACACACGCACGCCCTCGAACCAGTCGGTCGCGACCTCCGCGCTCACGTCGAAGCGAGTCGCGTCTTCGAAGACCACCTCGACGCGATCGAACTCGAGCCCTGGGACGAAGTTCGTCCGCACGTCCACACGCAGCTCCCGGTCACGACTCGAGCAAGCCGAGAGGCCGAGCAGACACAGCAAAGCGACGGCCCGAAACAAGGTGGTCGCAGCATGTCCCAATTCGAGGCTTCTCGCCGTCCGGATATGACGGACGTTTGCAGTGACACTGCCACGCCACCCGCTATCATGGTTCGGCATGCGCGCAGCCGTTCTCGTCGGGGTTGCCTCGGTGCTGCTGGCCGTTCCCGCTCGCGCCCAGGAGCGCGACGTCGAGCGCGCACGGGTGGCCTACACGACCGCGACCCGAGCCGCCGAAGAGGCACGTTGGGTGGACGCGCTCGACGGGTTTCGCGAGGCATATCGTTTCTCCCGAATCCCGCCCGCCCTCTTGAACGTCGGTGTCTCGCTTCGCGCGCTCGGGCGCTACGTCGAAGCGCGCGACACCTTCGAGGAGCTCGCGCGGCTTCACCCCGACTACGCGAGCGAGGTCGACTCCGAGACCTTTCGCCGTGAGGTCGCCGCGGCGGTCGCGACCGTCGTGGTCCGCGGCTTGCCGGCCACGTCCGAGCACGAAGTACGCGTGGACGGCCGGGTGCGTTTCACGGCCGCCCGCGGACCGGAGCTGCGCATCGAGCTCGACCCCGGCACCCACGTCGTCGAGGTACGCCGCGCAGGCTTTCGCACCGCACGCTGGGAAGGTCCCCTCGAGCCAGGTGCCCAGGCCTCGATGCAAGTCGTCCCGCTCGCCGAGACCCCCGAGGTGCTCGAACGTGAGGTTCGTGTCGAAGTGCGCCCCCGCCATCGCGGCTTGTGGATCGGCCTGAGCGTGGGCCTCGTGCTCCTCGCCGGAGGCATCACAGGCGGCGTCGTGGCCCAACGCAACGCGCAGCTCGAGCCCGCCACCAACAACCGCGTGAGGCTCCCTTGAGACCTTGGTCGTGGCTCGTCTTCGTGTCGTTCGGTTGCAACCACGCCGCCGTGCTCGAGGTCGAGCTCGAAGTGCGCGCCGGCGACGAGGCGGGCTACCTCGCCGTTCAAGCCGGTCCCGCAACCCTCGACTTCGACGAGACGTGGCAAGGCTACGACCTCGACGTGGTCGCCCTCGATCCCGGCACCACCCGCTACACGCTCAGCGCGGTGACGGAACACCCCGACCAGGACCTCTTGCTCCGCGTGCGCCGCTGCCTCACCGCCGATTGCACCCACCTACCGACCGCCGGCACCAGCGAGCGCGCCGATCCGCAGGTCGAGTACCGACTCACCGTCGAGCGCCCCTTCTTCCTCGCACGCCACGACGCACACGCGAGCCATCTACGCCTCGCGTTGGATGTCACCGACGACGCCGCGCATTGCACGGGATGTGAGCCCTGCGCGAGTCCAGCGCCGCGCACCCACGCGTGCCCGGTCTCGCGTTGTTCGGTCGCCGCGTGCGTCGACGGCCCCGGTGCGGCAGGCACTTCTTATTGCGAAGACGACGATGGCGTCGAGCGACACCTCTGCGAGCTCTGACGTGACGTCCACCGAAACCGCACTCTCGCGCACGCCGACCTACCTCGGTCGCTACGAGCTGCTCTTCCCACTCGCATCCGGCGGGATGGCGGAAGTCTACGTCGCACGCCTCGTCGGCGACGAAGGCTTCGCGCGGCCCGTCGCCGTCAAGCGCATGCTCCCGAACCTGCAGGACGGAGCGCTCTTCGAGAAGATGTTCCTCCACGAAGCGCGCGTGGCCTCGCTCGTCCGCTCGCCCAACGTGGTGCCCACCCTCGAGCTCGGTCGCGCCGACGACGGATCGCTCTTTCTCGCGATGGAGCTCATCGAGGGCGTCTCGATCGCGCGGCTCTTGCGCGGCATGGGCGATCGTTCGGTGCCGATCCCCGAAGCACTCGAAATCCTGATTCAAGCCGCGACCGGTCTGCATCACGCGCACGAGACGTGCGACGAACGAGGCGAACCGCTCGGCATCGTGCACCGAGACGTCAGCCCGCAGAACATCCTCGTGAGCGAGCGAGGACGCTGCCTCCTGACCGACTTCGGCATCGCGAAGGCGTTGCACGCCCACGACCTCACGGTCTCGGGCCAGGTCAAAGGCAAGACGGCGTACATGGCGCCCGAACAGCTCGACGGCGAGCTCGAGCTCGATCGTCGCGTCGACGTCTTCGCCCTCGGCATCGTCGCGTTCGAGCTGCTCGCCGGTCGGCGCCTCTTCAAACGCGAGACTCCCGCCGCGACGATTCGCGCGATCCTCGAAGGACACGTACCAAGCCTTCGCGAGCTTCGCCCCGACGTGCCACCCGAGCTCGAAGCCCTCGTGAATCGCGCGCTCTCGCACTTCCCCGACGATCGACCGCAGACCTGCCTCGCGTTCGCGGCCGCGCTCGAAGGGTTGCCGATCGCCCGCTCCGGCGAACGCTCGCTCGCCCACTTCATCGAGGACCACGCGTTCGCCGAGCTCACGGACCTTCGCGAATCGCTTCGCGACGCCTTGGCCCGCCCCGTCGGTCGGCGCGACGCGTCGGGTCGGGTCGCGCACGTGCTCCCCACGGTCGGTGCCGAGGTCACCGTCACCGCCCGCCCACGGCGAAGCGCGGCCCGAAGTCGACGACGCCTCGCCGTGGCGATCGCCGCCATCGCGGTCGGTCTGCTCGCGGGCTTCGCGCTCTGGCCCGAGCGAGACGCGGAGCCCGTGTCGTCCACGCCGGTCGAAGCCGCACCCACGCCCGAGCCGATGACGATCGAGGAACCCGCGGCGCTCCCGGGGCCGGCCGAGACCGAGCCGACCGCGCCCCCGCCCGACGTGGTCGAAGAGCCACGACCGACGAAGCGACGCACGACCACACGCGCACGCCCATCGGCGCCCAGCGAGCCCACGCCGGAAACGAGCCCCCCGGCGCGCACCTCCATGGCCCCGTCGGTCCTTCGTCCTCTCGACGAGTTCGACCGCTTCGCCCGATGAAGCCCATCGAAAAGACGAAGCGGCGCCCTCACGGACGCCGCTTCGCCTTCCACGTCACCAGAGCCTGCGCGCCCACCGAGCCGGGGAAAGGCGCGCGAGATCGTCAGATCGTCGGGTTCGTGATCACGCCCGAGAGCGCCGCGCCGCGGTAGAAGTCCTGCACACGACGAAGGTCGCCCTTCGTGACCGAGTACAAGACCGCCGCCGCCGCCGCGCTCGCCGTGCTCGCGCTGTTGCGATCGCCGCGATCCTCACCGCTCGTCGGATCCCAACCACGCACGCTTCCGTCGCGCATGATCCCACCGAACCAGCCGGTCTTCAGCAGACCCGCGCCGAGCACGTAGATCCAGTTCGAGTTGCCGGGCGTGCCGTCGGGCCAGTTGTTCCGCTGCAGCGGGTTCTTCGGCGTGTCGCCGTGGATCGAGATCACGGTGTTGTCGGCGAGCGAGCCGCTGCACGTCGGGTCCTGCGTCGCAGCGAGGTCCTCGTAGAACGCCTGGAGGCTCTGCCCGAGCTCCATCGCGGTGCGACGCAGGCTGCCCATGTTGTTGAACGCGCCGTGCGGGTCGTCGTTGAACGCCGGCAAGATCACGCTGTTGGTCAGCCCGAGCTTGAAGGCCTTCGCGGTGACGATGAGCGTGCGCGCGATCGCCATGTTCTGGTTTCGCGAGGTGCCGTTCACGCCGTAGTGCGCGAGGTCCGCATCCGTCACGCGAAGCGCGTCGGCGAGGTTCGTGCCGAGCAGGCGCGACGAGGTGGTGCCCGCCGCCATGCCGCTGCGGTACGCGGGCGATCGCGACGCGCGGCGAAGCGAGAGCCACGCGCTGTACTGGGCCTGGAAGAGCTCGGGGTTGCCCGAGCGCGCGAGCAAGCCGCCCGCTCGCGACGCCGCGCTGTTGAAGAGCGACACGATGTCGTCCGCGTTGCCGACGCGCGCGATGCGCGGCGCACCCGGCGCGTTGCGGTAGGGAATGTCGCCCACGCCGATGACCGGGGTCAGCGTCGGGCTCGCGGTCTGCACCGCCGCACACGCCGCGAAGAGGTCGGTGTTCATCGCGACGCTCACCGTGCTGTCCGGCGTGCGCGTGTGCGTCTCGTTGGTGCCGCAGAGCATCGCGGTCACCTGGCGCGCACCCGGCAGGTCCTGCCACGGCGTCTCCGGCCCCATCGTCAGCGGACGATGCGTGCCGGTCGCCATGCGTTCTTCGCCGATCGCATGCCACGAGAAGCCGTCGTTGCGCGCCGCGGCCACGTCGTTGTGGGGCCAGAGCAGGTTGAACCACGCGAGCCCGCCCGTGCCCGCCACGATGTGCACGCTGCGGTTGCACGGCGCACACGACGCGTCGTCGGCGTAGGCGCGGCCCGCGCTTCCCTCGAGCACCTCGAAGATCTTCCAACGCGGGAGCCCGAGGGCGGCGCCGCTGGCGAGCGTCCACTGCACCAATGCGCGGCGGCCGAGACGATGAGCACGATCCTTCTTGTTCTCGGTCATGGTCGTTTCCTTCACTCGCAGGTGAGCTCGGCGGCGAGCAGGGTGGCGACGGCGAGGCGTTGACCCTCTTCCAGGTTGTCGGCACGAGCGACGGTGTCGTCGCAGAGGCCCACGTGGGCCACGGTCGCGGGCACGCCGAGCAGGCACGTCAGGCCGTCCGCGTTGCAGCTTCCGTCTTCGTCGAAGAGCGCCGCGCCGCGCTCCCCGATCATGCATTCCTCGCGCGACGGCAGGTTCGCGATGATCTCCGGCGCCGCCTGCACGAGGATGTCGAAGAGACGCGACGCGCTCGCGACCGTCAACGACGTCGTCTCGGGGATACGCGCTCCGTAGTTCGGCGCGCCGAGCGACTGATCGCTGCTGCGGTACATGCGACCCGCGGAGAGTTCACCGTCCGCGTCGAGGTTCACGCCACGCGACGCGAGCACCCGACCGATGGTGCGAAAACGAACCTTGCGGCAGGAGTGCACGCGCGACGCGAACGCCGGCGGCCCTTGCTCCTGCATCCGCTCGAGGGCCTCGCGAGGCGAGGTCACCGTCGGCCCGAGGCCCGCGGGGTGCGAGAAGGTCGACTCTTCGTCGCCCGCGGTCGTCGGCGTCGGGACGAAGTCGTCCTCGCTCGGCGGCTCGTAGGGCATCGGCTCGGTCGGATCTTCCGTCGGGTCCATCGGGTCGTAGGCACCCGGTCCGGTGCAGCCGACGACGGCGATCGAAGCGACGAGGGCGAGAAGCTGTTCGAGGGGAAGGCGTCGCATGGCTCAGAACCTCACGAAGTCGTCGCTGGTGTAGGCGTCGTAGATGACGGCGCGCAGCTCGAAGCCGCTCGCACGGAGGGTGGCCGACAGACGCTCGGTGACGGCGCGCGGCACGATGGCGAGCTGGTCGACGACGTCGCCGTGACCCATCGCCCAGTTGTGGACTCGCGCCGCGATGCAGCTGTGGACGCTCGGGTCCGCCGCCATCGCCGCGCCGAGCGCCGGCAGGTCGTTCGCCGGAACGCCGAAGCGCCACGCCGTGCCTTCGCCCTCCGGAAGCCAATCCGTGCGCTCCGCCATCGGCGCCCCTTCGAGCGGCGTCGGCACCGACACGCCGTCGTCCCACATGCCGTCCTCGTCGAAGTTCGCGACGAGCGGCGCCACGTGGTTCATCGTCGCGTGGCAGTTCGCGCAGATGACCGACGAGGTGTCGTGGAAGTCGACGCGACCCGTGGTGCGCGAGCCGCTGATGCTCTCGAAATCCCACGGCGCGGTGTAGGGCGAGACGCCGCCGACATCCGTCGACTCGCCGACCTCGGCCGGGAACGCGTGGCACGCGAAGGTCTCCTGAATCCAACGTACGCGGCGGAACGCGAGGTTGGAGAAGAAGTGCCGCATCACCGCGGGGTCGGTGAGCACGCCGGCCTGCGAAGGCGCGCCACTGTTGCAATCCGCGCTCGAGAAGGCGCCGTCCGCGAAGGTCGGGCAGTTGCCGTCGGTCGCCGTGAAGAGCTCGGTGATGGGGCGGTTCTCGACGACGAGCTGGGCCGCGAAGTTCGGGGCGGTGTCGAGGTTGCCGCCTCCCATCTTCATCGTGTCGCGCCAGAAGAGACGCAGCTGCTGCACGAAGCGCGGGTCGTCGAGGAAGTCGTCGATCATCGCCTCGTAGGCCGCGCGCTGATCGGGCGCGGCTTCGAGGAAACGAATCTCGAGCAGCGTCGGCAGATCGCCACGCAGTCGCATCGACGCGACCCGAAGCGCGCTCTGGTAGTCGACCTCACGGCGCTCCAGCTCGTCCCGCCAGCGATCGGAGAGCTCGCCCTCGTCCGGCGTCGGCACGTAGTCCGGATCCGTTGGCGCCGGCTCCCCGTCGATCGTCGTCGAGAGCTCGAGCGCCGGTGCCGTGATCACCGCGTCCACGGTGGGCACGTCGCTCGGAGTCCCGCCGCCGGGGCTCGACATCGCGGCGCCCTGGCAACCCACGAGCGCCGTGGATCCGAGCACCATCGATCCGAGGACCATGAATCGCGTCTTCATGTCTCTCACTCCTCCATCGCGAGCCAGCGGCCGAGCGCACCGCGGAAGTCGTCGAGCTGCCCGCTCGTGGGGAACTTGAAGTCGTGGCCGGTCAGGTCGGAGCCACGGTCCGGCGCGCGCCACACCGAGCTCTCGCTCGGGTTCGCGGGGTCGATGGCGCCGAGCAGCTGCCCACACGCACCGGCCTGCGCGGTCGCGTTGCCGCTGTCGCGCACGCCCGTCATGTCGAGCGCCGACGTCGCGGTCATGTTGCCGCCCGCGTGGCAGCTCGCGCAGAAGGCCGAGAGCTGCGGCTGCGCTTCCGCGGTGAAGGCCGCCACCGAACGGCATCCGTCGGCGGGCGTCGGATCCGTCGGGTCGGTGGGATCCGTCGGGTCGGTCGGATCCGTCGGGTCCGCGTTCGGGCCGATGCGGTCGAAGACGAACGCGAGCTGCGCCTCGTCCGGGAACGCGACGAGCGAGACGCTGCCGGTGCCGAGCAGACCGCTCTCGTACGCGTCGAGCTGCATCTCGATGCCCGCAAAGCGATCGACCGGATCCGGCTCCGACACGCCTTCTTCCACCGTCACGAGCACCGGACGACGAAGCCGCACGCCCGCCTCGCCGGCGTAGACCCGAAGCTCCGCGAGAAAGAGGCCCGCTGGCGTGCG
Source organism: Sandaracinus sp. (assembly GCA_020633125.1). Taxonomy (GTDB): domain Bacteria; phylum Myxococcota_A; class Polyangia; order Polyangiales; family Houyiibacteriaceae; genus JACKEH01. Next base: position 38,551 of record JACKEH010000025.1, on the reverse strand, counting down.
CGTCGCGACGAAGGTCATGCGCGCGCCCGTCAGCGTGCTCGCTGCTTCCGCGAGCTCCACCACGTTGAGGCCTTCGACGACCACCATCGGCTCGGTCGCGCCGTCCTCGACGGGCGCCGTCGGGTCGGTCGGATCCGTCGGGTCACCGGCGGCCTCCATCTCGATCCAACCCCGCACCTGATCGGCCTCGGTGACCGGCCACGCGGGTCCTGCGTGCGCGCCCTTCGTGAGCAGACGACTCGACGCGGGGTCGTCGAGGTCCACGAGCGCCGGATAATCGAGCAGCGTGTCGTAAACCGGATCCGCGAGGAACGCAGGACCGGTACGATCGGCGTCGTGGCAGGCAGCGCACCGGTTCTCGAGCAGCGGCGCGACCACCGACTCGAAGACGGTCTCGGGGTCGACGGGGCCGGCATCCTCGGTCACCGCACCATCGGCCATCGGCATCCCGGCGTCCGCGAAGGGGTCGACGCGCATCTGCACGGTCGCCGCATCGCAGGCTCCGAGGGTCAACAGGAGGAGGGGGGTCAGGGCACGCATCGTCTGGTGCGTTTGCTGCTGTGCAAAGGTCGAACCATGGCCTCGCGCGACGTAACCACCCGTAATTGCTCGATCCGACACCGGGGACAGAAGACCCCCTATTCCCACCCAACGGGGTGCGGGGTCCTCGCGATCGTGGGGTCTGGGGTCGCCAGGAGCCTTCGGGTGGGGCTCGTCGGCCTCGCGCTCGTGGGCCTCTTCGGCTGCGCGACGGTCGCGCCCTACGAGCGCGAGACGCTCTCCCGCGCCGACATGGAGCTCGACCGTGACGAAGCGCTCGGACGCGCCGAGTCACACGCCACCGAGGTTCGCGAGGGCGCGAGCGGCGGGCTCGGCGCAGGAGGCGGTGGGTGCGGGTGCAACTGACGTCGTGCCTCGCGTGGGTCGCGTGGCTCACGCTCATGGGTTGTGCCGCCGAGGTCGGCGAAGCCATCCCGTCGGAGCTCGACGCATGTGGCTTCGAAGCCGAGGTCTACCCGCAGCTCGCACGCGACTGCGGCTTCCCGACCTGCCACGGCAACGACCAACGTTTCTTCCAGGTCTGGGCCCCCGGTCGCGCACGCCTCGACGAGTCGACCGGCATCCTCGCGGCGCCGACCCGCGCCGAGCTCGACCGCAGCTACGAGCGTGCGCTCTCGATGCTCGGAAGCTACGGCGGCGCCGGCACGCCCGAAGACTCGCTCCTGCTTCGCAAGCCGCTCGAAGCTTCCGCTGGTGGCGCCGCCCATCGCGGCGTCGATCGACTCGGCCGCGACGTCTACCCCTCGACCGACGACCCCGGTTGGCAACGCATCGCCCAATGGGCCCGTGGGGAGGTCTCGTGTCCGTGACACGTCTCGTCCTCTTCACGGCGCTCGTCGCGACGTCGCTCCCCACGTCAGCCCACGCGTTCAGCAGCTCGTCGCGTTTCGCCGCGCCGGTGAGCGGGCTCGAAACCGGCGCCTGGGGCGGTGGTGGCGGCCGTTGGTTCACCGGCAGCCCGGGCGACGGCTTCACCTGCGCGGTCTGCCACGGCGAGCGGGAAGCCCCCTTCGAGATCGCCGGCATCCCCGACACGTGGGAGCCCGGCTCCGAGCACCTGATCGAGATCACCTGGCCCGCCGACGACAACGGCGCGGTCGCGCTCGAGATCGTCGACGCCGACGGACGCCCGGTCGGCACGCTCGCCATCGAGGACGACGAGCCCGACGCGCGCTGCCCCGCCGACGCCCCCGCCACCCTCGCGTGGCCGGTCGGGGAGCGAGAGGTCGTGCTCACCGAAGCGTGCGGCGCGCGCTACCAACGCGTGCGCTGGACCGCGCCGAGCGAAGGCCTCGAAGCCTTCGTCTACGTCGCGGGGGTCATCGGAAACCGCAGCGGCGATCCCACCGGCGACGCGACGATCTCCGAGCGCTTCGCCACCGCGCGTGTCGGCGCCCCGACCCCCGAAGCCGCGAGCCTCGGCTGCGCCGCAGGCGGCGACGGCGCCCCGCCTTTCGTCGCGCTGCTCGCCACGCTCGTCGTTTCCCTCGCCCGCCGCCGACGCGCTCGCGCACGACCGACCAACCGTGGTCCACGGCGTCTCGTAGCGCCGCTCACGCTCCTCGCGCTGCGCACGCTCGCGCTGCCCACGCTTGCGCTGCCCACGCTCGTCCACGCCGACGACACCGTCAGCGCCTCGCTCTTCATCCGCAACGACACCGATCGCACCACCGTCATCACCCCGGACGTGTCCGCGAGCGTGCGCCTCGGCGACCGCACCACCGTCCGCGCGGGCTACACGGTCGACATCTGGACCAGCGCCTCGATCGACGTCCGCACCGCCGCGACGCGCGCGATTCGCGAACAACGCGACGAGCTGAACGCCGGCCTCGCGCACGAGCTCGACGACGTCACGCTCGGCGCCGACTACCGCTTCAGCCACGAAGGCGACTACGTCGCGCACGGCGGCGGGCTCAACCTCCGCTACCGCTTCGCCGACGGCAACGCGACCCTCGGCGCGCGACTCTCCGCCGCCCAAGATGTCGTGAGCCGCTCGGGCGACGACGACTTCGAGCGACGCCTCGGCACCCTCGGCGCGCTCGTCAACTTCACGCAGAACATCGACCCGAAGACCCTCGTGCAGCTCGCCTACGAGCTCACGCGGCGCGACGGCTACCAAGCGAGCCCCTACCGCTTCGTGGGCATCGGCGGCGACGGTCGTTGCCAAGACTCACCGCTCTGCGTCCCCGAGACCCACCCCGGCCTCCGCATTCGCAACGCGCTCGCGCTCCGTGCCCGACGCGCGTTCGGCGAACGCTGGAGCTTCGGCGTCGACTACCGCTTCTACTTCGACGACTGGGGCCTGCGCGGCAACACGATCCTCGGCACGCTCGGCATCGTCCCGACCGAACGTTCGCTCGTCTCGTTGCGCTACCGCTTCCACCACCAGACGGCCGCGAGCTTCTACGCGCCCTTCTACCTCCTCGACGAAGACAGCGTGCCGCGCTTCGTGACGCGCGACCGCGAGCTCTCGCCGCTCTTCACGCACCGCCTTCAAGTCGGATACGAGCACGGGCTCGATCTCTCCGACGCCGGACCGGAGCTCCGCCTCACCGTGGCGGTCGGTGGCTCCACCTTCAAATACCTCGACTTCGTCGGGCTCGACCGCGTCTGGGCCCTCGACCTCACCCTCGCCGCCGTGGTGGTGCTGTGACCGACCGAACGTGGCTTCGTCTTCTCCTCGTCCACGTCGCGGCGCTCGCGGCGCTCGCCGGGGTCGCGCCCGCTCACGCCCAAGAAGACGAGTCGTACGAAGACGAGTCGTCGGAGAAGACTCGGGCGAAGAGACGAGCGCCGACGAAGGCGACTCCGGCGAGGACATCGACACCAGCGACTGGCAGCTCCCGCGCACGCTCGTGGTGGCCGGCCCACGCGTGCACACGTCGATCGCCAGCCAAGTCAACGACGTGCTCCGCGGCGTGGCCGAGGTCGTCGACGGTCGCTCGTTCGCACGTCGCGCCCAACGCGAAGGCCTGCGTCCGACCAGCGACACCGCCTACGAACGCTTGCTCGGCGAAGAGAACGTCGCGCTCGTCGTCGAGCTGCAACGCGGCCGCATTCGTTTCATCCCCACCGTGCGCGTGATCTACCGCGAGGGTCGCGGCGGCTTCGTCCTGCTCGAGACCCAACACCCGCTCTCGGGCCTTCGCCTGCTCGGCGCCGAGCGACGCCGCATCGCCGACGAGGTCCGCCTCGCGCTCGCCGTCACCACCCGACCTCCCGGAAGCAGCGGCCCCGCGATCTCCGACGAGCTTCGCCGCGACGCCGACGACGATCGACCGCGCGACGAAGACGAGCCCGGCAGCGTCATCGAAGTCGAGATCGCCGCCGGCGCCGGCATGGGCACACGAAGCTTCCGTTTGCCCACCCAAGCCGGCGAGCTCCGTCTCGACACGACGCCCTTCCCCGCCGCGCGGGTCGACCTCGGCTTGCACATGCGCCCCAACGCCGAGAGCCGTCTGCGCGCCGGCTTCTCGCTCGGCTACGCCACGAGCATCGGCCTTCGCACCACCGATCGCCGCATCGACGGTTCCACCCGCGAGACCGGATCGCGCTCCCAACGCCTCGACGCCCAAGTCGATCTCGACGTGCGCCTCGGCCGCGGCCGCGAAGCCGTCGAGCTCCTCGTCGCGCTCGGCTGGACGCTCCGTCGCTTCTCCACCGAAGCCCCCGTGACGTTGCCCGACTTCGGGCTCGGCGGCCCTCGCCTCGGCGTCGGCCTTCGTGTGCCCCTGCTCGGCGGTCGCCTCGTGCTCTACGCGATGCCCGACCTGCAGCTTCTCGTGCGCGCGAGCGACGCCCTTCGCGACGACGGACTCGAAGGCACCAGCATCGCGCTCGGTGCCGCCGCGGGCGTCTCACTCCGCTTGGCCGACGCGCTGCGTGCGCGCCTGGACTACCGCGAGTCGCACGCGCTCTTGAGCAGCGAGCGCGGCGACGGCCGCGACGTCGATCGCTACGTCGCGCTGCAGCTCGTCTACGCGCCCTGACCAAGCATCAGACAACCCGCGGTTCGTGTGCTGGCGCCGTCAGCTCTCGCCCGAAAACCACTCCGCCGTCATGCCGATGCCGTCGGCGAACGACACGCATTCACCCAGCTCGCCAGCAGGCAACAACACGGAGCGCTGGAGGTCGCCAGCCCGACGGCCACCGAACCCGATCTCGGGCGAGTCGACCTTGAGCGCGGCAGCAATCAGGTCTGCTGCTTGCCGCGTGGTCGTCTCGGTGCCGGTCGCGACGTTCACCGTCCCGTGGAGGTTGCCCGTCAGAGCCATCACGTTCGCCCGCACGACATCGCTGACGAACACGTAGTCGCGAACGCACCCGTCGTCGCCCTGCTCGAGCTTGGCGTTGATCTGAATGGGCTGCCCCGCCTTCAAACGCTGGTGAAAGATCGCGATCACGCCCGCTTCGCCGTGAGGATCCTGCCGCGGCCCGTATACGTTCGCATAGCGAAGCACCACCCCGTCGAGGCCGTGCTCGCGGCGGTAGAACCCCATGTAACGCTCGACCGCGAGCTTGGAGCACGCGTAGGGGCTGAGCGGATCCTCGCGCCAGCCGACCTCGGCCCGCTGACCGTCCGCCACCTCGCCGTAGATCGCGCCGCCCGTCGACGCGAACACCACCCGGCCCACGTGGTGCTTCACACAGGCCTCGAAAAGGTGGATCGAACCAATCACGTTGGCCTCGGCGTCGAGCACCGGCTCACGCACGCTGACCGCGACGCTCGTTTGCGCGCCCTGGTGACAAACCGACGCGTCGGGTTGGAACGTCGCGATCGACGCGATCGACGGCGGCCCGTCACGCGCGAGTCGTCTCGTTCAGCGTCACGCCTTCGGCGACGTTGCTTCGCGACCGGACGAGGGACGTTCGAGGCACCTCGTGTCCTGCACGCGAGCAGCGCGTCCACGACGTTGCCGAAGTCTGAAGCCGGCCCCGCCCGTGCCATCTACGCGCACGCCGGACGAGTTAGTCGCGCCATCGAACCTCGCCAAGACGCTCGCGCCACCCCACGCGGCGTTGGAAACGCATGGCGTCGACGGTCGACGAAGGATCGCCCCCCGACGCCAAGACAGGCACGACCGCGGACGTCGAGCTCCCGAAGCCGCCGGCACGAGCCCATCTGCGACCATCGAGACGGGGAGCATGGGCGGGACCAATTCTTCGTGATAGCTTGCCGCCACTAGCTTGTGGTGGTCGGCGAACCGGTGTTACAAGGCCCGCGCTCGGGGTGGCGCGGGTGGCCGCCACGAAGGAGGCATTCGGGATGGATTGGAAGAAGTTGGCTTGGAGCGCGGTCGTCTCGACCGGCCTCGTCATGGGCAGCGCGTGTGGCGACGACGACGGCGTCACGCCGGACCCGGACAGCGGCATGGGCACCGGACGCGGCTGGCGCGCCGATGCCGCTCGACTGCGGTGATTGCTTCTACGTCGTGAACTCGCTCGACTTCGGTCCGGACGGCGATGGCCGTTACCCGGGCTTCGACGTCGACGGCGTGGACTCGGGTCCCGACGGCGATCTCGGCCCGGCCGGCTCGTGCATCGTTCCGGACTACACGGCTACGACAACTCGGCGGGCGTCGACAACGGCCTCGGCGGCCTTCTCGCGGCGGCTTCGTCGGCGCTCGACGTGGGCGCTTCGATCGAAGAAGCCCTCGCGGACGGCACGATCATCATCCTCGTCGAGCCCATGGGCGTGACGAGCACCGAGCAGGACACGGTCGGCCTTCGCATCTACCTCGGTGAGACCGCGGACGGCATGGCCCCGATGGTCGACGGCATGAACCGCATCACCGCGGATCAGACCTTCAACTACCTGCCGACGCCCGACATCATGGTCAACGGCCGCATCGAAGGCGGCGTGATCACGGCGGGTCCGCTCGACCTCCCCCTCAACCTCGAGGTCATGGGCAACTCCATCTCGCTCACGATCGAGGACGCGCAGATTCGGCTCGACGTCGACCAGATGACCGGCGTGACGGGCTCCACCCCGCACTTCCTCGGCGGCAAGATCGACCTCGTGTCGCTCTTCGACACGCTCGGGCCGCTTCTCGAGGGCGTCGAGGTTCCGATCTCGCTGCTCGAGAGCATCCTCCCGCTCTACCTCGACCTCGACCCGGTCACGACGGAGACGGTCATCACCATCACGCCCGCTGGCCCCGGCCCGGACGGCATGATGGGCACGGACGACGACGTCGCGGCCGTCACCTACACGCTCGAGCCCGGCGACTGCGGCAGCGTCTCGGCCGGCATCGGTCTCCGGCGCCTGCACGCGCGTCGGCTCCGGCGGAGGGATCGCGCGCAGCTCGAACCGCAGACGTTGGTCGACGTCGGCCGTCCAGAACTCGACCTTCGTCTCGAAGCCCTCGTGCGTGAGCTGGAGGCGGTGCAGGCGACCGTCGCGAGGATGCTCGACGTCGAGCGGCGTGACCCCCAGCTCGACGCCGTCGAGCTCCACCGTCGCCCCCACCGGCTCCGACGCGATCTGCAGTCGAAGCGCGGAAGCAGGCGCCGCGACGAGCGCCTCCCGCGGCGGCTCGGGCGTTCGCAACAGCGCGTAGCCGGCCGCGCCGCCGAGCGCGAGCGCGAGCGCCACCCACGACCCAGCGCAGCGGACGACGACGGTTCCAAGGGGCACGCGTGACGTGCGAGTCGCTCGTCGCGCGGCGGAGCAGGTCGCGCTTCTCCGACTGCCGCTCCGCGAAGTTGCGCTGCATCAGCGCCGCGAGGTCCTCGGGCGCGCGCCCTTCCGGATCGATGTCGCGCAGCACCGCGAGCAGCTCGCGGCGCATCTCCGCGGCCGTGGCGTAGCGGTCCGCCTTGTCGCGCGCGAGGGCGCGCCGCGCGACGAGGTCGAGGGCTTCGGGGCACGACGCGCGTCGCTCGGAGATCGTCGGAATCGGCTCGTCGCAGATCGCACGCACCACGGCGAGGCTGTCGGGTCGCGCGAAGAGGCGACTGCCCGTCGTGAGCTCGTAGAGCACGACGCCGAGCGCGAAGACGTCGGTCTGCCGATCGACCTTCTGCGCGCGCGCCTGCTCGGGCGACATGTACGCGAACTTCCCTTCACCACGCCCGATTGCGTCGACGTGGAACGGTCCACCGCGCTCGCGATGCCGAAGTCCAACACGCGCACCGTGCCGTGGTAGTCGACCATCAGGTTCTGCGGCGACACGTCGCGATGGACGATGCCGCGCGTGCCGCCTTGCTCGTCCTTGAGCTCGTGCGCCGCGTGAAGCCCGGCGCAGGCTTCGGCCAAGACGTGCACCGCGACGTGCACCGGCATCGACTCTCCGGCGCGCCCGAGCTGTTTGATCACCGACGCGAGCGTCTCGCCCTCGACGTAGTCCATCACGAGGTAGAGCTCGCCATCCGACTGCGCGAGCTCGTGCACCGTCACGACGTTCGGGTGATGAATCCACGCAGCGAGGCGGGCCTCGTCGAGGAACATCGTGCGGAACGCCTCGTCCCGCGCGAGGTGCGGGAGGATGCGTTTGACGACGACCGCCCGCTCGAAGCGCTCCGGACCGACCAGCTTCGCGAGGTAGACCTCCGCCATGCCGCCCGTGGCGAGCAACGACGCGACCTCGTAGCGCCCGAAGCGCTCCGGAAGAGACGGAGAAACGGCGGCTTCGCTCGGACTCATGCGACTGGGCAGCAAGGCCTCGTGGGTTGAGCGCGTTCACGCCACGGATTGTCGGACGCGGACGGAGAGGGGGCGCGAGAGGAATACGTCGCAGCGCGTTCCTCCGGCCGAGATCTTGTGGGACGGAGGAGCGATTTCGGGTCGCGGGGAGCGCGAGGAGATCTCGACGACTTGGGGTGCTGTATGCTCGGGTCGATGCGACGCGTGGCCCACATGGTAGCAACGCTTTTGGCCTTCTGCGTACTCGTCGGGATCTCCCCTGCGGAGGCACAGCGACGCCGACGCGGGCGCACGACCCAGAGCGCGGACGAAGAACGCGCCGCGACGCTCTTCCGCGAGGCCGTCGGATTGTTTCGAAACGGTGACTTCGAAACCGCCGCGGCCCTTCTTCGCCGCGCGCACGACCTCGATCCCGAGCCCGTGCTCCTGTTCAACCTCGCGCGCGCGCTCGAAGCCTCGAACCGTCACGCCGAGGCCGCGGACACCTACGCGCGCTACTTGGACGATGCGCCAAACGCCGAAGATCGCGCAGCAATCGAGACGTTGATCGCCAACCTACGTGCCCGCGCCGAAGCCGAGAGCGCCGCGGCCGAGCCCGAACCGGAGCCCGAACCGGAGCCCGAGCCAGTGATCCCGGAACCCACACCGGAGGAACCGACCCACACGAGCTCGTCGGTAGGCGGATGGGTGCTCTTGGGGGTCGGTGTCGGGGCCGCGCTCGGAGGAATTCCACTCGGGCTTTCGGCGAGCGCACGAAGCGAGTCGGCCGACGACGCACCGAGCCACGCGCAGACGGTGGCGCGCCTCGACGAAGCGGATCGACGTCAGCTCGGAGCCTTCGTCCTCTTCGGCGTCGGCGCCGTGATGGCGATCGGCGGTTTGATCTGGGCGTTGGTCTCGGGCCGCGAGCCCGACCCGGAAGAAGCCAGGCTCGAGGTCGGTCTCGGAAGCGTCGCGCTGCGTGTGCCGTTGCGCTGACGTCCGACACGCGTTCAGTCCAGCGCGCTCAGGTAGCGCACCAACGCGTCGAGCTCCGCTTCCGAGAGCGCGCTCGTGAGCCCGTGGCGGTCGCCCTCGTTGCGCGTCGTGAGCACGTCACGAAGGGTCGGCGCCGATCCGTCGTGCAGGTAAGGCGCGGTCCGCCAGAGCCCACGCAACGTCGGTGTGTCGAAGCCATCGAGCGCCTCTCCGAGGCGTCCACCGCTGCTCTCGCGGGCGGTGCCCACGTCGTGACGAAGGCCGAGCGCGCTGTCGCTGAACGTCACGCCGGAGTGGCACGTCGTGCACCCGGCGAGCGCGAAGACACGCGCGCCTTCGCTCCGTTCTTCCGCGGTCAGCGGCGCTGGCGGGGCGCCCACTCCACGAAGCGATCGGAGGTACGCGTCGAGCGCGTCGAGCTCCTCCGAGCGACCGGCCTTCGGCAAACCGAGCGGGTCGCCGCGCTCCGCCCAATCCGCGTCGGAGAGGAAGCCCGCGCCGCCTTGGTGGAGCCGGATGTCGCCTTCGAAGTCCTGCAGCTCGTCGAAGTTGCCGGTCCAATGAAACGGCCCCGTCTGATCGCCGAGCCCGATCAACGACGACGTGTTCCGAAGCCCCTCGCCGCGTTGCGTGAAGTCCCAGACCAAGCCGTCGCTCTCGGCGTCGAGGTGACAGCTCGCGCAGCTCACGTAGCTCGTGCGGCTCATGCGCGGATCGGCCGAACGCGCGAAGAGCCGTTTGCCTCGCAGGACCTCGGGAGCGAGCGGCTCGTCGTCGACCAACGCGACCGTCGCCAGGCGCGGCGGCGTCGTCGCGAGGTCGCGCACGTCGTAGACCCGGACCTCTCGAGAGAGCTCCGCGTAGACGAAGAGACGCCCGTCGTCGTCGGCGAGGAGCCCACGCGGCGAGAAGCCGACCTCGGTGACCCCGCCCATCACTCCGAAACCGTAGGGCTCGAGCGCGAGCACCTGCTCGCCGCCGAGGAACGCGACGTAGACGCGGTCGCCGATCGGCGTCGTCGTGATCGCGCTCGCGTAGTCGAGGTCGTTGAAGCTGAAGCGGTAGCTCTCCTCGTACGTGCCCGCGGCATCCGGGTAGAGCTCCGAGAACACGCCGCGGACGGTGGTCTCGCTCCGCAGCGTGGTGCCGGTGCGAAAGAGCCCCGTGACGTCGTTCGCCTTCGACGCCGCGATCATCGCGCGCACGCCGTCGGGCGAGAAGCTCAACGCTTCGAGGAAGCTCGGCGCACCGCTGTTGTCGGTGTCGCTGTCGAGGCCCGTCTGCCTCGGAAGGACGACCTCGTCTCGGAGGCGCGGTTCACGTGGATTCGTGAGGTCGACCTCGTAGAGACGTGCGCCGTCCGCGGGTCGGCGCCACCGCGACACGAGCGCGCGTCCCTCGCCGTTGAGCGCGACGGCGCGTGCGTCGAAGAGCCCGTCGAGCCGCGCGATCTCGACGCCGTCTTCGATCACCAGCAGCGCTCCCGCGTCTTGAAGCGTCACGACGAAGCGCGCTTCACGACGAGGGTCCGCGGCGACGCCGAAAGGGCGACTTCCCACGCCGAGCGACACGTCGGGACGGCGTTCGAGCGAGGCCACGTCGTAGCGCGCGAGCGTTCCCTCGTGCTGGCACGCCACCGCGAGCTCATCGCCCGCGATCGCCAGCGTGCGCGGACCGTCGCAGGTCGCGAGGCGACGCTCCCGCGACAGGGTCGCGCGATCGATCACCACCACGGCGTCGTCGTCGGCCACCGCCACGAAGACACGTGCCTCGCTCGCTGCGATCGGAGACGACGCGCTCGGGCGCCGTTCCGCAGGTCGCCACACCACCTGCACCGAGAGGCTCGCGTCGCGGGGACCGGCCACGACCGAGACGACGAACGCGCCGGGGTACGCGAAGACGTGGCAGGCCTCGCCGACGCGGGTCTCGTCGCGCGTTCCGTCGCCCCACACGAAGGTGAACGACTCCGCCGGGAGACCCGTTCGGTAACACGCTTCGGCTTCGTGAAAGACGAGCGTCGGGCCTTCGAGCGCGCCGACCGGCGGAGCGTCGGCGGCCGAAGCGGCGTCGAGGCTGGCGTCCACGCCGCCGTCGACCGAAGCGTCGAAGCGCACGTCGTCGTCGCCACACCCGAGCGCCAGCGCGAGCACGACACACGTCGCTCGAAGCGCCCCGTTCATTCGCAGCGTGCCGTGACGAAGGTGCTGCGAAACGCCGTGGTCGTCGGGTTACCCGACCAATCCCGCACGCCACCGGCCGGAACGACGACCTCGTAGCGTGTCCCCGGCCGCAGCGGCGCGTCGGGCGCGAAGTTGTAGAGGCCTTCTTGGCCCGAGTAGTGACCGGTCAACGGCGGCGCGAGCGGGCGGTCCTCGTCGTCGACGGGGCGAACGTAGAACGAGCCCGGGTGAAGCGTCTCGAGCTCGACGTGCTCGTCGAACGCGATTCCGACGCGCGCTCCGAGCGCCACCACGTCGGCGCCGTCTTCCGGCATCACTCGGTTCACCGCCGGGCCACGCGTGTCGGGCTCGCGCTGCCACGGGAACACCGCCGACGCTTGGTCTTCGATCGCATCGTCGTCGACGCTGCCGACCAAGACGTTTCCGACCGGCACCAAGGTGTCGAAGTCGCCTTGGAGCTCGAGCTCCTGCACCAACGTCGGCGTGGTCGGGTCCGAGACGTCGACGATCGCCGCGTGCGACGAGAGCCCGACGAACGCGGTCTCGTTCTGCACGAAGACGTAGCCGCCGTTCGCACCGTCGCGCGTCGACACCCACTGCCCGACGAACTGCGGCGCGGTCCAATCGGAGAGGTCGAAGATCACCAGCCCTCCACCGAAGAGATGGCGCGCGTAGAGCGCCTGCGTGCCGTGCACGTGGCCGAAGTAGGAGGTCACGACGTTCGGGCGCCCACCGCGTGTGGTGCCGTCGGAAACGAGAAACGCACCTCCCGGCACCGGACGCAGCTCGGTCGGATTCGAGATGTCGAAGACGTGGTTCTGAATGCCCTCGGAAGGAAGCAACACGAGGCGCGTGCCGAGCGCGTGAAGGTTGCCCGCTTCGACCGCCGGCGACGGCACGTGATGCCCCACGAGCTCCGGGTTCTCCGGATCGCTCGCGTCGACGACGAAGACCCCGAGCGTCGCCGCCGAGACGTAGACGTAGGGCGCCTGCCAGAAGAGGCTCATCACGACGCGCAGGTAGGAGTTCGGGTAGGTCACGTCCGGCAACGTGAGGTCGGACGCCATACGCATCGCCGTGGGGTCGGTGATGTCCCAGAACTGGATCCCGGTCAGCGACGTGACCGCCATCCACCGCCGGTCGTTCGCGTAAGCCACGCCCGCCGCGTGCGTCTCGCGCATCTGGTCGTCGAACGCCGTTCCCACCACCGTCGGCTCGCACGGCGAGGAGAGATCGAAGGCACGAATGCCGCCCACACCCCCCTCGTGCGCGAAGGGCAGCCAGACGTATCCGTCGAGCATCAACACGGTGTTGTGGTGGTCGCGGTCTCGCTCGCCCCCATCGAGGTGCGCGCACGCGGTGAAGAGCGCGCTCTCCTCGAAGCTCACGCTCGGCCCGCCGGGACCTGCGATCGGATCGAACGCGTCGGGGGCCGGCGGCGCGAAATCGCCTTCGGTCGGCCAAGGCGGCAGCTCACCCTCGAGCAGCTCGCAGCCCGTGATGGGAGGCCCAGCGTCGAAGCCCGGCCCTGCGTCACGCCCCGCGTCGGCCTCGCCGGCGTCGAGCCCCGCGTCCACCGGCGCCCCCGCGTCGTCGACCGTCACGTCGTCGTCGCCACACGCCGCGGCGAGCCCCAGCACCGCCCAAACCCAACAAGCCGTTCGCATCACCGTCCAAATCTACGGTCCCGAGGCCGCCGGGGTGGCTTACGCCTTTTGCGTGGCCGCGCGGGCGGGCTCGGCCCACGCTTGGGACCGATGCGTTTCCCCTACATCGCGTACGGCACGCCCCGAAAGCTTCCGCGCGCCTCCGACCTGCCCGGTCGGGTGGTGGTGCTGGACGTGGCGTTCGCGACCGCGGCCGGAGGAGCGAGCTTCGAACGAACCACCCTGCCCTTCCTGCAGGGGCTGGGGAATCGGCTCGCGATGTGGATCGACCACCACGACCACGAGCGGCACACGGACTACGCCGACGACCCGCGCTTCGTGCTGCACACGAAAGCCGAGCACGGCGCCTGCCCGGAGCTCGTGACCTCCGAGCGCGTGACGTGGGCCGGCACGGTCGACACGATCTGCTGCCACGTCGACTTCGACGGCATCTGCTCGGCTGCGAAGTGGGTGCGTGGAGGCGAGGAACCCTACGAAGGCGCCGACGACGACGCGCGCGCCATCGACACCCGCCTCGGCAAACCGACCGAGCGAGCCGAGGTGCTCGATCGTGCGCTCCGAGCACGCCCCAAGGACGACGCGCTCAAGGGTCTCGTGCTTCGCTACCTCGCGGACGGCGCCTCGGACGTCGGGCTCTTCAAGCAACTTCGCGAGGCCGCGCGCCCGCTCGAGCGCATGGAGAACGAAGCGCGGAAGCTCTCGGCCCGCTACGAGATTCGCGGCATGGTCGCGGTCTGCGACGCGCGCGTGCGCGACCACGCCTACGACAAGACGGCGCTGCTGCTCATGGGACAGGAGCTCGCGCCGATCTCGCTGGTGCACGACGAGACGACCGTCACCGTCGCCGCGCGCTTCGACAGCGGCATCGACCTCATCCGGATTCTCGGGCTCGACGGTGGCATGCCGACGCGCGTCAGCGTCGAGGCGAAGCGGCTGAGCGAGGTGCTCGACCTGCTCGGCGCGCGCTGACCCCGCACGCCGACGCAGGCTCGTCCCCACGACGTCCGCCGCTCAGCGACACGCCTGCGTGAGCATTCCCGAGCCCCGGACGCAGAGCGTGCTCGGCCCCGGGGGTTCGAGGTCGTCCACGAACGCGCAATCGACCCAAGCGGCCGAGGTCCCACAGGTCGGATCGCTCGCGCTCTCCCACCCCGCGGTGACGTCGCCCTCGCACGACGCGAGCGTGGTGCCGGCGCAGAGCTGCGACCCCCAGTTCGTCGTGTAACGCCGAGACTCGCCGCCGTTGCAGTCGAAGTCGTAGCCGCCGCAGGTGGTTCGCGCCGTCGAGTAGTACGTGGTCTGCCCCGGCCGCGCGCGGTTGTCGGAGTCACAGCAATCGACCGGCGAGGTTCGGGCCGTCCAACCCGTCGGGCAGTTGCCGTAGCCCTGGCCGGCGGTCACGCATTGGGCCGTGGCCGTGCTCGTGCTCGCGCGGTAACCGTCCCGATCCACGTCGCGGTAGCAACGCACGATCTGTCGGCGCGTCGCGTCTCCGTCCGCGCAATCGGCGGCGGCGTCCGAGCTCGGATTTCGCCCGGTGTAGCCCATCGGGCAGCCGAGGTGGGTCGCGTCGTTGCGCGAGGTCACCGTGCACGCGGTGATGGTCGACGCCGAGAGCGCCGCGTACCCGTCGTCGTCCGCGTCGCGCCAGCAGGTCTGCGAGCCCTCGTCGCTGGGGTTGCAGTTCGAGTCGACGAAGGTCGGCTCGTCGCACGTCTCGGTCACCGCGGGATGCCGCGTGATGTCCATCGGCGCGCAATCGTCGACCCCCGTGCCGGGCGCGACGTTCGTGTAGCCGCTCGGACAGTTGCCGACCGCGCTTCGAACCGCGTCGGGACATTGCGTCACCGACCCGATGCCCGCTGCCGGGTAGGTGTCGTTGTCGGGGTCCGGGTAACACGTGACCATCATCGCGTCGTCGATGCGACCGTCGCAGTCCTGGTCGATCGCGTCGCAGAGCTCGACCGCGCCGGGGAACACGCTCGGGTCGCCCTCCATGCAGTCGCGCATGGACGGATCACGGAACGTGAACATGCGAGGGCAATCGCCGCGGTCGGCTCGCGTCCCGTCGCGGCAGAGCATCGAGGAGGTCGCGCCGGTGTCCGAGTAGCCGTCGTCGTCGGGGTCCGCGTAGCAGAGCACCCGCGCGCCGTCGTCGATCATGCCGTTGCAGTCGTTGTCGATCGAGTCGCAGAGCTCGGGCGCGCCAGGGCGCACGTCGAAGCCGGTGCCCGGCGTGTCGTTGCAGTCGCGGGTGGCCGTGCTGACCGGTGCGCGGTTGGTGAACCCGATCGGGCAGAAACCCACGCTGGTACGCGCCGCGTTCGGGCACTGCGGCTGCAAGGTCGCACCCATGGCCGCGTACGTGTCGTTGTCCTCGTCGACGTAGCATCCGACGGTGAGGCCCTCGTCCGTGGTGCCGTCGCAGTCGTCGTCGATCAGGTTGCAGCTCTCGGTGTTGCTCGGGTAGCGGCCACCGCCCGTGGGGGAGTCGTCGCAGTCCGCGGTCACGCTCGGGTCGCGCGGTGTATGACCCGTCGGACATCCGCCTCCCGGCGTCGCGCAGAGCTCCTCCGAGGAGGCTCCCATGGCGGCGAAGCCGTCGTCGTCGCGGTCCACCCAACACGTGCGCCGCAAGCCGTCGTCGACGACGCCGTTGCAGTCGTCGTCCTCTCCGTCGCAGGTCTCGAAGGCCTCGGGCGCGATCGAGCAGCCGGAGAAGACGCCCTCCGAACAGCTCTCGGTGCCTGCCGCACAGATGCCCAACGCGACGCAGCGGCGCGTCTCGCCGGCGGTGCAGTCGCACCCACCGGGAGGATCGTTCGGCGTGCCCGAGCAGTCTTCGTCGAGCTCGTCGGGGTCGCAGGTGTCTGCGGCAGCGGGGTTGATCGAGCCGAGCTCGTCGTTGCAATCGCCGCCCTCGAGCACGTAGCCCTCGACCAGCCCCGGGCACCCCATCATCACCGCCGAGGAGTCGCCGAAGGTGTCCCCGTCCACGTCGCGGTAGAGCGTGGCGAGCACGCCTTCGTCGACCGATCCGTCGCAATCGTCGTCGCGACCGTTGCACGTCTCGGTGGCGGTTCGGTTCACGCCCGCGCGGGTGTCGTCGCAGTCGGTGCCACAGAGCACGTCGCCGCTCGGGGCGGTGTTGCAGCACGCGGCGTCGGGCTCGTCGTCTCCGTCCTGGTCGCGAATGCCGAAGGTCGTCGCGTCGCAGTCCTCGTCCACGTCGTCGGGATCGCAGATCTCGCGGTTCCCGGGCGCTCGCGCAGGGTCGGAGTCGTCGCAGTCGGTGCCGCCGCACTCCATCGCGCGCACCCCGTCGCCGTCCGCGTCCCCTTCGGCGTCGCATGCGGTCACGCAGCGGTCGGAGGCCTCGTCGCAGGCCTGCCCCTCGAGACACGCCATCGTGCCCGAGACGCACCCACGCGCGTCCGCGCCGTCCGCGGTCGGGAGGCAGAGCTCCTCACCGTTGCAGAAGAGGCCGTCGGAGCACTCCGAGCCATTTCGACAGATCGTGGCCGACCCGTCGAACCCCGGCATCGAGCCGTCCTCGCTTCCCGCCGGCGAATTGCCGCACGCCCCCACCGTCAGCAAAGCCAACCAGAGCCAAGCCTTCATCGCGCCCCCCGTTTGGGTGATGTTCCCTCGACGCGCGAGCGCCGCCAACCTCCTTCGCCCTTCGGTCCGGCGATCTCACGAAGAAAGTGGCCGCTCGCGAAAACCCCGTCCCCAACGATGGATTGTGGACACGACCGATCGCGCTCGTTTGCATCGGGCCCCTACTGCGACACGAGGTCCTCCGACCGCCTCCGGCATTCGACCGACGTCACCGACCGCGCACTTGCCCCGGGGCCTCGGACCGACCGATCCTTGCCGCGATGCGCGTCCTCGCGGTCTTCCTTCTCCTCGTCGCCTCCCCCGTCTTCGCCCAGCCGAGCGCGTCGGACGAGCGCGCGCGCGAGCTCTACCTCGTCGGTGACGACCTCTACTCGCAAGGCCGCTACGAAGAAGCGCTCGCCGCGTTCGAAGAGGCCTACCGGCTCTCGGAGCGCCCGCTGCTGCTCTTCAACATCGCGAACGCGCAAGAACGCTCGGGCCAATGGCAAGGCGCGATCGAGAGCCTCGAGGGCTATCTCCCGCACGCCGACGAAGCCGAGCGCGCCCGCATCGAGTCACGCATCGAATCGTTGCGGCGGCGCGTCGCACGGCTCGAAGCCATGCAGCAGGTGCCCGAAGGCAACGAACGCGAACCGGAGCCCACGCCCACGCCGGAGGAGCCCGGGCCGTCCCTCGCCGGGCCGCTCGTCTTGGCGGCGGGTGGCGCGCTGCTCGCGGGAGGCATCACGAGCGCGATCCTGGCCAAAGGCGCCCGCGACTCGCTCGAATCCGAGTGTGTCGTCGTGGACGGACGGCGCCTCTGTGGAGACACGAACGCGAACGCTCGGTGTGGCAAGGCGCGATCGAAGGCCTCGAGAACTTCCGCGCCATTGAAGCGAGCGCCCATCGAAGTCACGCATCGAATCGTTGTGCGGCGGCGGCCATCCAGCGCCCGAAAGGCAACGAGCGACGGAATGCCCACGCCGGAGGCCCAGGCCGTCCACCGCGGGCCGCGCTCGTCTTGGCTGGCGGTGGCGCGCTGCTCGCGGGAAGCATCCTGGCCTGAATCTGGTAAAAGCGCGCGACTCGCTCGAATCCGAGTGTGTCGTCGTGGACGGACGGCGCCTCTGTGGAGACACGAGCGGCGCCGACCGCGACCGCGACCTTCGCGCGAGCGGCAGCCGATCGCCCGACGCGGTGCTGCTGATCGCCTCCACGCAGCGCAGTGGAAGGCGTCAGGCTCTGGCTCCTCGCTTCGCCAGCTGACGGCAGGCAAAGGCCCAGGCGCGCCCGGCTTCGAGGGTGAAGACCCTGGTCTCTCCGTTGGCTGCACTTACGCGCTTTAGTAGGTGCGAGGTCGCTTCTGATGCGCGTCTGGGTTCCTCTCCTTCTCACGCTCGCGAGCTGCTCGTTCACACGCGTCGACGTCGCCGACTGCCGCGATTCGACCGACTGCCGCGCCGCGTTCGGCTTCGGATGGGTCTGCGGCGGAGACGGTCTGTGCGCGCAGGCCGCCCCGGAAGCGCGCTGCGACACAACGTGGCCCCCCGACCTCCTCACCAACCCCGCGCAGGGGCGCCGGCTCGTGGTCGGCACGACCAGACCCATCGCCCGGTGCCGCTGAAGCACCCACAGCAATGTCGCCCGCCACTACATCGAAAGAGGATTCTCGGCAACCGCTGCTCGCGGTCGGGCCCACCGTGGCTCGGGTGAGACCAGCTGACGCTTCGCACCTCCTGAAACGTCTGGTGATAATCGGCTTCGGTGACCAGCCAACGCCCGAAGGAGGATCTCGAGCCGATCCCCGCGAGCGACGACGCCCCCGGCCGTCTGTGGCGCACCGCGCCGACCGACGTGGAGCAAGCCGCGCAGATCGCCGCCGACCTCGCGGCGCGCTCGGTGACCAACGTCGCGTTCATCGCGCAGCGTGGCGCGTACGGCGACGGGCTCGTCGCGCTGCTCGAAGCGCGCATCGCCGGGCTGCAGGTCGTGCGTTTCGAGACCGCGGGCCAGCTCAGCAGCGCGCTCGGCGTCGTCGCGGACGGTAGCGCCTCCGAAGTGATCTTCGCGAGCTCGTCCACGGCCGAAGGCAAGCAGACTTCACCCGCGCTGTCGAGCTCAATGGCGCTGTCTTCCTCACGGACGCCGTGGTCTGCCAGCACCAGTTCCTCGGCAGGCTGCGCGCCTTCGGACGCAGGTCTCATGTGACCACCATTCAGAACTTCTCCCTTGCCTCGACCCGGTCCAGGCGCCTGCGCGCTGGCGTCATCTACGCGTCATGCGTACCGCGACATCGACGCGCTCGAACTTTTCACCCACACGCGCGCGTCGACCCGCCCCGAAACGGAAAAAGCAGCAATCGACGCGTCGATGAAGTGGAGCTGCCCCGGAACGTAATCTTGCTGTAGCGTTCTGCAACATGTGAAACGATCGCGACATCATAACTTCTGCGCTCGACTACGACCCGGACAGCGAAGCGCGCGCCAGAAGAAGAGCTCCAGAACTTCGAGGTCCTGGATCGTGGCAGAGCGACGCGGAGCCCACTACTGTGCCCGCGCGGACGAGCGACCTGCCCGAACCCGTTCCCATGTGCCTTCCGCCCAGCACGGCAGTGCAGGATCAGCGCAGCTCCGGCGAGGTAAACGGCGATATCGTCCTGCGTCACGTACTCGCTCTAACGTTCTGCGGGCCTTCGCTCGCGCGCTCGCATAGCGGTCGTCCGGCCGCAGCGAGCAGACGCTCGACCACCGCGGCAGCCCACGCCTTGAGTCGTCCGCTGGGCTTCGCGACGGCGGCACGTCGCCACGCCCACCGGACGAGAGCTCGACCTCGCTTCCGAGCTACCGATCGTGCTGCGCGACTGAGACTGCAGAGCGCCTCCCAGCACACGATGCAAGCTGCCAGGGTCAGGCCGCGCTCGTACCCGACGACCATCTCCAGCCTGATCGACGTACAACTGCCCTTCACCCTCCCAGGCCGTCACCGTGATGCGATCGCAGCGCGCCGGGGCCAAATCCCGAGCTTCCGCGATGCAATAGCGCGAGCGTTGCTGGGCGTCAGGTCGCGATGGAGAAGATGGCGAGGATGCCTCTCGTCGTTGCGACGCGTTCGTGCACGCAGCACCGAACGCCCGCAAAGATGTCGACGCCGATCGCCGCCACTGATGGGCCGCGGTCGGACGCTGACGCGATCCGTGCCGGTCGGAGCCCCTTCCGACGAGCTACATCGATGGGGCTGCTGGCCCGTAGAGCGTCGCCGGTCGATCCGAAGTCGAAGACCCTGGCGATTCGGGTGCTCCCGAGCACATGACGACGCGCGCCTCTTCCACGAGCATCGACGAGAGCTCTTGCAACCGCCGCACGCCTGGGAGGGCTGCTTGATCGCCACCGCTCTGCCACAGCCTGTTCGCCGTGCGAAGCGCGCCAGACGATCAGCCATGCCGCTGCCCCGCTTCTGAAACCAACTCAAGCGTGTCTACGCGCGAAGAGTCGCCGGACGTCGGGCACCGTGTTTTCAAATCGTCGTCGTCGCAGCGAATGTGTCGTCCGCTCATATGCGCATCCCGTCTTCGCGCATTACCGTCGCCGTCCACGCCTCGATCGAGGCGTCTCCAGCCTCCCGGCTCCGGCTTGTCCGGGCAGCTGCGCCGGATCGAAGGCCCAGGCACGCGTGAGCTCGGTGCTGGCGGGTCTCGCCGAAAGCGCGCGAAATCGCGTCTTGCCAGCGCCAATTCAGCGCGTCCTGTCGCAACTGCCAAAGAGCGCGAGCGAGGCCAGCTGCTGCCGATCGTGCTGGCCGACGCTGAGCGATAAAGAAGGAAGTCAGCGCCTCCGCGACGCCGTGCATGCGCGTGCGGCGGTATCGAAGCAGCAACGTCAGGGCCTGATCGTAGCGACCGTGGCTCTCGCGCCGGGCGATCTCCCACTGCGCGTATGGATCGGCAGGAAGAAGCGGATCGAAGCCTTTCGACCCGCTCCCCGAGCGCCGCGCAGCTTCGCAGCCAGCATGCGCTTCCAGGCGCAGCTCGCCGCAGGTACTCGGCCTCTTCGACGTGGTCGTGAAACCGACACCGGACGCGATCTCGTTCGTCTTTGCTCACCGCACCGCGAACAGCCCGCGCTGCAGGTACGCGGTGTGCGCGCGCATATCGAAGACACTGACGTTCTCGGCGACAGCGATATTGTGCACCACCCAAAATTCGATCGTCTGGACGCGACGCGTAACGCGTCAGCGCAGTCGCTCGTGAACGAGCGGCAGGTCGAAGGAAGGCTCGCACGTCAGCTCTGACTTCTACCTCGCCCTACACCGGGCACGTCCGCGCTCTCCTGCCGGCCAACGGCCCGCAATGACGCAGCGATGAATGCAACCCTCACCCGCCGAGCCCAGGGGACGTCGCTTGCAGCGTCCGTCTGGCGGCATTCTCAATCGCCATGGGTCCGCGTACGAGCGGCTTTGCCATGGTCCCGAGCTGATCGGCGAAGGGTCTGCGCGCCCGCCGTCCAGAAAAACGTCGATAGGGCTGACTCGTGTGGAGCGCCCGCGGGCCTCTCGGACATCGGCCTGAAAATCGCGCGCTACGCGGCTTTGTACCAATCGGCGCGGAACGTCAGGTTGCAGGCGCGTACTCAGCCATATGGGTACGAAAACATGTCTGCGCGATCCCCAGTGTGGTCAGATCCGAGGCGGCGCAGCTTTCGCGCCGCAAGTAAAGCTCCGGGGAGCTGCCGCCGAGAACGCTCGAGTTCGGCTCAGCGTGCCGAGGAAAAAGAGGCGCGCGCCGGCGACTGCCACCCTGCTTACGATGGACACCGCGGGCGCGGCCACCCGCTCCAGTTCGACGTCGGAAGCGGGTCGCGCAGGTCGCGCGTCGCGCGGCCGCGAGCAAGTGGCAGCGTCCTGTGGGCAGCGGCTCGAGATCGTCGCCGCCGTCTCGTTCACCGGGGTTCTCGCCGGCCGTCAGCGGAACGTCCAAGACGGGTTTCGTCGACAGACCGAGTCGAGCCGAGCCCGCAGTCGTGCTGGTCGCGGGACGCGTCGCTCGGGAACGCGGCAGGAGTTCACATGGCATGCTCCGACCCAAGTGCGCACGCCGTCGCTCGCGAACTCTTGGGCCGTCGCCAGCGCGGCACGCCTCCCATGCTGCCGAGCGCAGGAAGGCGCGACATCGTGAGATGTACGCGACCGATACGATGCGCCGCATAACGACCCGCGAGCGCCTACCCGCGTCGCCCGACCGTCACTGCGCAGCGCGACGTCACCCCATCCGGAAGCGCCAGCCCTCATGACCTTTCAGGGTACTATCTCCCGAGGTGCGCGTGGCTCTTCACGACTCGTCGCTCCGGACTCCGAGCGCACGTTTGGAGAAGCTGCAGAGCGTCCTCATGGAGCCTTTCTCGCGCACTGACGTGACCTCGAGACTCCGTCCAGCTGGGGCGGCGCCGCTGGCGCGGGACGCTCGCTTAGCGCACGCACGTTACGCCGAAGCCCCGCAGCATGAGGCGCGGACGCTGCCTGACGTCGCCGCGCGTGCGCGTCTTCGAAGCACCACGCTGCGCGCGATCCGTGTTGCCCTGTGCGACGTTTCGACCTGCCCGCTGACGGTTGCAGCTCGTCTGCAGCGTAGGCGACTGTCTGGCGAGAGCCGCAGGCCGATAATGACGCCATACGCGCACGACGCCTTGATCGACTGCATCTCCGGCACACGACGCCCGCGGACCGCCTCGGCAGCGTCCGGTGTCGGCTGCCCTGCACCTGGATCGCGTGGTTCATCTGGCCCGTGGTGCAAGCGCGTTGATCCGCGAGGCTCACGATCCCCGCTGCCTGGCCACGCCGCTGTGGAAGCACGCCGCCTGGCTCGTCATGAGGCTGGCAGCCCGAGAGTGAGCTCCAAGAGAACGCTGACTCGGGCCCGCCCGCCAGAAGTCACTTCGGTTGACGCTCTCGACAACGCGAGCCATAAGAATCAAGCGTGACCTGTTCTTCTGTCGGCGCTTGAGCCTGCGCAATCACCGGACACGGCCTGCCTGGCCATCGATCGAGGCGCATCGACGATCCATCACGATGCAGTGGTCTGCCCCTCGTCGACTACTTCGCGCAAGCGGCTTCGAGTCTATCGTGGCATCGGAGCGAGGCACCCGCCGAAGCACTCCAGCCACACTCGAGGGGCGCAAGTTGCCGCTCCTCAAGAACTGCAAGCGCCACGCACGTGGCCAGCGATGTCGCGTGCGCACGATCCGCTCAGGGACACGTTGTCCGAGCGACTTCGGCGAAAACCAGATCATTGCCCGCGCCCCTGAAGGCCGCGCACTGGAAGAATTGCTCGCCGTGACCGCGGGCCCCCACCGCGCGCGTCTCGAGTGCGTCTCGCGGCACCCCGTTGCATTGCTTTCTCGACGCGTCGCACCTGTTCGTCGCTCCCCGACGAGCGTCTACGCTCCAGGTACGGCTGCGACGAAGCACTCGACTCCGCGCGGCGATCGCCACACCGCAGGCCTCGGCTCGCGCGCACGCGAGTCGATGGACACGGTTCGAAATCAGCCTCCCGCGCCGGCGCGCCGACAGGCTGCAGGACCCGACCGAGCGCATACGACCGCGTGCTCGCCGTCGATGAGGTGTGACGGTCGCGCAATTCGACCGTACGCGCTGGGGCCCAGTAAACCGTCACGAGTCATCCGCAGGGTCTTCGCTTTGCGCGCTCACCTGAAAGAGCGCGCTGGGCCGCACCCTGCGCCGGCCGCGCCTCTACGCGGTGACTCGCAGCAGCAGCTTGACGCGCGTGTCGTAGTCGCGGCATTTCGCTCGCCGGCTCCGGACGCTCGACGCCAGAAATTTCGAGTACGCGCGATGAAACGACGAAGAAGCAGCGCGCTCTGCGGATCAGCCGCTGTTGCGGACCACCCCGCATCGCCAGGGCAATCGCCTTCGATTCTGGCGGCGCTCCGACGGCAGGCTCGTCGTCAGTCAACGAGAGCCTGGTGCCGACTGAGACGCGAATCTACGCGCAGGTAACTGGTCCCGACGAGGCCGATGACTCCGTGAATCGAGTGCTCGACCTGGGCGCTACCGCCAGCGTGATGTTCCGGCGACTGCTGCGCGACGTGGCGATGACCGCGAGTAACGATCCTGCAGGATCCATCGCGAGCACGATGCGCATCTCGTAAGCCTGGCCTGCCGATGCAGCGCCGCATGCCGAACAGGAGTACGTGGCGGGGCGAACTTCTTCCTCTCGTCGGCGTCATCGCAGGCGCTACCGGGATCGGGCCTCAACGTGTACCTTGTCGTGCGATGGGCTGCAGGCCGACCGACGACCCCGGCAGAAGATCGATGCCGCCGATGCGCGTCGGTTTCTGCAACACCGATGCGGACCGGGTGAATGCGCATCTCTTCTGAGACGTCCGAAGATGGCAGCTCGCGCACCTTGTCGGATAATTTTACAGGCGAAACGTGAGCGGCCTTCCTGCACCCGACGCAACCTGCGCGATGCGTCGACGGTCTGTTCGACAGCGCCCGAATAGGCCACGGTAATCGCGGTGGTCGTGCCCAGCAGAGCGTGAGCAGCTCGTCGTGAATCTCGGCAGTCTAACTCGCTGGCGTGTGATATTTGGTGTCGCCGCAGCTGACATCGTCGAAGAGGATGTCGTCGCCAATCCTTCGCGACGACCCACGCGCCTCTGGCGCGTCATCGCGGGCCCCCCTGAAGCCAGGAAACGCCCCCCCAGGGCGAGCAGCCGGGTCCTTCACTGAAACGTGCGCAGACCAGGTTGTCAAGAATGCATCACGCCACGCGACAACGACGGCGTCTTCCATCGAGACGGTGCGCAGGATCACGTCAGCGACTTGTGTTGGCACCAGTCTGCGAAGCGTTTCGCCGCCACCCGGCGCGCACGAAGACCACTTCATGCCGCCGCCTCGGATGATGTCGCGTCGCTGACACTCGCGCGGTAGCAGCGCTGCAGCCGATCGCGGTCCGTCGGAGGATGAAGCACCGGTAGCTGCGAGCCGAGCACCGCGTTCGCGCCTCGCCGGCGATGCACCGTCTCGTCATCGCCGCGAAGACCTCCACCACCGCGTCCGGCTCGCTGAACTGCCTTGATCGGCGGAATCCCCGGGATACGAATCGCTGACGACCGCAGAGCGTTACGGCACGCGACGCAGGAAAAACCCAGCGTCAGCAAGAACGAAACCATCTGCATCGCCTTCGGTGGCGCGAGAGGCCCAGGCGGGCGTCCGGGGTGCCTGCTGAACCTCTGCGGCGGGCAGCGCAGTCGGCGACGGTGGTGGGCAGGTCCACGAAGGTCCAAGAGTCTCAGCCAGAGCAGGGGCGCCGGACAGGGATGGAGGACAGGGCGCAGGGACGAGGCCGGGCGGGGACAGAGGCTGGGCGGCGACGAAGCAGGGTCTCAGGAATCGCGCTGCGGCGTAAGGTTCTCATCCTGACGCGAGAACGGGCACAGAGCCGCGCCTCCATTAGCCAGGAGTTCAGAGTCGGCGCTTCGCGCCACCGCCGACTTCGCGGCCTCACGGCTTCGCCGACGCGACGCCAAACGCCGCCAGTTCGAAGGCACAAGCGAGCCTGGGGATAGTGGGTGCAGCGCTCAGCCGGTCACGCTGGCGCTTCAGGGCTTTCTCACCGTGATCACCTGCGGCGCTCGTCGACCGTCCGCACCTGCGCACAGGTTGCCACCGAAGATGATGGCCAAACCGACGATCGTCGGGTCGCGCACCGTGCTCAGCGTCTTCCTTATGAAGCCGTAAATGTGCGGTGTCGCGACCGCCACCGTCAGCCCTGCCGATAAAGCCTGTTCTGAGCTTCCGGCGGCGACCGACGCCAACTGCGCTGCACATCGCGGTGAGCACGCCCGCGCCGAACGTCGCCAGCACGATGGTCGTTCGCGCCCGAAGCCTGTCCGCGAGCAAGACGCCTTCGGCGGATGCTTCCCCGGAGCCACCGCAGCTGACGGCCCCCACCAACACAGGCGAAGCGCCGTCTCCGGCAGCGACCACGGCAAGCCGCCGACCAACGCGCCCGGCACCGCCAACGAAGGCACGAGCGGGCGCCACGCCGCGTGGCGCCGAAAGAGAAAAAAGTCAGTGCAGGTTCTTCGAAGAGCAACGATCTCGGCGCCGCGACCGCCAACGCGCTGCGGGTCCCAAACCAGACGCGAGCGCCAAAGGTCAACGCATCACGCCACCGCCAGGCCCGCGACATCGGCCAGAGCACACCGGCAGGTCGGTCGCGAGGGCGGGGGTCGGTGTCATGCTGGCGTCTGGACCGTTTCGTTACTGTCCCTCGCGATCGCTGGAGCGAGCGCGTTTTACGCGAAAAACCGCGCAACGCGTGCATCTCGCAACCCGCGGCCTCTAGCGCGCCGCGATACGCTCAGGGCGCTGCGGGGACGGCATCCGGTTCGCCGGCGCCGCGCTGGTCGCGCGCCCATTTACCGACGCGCACCGGTCGAGATCGAAGACGCCCGCCTGGCGAACGTACGCGTCATACAACCGCTGCCGCTGCGCGAGACCACCAGGGCGATCCTCCCAGCGAGGCGTGCGTGGCCTCGGGCCAGCACGCCGGCCTCGAAAGTGCGGCGACCTCCTGGCGCACCGGCACGCTCGTGCTCGTCTGCGCGCCCAGCGTCGACGCGAGCGACCGCACCGCACGTGACCTTTCGCCGTGGCGCGACGCGCTCTTCGAGCGTTTCTTTCCCAGAAAGCCGGGATCGTCATGGGCTCTCGGCTCCATCACTAACGGCGAAGGGCAACGTGCGCGCGCGCCGGCGTGGGGGTCGCGCTCGTCAGCGAAGAACGCAAAGTGATCGACGACCTCGCGCGCGGTCTGCTCGCCGCGTCTGCCGGACTGAGACCCCAGACGTCGCACTGAGCTGCGTGCGCCAGGCGTCGAGCGTCGCCTGCGCTGCAGAGTGCTGCTCGCCGGACGGGCGACACGCCGCTCTTGCCCAGCTCGACCGAGCGGCGTCTTGGTGGATCAAACGCCCGATGGGGCGCGCCCAAACCTGCCGGGAATGGGCGCCGGGTGACCTGGCGTTTCGGCGCGATGCATCCAGTGGTCTTCGCGCAGTCGCGATCCTGCTCGACACCGGCACCGGCCGCGCGTGCACGCCATACGAGCGCACGACGCTCGAGTTTAGACCCGCGCCACCGCGGTGCTGGGCGGAGGGCGGAGTTCGCTGTACGTCGGATCGGTGGCTGTCTACGAATCGCAGACGCGCTGGCGTGCCGCCGGTACCTCCGCCGTGACCTCGAGGGCTTCCGGAGTCTACGACATCCGTCTTATCGCATCCGGCGTCGACGGCCAGGTCAGGCGCACGCGTTGCTCAGTCACGCTCGTGCGTCGACGCGCGTGCCGGCGACCGTTGCGCACCCGCGACGACGGCCTCGGCCCTGATGCGCGAGAGTCAGCTTGGACGCATCGGTAGCGTCACGCAGGCGGCGCGCTGTTGGTCGACGCGGCCTGCCACTCGACATTACGCCTCGCAAGGCACGGGGCTGGTTGTTCTCTGTGCCCGTGATCCATCCTGGCGCCGAGGACGGCGCAGGCGCGCCTCGAGGCCAGGCCAATCCAGCGCTAGCGCCACCGCCTTCACGGCCTCACGGCCTCGCCGGCACCCGCGCTACGCGCCACGAAAGCGCACACGACGCGCCGATTCGCTGGATGGGGCCCTTTACTTGGCTGGCTGGCAGGCACGGTGGGGTGTATAACGCGCCATCAACAACGCATTTCGCCCGCGATCGCGATCACGGCATCGAGTAGCCCCGAGCAGCACCGACTCGCGTTGACAGCGCGGCACGGCAAGCTCGGGCGCAGCGTCGTCACTGCATGATGGCATCCGGCGATGCGTTGCCGTGTCGCGCACTGCGGCAACGACAAGCTCACGCCGAAGGCCCTGAAGATGGCGCCGAGGGGTCATGCTCCGCATCGCGCGGTCGTGTCGCTGACCCGCGCTGACCCGAAAGGCGTGAACCACGCCCGGCCCGCAGCCCAGCGAGCACTCGGATCTGCGTCGACGCAGAAGGCGTCATGGTGCTTCTTCCGTGTTTGCTGAGCTGAGCCCGACGCCTTGGCCGACGGCGCCGAAACGCGAGCACAGGCCCGCGCCCGCGGTTTCGGCTGGGCGCCGTGATGGCAAACCGACGTAGGCCCCCATGCGACGGATCGGCTCGCCAGGGGCGCTGACGCCGCGATCGGCGGCGCAGGAGGAGAGTCATCACCAGCGACTGTCGAGCCGTGGCCCGGGTCGACGCGGGCTGAAGGGCGGCGGTGCTGGTGATCGAGCCCGGACACTGAGAGCAGATCCACGCATGCCGGCTCGTCGAGCGGCAGCGCCCGCGTGATCGTCGTGAGCACCGCAGGGGAAGCCAGAAGCCACGAAAGAGCCAAGCAAGTTCACCGGCAGCAGGCCGACGAAGCGCCCGCGTCGGCGAAAGAAGAGCGCGCTCCCCACCCAACAAACGCGCGCCGTCGCCAGAGCCGCAGCTCACCGCATCGCGGCGGAGCATGGGCCGTCCGGCGCAGGCGTGGTGATCTCTCAGAAGGTCCCCAGTCAATACCTTCGGACCCGTGGCTCGGACGGTGCGCGACTACGAAGAGCTCTCGACGGTGGAAGCGGAGTCACTCTGAAGCGTCTCGCGGGCTGGCTGGTGAGCGGTATTCACCGAGGACGTTCCGAGCGCGGTCAGAGGACGGGACGGACGATGGCCGGAGGGGGCTGACTCACGGGTCTCGTCGACCTCGCGCGCGCGTGGTCGACTGGGCGCCGCCTGATCGACGACCTGTACCTGCCCGAGCGACGGTCGACCTCTTCGTCGTTGATCGCGCGACGCCGCTGGTGTTCAGCGTCACGAAGAGGTCGTCGCTCTCTACATTTCCTAGAAGGCGTTCGAAGCTTCGAATCCACGGCCGGCTGACAGTGATGCCGCTGGGGCGTGAGGCGCAGCTAATGACGCAGTCGCCGAAGCCGTGAGGCGTTGCTGAGCGCCGTGGCGCTGAGCGCAGTCAGCAAGCCGGCAGGCCAGGCCGCAAGCGCTGCGGTGGCGCGAAGAGCGCCGTCTGCTGACCGACTTGACTGCTCTGTCGCGCGGGCGTGGTGTCCGTGGCGCGCAGCTGATGTCGCCTCCCCGCGCCACGACCAACCGCGTCGTCCGCCGACGCACTTCTTCGCAGCCCTTCGCCATCCGCCGCCTGCCTGGTTTCGCCCGTGCTTCACCGCCGCGTAGAGCGCGCTCGCCAGAGCTCGAAAGAGCTCCGGGCGATCAGCACCGCTCAGGATAGGTCGCGACGCCCCAGCGACGCCGTCACCGCTTGCAGGCTTTCAAATATAAAACCGAGCTTGCCAGGCTCCTCGCGCTTCACGCTCGGCGAGCAAGAGCGCGCCCTTCGTGTCGGTCGCGGAAGGATCGCACTCCTTCGCCACCGGCGCGACAAGTCGGTCGTCCTGAGATCGTTGCCGAAGCTCCTTGATCACATCGATGTGAAGCCTGTAAGAGTGTCGGGTGACGCTCTTAGGTATTAAATCGCTCGAGCGAGAGCCGCGCCAAGCGCACCGCCGAGCTATCTCGATCGAAGGCTTCGAGAACGCGTTGTTCAGACAGCCCGGTCGGGCGACCATCGTCGCCATCTCTTCGGCTGCCGCGACGCGCGTTCGAGAGCGCCACCACCGAAGCTGGTTCGCCGCGCCTGCAGATCCGGCGCACCCTGATCGCGCGAAAATGCTCGGTCGCTCGGCGGCGACGCCGATCGCAGCGACGAGCAGCAAGATGAAACGACTACGCGCCCTCGCCAGACGTGTGCCGCTTCGGGAGACGACCTGCGCGCCGCGGATCAGAAATGCCGCAATGAGTGGCGGTTTGCCGCCATCGCCGTCAGCGAGTGTTTCAGCACGACGAGCATCTACCATCGCGCAGCTCTTACGGCGCCGTAGCCCACCGCCCTGATGCACGCGGTAATGAACGCCAGTCGTCGGCGTCGCTAGAACGTCACCGCGAGGTCGTAGGGGCAATCTCCGCCGCGGCTTCAGGGCGTCGGCACGCGTGCAGCTCGGATCGCGCGTGAGCGTACCGAGGCTTCGTCGACGCCCGATGCGTACTCTCAGCGCTTGAATGCGCTTTGCGAGCTGCACAGACCCGTTCGTTCGGGCACGCTTCCTGCGCCGGCGCGCCTTCGAGCGCAGCTCGTCGTTCTCCGTGAACGGACGCTCTTCCAGCGGTCCGCAGTCAGGAAAACACACCTCTTTACGTGGCCGTTCTCGACGATCGGCGCTTTTACCGGCAGAAGGCGCGGATCAGCAGGGGCCCTCGTAGTGCGGAGGCCTGTAGCCGGGCGACGTTCTGGAGGTTCATCGTGAGCTGGCGCTTCACAGACCGCGCCGACCGACGCCCTCGCGCGCCTCGCCAGGCGCTGCGATGCTGATCGCTCGGGTCACGAGCTCCACGATGCGCAGGCGCTCGTCGCCCTCGTACGCGCATCAAGCGTCGCGATGTGGCTGACGACGTGCGAGGCAGAACTGCTTCGACGTGGAAGACTTGGTGATCAAAGCTCCTCGGTACTGAGTCACGTCCTCGTCTGAGCTTCGCCGCTTCGCGCCAAAACAGCGCCGCGACAGGCAGAACAGCCGCGTCGCCCGAGGTTCAACTTCTCGTCAGTCAGGCTGCGCGATGCGGAGGCGTTCTTTCGGCAGAGCGGTCTGCTCGGTGACGCCGAGCCCGAGAGGCCGCTCGGCCGGAAGGACCATGGAGCTCGGAGGGCACGGCGAGCGTTCCAGGAGTGACGTGGCTGCGCGACGTTGCCCGAGCTCGGAGGCCCCGGTTCACGTCAGCGACCGCGCGCGTACCGGCACGGCGGCGATTGGCTGCTCGTGATGGTGATCCACCATGCGCCGGGGGACGACGTGGGCGCCGACGGCGCTTGCTGCGCTTGGCCTGCGGAGCTCGAAGCGCCGCCCGTGCCTTGAGCGTCTCTCCGGCGCGGATCCTGTGCGACGCTCGCGGCCACCGGCGTGACTTGGCGAGCGGCGCGACGACGCAGGTGGAAGGGGTCGGGGTCGGCGACCGTGTACACGCTGAAGAACGACGAGCGGCGTGTACTCGTGCACGTGCCCGGCGTGGCTGCATCAGAACGCGCCGATCGACCGGCGGACCTGCAAGCACCTGCGCGCGTTTCGCGGCGACGCAGCCGAGACGGAGCGGCTCGGATCGGACGCCTTGCCCGGCAAGGCGGTGCGAAGTTCTGTCGTCGTCTTCGTCGAGTGCGTCGCGCAAGGGCGTGCTCGCGCCGCCGCTGCTGCTCGCGCACGGTCGTGGGACGTGAGCGTCGCGCCCGAGCGGCTTGAAGTGGATGAGCGAGAAGCTCGACGGTGTGCGCGCGTATCTGGCTGACGGCGAGCATTTCGTCTCGCGCCTCGGGAACCGCTTCTTCGCGCCGGATTGGTTCGTCGAGAAGCTGCCGAAGACGCCGTCCTCGACGGGGTTTCTCTTCGGCGGGCCGCAAACGCTTTCAGCGCACGGTCGGCATCGTGAAGTCGCTCGCGACGGAGGCGAGCTCTGGAAGGACCTGCGCAGGTGCTTCAGCGCGACGCTCCGCGCCGCGCGTCGAGGGCGCCTTCGAAGCCGCGCATCGAGCACTGCCGCGACGTCTCGACCGCGTTCGGTGCGACGACCGCTCGCGTGGCACGAGCTGCGTGGTCTGTCGCGACGTCGACGCGGCCTTCGCGAAGAGCTCGCGCGTGTCGAGGCGCTCGGCGGCGAAGGGCTCAACATGCGGCGGCCGAAGTCGCGCTACGAGGCCACACACGCGAGCCGTGGTCTCACGAACGTGAAGACCTTCTTCGACGCGGAGGCGACCTCGTGGTCGGTCACGCAGCCGTTCGCTCGGCACGACACCAAGGGCGTCTCGGCGCGCTGGTGCTCGAGCTCGACCTAACGGCGCAAGCGACGAAGGTCAACGTGGGCACGTGTACTTCTCGCACGCTCGAGCGCGACTGAACCCGCCGGACGACTCGGCATCGCTCGTGACCTTTCGCTACCAGGAGCTCTCCGACGCCACGGTCGTTCCGCTTGTTTTCCGACCTACGCTTCCTGCGCGTCCTGATCGACGGTGAGTGCGAAGGCGATCAGGAAGCCCGCGGCGAGCTCGCCCGCGTCCGGCGGCAGGCACGGAGCGTGATGCGCTTCGCTCCGCGCGAAGGACGGGCGCCGCGCAGGTGGTCGTGACCTTCGAGACGCGGCCAGACAGGCGTGAGCTCGCGACGAGGCGATGTGACCGACGTTCTGGAACCGAAGTCGAGCTCGAAGCCGCGCTCGAAGCGGCGAAGGCGGAGGTGCTCGCGGACGGCTTCGAGAGCCTTCGAGCGAGACTGAGGTCGCGAAGTGTCGTTCGAGAGCACCGTCGGCTCCGGTCGCGAGCGCGTCTGGCTTCGCGCGACTTCCGAATCGGCGAGGCGCGAAGGCTTCGTCGTCGCCCGCGTCTTCGTCGAGCGCGTCGTCGTCGAGCGCGGCGTCTTCGAGCGCGTCGTCCGAGCGCGGCGTCTTCGAGCGCGAAGCTGTTTCGAGTGAACGTCGACGACGGCAAGTCGAGCGGGTTCGCCGGAGATCGAGCCTCGACGGGCAAGGCCTGCGACGAGGATCCTGCTGACGCGTTGGGGCCGCATCGGCACTGAACGGGCAGTCGAAGACGCCTCGCTGCTTTGCGCGCGGAAGCGACGTTTCAGGCTCGCCGCACGTCACCGAGCTCGTCGCGGAGAAGACTCGGCATCGGCACCGGGCGTCGACTGAGCAGCGGGTGCAGGTCTCGTCACGCGCGGACGCGCCCGAGGAGCGACGGCGCGAAGCGGCGACGACGTCGTGAGGCGCGCGACGTCGTCGACGATGACGGCCGCCGAGGAGCCCGAAGCGCGGTGGCGCAACGCGCCGTCTCCGTGGATGACGACACGAGCTCGAGGGACTCGGACGTCGCGTCGAGGCTCGGGGCGCCTTCGTCGATCGCATCCGTCCTCGCACGAGCGCATGCTCTACGTGGTTGCGCTGACGCAAGCCCTGACGGGTCTGCGTTGGGGCGAGGTCTCGGCGCTCCGCTGGGAGGCGCTCGACGTCGACGCGCGTGTCCTGCACGTGCGTCGAAAGGTGGTCCGCGGCGAAGAGCTGCCGACGACGAAGACGAACCGAGCGCGGCTCGTCGGGGTGCCTCTGGCGTTGCTCGACGAGCTTCTGGCGTACCGCGCGTGGGCGGAGGCCGAAGCGCTTCCGGGTCGCGAGTGTGGGCTGATGTTCTTCTCGAACGTCGGCACCCCGCTCGGCTCGGCGCGCATCAGCCACGCCCTACGCGACGCGCGGGCATCCGTGGGCATGCGGTCGAGGCTCACCTCGCACGGGCTGCGACGCACCGTGACCGACCTTCTCCGTCAGGCGGGGGTCGACCCGGTCGTCGCCAAATCGCTGGTGGGGCACACGACCGATCGGATGCGCGAGCACTACTCGTACGTGCGTCCGTCGGAGGTGCGCGACGCCGCCGATCGGGTGGCGGGCTTGGTGTTCGGCGAGGCGGATTGAGAGCTTCGACGAGACGCACTCCGAAGGACCACGCGGACCTTCGAAGGAGTCCTCCGAGGAGTCTTCCGTGGCCTCGACGATAAGCCTCGCTCCGCGACCGATTCGTCGACTCACCGGACGACCTCGTCGCCGAAAGGAGTCCTCCGAAGAGTCCTCCGCGGCGAAGGTTGAATCGTGGTCCGACGGAAGCGAAAAGCCCGGTTGGCGCTTGGCCTAACCGGGCTGATTCGTTGGACTATTCGGAGCGGGAAAAGGGATTCGAACCCTCGACTTCAACCTTGGCAAGGTTGCACTCTACCACTGAGTTATTCCCGCAGGGACCGTCGAAACGGACCGAGTAGATAAGCTGCGACGGCGAGGGAGTCAAGGAATTCTGGAGGGGTCGAGGGTAGAAAATCGACGTCCCCGTCTGGAGGCGCGTTCACGTCGTTCGAGTCGTGGCGACGCACGGGTTGGACACGTCGTCACACCTCGTGGCTTCTGCCGCCGACGTCGGCACAGCAGCCTTCTCTCGCGCACCAGAGTGGGCACATCGGACCGGTCCGCTCGCCCTTCGAAGACTGCCCACGCGAGGTCGCATCGAAGCGACGCAGGGTCAGCGAGTCGACCGTGACCAACCTCGCCTCGACTTCGGAGCGACGGGAACGAGTCGCATCACTCCCCCACCACCGCCTCGGCCCGCTTCGCGTCGAGCCTCGCGTCCGCGAACGCCTCGAGCGCCTCGGCGAGCCTCGGGTCGGCGCAGGCCTTCGCGGCCTCTCGGGCGAGCCTCTGGGCGGCCTCGGGTTCCTCGGCCGCCAACGCCATCGCGGCGCCGAGGCGCTGGTCGGCGGGCGCGTGCGGGTCCTCGAGGGTCTCGAGCACACGCACCTTGGGCACCCCGGCCTTGCGGTAGTCGGCGCTCATGGCTCTTGCGAGGTCGTCCTTCCACGCGTCGAAGTCGCGGCCTCCCCGCGCGAGCGTCTGTGTGGTCGCCCTCGCTTGGCCGCGCGCCGCGAGCACGTGCGCCACCGTCGTCTCCGCGACCGCCGGACCGACCGGGCCCAGCTCGATCGGCACCTCGCCGCTCGTCGTCTTCAACACGAGTCGGAAGCCGCCCCAGAACTTCGACGCGGGCTCGAAGCACGCGTCTTCGATGTCACGGTGCGCGACGAAGCGCGTCTGGCGGCCCTCCTTCCACGCGAGGCCGTCGGCGCCGACGCGGAGCGGCGACGGCTGAAGTCGGTTCAGAATCCAACGACCCGTCGTGATCCAGATGACGAGCACGAGATAGCCGAGCGCGTAGTCGGGAAGCGCGAGCTTCGCGAGCGCGATCGGAAGCATCGTCAGTGGCGAGGCGAGGAGCGTGAGCGGGACCGTCGCGATCATCGTGCCCGAGCGACGGCGCGTGACGTTCAGGGTTCGATCGCGCGCCCCGAGGCCGACCGCGGCCAAGAGCTCGAGCCCTTCTTCGACGCTCGCGACCTGAAGCTCCCAACCATCGCCGCCGCGGCGTTCGAGCAAGACGTGCGTCTCGACGCGAACCGTCTGACCTTCGTTCGCGACGTAGGAGTGCGCGGGCACGACGTGGCCGGAGACGAACTCGCCCGCAGGAATGCGATGCACCTTTCCCTTGAGCGTGAGCTCGACGGTCGCGCCCTTCTCACGCGCAGCGAGGGGGCCGGGTAGCGCCACGCGCGACTTCTCGCTCGAGGGCTTCACGAACGGGAGGATGATCGTGCCGACGACCAAGAGCGCGGTGGCGACGGCGCCGACCGGTTGTCCGAGGGCGCGGCGCAAGGTCTCCGCGAGCGCGTCGTCGACGCTGGCGACGACCGCGCCGAGCGCGACGCCTGCCCCGAAGAGCGCGTACGCGAGGCCACGCACGCGGCGCGCGAGGCCACGGCGAATGCGGGTGACGCGTTCGAGCACGTGTTCGATCACGCGAGAAGCCTACGTCGCTTCGGGGTCGCGGGAACGTCCGGCTTGCGGCGAGCCGTGTGCGCCCACGCTCAGGTCGTGGGATCGAGATCCACCACGAGCGTGGTGCAAAGCACCGAGAGGTCGCCGGCCTGCGAGCCCACCACACACGCCCTCACACGGCCGACTTCAGTCCTCGCGACCTCGCAGCCGGACCCGCCGACGAAGCCGAGGGGCTCGGGGCAGATCAACGGTTGCAACGTGGAGTAGCAGTAGACGACGCCGGTGCTCTCGTCGACGACGATGGGCATCGGGAACACCGAGCCCTCGCTCGAGCCGAAGAGGCCGCCTCCGCGCTGCAGCACGTGGACGAGCCGTACCCGCGCCCCGACCGCGATCGGCGCGAAGAAGATGAGGTTCAGCGTCTTGGTCGAGGGCTCGCTCGCGGTCATGCGCCACGAGCCTGCGCGCACTCGGGCCACGCCGTCCATGCGTTCGAGCGGCTCGTTCGCGCCACGTCCTACCCGGAGGAGGCACGTGGACGCTCGACTCCCACGTCGGTGCTCGGGCAAGCGCCTCGTCACGGACCGCGCACGAAAAAGGCCGACCCGAAGGCCGGCCTGAATCCGAACGTCGCGGCTCAGCCGTCGTCGTCCTCGTCCTCGAAGTCTTCGCCTTCGTAGTCCTCGTCGTCGTAGCCCTCGTCGAGCTCCTCATCGAGGCTCTCCATGAGGTCTTCGACGGCCTGGATGACGTCCTTGACGGACTCCTCGACCGCGAGCTCGCGGCCGGCGACCAAGACGCTCGCCTTGCCATCCGCCGCGGGAATGACCGCCGCGAGGTGCTCGATGGCGACGAGAAGCGGTTCGTCGGACTTCGCGCCGACGGGCGTGAGCAGAATGAACATTGCGTGCCTCCGTGGGCCGAGTGATGGCCCGGCGTCGAGCGGGGGCCCGGCGCGGCGCGACGGTAGCAGGTCGCCCCCCGGGGGCCACCCCGTCTTCACCCTTCCCGCACGACCGCCGACCAGCTCAGCTCGAGCGACGCGCCCGCGTTCCACGGCTCGGGCCGATGCACGACGACACGTTCGAGCTCGAACTCGGGACGATGCGGAATCGCACCGGCCCACCCCGCGAGACGCAGTGCGAAACCCGCGCCGAGCGAGAGCACGGCCGCGACCTGGCCTCCGACGGTCAGCAGCGGAGCCGTCGCGTCGCGATCGTTCGCGGTGCCACTCCCGGCCGCACGCACCCACGCGCCGCGCACGTCGCCGCAGCCTTCGACGCGAAGCCGCGACGGCGCCGAGGTCAGGCATGCCACGAGCCCGAGCGAGAGCGTACGAAAACGCGCGCGCGCGGGCTCGAGCGAGACGGTCTGCTCGTTGGAGGTCGCGACGTGCGCTCGAAGTCGAAGGTGGTCAGCGAGGACGTCGAGCGCGACGAAACCGAGAGGCGCGGCGCGAGGCTGAACCCCCGCCTCGATTCCACCACCCAACGCGATCCCCAGGCGCCACGTCGAAGGCGTTCGCGGTGGTGGCGTGACCTCGGGTGGTGGCGTGACCTCGGGCGGCGGCGGCGGTGGTGGAGGCGGCGGCGGTGAGGGCTCTTCGTCGCGAAGCTCGACCCCTTCGCCGAACGCCAGCGCCAGCACCAACGTCGCGGCGCGAACCAGGTCGTGACATGCCTGGGCGTGCACCTCGCGACGACCTCGCGCGTCGCCGAGCCGTGTCTCGAGGCGAAGAACGAAACGACCGCGCGCTTCGACGATGGTGCCGCGCGCCTGCAGCGTCTGAAGCACCACGCCGGGGCGTACGACCATCGCGCGGCGCAGATCCTCGCGGACCTCCGCTTCGTTCGGGCATCCCCAGGGCGCCTCCCACGAGAGCTCCAGCGGAAGCTCTTGTGCGTTCGCGGTCGACGCGAACGAGGCGCTCACCACGAACACCGTCATCACCCAACGTTTCGTTCGCGACGAGGCGCTCGCGACGCGCCTCACGTCGCCAGCGTCGACGCGACGTGGGGTGTCTTCGGCTCGCACGCGAACGCGCCGCACTATTCGTCGGCCCCCGCGCAAGACTCGAGCACCGAACGACGCGCGGGAGAATCCGAGGCGCTCGCGAGGAAACGTCGCGCGAGCTGACGCGCGCGGCCGCGTTCGCCGAGCGAGCAGAGCGCCAAGATCTCGAGCGCCCGACGCTCCTGGCGGAACTGACTGCGCGGGAACTCTCGTTGATGCTCTCGCACGTGCGTGAGCACGGTGCGCGCGTCGCCCTGGCGCCACGCGCGCTGCGCCGCATGAAGCGCCTCGAGGTCGCGCGCCAAATCGTCGGAAGCCACCGGGGCCGGACGGCGACGTCTCCGACGCGTGCTCGGGCGGGACTCGTCCTCGGTCTCGTCGAGCAGCTCGTCGGGCTCTGGAAGCTCGGCGGCCGCTGGTTCGACCAGGGTCTCGATCGGCCCGACCGCGATCGACACCTCGGGAGCCGCCGTGTCGGACGTCAGCGTGCGGTGCGCGACGACCCCGCCGCCTCCGATCGCGACGGTCGCGAGGCCGATCTTCACCCACGTCGCCAACCCGGTCGACGCGCTCGCCGTAGCCATTCCGGCTCCCGCGCCCGCCGCGCCCGCGCCCGCCGCCACGGCGACGGCGAGTCGACGACGGATGCGGTCGCGGTCTTCGGGCGTCGGCGAGCGCGCTTGCCGTGCGTGCGCGACGACGTCGCGAATCTCATCGTCCATGGTCGCCCCCTTCTCCGCGGCGCCCCTCACGCGCGCGGAACCGACCGATTGCGGATGCGAGCACGTCGCGAGCGGACCGCAGCCGTGCGCGAAGCGTGCTGTCGTTGACGCCGAGCACCTCCGAGGCCTCGCGGCTCGAAAGCTCTTCGACCTCCATCAGGAGGAAGGCGTCGCGTTGTTCGTCGCTCATCTTCGAGAGCGCCTCTTCCACCACGACCGCGGCGCGCCTCCGGTCGAGCTGTCCCGCCGGGTCGTCGTCGGCCGCCGGCTCCACGGTCAACGGACCGCCGAGCGAACGGTGCGCGACGCGACCGAGCTGGTCGCGCACCACGTTGCGCGCGACCCCTGCCACCCATGCGCGCACCGACGAGCGTCCTTCGAAGCTCGCGAGGCGTTGGTGAACCACCAAGAAGATCTCTTGAACGACGTCGTCCTGCATGGCCTGAGGCACTCGAAACGAGACGTACCGCCAGACCATGTCGAAGCACTCGGCGTAGACCGACTCGAAATCGAGCGGCATCGCATCCGGGTGCGTCGAGGCGAGAGCCTGGGAGGAACGATTCACGTGGCGAAGGTGAGTGGTCGGCGGCGGCCGAGGTGTTGAGAGAATCGTACGCGCCTCGTGGTGGTGCAGTGGCCACAAACGCCCGAATCGCTGCCCGCTCCTGAATGGTTTCGAGGGGTTGCGTGGGACACGAAATGCCCGCGGCCTCGACGTGACCGCGT
>JACKEH010000024.1 GCA_020633125.1 Sandaracinus sp. | reverse complement strand
CAGACCTGGTACCGCAGCGAGAGTGGGCTGGCGCCCAGCGCGGCACTCGACGAGCGCTACACGCGCCTTCGTCGCGAGGTGCATGCTTGCGTGGGCATCGTGCTGCGCGACGGGACGCGTGGGCCGAGGGCGCGAACCCTCGTCGAGACCCGCGTGCCGAGCGAGCGTTTCGACGATCCGACGCGGGTTCCCACGAGCGAACCCGCGGCGACCGTCGTACCTCCGGGCTGAAGGCTCGTCCGGATTCGTTCGGGCTTTCGTTCGCATCGGCCGAGGCTCGGTGCCCGGCTGGTCGCATGCTACATCGCGCGCATGATTCCCGACGACGTTCGCCGCGACGAGGCGCTCGCGCCTCGCACCACGCTGGGTCTCGGCGGCGCGGCGGACTTCTTCGTCGAGGTCGCCGCCGACGACGTGCTCGTGGATCGACTGCGTTGGGCCCGATCGTCGGGCCTGCCCGTGACGTTGCTCGGCGGCGGCTCGAACGCGATCGTGCCGGACGAAGGGGTGCGTGGCCTCGTCGTTCGACTCGTCGGCGACGGCCACCGAATCGAACGTGTCGAAGGGGAGCGCGTCGACGTCGCGGTGCG
Source organism: Sandaracinus sp. (assembly GCA_020633125.1). Lineage (GTDB taxonomy): Bacteria > Myxococcota_A > Polyangia > Polyangiales > Houyiibacteriaceae > JACKEH01. Next base: position 55,182 of record JACKEH010000024.1, on the reverse strand, counting down.
CGCGGGCGTGGCCTGGGACGACTTCGTGCGTTGGGCCGTCGACGAAGACTTCGCAGGCGTCGAGTGTCTCGCGGGCATCCCGGGCGCCGTTGGCGCGACACCGATTCAGAACGTCGGCGCCTACGGCCAAGACGTGTCCGAGACGGTTCGCGAGGTCCGGGTGATCGACCCCGTGTCCTTCGAGCGTCGCGTGTGGAGCGCCGAGGCGTGTGCCTTCGCGTACCGCGACAGCGCGCTCAAGCGGGCACCGCTCTCGGAACGTCCGATCGTCACCGAGGTCGTGTTCGCGCTGCGTCGCCGTGGTGCCCCGGCCCGTCGCTACGCGGAGCTCGAGCGCGCGATCCCAGAAGGCGCGTCGCTGCGAGAGACGCGGGACACGGTGATCGCGTTGCGTCGTCGCAAGTCGATGGTGCTCGCGCCGCACGGCGACCCCGAGGACCCGAATCGCCGCAGCGCGGGGAGCTTCTTCACGAACCCCATCGTGCCGAACGAGCTCGCGGGCGAGGTCGTTGCGCGTGCGCTTCGCGAGGGGATCGCGACCGAGCCGAGCGGGGTGCCGCGATGGCCCGAGGGGGACGAGCGGACGAAGCTCGCCGCGGGATGGCTGATCGAACGCGCGGGGTTCGCGCGCGGAGAGCGTGTGGGGAACGTCGGGCTCTCGACCGCGCACGCGCTCGCGTTGGTGCACCACGGCGGCGGCACGACGAGTGAGCTCTTGGCGTTCGCGGAGCGGGTCGTGCGTGGAGTGCACGCGACGTTCGGCGTGACGCTCGAACGAGAACCGCGTTTGCTCGGCATCGACGGCTGACGCGTCGCGCGTCGTCGATCCACACGCGACGGACACGAACGAGCCCCCGCCGAAGCAGGGGCTCGTCCTGGGTGTGTCAGGTCATTGCGCGACGCGCGGGTCGGGTCCGGGCGGTCGAATGCCGCCGCCTCCTTCGATCGCTTCGGGCGAAGGCATCGGGCCTGCCGGGCCGTCTTCGCGCGGTGCGAGCTCGGTCGGGATGACCGGTTGCTGCGTCAGATCCGGGCTGCAGCAGTTCGGGCAGTCCGCGGGAACGCAGTCACCCGTCGTGGGGCAGCACACCTGACCTTGCATGCATTCGCCCTCGCATCCCATCGTGTTCGACGGGGGCATCGTCGGTTGCTCCGGTTCCACGACCGGATCGGTCGGCACCGGCGTGCCGACACCGGCGTCGACCGCCATCTCCGGCATGTCCGGCACCGTCGGAACGTCGGGGCCGCCGGGATCGACGGCGAGCTCTTCCGCCGCGTCGTCCGACGTCGACAGTGCGCATGCGCCGTAGCCTCCACCGACCGCGAGGAGCGCGCCGAGAATCCAAAGTGCCTTGTTGTCCATCATGTCCTCCGCATCGCCTCTAGAGCACCGGACGTGCCAGACGGGTTTCGGTCGAAAATCGTGGGCGATGTCGTCGCGCGTCGGCTGCTACGCAAGCGCACGAGTTGCGACGTTTCGCGCGGAGCACCGACACTCGATCGCCACGTGGGACACCTCGCAGCACGTCGAAGCGCGAGGGAACGGACGGGGAGGGGAGGGGGATCGAAGCCCGTCGGGCGCGCCGTGCATCGCTTGCGTGAGAGCAACTCTTGCGCGCGTCGGGGGAACGGCGCGCGGCGGAGCGCGCGGCGTGAACGTTCCCGACGTCGACTCGATGAGACCGGGCCGCCGTCGCGCAATCGCCGACGTGCAGGCCTTGCGTGCGTGCGTCTCTTGCGCGTGGGTCGTTCGGCGCGTGACTCGTAGGAGGAGCGGAGATCGAGGTGCCCGGCCGCGAGGACCCTCGCTACCCTGGGAGTGTGGGGGAGGGACGCCGGACGTTCATGCTCGTCCTCGTGAGCGTCGCGCTCGCGACCGGCGCGCTCGCGCAAACCGTGGCTCCGTCGTGGGGGCGTCTCGAGGTCGACGGTCGCTCCGCCGTGCATCGTCGGGTTTCACGGGTGGTCCGCGACGCCGAGGGACGCCTCGCGGGATGCCTTCAGCTCGACACCCGTGGGTGGCTGCCCGAGGGCGATCACGCGTCTCGTGTCGCGGGCCGATTGCCCGACCCTCGCGAGATCGTCCCTCCCGTCGTGACCTGGAACGTGCCCTTTCACGAAGCGAGCGCGCCCTGCGAGACGCTCGCGCGTCGTGAGCGCCGCGCACGTCTCGGCGCGTGCGTTTGGACGTGGCCCATCACGGAGCAGCGTGCGGGGGCGGCGCTCACCCTCGAGGCCTACGACGCCGACGTCTTCCGCTACGCAAGCGAAGTTTGTGAGGGGCGCGAAGGCGTGTGGAGCGACCGAGCGTTCGAGGGTCGAGGCCGCGGAGCCGCCGCGGGAGACGTCCGCGGAGAAGGCGAGGGCGCGCGAGTCGTCTGCCGTGACGGAACGTCGTCTCCGACCTGCCGTTGTGGCGGAAGCTTGCGAGGATGTTGCTCCCACCACGGTGGCGTGGCGGGGTGCGAGTGAACGCGCTCGGTGGTGTGATGGGTGGGAGCGTGGAGATTCGTCGGCTCGCTCGCCCGATCGCCGTCACGCCTGCCACGCGCGCGCAGGGAAGAGCGACGTCTCCGGCGGCTCCGACTGGTGTCCGGTCCTCCAGCGGCTCGAGCGCGACCGGCTCCCCGCGACCGCGTTGACGCTGCCGACTCTCGGGGCGCTGGTCCTCCAGCGGCTCGAGCGCGACCGGCTCGCCGCGACCGCGTTGACGCTGCCGACTCTCGGGGCGCTCGTCGACCGGGCTCTCGCGCGCTGAACGACGGTCTTGACATCCTCGCGCCGCTCGCCCAGATTCCGCCTCCGCTCGCGGGTATAGCTCAGTTGGTAGAGCGTCAGCTTCCCAAGCTGAATGTCGCCGGTTCGAGTCCGGTTGCCCGCTCCGAAAAGACGAGCAGTTACGGCCGGTTGAGGTTGCCCCTCACCGGCCGTCGTCGTCTTCGGGGACCGACATCCCAGAGCGACTCCCAGAGTTGCCAAGCCACCGGAACGCATCCGCGGCTTCTCGTCGAGGCTGACGCAGTCGTAGTGGTCCGACATCGCCTCGGTCACGTGGCCCGTGATCGACCGCTGCACGATACCTGCTGCGACCTGTCGCAGCAGGCTGTTGGCGGAGTGGCGAAACCAATGCGAACTCGGGACGCGTCCTTCCACGCCGAGGTCGGTCTTCCGAGCGAGGCCAGCTGCGAGCGCAGCCTTGAGCAGCGGCTTGCGGATCGAGGAAGGCTGCATGGGGCGAAGCGCGCGCTTCGTGACGGTGCAGGATTGCCGAAACCTCGACGCGGTCTCGACGGCTCGTGGGTGACGTCGACTTCGCGTCGCTTCCCGAGGCCGTGCGCAGCGCTCGCTAGCATGGGTACCCTCGCCGCATGCGCGGACTGCTCGTGGTGCTGCTCCTCGGTTCGGTCGCCTGCTCGGAAGACCGGCCCTTGCCGCGTCCCGCGGTCGCGATCCCGTCGGCGCTTCAGACGTCCTACGAAGGGCAGGGCAAGACGGTCTTCGTCTACGACACCAACCTGACGTTCCCACGACACCCGTACCGATTGGTCGCGCTCGAGGGGCATGTCGAAGGCGACGCGTACGTGGCCACGCGTTTGGCGCGCGCGAGCCTCGGCGACGACGGGTGGGAGACGACGCCGATCGGCGGCACGTTGCGGCTCGATCCAGAGACGCTGCACGTCGAGTTGAGCGGCGTCGAAGCGGGAGAGTGGAACGGCGACTACGAGTCGCGTGAAGCCCGCGTACGGCGCGAAGCCGAGGCGCGTCGGGCAGAGCGTGAGGCGCGAGGGGAGCCACCGCCGCCCGCGGGAGCTTGCCAACGCTACCGCGATTGTGTGTGCGCGCTCTCCGCGCAGCGCGCCGAGATCTTCGGCGAAGCGTGCTCGGACGCGGGACGTTTGTTGGCGTCGGCGGCGGACGATCCGGGAACCTGCGAGGCCGGGCTCGTGATGCATCGTTCGCTCGCCCCCGAGCTCGGGCTCGCGCTTCCGCCTTCGTGCGAGTGAGGTCGGGGATGCGCCGAGTGACGCGAGGTCCGACGTGACGCGGGATGCTCGTCCGCCTCCGAAATCGACGCGGAAGGTCCGCTTCGTCGGCCTCGGCGTGCTCGCGCTCAGCGTGCTCGGCTACGTGATGCTGCACGCCCGTCGCGCGGTGCCGCCGGAAGAGGTCGCGGCGATTCACGAATGGGCGACCCACGAAGCGACGACCTATCCGAGAGGCTCGTGCGAGCGTCCGGTATTGCGTGGCGAGACACGCGAGGGCTCCGGCGCGGCGCGTCTCGGAGCGCTCTTTTCGCGCACCGGTCCTGGCCACTTCTGTTTCGCGTCGATCTCGGAGGGGCTGCACCAGCGCCTGACCGCCGACCTCTCGCGGACGCCACGCGTTCCCCTCGACGTCGTCCTCCCCGACGAGCGCGCCGCGGCGGCCGCATGCGAAGAGCTCGTCCGCGAGGTGCAGGAGGTCGTCGCGTTCGGAAGCATCTGCACGCCTTTTCCGCCTGGCGCCACGCCGCCCGACGAGAGTCGGCTGCGTCTGTTCGCGAGCGCGGTCGCCGTCGTGGCGCGGGATTGGGCACGTCGCGGGCGTCCCTTCGAGGCGGTCGAGCTTTTGCTCGACGGCGTGCGTGCGATGGACGACCTGCTTCGTGGCGGCGCAGGCGAGAAGGTCGTCGTGGGCATCCCGGCGGCCGTGCGAGGGCTTCGCGAGCACGTCGACGTGATCCTTTTCGACCGTGTTCCCGCGCACGCGGTTCACGCCACGCCGCTCGAGCGACGCGTGCGCGGGCTCGCCGACCAAGCTCGCGCTCTTCTCGACGACGCGCCCTTCGCGAGGGCGCCGGCGGCGGCCTCGGCTCTTCTCGACGGGCTCGTCCGACGCGGTGCCGTCGCCCGGGCGAAACGCGACGACACCTTCGCGCTGCACTATCGCGCGCGTCGTGATCTCTACGAGCGCGTTCTTCGCGCGCATTCCGACGGCGGAGTCCCTCACGTCGAGCTCGCCCGTTTCGCGCGGAGCGCCACCCCGCCACCTCCTCCGGCCGTGGCCATCGCGCTCTTCGGACGACGGGTTCGTCGCGCGGATCGCCTCGCACACTTCGAGCGAGGCCACGCGGGAGAGCTCGCCGAGCGCACGCTCTCCCTCGACTTCGCGCGGAGCATGCTCCTCGTGACCGCCGTCACGCTCGTCGACCGCGCCGAAGGGTGCACGCATCCGATTCGGATGCCGTTGCGCGTCACGTCGACCGACGACGGACGCGAGATCGGTCTCGGGCGCTACGGGCGCTACGAGACGGGGCGCGTGAGCGGGTGTCCGGCGAGGTGAGCCCGCTCAGCGGTCCCAATCGTCTTGCCAGCGCGCCGCCCAGCCCGGCGCTTCCACGAAGTGCGGTTCGAGGTCGGCGCGGTAGACTTCGGCGCGTGCGAGGAGCGGCGCGAGGGCGGCGCGCCACTCGGCTTCCTCTTCGAGCCCGAGCTCTCCGTCGGGATCGACCTGGTCGACGAAGTCGTCGATCAGGTTCAACGTCTGCGGCCCCTCGACGTCGCCGCGCGCGAGGAGTGCGGCGGCGCGGCTCGCGAGATCGGTGAGCAGGTCGTCGGAGAGTCGATCGGCGACCCCGTCGGCACGCGTGGCGAGCGACGCGTCGCCCCGGCTCTGCCACGCAGCTTCGATTGCGGGGTCGACGAGCGAGTCGAGCTCCTCGGTCGATGCTCCGACCTGGCGCGCGATCCGGACGACGTGCTCCAGCGAGGCGGCCACGAGGAGACGGCGGTTCATCGTCGAAGCCTACGACAACCTCGTGGCGTAGGCGGCACGTGGCGAACCGGACGAGAACGGGCCGGAGGGGGACGCGGCGCGACCGCTTCTCGGTGTTGCATGCCGATCGGCGTCACAGGCGGCTGCGAGGGTCGCCGAATGATGCTGGCGAAGGGCGACGAGCAGGCGGAGTCGATGGTGCGCGACGCGATCGCGAAAGCGCGTCGTGGGGAGACGAAGGAGCGTTCCGGAAGAAGCGGTGGCCTTTCGATTCTCGAGCGCCCCGCGGGAGGGGCGCGGTACGGTCGGTGGCGCGTCGGCTCTTCGTGCGGGACCCGCTCCTACGAGGTGATTTGGGCGTCGAGCCGCGCCATGAGCTGCAGCTGCGCCGACGCTTGGACGAGCGAGCTCCCTCTCTGCAAACACCAGGTGGCGGTGATCGACGAGGTCTCGTCGAGCCCCACGGCGGCGCGTGTCGAGCCGGACGTGAGCGAGACCTCGACGACGCGGGACACGGTCTCCGTCCTCGAGCGCCATCCCTCGCCCGCATCCAGCGGTTCCAAGGCGAGGCGAGCGTCGAAGGCGAGCTTGGGACGCGCCAGCGCGACACGGGACCGAGGCGCGGCATCGGAGCGCGCGGAACCACCGCTCGACCGACCCGTCGCGATGTACCGACCTCGTTGGAGCGAGGGCGGCGTGGTGGCGCCGACCACCGACGTCTTCGTCTACCTCCCGCCTGGACGTCGGCCCTCGGTCGCGAACCTGCTGGACTCGGAAGGCCACGTTCGTGCGCGTGTCTCGCCGAAGGTGTTGCAGGACGCGCTCTCCCGCACGCGGGGGCTCTGGATGGCGGAGGGGCTGGCGGAGCAGATCGAGGCGTGGGTGGCGCGCGACGATTGGCGCACGCGCTTCGCTCGCTTCGAGCGAAAGCTCCGACGACATCTCGCTGGGGATGGCACCGCGCCCGCGGCGTGGCGCGCCGTCGAACGCGCGCTGGCGGTCCGACTTCGCCCCTATCAGATCGAGGGCGTCCTCTTCGCCGTGCGGGAGGGCCGGGCGTTGCTGGCGGACGACATGGGCCTCGGGAAGACCGTACAGACGATCGCGGCGATCGTGTTGCTACGTGCGCTCGGGGAGGCGCATCGCACCGTGGTCGTTTGCCCGGCCTCGCTCAAGGACCAGTGGCGTCGAGAAGTCATGCGCCACGCGCCGTCGCTCTCGGTGTGTGTTCTCGAGGGGTCACGACGACGACGGCGCGAAGCGATTCGCACACGAGAGGCGGACGTGTGGGTGCTGAACTTCGCGACCTTGCGCCACGACCTCGGAGAGCTTCGCGCGCTCGACGCAGCGCTGCTCGTCGTCGACGAAGCGCAGCGCATCAAGAACTGGAACACGCTCACGGCGAAGTCGGTGAAGGCGCTCGAGACGACACGTGTCCTCGCGTTGACCGGGACACCGCTGGAGAATCGCCTTCAAGAGCTGCATTCGGTCATGGAGCTGCTCGACCGGCGAGCCCTCGGTCCGATGTGGCGCCTCCTGCCCGAGCACGCGCTCGGCGCGGACGCCGACGGCAAGATCGTCGGCGTGCGCGGGTTGGAGCTGCTTCGGCGTCGTATGGGAACGCGCTGGCTGCGCCGCACGAAAGAGGAGGTGCTCTCGGAGTTGCCCGAGCGACTCGACGACGTGCGCTACGCCTCCATGTCGGACGGGCAGCACGCCGCGCACGCGCGGCATCAGCAGCGCGCCGCGCACATTCTTCGAAAGAAGGTCCTTCTTCAGGCCGACGTGCTCGCTTTGATGTCGGAGCTGCAGTCGATGCGCATGATCTGCAACGGGCTCGCGCTCTACCTCTTCGCCGAGGTCGAACCGAAGCTCGACTCGTGGAGCGTCGAGAAGCTGCTCGCAGAGTACCCGTCGCCGAAGCTCGAGTTGGCGCGCGAACAACTGCTCGCGCTCCTGGATGCCGGCGAGAAGGTCGTCGTATTCAGTCAGTGGCGGCGCATGCTCGTGTTGCTCGAGCGAATCCTTCGGCCCGAAGCTGCGCGCGCGTGGGCTGCGGTGCCTCGAGTTTCACGGGGAGCTGGACGGTGCCCGGCGTGCGAGGGCGGTCGCGGCGTTTCACGACGATCCTGACGCGCGGCTCTTTCTTTCCACCGACGCAGGCGGTGTCGGGCTCAACCTTCAAGCGGCCGCGAGCACCGTGGTGCAACTCGACCTGCCGTGGAATCCGGCGGTGTTCGAGCAGCGCGTCGGCCGAGTGCACCGCATGGGGCAGAAGGGCTCGGTCCGAGTGCTGACGCTCACCGCGCCCGCCGGGATCGAAGGGCGTGTCGCCGAGGGCATCACGCACAAACGCGCTCTGTTCGAGGGGCTCTTCGACGGCACGTCGGACGAGGTCGTGTTCGGTACGAACGACCCCTTCCTGGAACGCATGCGAGGCATCGTCGGCGTGGGCGATTTCACCGCGCTTCCGAACGAGGGCCTGGTTCATCGGGAGGAGCCACCGGACGCCGAGGTCCGGCGCGCGCCGGCCGAGGTGCCGATGCCCGAGGTCGAGGAGCTCGAAGTCGTGTTGGGAAGCGTGGTCGTGCGTGCGACGCGCACGGGCGGCGACGTGCGCGTGAATCTCGACGGAGTTGGGGATGACGCGTGGTCGCATCTGCGTCGGTTCCTTCGGGCCCTCGGGGACGGGGGAGAGACCTCGCTCGCCTCGGGAACCGCGGCGGGCGTGTAGGCCGCTGCGTCGACGCCGGAAATCGACATCGGCCGCCCGGATGGGCGGTCGTGATGCTTCTCCGCGACGGGACTTCGAAGTCGAGTGAGGACCGCCAGTCTTACGAGTGTTCTTGGCGATCGCACAGGTCCGTCCGTCTCGGACCTGGCGAGTCTCGAGCAAACTTCCCGTGCGTCGCCTCATTTCAGTGTCGGTCCGACGACCTCCGCGACCTTCTCACGCAGCCACGCCGTGCCGGGTTCGTGCGCGACGCGCTCCGAGCAGAAGAGCGCGACCGGAATCGGCGGCGCCTCGATCGGCAGCGGACGAAGCGTGAGCCCGAGAAGCTCGGCGAGCGGCGTCGCGAGCTCGCGGGGCGCGCAGAAGAAGAGGCGGCTCTTCGAGACGGCGACGAGCGCCGCGAGAAAGCCGGGGACCGTCAGGCCGACGCGGCGTTCGAGGCCGGCGGCGGCGAGGGCTTCGCCGATCATGTTGGGGTCGGGGTTGCCGGTGCGGACCTCGACGTGTGGATGGGCGAGCCACTTGGTCGTGGTCCAACGTCCCCGCCACGCGGGGTGGTCGTTTCGACCGACGACGCACCAACGCAACGTGCCGAGCCCGCGACGCAAGAGGCCTGCGCGGCCCCAACGCGTCGGGCCGAGCGCGACGTCCGCGCGTCCTTCTTCGAGCGGTCCGTGAATGTCGCCGCGAGGTTGCTCGACCGCGAGGTCGACGCCGGGCGCTTCGCGTTCGAGCACCGCGAGCAGATTGGGAAGCAGCGGCGCGAGCAGATCGGGGCAGAGCAGCACGAAGCGGCGGCGCGAGGCGGCGGGGTCGAACTCGGGACGCTCGCGCAGCAAACGACGGACGTCGACGAGCACACGCTCGAGAGGAGCGCGCAACGCTTCGGCGCGTGGGGTCGGCGCGAGGCCACGACCGACGCGCACGAGCAGCGGATCCCCGAAGAGCTCACGAAGGCGCGCGAGCGCGTGGCTGGTCGCGGGCTGCGAGAGGCCGAGCCGCCGTGCCGCCACGCGTGACGCTGCCTTCCTGCAAGAGCGCGTCGAGCGCGACGAGCAGGTTGAGGTCGAGCGACGCGAGGTGAGGCTCCACGCAGTCCAAAGATGCACGAGACGAATGCCTGCATGCAAAGCATCGATGCGACGCATGAAAGAAGGCGACCCACGATGGGTGGGCGTTCGAGTCGAGCGCCCCGCGAGAGCGGAGCTTCGGGAGGTCGTCGTGATCGTCTTCGTCACCGGTGGTTCGGGCTTCGTGGGGAGCCACGTGATCGAACATTTCGTCGCGCGTGGTCACGAGGTGCGAGCGATGGCGCGTTCCGAGAAGAGCGCGGCCACCGTGGCGTCGTTCGGCGCGACGCCGGTGCGATGCGACCTCGACTCGGTGGAGCCCGCCGACCTCGCGGGTTGCCACGCGGTGGTGCACGCCGCGGCGTTCGTGGAGGAGTGGGGAACCCGGGAAGCGTTCTGGAAGGCGAACGTGGAGGGAACCGAGCGTCTGCTCGCGGCGGCACGGGCCGCGGGCGTGCGGCGCTTCGTGCACGTCGGCACCGAGGCGGCGGTCTTCGACGGAACGCGCGATTTGATCGCGGTCGACGAGACGCTCGCGCCGCCGAGCCGGCATCGTTTCCTCTACTCGGAGACGAAGGCCGCCGCCGAAGCACGCGTGCTCGCCGCGAACGTCGAGGGGAGCTTCGAGACGATCTCGATTCGGCCGCGGCTCGTCTGGGGACCGCGCGACACCTCGGTGCTCCCCGCGGTCTTGCGTATGGCGCGCGAAGGCAGCTTCGTCTGGCTCGACGGCGGGACGCGCGCGAACCTCGACGACGCACGTTCGAAACCTCGCGCACGCGCTCGAGCTCGCGCTCACGAAGGGTCGCGGCGGCGAGGCGTATTTCGTGGCCGACGAAGGCGAGCGCGACCAACGCGCGTTCCTCACCGCGTACGCGGCCACCGAAGGCGTCGCGCTCTCGGCCCGAAGCCTGCCGGGAAGTCTCGCGCGTGGGCTGGCGCGCGTGGTGGAGAGCATCTGGCGCGCGCTCTCGATTCGGCGGGTGCCGCCGCTGACCTCGTTCGCGGTGAGCGCGCTCTCACGCTCGGTGACGGTGGACGTTCGAAAGGCCGAACGCGAGCTCGGCTATGCGCCGGTGGTCGCGTTCGAGGCGGGCATGAGCGCGCTGGGGCGGCGGGCGCGAGCGACGGCTTCCGACATGAACGCGCTGCACGCTTGAGCGGTCTGGCCGAGACGAGACGTCGCGACCACGGCCCGGGCGTGGCGACCTCTTGCGCAGAACCTCCAACGGAGGAACATGGCGCCATGGACGACCTGCTCCGTCCGATTCGTGCCTCCGACGACGAGGCGGTCGCCGCGATCATTCGCGACGTGATGACCGAGCACGGCGCGTCGGGACCGGGCTTCGCGATTCACGATGCAGAGGTCGCCGCGATGAGCGAATGCTACGCCGCGCGGGAACGCTCGGCGTGTTTCGTGATCGAGAGCTTCGACGAAGGAGTCCTCGGCTGCGCCGCGGTCGCACCGCTGGAGGGCGCGGCACCGGAGATCTGCGAGCTGCGGAAGATGTACTTCCGACCGGCGCTGCGTGGGCGTGGTGCCGGGCGGCGCATGCTGCGGCACGTCTTGCGTGTCGCGGCCTCGCTCGGCTTCGCGCGGTGCTATCTCGAGACGCTCGCGAGCATGAAGAAGGCCCGTGCGCTCTACGAATCCGAAGGGTTCGAGAAGCTCTCCGGGCCGCTCGGGCACACCGGCCACTTCGCGTGCGACACGCAATACGTGCGTCGGCTCGACGGACGGATCCCCGACCTGCCGACGATCGTGACGGAACGGCTGGTGTTGCGTGGACCCGCCCCGTGCGACGTCGACGCGTTTCACACGTGGCTCGGCGACGCGGAGGCGATGCGTTTCGTCGGCGACGGCAAGCCGCGCTCGAAGGTGGAGGTCGCGCACTTCCTCGCGGCGAGCCTGCACGCGTTCGAAGCACGTGGCGTCGGCTTCTGGGCCGTGACGCTCGCGGCGAAAGAAGCCACGAGTCGAGCGCTCGCGCCCGGACACGTCGTCGGTGACGTGGGGATCTGGCCGATTCTGCGCAGCGGTCACCGCGGGTTTCGTGGGCCCGAGCTCGAGCTCGGCTACCGCTTCGCGGTGGCCCACCACGGACGTGGCTACGCGACGGAGGCCGCCCGGGCCGTGGTCACGCACGCGCAAACGCTCGGCCTCCAAGGCCTCGTCGCGGTCACGCACCCCGACAACGCAGCATCGCAGGGGGTGCTCCGCAAGTGCGGCTTCGCGGACGAAGGCATCACCGATCGCTACTACGACATGGCGTGTCGAAGCTTCGCACGCGCGGTCTGACGAGCCGTTCTCACGCGCGCAGTCGCCGAGCGCGTCAGCTCGAAAGCGGCTCTTCGATCGACGGACCGTCCAACCGACCGAGCAGCTCGAAGTCGTGCGCCTGAAACCACGCCTCGAGGTCGCGGTACTCGACGTCGAGCGCGCGCTTTTCGATCTGATGCGCGATCTGATCCCGCGGCAGCAACGTCCGCACGACGCGCCACACGACGATCTCGGTGCGCATGCGTCCACGCGCCTGCCACTGCGTCCACACCGCCAAACGCGTGCGCCCCTCGCGGGTACGCACGAGGAGCGCCGTTTGTTGCCGAAGCGTCGGGTTCATCCACGCGCTTCCTACGTCACGAGCAAGAGCCTCAGCCCTCGAGGCGACGAACCCAACCGTGCGGATCCGGAAGGTCGCCACGCTGAATCTTCGTCAGCTCGTCGAAGAGCGAAAGCGCGAGCGGGCCGGGGTTGCCGTCGCCGATCGTCAGGTCGCCGTCCTCGAAGCCGAGGGTGCCGACCGGCGAGACCACCGCTGCGGTGCCGCTGCCGAAGATCTCCTTGAGCTTGCCGCTCTTCTGACCCTGTTTGACCTCATCGAGCGTGATGGGACGCTCGACGATGTTCACGCCGCGCGCCTTGAGCAGCGTGATCACGCTGTCGCGCGTGACGCCGTCGAGGATGGTGCCGTCGAGCGAGGGCGTGACGACCTCGTTCTCGAACGCGACGAAGAGGTTCATCGTGCCGACCTCTTCGATCTTCTCGTGCGAGATCGCGTCGGTCCAGAGCACCTGATCGTAGCCACGCTTCTTCGCGCCGAACGCGGCGTGAAGGCTCGCGGCGTAGTTCGCGGCGGTCTTCGCGTCGCCGACGCCACCCTTCACCGCGCGCACCGCCTCACGCTCGACCCAGATCTTCACGGGGGCGAAGCCGCGCTCGTAGTAGGCGCCGACGGGCGAGAGGATGACGCAGAAGGTGTACGCCTTCGCGGGGCGAACGCCGAGGAACGCCTCGGTCGCGTAGACGTAGGGGCGGATGTAGAGCGCGCCCGGCGCGTCGGGCACCCAGCTCGCGTCCTGCTCGACGACGCGCACGATGGCTTCCATCACGTCCGCCTCGGGGATGGCCGGAATGCAGAGCTTCTCGCAGCTGCGCGCGAAGCGTCGCGCGTGGCGGTCGGCGCGGAAGATACGAAGGCCGCCGTCGGCGCCGCGGAAGGCCTTGAGACCCTCGAAGACGACCTGCGCGTAGTGCAGGACCGAGGCGGCGGGGTCGAGCGTCGCGCCGGAGTACGCCTCGACACGCGCGTCGACCCAGCCCTTGCCGTCGACGTAGTCCATTCGGAACAGGTGGTCCGTGAAGTGGATGCCGAAGCCGAGGGCTCCGGTGGGACGGGTACGGGGCGTGGTGGTCGGGCGAATGTCGATGTTCATGGCGTGTCCTGGCTAGCGCGGCGGCACTGTACAACGGAGATCCCGCCCGCCAAACCCTGGTGATTCGCGACGCGGCGCTCTGACGCGGAGCGTCGAAACGGCGAGCGCCAGGGACGGCCGAACGAAGCACGGCGCGCCTTCCGACGACCCTTCGCCAGCGAGGGAAGGGCGGCGGCCCGCCGAACGAAGTACGCTCACGCCGCTACGGCGCCGCGTCAGGTTTTTTCGGCGGGGCGGGGCTCGGACTCACGTTTCCGAGTCGTCGAGCTCGACCCCGGCCGCGTCGAGCCCTTCGACCCCGCGGCGGTAGATGCGCCTCATGCGGTTGCGCGACGCGAGCGGCCCGCGGTCGAAGCGACCGAGCTGGTTGCCGCGAATCTCGGGCGACTTGTCCGCGAGTCCTTCGATCATCTTCACGTCGGCTTCGATCTCGAGCCTTCCGAGCCACGCCGTCAGCGGCTTGAGCAGCAGGCTGTTGAGGCCGACGCGACCCACGCCGTGGCCTCCGCGAAGACGAAGACGAAGAGGTCGGTGACGTCGTCCTCGACCGGCGTGAAGAAGACCGCGTTGCGCAGGAAGTCGCCTCCACGCTCGCCGGTGAGCCGGTCGATCCAATACTGATCGTAGACCGAGCTCACGGGCGCGAAGCGGGTCGTCCAATCGTCGACGAAGTGCGCGTTCGGCGGGTACCGAAAGAGCTTTCGCAGCGCCCAGGGCATCGGCTTCTGCGGCCCTTGGTTGTAGACGCGCACCGTCTCCGGTGTCGTCTCGACCTTGCAGATCACTTCGTCGAGGCGGTGCGTGTCGTAGCCGAGCACGTAGTGGACGTTGCCCGTGTGCTCGACCTCGATGAAGTTGTCGAGCACGACCTCGAGCGGCGCGTTCACGCGGCGACGGAAGCGCGCGATCTCCAAGAAGCCCGCCACGTCGAAGCGCGGAAACGGCACCGCGGTGCCCGCGCGTTTGATCCAGATCGCGCCGTCGCTCTCGAGCGCGTCGAAGGCTTGCGTGCGAAAACGACCGTCCGGGTTTCCGGGGCTCTTCCCGGTGCCGTCTGGGGCCCAGCTCCACCCGTGGTAGGGGCAGACGACGCAGCCTTCGCGCACGTGACCCTTCGAGAGCGAGGCGCCGCGATGCGGGCAACGATCGAGGACCGCGCCGACCGTGCCGCCGCCCCGCAGCGGCTTCTTCGCGGTGCGGAAGACGCTCACCTCGGTGCCGAGCAGACGCACCTTCTCGGGGGTGTCGCCAAGCTCCTCGCTCGTGAGCACGGGATGCCAGAAGTCGAGCTCGGGTCGAAGCGTCACGCCGCGCCTCCCTTCGTCGCGCGTCCGATGGCGCCCGCCACGCGCCGCGCTTCTTTCGCGATGTCGTGAATCGCGCCGGTGGGTGGGTTTCGATAGCCCACGAAGTAGAGCCCGGGCGCCTCGGGATGCTCCTGCGCGTGCGCGGTCGGATGGCCCTTGCCGTCGACGAGGCGTTCGGCGCCGTCGAGGAACCCTTCCAGAGCCGCGTGGTAGCCAGTCGCGAGCACGACGACGTCGAAGGGCTCGGAGCGACCGTCGACGAAGACCACGTCGCTTCCGTCGAATCGTTCGATGCCGGGGAAGACGGTGATGCGTCCTTGGCGAACGAGCTCGACGGTGCCGATGTCGAGCAGCGGCACACGCCCCGTCTTTTGAAGCAGCTCCATCGGACCTTGGTCGGGTCGCGTGATGCCGTAGGCCGAGAGGTCGCCGACGAGACGTTTGGTCAGCGGCAGCGCCAACCGATCGAAGACCTTCGGCGGCAGCCAACCGAGCGCGACGCCGAGCGCCTGCGTCGGTACGACCCCGAAGAGATCGCGCGGCGAGACGTGCGTCGGATGCCGAATCGCCATCGAGGTCCGCGCGCCGTGCTCGAAGAGGTCGAGCGTGATCTCCGCGCCGCTGTTGCCGCTGCCGACCACGAGCGCCCGCTTTCCGCGGTAGGCGCGACCGTTTCGGTAGTCGATCGCGTGCACGATCGTCCCCGCGAAGCTCGCCTCACCGGGCCACGTCGGTCGATGCGGCACGCGGTTGTAGCCCGTCGCGATCACGGCGCGTGGCGCGACCCAACGTTCGTCGCCGTGCGGCCCCTTCGTCGTCGCGACCCACGCCGCGCCTTCGCGCGCGAGCCGCACCACCTCGCGCTCGAAGCGCGGCGTCAGCGCGTTCTTTCGCGCGTGCTCGTCGAGGTAGGCGACGACCTGGTCGCGTGAGGGATACGACGCGACGTGCAGCGGCCACGGATGGTCCGGAAGCTTCGTCAGGTCGCGGTAGGTGTGCAGGTGCAGCCGCTCGTAGTGGTTGCGCCATCGGTGGCCGACGGTGCTCGCACGCTCGAGCAGCTCGAAGGGCACGCCCGCGCTTCGAAGGCAGCCGCCGACCGCGAGCCCGGCGGGCCCGGCGCCGAGGACGAGCACCTGCGTCGTGGTCTCGTTCACCCGCGCAGGATGGTCGACTTCGCGCATCCGAGGGAAGGGCGTCGTTGCGTGCGTCGCGCGCGTGGGCCGTTCGTTCCGTTCTCGCAACGGTACGTGTCCGCGCGCCCCCGTTGCGGGGGCTCCCTCCCCACGACCACTCTGCCCGAGATGATCACGCGTCGGTCCTGGTTGCTCGGTACGGCAGGCCTGTTGGCTTGTCGCGCCGCGCCCACGCCCCGCGAAGGAGCGAACGAGATGCCGCCCTCCGCCACCCCCCGCATGCCCGTCGGCTTCGTCGCCCACGGAGCGCCCACGCTCGCGATGGACGCCGAGAAGGGCGCACCGCTGGTGCGTTGGTCGCAATCGATTCCCGAGGCGCGCGCGATCCTCGTCGTGAGCGCGCATTGGACCGACGCCCCGGTGCGCATCGGCCAAACGCGCGGCGGCGTCATCATGCACGACTTCGGCGGCTTCCCGGCGGAGCTCTACCGCATGCGCTACGACGCACCCGGCGCGCCCGAGCTCGCGACTCGCGTGGAGTCGTTGCTCGGCGACTTCCAGGTCGTCCGGGACGAGCGCCAGCCGCTCGACCACGGTGTCTGGGTGCCGCTCGTGCATCTACGACCCGCGGCCGACGTGCCGGTGTTGCAGGTGTCGATGCCACGCGACCTGAGCCCGGGTCGGCTCGTCGCGCTCGGTCGTGCGCTCGCGCCGCTTCGCGACGAAGGCGTCTGGATCCTCGGCAGCGGCAACGTCGTGCACAACCTCCGCCGCATCGCGCCGGACGGAAGCGCGGTGCCGTCGTGGGCCGAAGAGATGGATGCCTACGTGGGCGAAGCGCTCGCGCGCGGCGACGTCGACGCGTTGGCTTCGGCGCGCGAACGGGCGCCGGCCTACGCGCTCGCCCACCCGACCGACGAACATTACCGACCGCTCCTGGTCGCGGCCGGCGCGGCGGACGGGCAGCGCGCGACGATTCCCTTCGACGGCTGGGAGTACGGCTCGATCAGCCGCCGTAGCGTCGACTGGCGAAGCTGACGGGATCGGGTCTTCCGCGTGCTCCATGCGAAGCGCGCGGGAGACCTTCGTCGTCGGAGGCTCCATGCGCGTGGGGTGCGCGGCGACGTTCCGTGCTCCGTCGTCTTGCGCTACGCTCGCCCTCGCGTGGCGCCCCTCATCCTTGTCGTCGAGGACGACGACGACAACCGCGAGATGCTCTCGCGTCGCCTTCGACGGCGCGGGCTCGAGGTGATTTGCGCGGTCGACGGGGAAGAGGCCGTGATGCGCACGCGAGAGTCACGGCCCGCGCTCGTGCTGATGGACATGAGCCTGCCGAAGATCGACGGCTGGGAAGCCACCCGTCGGCTCAAAGCCGACCCGGTGACCGCGTCGATTCCGATCATCGCGCTGACCGCGCACGCCATGCGGGGCGACCGGGAGCGTGCGCTCGAGGTCGGCTGCGACGAGTACGACACGAAGCCGATCGACTTCGCGCGGCTGGTCGACAAGATCGCGGCGCTGCTCGGCGTCGCGGTCTGACGCTCGGCCTCGGCAGGCCGGTGCCCGCGGGCCCGTCTGCTCGGTGCGGCCGGGATGTCCGCGCGTCCGACCGTGGCGGGAGGTCGACGTGCGCCATCGCACGCGCCGGTCGCAGGCGAGCCCGGGTTTCCTGGTAGGTCGCAGCCCATGGCCTTCGACCTCTACAACCCGACCCCCGAGCACGCCCAGCTTCGCGAGATGATTCGCCGCTTCGCGGAGACGGAGGTCGAGCCTCAGGCGCTCGAGCACGACAAGTCCGAGACCTTCAACCTGCCGCTCTTCCGCAAGCTCGGCGACCTCGGTGTCCTCGGCGTGACGTGCGGCGAGGAATACGGCGGCGCGGGCCTCGACGCGGTGGCGGCGTGCATCGTCCACGAGGAGCTCTCGGCCGTCGATCCCGGCTTCGCGCTCGCGTACCTCGCGCACTCGATGCTCTTCGTGAACAACGTCTACCAGAACGCGAGCGACGAGCAGCGCGCGCGCTTCCTGCCGAAGGCGTGCACGGGCGAGAACGTCTGCGGCATGTGCATGAGCGAGCCGGATGCCGGCACCGACGTGCTCGGCCTTCGCACGACGGCCAAGCGCGACGGCGACTTCTACGTGCTCAACGGCGCGAAGATGTGGATCACGAACGGCGCGATCTCGAAGACCGAGCTGGGCGACGCCTTCCTCGTCTACGCGCGCATGGAAGGCGCAGCGCGCAGCGAGCTGACGAGCTTCCTCGTGCAGAAGGGCACGCCCGGCTTCTCCCTCGGTCAGAAGATCGAAGACAAGCTCGGCATGCGCGCGTCGCCGACGGCGGAGCTCGTCTTCGAAGACGCGCGGGTGCCGGTCGAGAACCGCGTCGGCGAAGAGGGCACCGCGATGCTCCACATGATGCGCAACCTCGAGCTCGAGCGGATCACGCTCGCGGCGATGAGCCTCGGCATCGCGCGTCGTTCGGTCGAGGTCATGAACGCCTACGCCAAGGAGCGAAAGAGCTTCGGCGAGCCACTCAACCGCTTCGGCCAGATTCAGCGCCACATCGCGGAGAGCTACGCGGAGTACATGGCGGGTCGCGCGTACACCTACCAGGTCGCGTACAACATGGACCTCGCCAAGCCCGGCCAGCGCCTCGACACCGACGGCGTGAAGCTCTTCTGCTCGACGATGGGCAAGAACGTCGCCGACCGCGCGATTCAGGTGCTCGGCGGCTACGGCTACACCGGCGAGTACAAGGTCGAGCGCCTGTGGCGCGACGCGAAGCTGCTCGAGATCGGCGGCGGCACGATCGAAGCGCACCAGAAGAACATGACGCGCGACCTCGCGCGCCTCGACAAGCTCCGCTGAGCCGAGGCGAAAGAAACGCACGAAAGAACGGGCCGCCCGAAAGGGGGCCCGTTTTTCCGTGCGGTTGTGTCCGCGCCCGAGTCCGTGCCCGAGTCCGTGCGGTTGTGTCCGCGCCCGAGTCCGTGCGGTTGCGTCCGCGCCCGAGTCCGTGCCCGAGTCCGTGCCCGTGCCCGTGCCCGTGCCCGTGCCCGAGCCCGACAGACCGCACGTGCTCAGAAGGTCACGTCACCGAGGTTCCCAAAGCGATCGATCACCCGAACCGCGGTCGCCCCCGCGGGCACCTCGACGTCGAAGCGACCGTCCGCGTCGAGCGTCGCCATCACCTCGACGTCGCCCTCGCCGGTCGTCACCCGCAACGTCACGTCACCCGTCGCGGGCACCGGCTCGTTCGAGCGCAGCGTCAGGTGCAGCAGACGCCACCCCTGCGGCGCGTGAAAGCGCGCGCGACCGGTGAGCCGCCCGCCCGCGATCGCGGCTTCGAGCTCCATCGTCGTCGGCGCCACCTCGAAGGGGCGGCTCGTGATCTCGTAGCCCGTCCCCACGACGTGGAAGCGGTAGCGACCGGTCGCCAAGCCGACGCGGTCGCCGAGCGTGTCGAGCCCTTCGGTCCGAGCGGCGTCACGAGCTGCCACTCCACCGCCCAGCGGTGCGTGCGTTCCTGCAGCGGCGTGGAAGGAATCAGCGGATCGGGCGTGTGGTAGAGCAGGAAATCCTGGTCCTCGACCGGGCGCCCGCTGCGGCGCCGAAGCGTCTCCCAGGTGTCTTCGGAGACCTCCGCGCTCGATCGTGATCGTCGGCGTGCCCGCGCGCGGCGACTCGCCCATCCACGCGAAGATCGCGGAGCCGAGACGCGGAATCGTCGCCTCCGGCTCGTTGCTCTCGAGGCGTTGTCCACGCACGTAGAGCCGGTCGTAGACGACCTCTTCCACCGTGCCCGCCATCGGCGCCGGGTCGGGCGAAGGCACGTCGGAGTCGTCGAGCTCGCGCGGCACGTAGCGATCCGAGCCGCCGACCTCGCCGTCTTCTCGTTCATCCGTCACCGCGAGACGCGCGACCTCGAGCGCTTGCTCGGCGATGCGCTCGCCTTCGAGCGGACCCCACACGTTGATGCTCGGCTCGTAACCCTTCGCGAGCCAATCCTCGACCGTCAGCAGGTAGCCGACGTGCCCCTGCGCGTAGCCGAGCACCACGGTCTGCCCGTAGGGCAGCGGCGAGCCCGCGCGCACCAGGTCGGCGATCGTCGTGTTCACCTCGCCCGGAAGCGCGACGAACACGAAGTCCTCCTCGCCGAGCCCGAGACGCAGCGCGCTCACGACCGTGCGTGTGGTCGCACACGAAGGCATCGGCTCGAACGGCAAGACGATGAGCTCGCCGAGAATGTCCGCGGCCGATTCGACGCGTGAGCAGCTCGCGTACGCGTGGTCTTGGTTCCACGTGCCGGCGATTTGGCTGCGCGGGAAGAGCGCGTTGCCGTCCTCGCCGCAGAGCGCCGCGCCGTAGGGCGCGTTGAACTCGTCGATCGGCGAAGCGATCTGGCCGTCCTCGTCGTAGACCACGTTGTCCGCGAAGGTCGTCCCGTCCATCGGCGCGTAGCGAAGCGCGCCGTCGCGAACGACGAAGTTGTTCCAATCGGGGCCGAGCGCGACGTGGCGCGTGACCATCTCCATCGACAGCTCGCTCTGGAGGTTGTCCCCCGCGTCCATCCACGCGGTGAGGATCGCGTCGACCGCGAGCCGACCCACGCTCTCGACCCGCGCGAAGTCGTAACAAGGCCGCGACGGACACGCGATGCCGCCGGTGCCTGCGGGCGAGACGTCGCCGCCCGCGCCTTGCAGATGCATGACCACCACGCGCTCGTCGAAGCGCTCTTCGAGCACGCGCTCGATGCCTCCCGTCGAATCGGTCGAGGCGAGCAGGTTGTCCGCGTCGAGGACGGTGCCGTGCATGCCGAAGACGGGGAGCACCGCGATCGGCGTGCCACTCTCCGCGTCGTCGACACGCACGACGAAGAGGTCGTGGTCGTCGCGAGGGCCGCCTTGCAGCGCGTCGTTCTGCGGACGGCGGTCGCGCGTCACGCGATCCTCGGGATCGAAGTTCGGGTCGTGCGCGATGCCGAGGCGCGCGGGGCGCAGGTCGTCGAGCGCGTCGAGCGCGACGGCGACGAGGTCGTTCACGATGCGCTCGAAGACGATCGCGCGTTGCCGCCCGAGGCCGACCCAGAGGATCGAGTTGGTCGTGTATTGCGCGAACTGCGAGTGGCTGTGGCTCGTGCTGAGCACGACCTTGCCGGCGAGGTCGAGCCCGCGCATCTGCCCGACGCGACGCGCGACCTCGTGGGTGATCGCTTCGTCCGCGAGCGCGAGGTCGGCTTTGACGATCAGCACCGTCTCGCCGCCCGCTTCGAGCGCGAGCACCTTGCCGCGCTGACGAGTCTCGATGCCGTACGAAGGCACGAAGGCGCCGGAGAGCTCGTCGAAGCGACGGTCGGGGCTCGAGCTCTCGCCGAGGAAGTCGGCGCGACCCGTGTACGCGCCGAGCGCGGTGCCGACCGGCGGGCTCAACCGTCCTTCGGCGGCGCCTGCCCGCAGCGTGCCCGACTCCACGACCCCGCCGCTTCGCGCGGTCGAAGGGGAGGGTCCTCGTAGGTGCAATGCGCGGTCGAGACCGGCTCCGGCGGAAGCGCGGCGTCGACCTCCGGCTCCCCGGCGTCCTCGGGCCCGGAATCGACCTCGACGACGCCGTCGTCGTCACCACAACCGAGCCCGGCCCCCAGGCCGAGCGAAAGCAAGACGAGCCAACGCGAGCGCATGCGGGGAGGGTAAACGCGCCCCTGCTTGCGGGTGGTGCGCATGTCGCGAGCTCGTCGCAGGCGAAAGGGAGCACCGCCCCGGCGCTCGGGGCCCTCCGCGAGCGCACGTGAACGCGGCTTCACGGATCGCCCCCTCGGATCGCGCGTGTCGGCACGATCCGTTCACGCAGTTTTCCACCTCGGCCTCCGGATCTGCGATGATTTCAGGGCTTCTCAGGCTGGCACCTGTCTTGCTGAAGCGGTCGGGCCAGCGCAATCGCGCTCACCCGACGCCACGAGGAATCCGATGAACCGAGCACTCGCTGCTGCCACCCTCGCCGCCGCCTTCGCGATCCCCGCGCTGCCCCAAGCGAGCGCCCAATGCGATGGCGACGCTGCCTTTTGCGCCTCGGTGGAGGTCTCCGGCTCCGTCCAGATCGGACGTCGCCGTCGCCGCCCCGCCGTCGTCGTCGTCTCCCCCGCCCCGCAGCCGCCTCCGCCGCCCCCGGTGATCGTGGCGCCTGCTCCGCCCCAGCCGCGTGGCCGCGTGATCGTCGTCCAGCCCGCGCCGCCCGCGCCGCCCCCCGCGCAGGTCGTCGTCGCGCCGGCGCCGCAGCCGCAGCCGCAAGAGACGGTCGTCGTCATCGAGCAGCAGCCCGCGCGCTACCGCCTTCAGGTCGCGCCCTGGACGAACCGGAAGGTCGGCCTGAGCGCCCGTCTCGGCACCATGATCAACGACCAGGTCCGCATGGGCGGCGTGCAGCTCGGCCTTCGCTTCCGCCCCAGCCGCATCTTCGCCATCGAGCTCGGCGTCGGTGGCTACGGCGGCACGGACTACAACGGCATGAACCGCGGTGAGGTCCCCGTGACCTTCGACGCGATGTTCTTCCTGCCGCGTGCGAGCCGCGTCCAGGCCTACGTGCTCGCCGGCTTCGGCATCTCCTACGCGCACACCGAAGGCTTCCACGAGGGCTACGGGCGCGAGATGGAGCGCGACATGGCGTACTTCGGTGGCCAGGCTGGTCTCGGCGTCGAGTGGCGCATCGCCCCGCGCTTCGCGCTCAGCACCGACCTCCGCGCGTTCCTCCGCACCCGCGTGAGCGACGACGACGGCGTGCCCGAGTTCTACGACCCCGACACCGGCAACACCTCCGACACGAGCGTCGGCGCGGTCGGCACGTTGGGCGCGCACTTCTACTTCTGAGCGTTCGCGTCCTCGGGTGGACGAGGCCCTGCTCCTTCGGGAGCGGGGCTTCGTCGTTTCGGGGCAGCGTAACGACGAGCTCGTTCCGCCGGTTGGCTCGCGTTCGTCGTTTCTGGCGACGAAACGAACACGCACGTGTTCGTCGTTTCGGGCGACGGAACGAGCCCGCACGTGTTCGTCGTTTCGGGCGACGGAACGAGAACGAGCCAGCACGTCGGCTGGCTCGTGGCTTCGTCGCGTGCTCAGCCGAAGAGCTTCTTGAAGAAACCCTTCTTGCCGTCCGGGTCTGGCTCGTCGTCGTCGCTCGGCTCCTCGGAAGGATTCGACGCACGAAGCTCCGCGAGCTCGAGCTCGTCGGCGTCGCCCACGAAGGTCGACTCGACGCTCTCTTCTTCGTCGTCGATGAGCAGCTCGAAGTCGTCGTCGAGAACCAGCTCTTCGATCGGCGACGCCACGGCAGGCGGAGGCGGAGGCGGCGCGGTCGGCTTCTTCGGGGGCACGACCGAAGGCGGCGCGGGAGGCGCGGCCATGGCGGGGGCGGCGAGGCAGGCTTGGGGGGCGCCGAGGACGCGCGACGAATCGCGGCGACGTCCGCCGCGGAGAAGAGCGACGTGTTCTCGACCTCGGAGTCGCCGTCGTCGAGCTCGCCGAAGTCGAGCGAGAGGCGGTCTTCCGAAGGGGCCTCTTCTTCGAAGAGGTTTCCGACGTCCGCGACCTCTTCGTCGAGGTCGGAGAACAGATCCGCCAAGGGAGTTCCCGTGGCGGCCGCGGCCTCCTCCGGGGCGGTCGTTTCGCTCGTCGCTTCGCTCGGCGCTTCGCTCGCGGAGGCGGCGTCGTCGTCGGCGAGATCGGCGAAGAGATCGTCCGCGGAGAGGCTGCCCGAGCTGGAGATGCTCGGCGGAGGCTCGGACGCCACGACCTGGCGGGTGACCTCGGCCGAGGGCGGCGCCGCGGCGGCGGGCAGGAGGCTTCGGGGTCGGCAGCTTCGGCGCGGCGGGTTTCGCGGACGTCGGCGCGGGAGGTTTCGGGGTCGGTAGCTTGGGCGCGGCCGCGACGGGTTTGGCCGGAACCCTCGGAGCGGGTGCGGGCTTCGCGGGTCGCGGGGCCGACGCCGTGGCCGATCCCTCGGCCAGCGACGCGAGAAGACCGTCGACGGCGTCGAGGTCGGCGACGCGTTCGATCGGCAACCCTTCGGGGCAGGCCCGAGCGCCTCCAGCTCTCGATCGACTTCCTCGAGATTCATCGGGCGCTAGGGTCCCCCGAACGGGCCGCTGACGTCCAGCGGTGTGCAGTCGGGAGCGGCGAGCACGTCGATGACGTGCACGGATCTCGGCCATCGGCCTCGTGCAGGTGTCTCGGCCTCGGCTTCCCGCCTGCGCGTGTGAGGCCTCGGTGGCGTGTAGGGCTCGGCCTCGGCCGCGCGTCGCGCGGGTTCTGCTACAACGCGTTTCACTCGATGTTGGATCTTTCGCCTCTCGGCCGCTGTCTCGTCACCGGGGCGGGCGGTTATCTCGGACGCAACCTCGTGCGGCGGCTCGTCGACGCTGGGCTCGAGGTGCGCGCTTTCGACCGACGTTTCCCCGTCGCGATGCCCGAAGGGGTCGACGTTCGCGAAGCGGACGTGCGTGACGACGACGCCGTGCGCGCGGCCTGCGAGGGCATCGACACGGTCTTCCACTGCGCGGCGATCATCGACACGCGCTCGCGTGCGCCCGCGAAGGACAAAGCCTTCGTGCACGACGTGAACGTCGGCGGCGTGCGGCGCGTGATGGAGGCGTCGCGGGCCGCCGGGGCGACGCGCATGGTGCTCACGAGCTCGGTGAACGTCGTCGTCGACCGGCCCTACGAGGGCGCCGACGAGTCCGTGCCCTACGCGACGATTCCGCCGCTCGACCTCTACACGATCACCAAAGCCGAGGCGGAGAAGCTCGTCCTCGCTGCCGATGCCGAGGGCTTTCACACCTGCGCGTTGCGGCCGGGAGGCATCTACGGCCCCGAGGAGCCGACGCATTTTCCTCGCGCGGTGCGGGAAATCCTGCGTGGGCTCTTCGTCGTACGCGTCGGAGGCGGCAAGACCATCGCGGACAACGTCTTCATCGACGATCTCGTCGACGCACACGTGCGCGGCGCGCTCGCGCTCGGTCCCGAGGGCAAGGCCAACGGCCGCGCGTACTTCCTCAGCGACGGCGAGCCGATGAGCTACTTCGACTTCTTCGCGCCGACCGCGATCGAGCTCGGGTACAAGCCGCCGAAGGCGTCGATGCCGGTGTGGCCGGTGCGTCTCGCTGCCGAGTGCGCGGAGTGGCTCTCGTTCCTCGGCATTCACCCCTTCCTCACGCGCATGGAGCTCTACAAGCTCGTGACGAACCATTGGTTCTCCATCGCGGCGGCGGAGCGCGACCTCGGGTGGAAGCCGCAGTTCGGTCATGCGGAAGGGATGGCGCGATGCCGTCCTTGGGTGCGACGCTTGGCGGCGACGATGCCGCGTGTGATTCGGCCGCACCTCCTCTGGTGGATCGCCATCTTCGGCGGCTTGGGGCTGACCTTCGCCCTCGCGCTCTCCGCGTCGGCCTACGCGAGCTTCACCTCGGTGATTCCGCTCTTCCCGCGCGTCGTCGTGCAGGCGATCGCGGCGGTGGCGCTGGCGCTGCACGTGGGCGAAGGGCTCTACGCGTATTCGCGCGCGCGGGCGGCCAAGCTGCCGACCGCGGCGGGGTGGGGGATTCAGACGCTGCTCCTCGGTTATCCGTCGCTGCGGCTCTTGCACAGAGAGCTGCGGGGCACGAACGAGCCCGCGTTGGCGGAAGGCCCGAGCGAGGAGCCGACGTGAAGCGACGACCGCAGAGCTGGAGCGAGCGTTTCGCTTCGTCGCTCGAAGATCGGCCGAGCCCCGCGCTCGAGGATTGGCGCTGGGCGCGCGAAGGCGAGGAGCCGGCGGATTCGCGTGCGGTCGACGCGGCGTGGGATCTGGTGACGCTTCACGCGTCGGCCGAAGCGGCGAAGCTCAACCATGCGATTCGTGCGCTCCCGAGCGAAGCGCATCGCACGCTCTTTCCGGCGCTCGTCGTGGCGGCGGCGCGGGTCAGCGAGGTCGGGGCGTTCTGCGTGCGCGACGGCGACAAACCATGGTTTCCACGCGATCTCGCGTTCGTGCCGGGGCGCGAGCACCTCGAGCCCGACCTCGAGCTGACCTCGCTCGTCGAGGTCGGTCGGACGGTGGTCGACTTTCGACTTTGGTACCGCACGCAAGGCTTCGCGAAGCTGGCGGACGACGACCTTCGCGAGGTCGTGGTCGAGCGCACGATGGCGATCTTGCTCGGCGAAGGCACGGTGGGTCGTCGCGGGCAGCGGGACGAGCGCTACCGCGACATCGAGCTCCAACAAGAGGGCTACCTCGTGGTGCGTTACGAACGCAGCGACATCTGGCGTGACCCGGTCGGGTGCGCGGAGGAGGCACTGCGGACACTGACGGAGACGGCGCGCTTCGATTGCGAAGCGACGCTGCAAGAGCTCGAGCGTTCGGCCGCGCAGCTCTGATGCGTCGTCGAAACGGCTGAACGCGGCGCGTGGGGCGAGCCTCGTGTCGCGTCTGGCCGACGTGAAGCTCGCGCGCGGCGCTCAGGACCGAGGGCTCAGGACCGGGAGCTCCGAGAGCTCAGGACCGAGAGCACAGGGCCGAGAGCTCGGGACCGAGAGCTCAGGGCCGACGGGGCGGAACGATGGCGCCCGTTCCCGTGACGCCGACGCCGGGCATCGTGAGGAAGTCGTCGTCGAAGTCGAGGATGCTCGAGGTGACGCTGCCTTCGTAGTCGCCAGGCTGCGGCACGAGCTGTTGCAGCTGCCACGCTTGGCGATGAAGCCGTTCCTCGGTCTCTTCGAGCTGGTCGCGCACGCCGCCCACGAGTCGAATGCTCGTGAACACCGCGCCGAGGCAGAGGACCACCAACGTGATCTGCACCGCGAGCGGGCTCTCGAACGACATCATCTGCGGGATGACTTGCAGACGGCCGTCCTCGAAGACGTACGAGCGCGGCAGGACGCCGGACCATTCGAGCGCCGCGGGCACGAGGATGGCGAGCGACGCCGCGAAGCCGGCCAGACGTCTTCCGAGCCCGTCGAGGTAGAGGATGCTCGAGGGCAACGACGCCAACACGATGAGCGGCGTCATCCAGAACGGGCCGAACGCGAAGGTCATCGGCGCGATGCTGAGCAGGTTCAAGAACGCGGCGACGCGACGCATGCGCTGCGTCGAGTCGGTCTGCGAGGCGACCCAGTACTGCACGAAGCCGGCCGCGAACGCGAAACCGAAGAGCAAGACCGCGAAGCCAGGGCTGCGAATGCCCATCCAGATCAGCAGCGGCACGTAGAGCGCCCAGCTGAAGCGGGCGAGCGCGATCGCGCGGGCACCGACACGGCTGACCTTCATGCGGTGGCGGGCGAGCGCCTTGCGTGCTTCCGGCGGGAGCTCCTTCGGAGGCTCCACGAGCAGCTTCATGATGACGTCGAGCGCGCCTTGGTTCTGCGGGTCGAGTGCGAGCGCGAGGCCTGCCTCACGCATCGCCCAGCGGTACCACTGGTTCGCGTCGCGTCCGCCTTCGCGCGCCTTGCGTTGTGCGTCGCGGGCGGCGACCGAGTGGACCGCCGCCATGCGGCGACGACGCTCGGCTTGCTGGTGGCCGTCGAGGTAACGCTGAATCGCGTCGTGAAGCTCACGCGCGGTCTGGAATCGTTCGTCCGGGTCGAGGCGGGTGGCCTGGACGATGAGGCTCATCAGCTCGGGATCGACCTTGGCGCCTACCGCCTTGGCGCGCGCGGCGGGATCGGTCCCGGCGAGCGTCTCCGTGAGCATCACGTGCGGCTTGTCGAAACGATGCAGGGCCTTGCGCGTGAGGATCTCGAAGAGGATCGCGCCGAGCGCGTAGACGTCCGCGCGTCCGTCGACCTCCGCGCTGC
Organism: Sandaracinus sp.; assembly: GCA_020633125.1. GTDB lineage: Bacteria > Myxococcota_A > Polyangia > Polyangiales > Houyiibacteriaceae > JACKEH01. Next base: position 27,654 of record JACKEH010000024.1, on the reverse strand, counting down.
TGCGAATCTGCTCGGGGGCGATGTAGCCGGGCGTTCCGAGCACCGTGCCGACCGCCGTCCCGACCGCGGGGATGAGCTCGGAGTCGAGCACCCCGCCTTCGGACGAGCCGAGCACGCGGGCGACACCCCAATCGAGCACGTAGACCTCGCCGAAGTCGCCGAGCATCACGTTCGAGGGTTTGAGGTCACGGTGCACGACGCCGCGGCTGTGCGCGAAGTCGACCGCGAGGCAGGCTTGCGCGAAGCCCGTGAGCAGCCGGCGCTCGGGGTAGCGCCCGATGGACTCGGCGTCGCCGCGACGGAAGGCGGCCACGATGTCGGACAAGGTCTCGCCTCGAATCCGCTTCATCGTGAAGTAGGGATCGCCGGAGGCGGTCTCGCCGATCTCGTGCACGGGCACGATCGACGGGTGCTCGAGCTGACCTTGGATGATCGCTTCGCGGAGGAATCGTGCGCGGGCACTCGGCTCGGAAGCGCGGCCGGGCAGCATCACCTTCATGGCGACTTGGCGGCCGATCTGGAGGTCTTGGTAGAGGCGAACCTCTCCCATGCCGCCTTCGCCCAACACGCCTCGACCGACGTAGCGCTCCGCCTCGGCTTCGGGCGGCCGAGTGGCTCTCGCGAGGGCGTCGTCGAGGAGTGTCTCGCCCGACGGACTCCCCTCGATGGGGACCCCGTCCAGGGTCACATGGCCGAAAGCGAGAGTGACCTCGTCGTCCTGCGAGCTCGTCGTATACGGCGTGGCGGGCAAGCGAGGGGTAGTGTAGCAGGTTCGCGTTGCCGTGCGTTTCCGCTCGGTGAATTGCGCGTGTCGCGGGGGCGTGCACCCCCACGGCCACGCGGGATTGATCAACGATTCTCGCTCCCGTGGGGCGCGTGCCCGGACAAAAAAAGAGCGTGAGGACGGAAGAAACGGATGACGACACCCAAACCTGGGGAGGGAACGCCCGCGGCGCGAAGTGGGGGCGGAGCGCTCACAGCAGGGGCCCTCGAAGAAGGGGCCTTCCGTGTGCTGCGTGCGCTCGCTTCGGCCGAGGGGGCCGTGGCGCGAAGCGCGCTGCTGCGTGACGCCGGCGAACCGCATTCCGTGCTCGCGAAGCTCGAGCGTGACCACCCCACGTGGTGGTCGTCCACCGGCGAGAAGATCGGGCTGAGCCCGGTCGCGCGCGCGCTCGTGGAGGAGGAACGACGGCGTCGAACGCCGCGGCTCGCCGACGAAGCGCTCGTGGAGGCGCTGCGCGAGGCGGCGCGCGGACGACCGCGGGTCAAACGCGAGCTCGATCAGGTCTGGCTGACGCTTCCGAGCGTGGCGCGGCGCGCGCGGGCCCTGGTGGAGGCCGGCGAGCCGGGGCGTGGCTTGCTCTTCTTGGGCGACGACGACCTCGCGAGCCTCGCGCTGCGCCTGCTCGGCATGCCCAGCACGGTGCTCGACCTCGACGACGAGCTCGTCGCGTTTCTCTCCGAAGCCGGGGTCGAGGCCCACGTGCACGACCTTCGCGAGCCGCTCCCCAAAGCGATGCGTGGCCGGTTCGGGGCGGTCTTCACGGATCCTCCCTACGCGCCCGAAGGGTTCGCGCTCTTCGGAAGCCGCGCGGTGGAGGCGATGCGCGTGGAGGACGCGCGCTTCTGGGTGGCGTTCGGGTGGTCTCGGCGCGCGAGCGAGCGTGGGCTCGCGAAGCAGCGGGTTCTGACCGAGCTCGGGCTGGTCGCCGAAGAAGTGATCCCCGACTTCGGGGTCTACGACGGCGCGGAGAGCCTCGGGGCCCGCAGCGCGCTCTGGGTCTGCCGTCGCACGCCGCAGGCGAAGCCTCTGGTCCTGCGCGGTGACGGGGAGCTCTACACCCGGCGCAAACCCAACGTGGGCAAGCGGGGCAACCCGCGCCGACACGGCAAGCCCGACGCAGGCAAGCGCGACAAGCCCCATCCCGGAAAAACATGAGCGACGAGTGGCATCGCGCGAGCGGCTCGGGAGGGCCGCCGCCTGCGCCTTCGGCCAGCGTGGTCTTGGTGCGCGACTCGGAGGTGCTGCTGCTTCGTCGCAACACGACGCTCGCGTTTCATGGCGGGGCGTGGGTGTTTCCGGGGGGACGGTGCGACGGTACCGAGACGCCGGCGCAAGCGGCGGTGCGCGAGACCTTCGAGGAGGCGGGGCTGCACGTGCAGGCCGAGCAGCTCGTGCGCTTCGCGCGTTGGACGACACCCGAGGGGCGGCCACGCCGGTTCGTGGCGGACTTCTTCTTGACCGACGCGCCGGAGGGGGAGGTCGTGGTCGACGGTGGGGAGATCGTCGAAGCCCGGTGGTGGCGACCGAGCGAAGCGCTGAAGGCGCGTGACGCGGGCGCGCTCGTGTTGCCGCCGCCGACGTTCGTCACCTTGTGGCGGCTCGCGCACGGTCAGCTCGCGAGGGATGGGGGCGAGGTCGACGAGATCCTGCCGGTGTCGGTCCCGGTCTCGGGCGGCACCTGCGCGCTCTATCCCGGCGACGCGGGCTACGCGACGGCGAGCGTCGACGCGCGAGGGCGCCGCCATCGGGCGTGGTTGCTCGACGCCGGGTGGCGCTACGAGCGCGACGTCGGTTCGAAGGCCTAGTACACCCGACGGTAAGCTCGTTGCAGGCGGTTCGAACGTCGTCGAGCGACGACACGACGGGCACGCGGGTACGGTTTCGGAATCGTGCGCTCGGTGCTTGGCGTTCCGGCGTGCGCGCGGTACGCGTGCGGGAAGCTTCGCGCGTGTGTCTTTCGTTCGCGCTCGTTCTTCGTGCCATGCGGTGCTCGCTCTCGCTCCTCCTCTTCGTTCTTGCCTGCCAGGACGCTCCTTCGATCTCGGAGCGTCGCGCGAGCGTCGTGGAGTCGGCGCCTCCGCCGGTGCCCGAGCCACGTGCGCTCCCGGAAGACGATCGGATGCCGGCGTTTCCCTTCGTCGACGACTCGGAGCTGCTGCGCGCGCCACCACGCTACGACCACCTCGTGCCTCGGCTCTCGCCGCCGACGGGGCCTCGGTTTCGGAACCTGGTCTACGAAGCGAACAACATGACGATGCGTGGCTCGCGCAGCTCGGACGGAGCGCTCTACGCGAGCACCGGGCGTGAGATCGCGGAGCGTTGGCGCGTCGCGGCCGCCGGCGTGTCGAAGGTCTTCGTGCTGCGCGACGCGCTCTTCAGCCAACAGGATCACCCGGTCGACCACGATCCGGTCGCGGTGATGATGCCGCCCTCGTGGGTGACGGTGGCGGTGGCACACGTGCTCGAGGGGCGCCCGATCGAGCCGGTGCACGCGCCGCCGATCGACGACGACGAGGCGTGGGGGGCGATCGAGACGCCGGGCGATCTCTTCGGCAGCTTTCCGGTCTCTCAGACGCTTCACGAGGTGGCGACCCGGCCGCGGACCGTGTTCGCGCCCGAGCGGCTGCGGGTGACGAACGCGCGGCGCTCGGTGCACATGCTCGCGCGCGACGCCGAGATGATGGCGGCCGCGGCGCCGCGGGGTGCGGCCGCGGTGGCCGAGGCGGGGGCGGAGCGCATCTCGCTCGGCGACCGTCGTTACTTCGGCGAACGTCTTCGCCGCGAGCACATCATCCTCATCGGCGTCGAGAATCCGAATCGCCACGAGATCGTGGACGAAGCGAAGGGGCTGACGGTGGCGGGACGCGAGCTGCCCGAAGAGGCGGTCACGCTCGCGCGGCGTGCAATCTACGGGCGCCGACTTCGCGACGGAGACCTCGCGGTCGAGCGTTATCACCTCGGCGAGCCGCTGGAGCGACGTCGTGCGGTCGCGGTGCTCGAAGAGCTCATTCCGCGCGACGGCTCGCCCGAGGGCGGCACCGTCTGGCTCTGGGTGCACGGCGGCCTCGATTCCCGCGGTGTGCGGGGCACCGACGCGACGCGGCACATCGGCATGTTCCGGCAGGAGGTCGCGGCGGCGAACGTCGACGTGCGTCGCTTGCGTTACCTGTCGAAGCCGCACGTCCCGATCGGTGGCCGGAACCTCGCGCAGCAGCTCGACTCGCACGCTCGCCGTTTTCGTTCGCTCGAGCTGCCGCTGAGCTTGAACATCGGCTCGGGATTGCTCGCGCGGCTCTTCGAAGACCTCGAGGCTCGGCGACCGAGCAACGCGGCACCCTGAGAGCACGAATCCGTTGCACTGATGCATGCTCTTCCTTCTTCTCGAGGGGGCGGCGCGCCTCCCCCGACCGGCCAAGCCGGATCGGGGCCCCTCCCACCTCCGAGCATTCCGCCACTGGCACGGATTGCATCCGTGCAAGTGGGGGTTGCTCTGAGCGTTTCGCCGTGGGGGCGGCGGCAGGTCACGCCGCGGAACCCGGCTGCGCGCTCGATCACCGGCAGGGCTGGGCAGCGCGGAGGGGCCGTGGTACCGAGCGTTTCATGAGCGAAATGCCGGTCGTCGACCTCGAAGACATCCGCAGCACCGACGCCACGCGCCGCGCGAAAGCCGCGGAGGCGCTCCGCGTCGGTTTCGGAGACTACGGGCTCGTCTACATCCAGAACCACGGCGTCGACACGGACCGCCTCGCGCGTTTCTACGACGACCTCGTCGCCCTCTTTCAGCGCGACGAAGAAGAGAAGCGCTCTTGGGCGCGCCCGGACATCTGGTACCAGCGCGGCTGGACGCCGCCGAACACCGAGCAGGCCGTGGTCGCCGGTGGGCAGCCGGACTTCAAGGAGTGTTATTTCGCGGCGCCGATGCCGCTCGATCCGAAGTTCCGGCTGATGTTCCCGGAGATCTACTCCGAGAACAGCTGGCCGAAGAACGCGGAGCAGTGGCGCGAGGACTACTTGGCGCTCGGGCAGAAGGTGCACGAGGTCGGCATGGAGCTGCTGCGCGCGTGCGCGTTGGCGCTCGACCTTCCCGAGGACCTCTTCGCGAAGGGCACCGAGGGCGGCCCGCACGTGACGCGCGCGCTCTGGTACTTGCCGCTCGACGACAAGCAGGTCGGCACCGACATCCTCTGGGGCGAGGAGCACACGGACTTCAACCTGCTCACGCTGCTTCCGGGCGGTCAGTTCTTCGACCCGGACCACAAGGCGTGTGCGCGGCCGGATCCGGACAGCGGCCTCTACCTGCGCACGCGCGAGTCGGCCGAGCACCCGAAGGGCCGCATGGTCCACGGCAAGCCGCCCGCGGGCTGCATCGTCGCGCAGGTCGGGCAGCAGCTCGAGATCCTCACCGGCGGCACCTATTTGGCCACGCCGCACGTCATCAAGCCGCCGAAGGCAGTGGGTTATACGCGCACCGCGTTGGCGCACTTCATCCACCTGCACTCGGAGCACAAGCTCTTCCCGCACGAGAAGTTCCTCACGGACGACGTGATTCGTGCGTACGGGCCGCCGGTGCTCGCGGGCACCTACGGGCTCAAGACGCTCGTGGACATCGGGCTCGCGCCGAAGACCGCGCTCGAGAAGCTCGGCTACCACCACTACGACCGGCTCGCGACGGCCCGCAACGGCTGAGCGCGGGATCTGGAAACGAACAAAGGCCGCTCGAGGGAGCGGCCTTTGTTCGTTCGTGGGGACGTGGTTCAGCTTTCGCGGTCCGTGACGCCCCGCTTGGCCACCAAGAGGCCGAGCGTGATCGAGACGAGCGAGACCACGACGAGGAACGGACCGGCGAGGCCGCCCCAGCTCGCGTCCCAGGTGGGCAGCCAAGCCTCGACGATCGCGAAGGCCGCGACGCCGACCGCGGCACCCGCCACGAGCCCACGCGCGTTCTTCCACCCGTAGAGCAGACCGACGAGCAGCATCGGCAAGAGCGCGAGCACGATCGGGGCGAGCGTTCCCAGCGCACCGAGCGCGGAGAGCGGGGAGAGCGCGCTCGAAAGGCCGAGCGCCCCGAGGCCGCCCGAGGTGATCGCGGCGCCGCCGAAGAGGCCCGCTGCACCGATCGCGAGGCGACGGCGGAACCCGAAGAAGAGCAGGCCGGCGAAGCCGAGCGCGGTGAGGCCGCGCGTGACGCCGAGGTCCTTGGTCGCGGCGCGAAGGGCGTCGTCGGCTTGAATCAAACCGGCGCCGTAGCGGTTGCGGTCCTTCTTGGACTTCGCGGTCTCCTTCAGGATGCGCTCGATCGCCGCGGGATCGCGGACGCCCGAGGCACGGAGGAGCGCCGCGACGCCGGCGACGTGCGGGGCGGCCATCGAGGTGCCCTGGAACGCGAGGTAGTCGCTGCGCTCCGGCGAGCGGGCGAGGATGGTGTTCTGCAGCACGCCGTCGGGCATGCCGTCGTGGTTCTGGTCGACGCGGAGGTCACCGCCCGGCGCGACGACGTCGAGCGCGCTGCCGTACGACGAGTAGAAGCTCAGCGTCTCGTCGAAGCGGACCGCGCCGACCGCGACGGTGAAGCGGTTCGCGGCGGGGTATTGCACGCGGCCCCGACCGGTGTTGCCCGCGGCGGCGACGACGACGACGCCCTTGCGGTGCGCGTAGGCGATGGCGCTCGCGATGGCTTGCGAGTTGATGCCGCCACCGAGACTCATGTTGATGACGTGCGCGCCGTGATCGGCGGCCCAGCGAATGCCGGCCGCGACGTTGCCCCAGGCGCCGCCACCACGCGCGTCGAGCACACGAATCGGCATGATGCTCGCGCGAGGCGCGACGCCTGCCACACCGACGCCGTTGTTCGTCGACTGCGCGATGGTGCCGGCGACGTGGGTGCCGTGGCCGTGCTCGTCGTCGGGCGTGTCGTCGCCGTCGACGAAGTCCCAACCCGGCACGAAGCGCGGCTCCGCGAGGTCGGGCACCTGCTTGAAACGGCCGTCGACGTCTCGGAACGCGACGCCCGTGTCGATCACCGCGACCACGACGCCTTCGCCCTGCTGGCGGCGCCACGCCTTCGGCATCTGAATCTGATCGAGGTGCCATTGGTGCCGGTAGAAGGGATCGTTCGGCACGAAGGCGTCGCCACGCGCGGGCGCGGGCGTCTCGGCTTCGAGCGGGAGGCGGTACGCCTCGGCGTCTTCGGGAAGCGACCAGCGGCGCTCGAGCTCGAAGCTCTCTACGCCTTCGTCGGCGAGCGCGGCCCGAAGGTCGTCGAGCTCGCTGCGCGGCGCGTTCAGGCGGAAGAGCTGCGCGGCTTCGCTCAAGGTCTCACCGAGCGCCGCGTCGCCGGTCGGCCACTCGTAGGGCGCGATGGCGTCGTGAATGCGGGCTTCGAGGACGTCGCGCTCGGTCGCGGAGAGGTCGTCTGCCAGGTCGAGCAGCACTGCGCCGGTGAGCGGGTCGTCGCCGACGCGCGGGGTGGCGACCTCGGGCTCTTCCTGTCGCACCTGCACGGAGTGAACGAAGGAAGCCGCGATGGCGAGCACCGCGGTGAGCAGAGCGAGGCGTTTGGCGCGTCCGGGCATGACGGAAAGAATAGGGCTCACGGTCCTTGCCTCCAAATCCGGGCTTCGGACCCGGCTCACGAACGAACGCTTGGGTCGGAACACGGACGGCGCCATCAGGCTTCCGACGAAGTTCCGACGCGTGTCCGCGCGCTTCGTTTCTTCGAGGCGAGCGACGTGTCGCCTTGCGTCCTACCTCACGCTCACGTACCCGCGCAGGGTGCGCTTCGAGGTCGAGAGCATCGGCGTCGCCCGGACGCCTTTCGTGGACAAGGCGGAGGCGCCCCGTCAGGCGCGCGCGGCCGAGGGGATCGAAGGACGCATCGAGCTCGACGCGGGGCGTGGCTTCGAGGACGCGCTCACCGACCTCGAGGGTTGGGACGCGATCTGGGTGATCTTCTGGATGGATCGCGCGACGGGGTGGCGACCGAAGGTCACGCCGCCGCGCAGCCGGACCAAACGCGGGCTCTTCGCGACCCGGGCGCCACATCGACCGAACCCGATCGGTTTGTCGGCGGTGCGTCTGGTGGGCGTCGAGGGGCTCGTCGTGCACGTGCGTGACCTCGATCTGCTCGACGGAACCCCGGTGCTCGATCTCAAGCCCTACGTGCCGTGGGCGGATGCGATCCCCGACGCGCGGACGGGGTGGTTGGGGCAAGAGGGCGGCGTCGCGAAGCAGGCGCGTCCGGAAGACCCGGGGCCTCGCTGGGAGGTCGACTTCGAGCCGCTCGCCGAGACGCAGCTCCTGTGGCTCGCGGAGCGGGGCGTCGACCTCCGAAGCCGCGCGACACATGCGCTCTCGCTCGGGCCGGCGCCGCACGCGTACCGGAGAATTCGTGTGGAGTCGCCGGGCGTGCACGTGCTCTCGCTCAAGCGCTGGCGGGTGCGCTTCGGGGTCTTCGAGGGATGTGTACGCGTGCACGCGCTCTTCAGTGGTGAGCGCGCGAAGGATCTCGTGTCGCCGAAGGACGACGAGTCGCGCCTGCACGCGGAGTTCGTCGCGACGTTCGGAGCGTGACGGGGCGAGGAGCGTGCCGCGAGCCACGCCGGGCGTCACGCTCGTGTCGAGAGCAGGCTGTTGGCGACGGAGCTCGATCGCGTGGGTCGCGTCCGTCTTCCGCGGGGGCGCGCGAGGTGCTTCAGCCGAGCACGCCGAGCTTGTCGCGGTGGCGCGATTGCAGTGTCGTGTAGTCCGCCTGTGTGAGGCCGAGCGCGGTCGCGAGGCGGCGCAGGAGGTTCGTCTCCGGCGTCGAGATCACTCCGTCGGCCGCTGCGACCTCGAGCAAGGTGTCGAGCACCTCGAGACGCCCGTCGCGATCGAGCAACGCGCGCACCACGCCGGCGTGACCGAGGTCGTCGCTCGCGAGCGTGCGCAGGTGCGTGCGGAGCAACGCGACGACCGCTTCGACTCCACGTTCGGAGAGCACGTGAATCCGGTGCAGCTCCTGCCGAATCGTCACCTCTTCGGCGGGATCGTAGACGCCGTCGGCATCCGCGGTCGCTGCGAGCAGGCCGGCGATGGCTGCGACCAGGCGGCGGGTGTCGGCGTCTTCGTTCGGCAGGTGCTCGGCGAGCACGTCGTGGAGCGGCTTCATGGCGTTCTTCCGAGTCTCACGGGGAGGCGCGCGTGTGGCCTCGTCTTTCTCGCGTGGCGAGCCCTCGCTCGCACAGGGTCCATCAAGAGTCGTCGCGTTGGCTCGCGCGAAACGCCTCTGCGCGTTCGAGCGCGCGGCCCTCGTCGCATTCACTCGCGGTGTCGGCCGTGACCTCGCCGCGCAGCGCGCGTTGCGTGTCGAGCCAGCGTTCGCGAACGTCGTCGGGCACGGCGTGGGTTTCGAGCACCTCGCGGAGGATCGTGAGGCGACGCTCGAAGTGACCGCCGAAGATCGCGTGCGGGCCGTGAGCCTGCCGAATCGGACGACCGCCGTAGGTCATGCCGGCGCCGAGGTGCTCGGCGGCGTGCTCGTACTCGAAGCGCTTCACGCGCTCGCGGCTCGCGCGGCGAAAGTGGAAGCCGATCATCACGTCGTCGAAGCACCGATCGACGAAGCGATCGACGATCGTGCGCAACGCCGCTTCGCCGCCGAGGCGCTCGAAGTCCGTGGAGCTCATCGCGCGAGTATGGGGCGGTCGTGGCGTCGCGCCATCAGCGGCGGCGGCGCCAGGCGACGAACGCGACGAGGGCGAGCGCGCCCCAACCGACCGGAGAGCCCCCGGCACCGGGCGCGTGGCACGAGCAGCCGCCGTCGCCACCCGAGTCGGCCGGTCGGCAGACGCCCTCGGCGGTCGCGCAGACCTCGCCGCCCGCGCAATCACGATCGGTGTCGCAGAGGTTGCGGCATCGCCCGTCGACGCAATCGCGGCCGCCGCCGCACTCCGCGGTGGTCGTGCAGGTGGTGCGCTCGCAGACACCGGCGTGGCAGCGTTCGCCACCGGCGCAGTCGCGGTCGGCGGTGCAGCTCGTGATGCCCCCGTCCATCGTCGACATGCCGCCGTCTTCGAGCGGCGGGACGGGGCCGGCGTCGGTGCCGAGGCCACCGTCGCGTGGCGTGGTGGGACCGGCGTCGACTCCGGGCGAGCCGCTCGACGAGATGGAGACACGCAGCGCCCAATCGCCCGCGATGCCGGTCGCTCCCGTCGCCGGGTCCGGCACGTCTTCGTTCCAATACCAGCCGCCGGGGATGCCGATGCCGCCGACGTCGACGGGGAGCGCGTAGATCAGCGAGCGGCGAGGGGCGACGCGCCCGTCGTCGTCACGAATCGCGACCGCGCCCGGCGAGCTCGCGCCGAGCGCCATGCAGCTGGCGCTGGATCCGCCGGACGGCACCGTGACCACGACGCGCAAATAGGTGGCCGGAGGATCGACGGCCACGCCCCCGTCCGGGATCGGGATCTCGTTGAGGGTGACGTTGAACTCACTTCCGCCGTCGGTCGTGGCGACGCTGACGGTCGCCGTGGCCTCGGTGGTGAGCACCATCGTTTCCCCGGGCCAAGCGCCGGTCGCGGGAAGGTCGCGAATGTTCGTCGGTACGGTCTCGCCCGCGAAGACGTCGACCGTGAGATCGACGGTGCCGGCCATGTTCGAGCCTTCGCACGCATACCCTTCGAGAATACTGCCGGTGACGCGTATGCGCGCCACGGCGACTTGAATCGCGTTGAGGGTGATCGGGAACTCGTCGGCGCGAAGGCCGCCACCACCGGAGAGCTCGTAGAAGACCGTGCCGAACTTTTCACCCGCGCAGAAGCCGCACGAGACCGCGGCGGGGAAGCCGTCGGAGACCGTGTCGTAGGCCACCGTGCGTTGCGCGTGGACGGGCAGGGCGGCGAGCGCGATCAGGGTCGCGAGAAGCCAAGTTCGGCGCATGAGTCCTCCTCCGTGAAGCCTCGAGGGTACCTCGGAGCCCAAGAGCGCGTCTTCTGCCCGCCGTTCCGGCCTTGCGCGCGACCGCCGCTCGAGGACGTTCGGCTCGACTGTCGCCCAGGACCGACAGGTCGCACTTCGTCGCGGAACCTCGCGAAACCCCGGGCTAGGCTGGCCGCCCATGGACCGCTACCGCGAGCTCTTCGAGAACAACAAGAAGTGGGTCGAGTCGAAGCAGGAGCACGACCCGGACTACTTCCTCCGCTTGGCGGCGGGGCAATCGCCGGACTTCCTCTACATCGGATGCGCCGACTCGCGTGTGCCGGCCAACGAGATCATGGGCCTCGAGCCGGGCGAGGTCTTCGTTCATCGCAACGTCGCGAACCTCGTCGTCAACACCGACCTCAACGTGCACAGCGTCATCGAGTACGCGGTCGAGCACCTCGGCGTGAAGCACGTGATCGTCTGCGGGCACTACGGCTGCGGCGGTGTCGCGGCCGCGATGACGCACAAGGACCTCGGGCTGCTGAACCCATGGCTTCGCGAGATTCGCGACGTCTACCGGCTTCACCGCAAGGAGCTCGACGCGATCGAGGACGAGGTCGCGCGAGGAAAGCGGCTGGTCGAGCTCAACGTGCAGGAGCAGTGCATTCGCGTGATCAAGACCGCGGTCGTGCAGAAGGCGTACCTGCGCAAGGGCTACCCGAAGGTGCACGGGTGGGTCTTCGACCTGCACGACGGTTTGCTCAAGGACCTCGAGATTCCTTTCGACGAGATCCTCGAGAAGATTCGCGAGATCTACCGTCTCGAAGTCTGACCGGGTCGCGCGCGGGGCGCCGGCCGAAGGCGCTCGGTGTGCCGAAGGGCGAGGGCGCAGAAGGCAGCATCCTTTCGGGGACACTGCCTTCTTGCTCTTCGGCGTCCCGCGCTCAGAAGAGCAGGCTCGATCCCACGAAGACGTACGCCTCGTGAAAGAGGACGTCGCGTGTCTCGCCGGTCTCGGGCGTGAACGTGAGCGCGGGGCTCGATTGGTCGTAGCGAAGCAGCGCGGCTTCGCCGAGCCCGAGCGCGTAACGCAGCGCGATCGTCGTGCGGAAGATGAGCGTTCGGGCGCGTTCGTGATCGAGACGAACCTGCGTCTCCGTTCGAAAACCGAGCGTGGCGCCGTAGTAGTCGATCTGGAACTCGCCGAGCCCACGCGGCCGTCGCTCGGGGCTGCGGTCCACGAAGGCGCCGAAGCCGAGCGCCTTCGTGTCGGTGAGCCGCACCAGTCCGCCGACGCGCGCGGTGACGTTGTGGCGAAGATCGACGATGGGCGCCGAGGGGGCGCCGGCCTCGCGTTGCGCGCGGGTTCGCACGTCGAGGGAACGAAGCGCGTGCGCGTACGCGAGCTCCGCCGAGAGCGTGAAGCCTTCGCCGCGGTAGGCGCCTCCGAGGGCGACGCGCGTCGGCGAGAGCATGCCGACCGGTGCCGCGCGACGTTCGAAGAAAGCGAAGTTCGTCAGACCGGAGGGATCGGTCTGCTGCTGCACGTCGTGGAAGTCGAGCGCCTCGCGGACCAGCAGGATGGGCGCACGGACGTGAAGCCCGAACGCGAGCTTGGCGCTCGGCTCCCATTGAGCGCCCGCGGTGAGCTGAAGGCCCCACCGCGTCGACCGGTCGCGCTGCACGCGGTTGAGGCCCGTGATCACCGGCGGGTCCGTGGCGCCCGCCGTGACGTTCTCGGCGTACCCGAGCGACACCGTGAAGTGGTCGTCCAGCGATTCGACGACCAGGAACGCTGCGGCGCCGAGTCGGAGGCGATCGTTCACCCGAAAGCCGAGGCCACCACCGAGGTGCAGGCGCGTTTGGCTCCGCAAGAGCTCGGTCGACTGGAACGCACGAGGATCCGAGGCGACGTCCAGTGGGGTGTCGCCACGCAACGCGACGATGTCGTCGCGGGACGTGACGATGCCGCCACCGATCGTGACGTCGCCCACGCGTCGGGCCATCAAGGTCGCGGGGCTGCCGATGTCGATGCGGGTGCCGTCGAGGTCTTCGCGCAGCGTGCCGCTCGGAAGCGCGGTCTCGATGCCGCCTTCCACCACGCGTCGCCGGACGCCGACCGCGGTGAGCGACACGTCCAGCTGGTGCCGTTCGATGGAGGCGAGGCCCGCGGGGTTGTACCAAACCGCCCCGGCCTCCTCGATCGTCGCGACGACGGCGCCTGCGGTGAGCGCGGCGTCCGGGCTGAGGAAATAAGTGTCGTCGTTGCCGGCGTGAGCGTGCGCCGGGATGGCCAGCACGAGGGCGAGCAGGGCGAGCCGCATGGCGCGAGGCTACGCCGGGTCGCGCCGTGCCTGCACGGATTCCATCGAAGCGCTCCTCGTCAGCCGCGCGCGAGCGTCTTCCACTCCGTGTGCTGGGCGACGCCGGGTTCGTCCGTTCGCTCGTAGCCGTGCGCACCGAAGTAGTCGCGCTGCGCTTGAATCACCGAGGCACTGCCGCGTGCGGTCGAGACACCGTCCAGCCACGCGAGGCTGGTCGAGAAGCCGGGAGTGGCGATCCCCGCGCGCGCCGAGGCGGCGACCACGCGTCGCCACGCCGGCAGCCGCTTGCGGAGCTCGTCGGCGAAGTCCGGCGCGAGCACGAGCGACTCGAGCCCGTCGTCGGCGAAGGCGGCCGTCACGCGGTCGAGGAATCGCGCGCGAATGATGCAGCCCGCGGTCCAGATGCGCGCGATCTCGCCGAGCTTCGTGCCGTAGCCCTTGGACTCGCTCGCCCGCGCGAGCAGCGTGAAGCCTTGCGCGTAGCTCGTGATCTTCGCCGCGTAGAGCGCGTCGCGGACGTCGTCCTCGCTCACGCCTTCGAGCGCCGTCGCGTGGCCACCGAGGACGGGCTCGATGCGCTCGCGAAGCGATTTGCCCGCGCTGACGATGCGCGCGTCGACCGCGGCGGCGATGGTGGGAATCGCCACGCCGAGCTCCGCCGCGGCGATCACGGTCCAACGTCCGGTGCCCTTTTGGCCCGCGCGATCGAGGACCGAGTCGAGCAGGAGCGCGTCGGGCGCGCGGGGATCCTTCACGCGGAAGATGTCCGCGGTGATCTCGACGAGGAAGCTCTCGAGCTCGCCTTCGTTCCAGGTGGAGAAGACGTCGGCGACGCGATCCGGCGCGAGCCCGAGGCCGCTTCGGAGCAGCGTCGCGCTCTCCGCGATGAGCTGCATGTCGCCGTATTCGATGCCGTTGTGCACCATCTTCACGAAGTGCCCCGCGCTGCCGGCGCCGCAATGCGTGACGCAGGGTCCGCCGCTTCCGACGGCCGCGATCTTCGTGAGCACGGGCTCGAGGTGCTTCCACGCCGCGAGGTCGCCGCCGGGCATCATCGACGGGCCGAGCAACGCGCCTTCTTCGCCGCCGCTGACGCCCATGCCGACGAAACGCCAGGGACGCTCCTTGGCGCGCGCGTCGCGACGATCCGTGTCGTCGAAGAGGCTGTTGCCGCCGTCGACGACGATGTCGTCCTCTTCGAGCAGCGGATCGAGCTTGTCGAGCACCTCGTCGACCGGCGCGCCGGCGACGATCATCAGGACGATGCGACGCGGCCGCGCGAGGCTCGCGACGAAGGTGGCGAGGTCGGGCGAGACGTCGAGCTTCGCCTCGGGATGACGCGCCGCGGTGGCCTTGCCCTTCTCGTACGTGCGGTCGAAGGCTCCGACCGAGAACCCGCGGCTCGCGAAGTTTCGCGCGAGGCTGGTGCCCATCACTCCGAGTCCGATCACGCCGACGTCGTTCTTCATCGCGTTGCTCCCGTGGCGGTTCTACCAGGTCGTCGGTGCGCTCGTCGCGGCGTTCTCCGACCCGTCGCGGGGGCGGCTCGGCGTCAGCGGCCTGCGCCGGCGGCGTCGGTGACGATCACGAGCCCTTCGAGCCCGCTCGCGGGCAACGCCGGATCCCCGGCGACCAAACGCGCGATCGCGTCCGCCTTGCCCGCGCCGACGGCGAACACCACGTGGGTCCGCGCGCTCGCCAGGAACGGGCGCGTCAACGTGAGGCGGCGGGACGGCGGCTTCGGCGAGTCGTCGATCGTCATCACGCGCGCGTCGCCGTGTGTCCACCCATGACCGGGAAAGAGCGAGGCCACGTGGCCATCCTCGCCGAGGCCGAGCAAGGTTACGTCGAGGCGACCGTCGAAGTGCGTGTCGAATCCGCGCTCGACCCGAGCGACCGCACGCGCGAGGTCGTCGAGCTCGTCGTCGACGACGAGCGGCAAACACACGCCGGCGCGCGCGATCGGCGCGACGCGGCCCGCTTCGCCACGGTTCGAGTCCGACGAGGCTTCGGGGACCACGCGCTCGTCGACCCACGTGAGCGCGAGCGACGACCAGAGCGACGAGAGCGTCTCGTGGGCGAGCACGCGCGCCGCGCTGCCTCCGGCGACGGCGAGCCGCGGCCCCTGGGTCTCGAGCGCGTGTCGAAGGCGTGAGGCGGCTTCGCGAATCGGATCGGCGGCGACGAGCAACATGGCGGCGACGATAGCAGCGTCGCCACGAGGCTCGTGCGCGCGCGCGCGGGTGGTACGCCGGGTCATGCCGAAGATCACGGTGCATC
Organism: Sandaracinus sp.; assembly: GCA_020633125.1. Classification (GTDB taxonomy): domain Bacteria; phylum Myxococcota_A; class Polyangia; order Polyangiales; family Houyiibacteriaceae; genus JACKEH01. Next base: position 12,369 of record JACKEH010000024.1, on the reverse strand, counting down.
ACCTCGAACGCTCGCGGTCGCACCGCGTGCTCTGGCTCCTCGAAGAGCTCGGTCTGCCTTACGAGGTCGTTCGCTACGAGCGCGACCCCGAGACCATGCGCGCGCCCGAGGCGCTTCGAAAGATTCACCCGCTGGGCAAGTCGCCGGTCGTCGACGTGGACGGCGTGGTGCTCGCGGAGTCGGGCGCGATCCTCGAAGAGCTCGTCGACCTCGCGGGCGGCAAGCTGCGACCCGAGGCGGGAAGCGAAGCGCATCGTCGCTACCGCTTCTTCCTGCACTACGCGGAGGGCTCGTTGATGCCGCCGCTCTTGGTTCACCTCATCACGGGGCAGCTTCGCACCAAGAAGATTCCGTTCTTGGTTCGTCCGATCGCGAAGGCCATCGCGGGGCAGATCGACGGCGCCTTCACGAACGGCGAGCTGGCGTCGAACGTCGCGTTCTTGGAGAAGGAGCTCGCGTCGCGTTCTTTCCTCGCGGGCGACGAGCTGAGCGCCGCGGACGTACAGATGTCGTATCCGGTGCTCGCGCTGCTTTCGCGCTCGGGCGCGCCGGCGCCGGCGATTCGCGCCTACGTCGCGCGCCTCGAAGCGCGCCCCGCGTACGCGAAGGCGATCGAGGTCGGCGGTCCGATCGACCTCGACGGCTGACGGTCACTCGCCCGTCGACCAGCTGCCTTCGCATCCGTAGAAGAGCGTGTCGGCCTCCGAGGGGCCCCAGCTCCCCGCGGCGTGCTCGTGCATCGGCACCTCGCCGCTCTTCCACGCGCGGGTGTAGGCGTCGGCGAAGCGCCAGCACGCTTCGATCTCGTCGCTGCGAATGAAGAGCGTGGGGTCGCCGCGAAGCGCGTCGAGCAAGAGCCGCTCGTACGCGGGGGCCGAGGTCTCGCCGAAAGCGTCGCGGTAGTCGAAGCGCAGCTCCGCGGGCGCCATGTTCATCGCGTTGCCCGGACGCTTCACGCCGAACGAGAGCGTGATGGACTCGTGCGGTTGAAGGCTGAGCGTGAGCACGTTCGGGCGACGCTCGCAGAGGCGGCCTTCCCGAAGCGCGCGCCGGTACTCGTCGTCGTCCATGCCTTCGGGGCGGTTGAAGAGCTGCAGCGGCGGGGTGCGGAACTGCACCTGCACTTCGGTGAAACGCTTCGGCAGACGTTTGCCGTGGCGGAGCAGGATCGGCACGCCGGCCCAGCGCCAGTTCTCGATCTCCGCACGGATCGCGACGTAGGTCTCCGTGGACGAGTCGTCGGGGACGCCGTCTTCTTGGAGGTAACCCGGCACGTCCTTGCCGCGCACGGAGCCCGGGGCGTAGCGCGCGCGCACGCTGCTCTCGATCACCTCGCGCCCCGTCGGTGCGCGTAGGCTTCGAAGCAGCGCGACCTTCTGCGCGCGCACCGCCTCGGCGTCGAGCGACGAGGGCGGTTCCATCGTCACGAGCGCGAGCACCTGCAGCATGTGGTTCTGCACCATGTCGCGGAGCGCGCCGGTGGTGTCGTAGTAGCCGCCGCGACCGCCCTCCATGCCCAGCTCTTCCGCGACCGTGATCTGCACGAGCTCGACGTGCTGGCGGTTCCAGACCGGCTCGAAGATGGCGTTGTGGAAACGGAAGCCGAGCAGGTTCTGCACGGTCTCCTTTCCGAGGTAGTGGTCGATGCGGAAGATCTGGAACTCCCGTAGGTGCGCGTGCAGCTCGGCGTTGAGCTGCTGCGCGCTCTGCAGGTCGTGGCCGAAGGGTTTTTCGACCACCACGCGACGCCACGCCTCGCGCTCGTCCTCGCGTTGGCGCGGGAGCAGCCCCGCGGTGCAGAGCCGCGCGACCGCCGGCGCGAAGAGCTCCGGCTTGAGCGAGAGGTAGAAGAGCCGACCGGTGCTCTCGCCGCCGGGCAAGGCGTCCAGCCGTGCTTTGAGGCGCGCGAGATCGTCGTCGCTCTGCACGTCGCCGGCCTCGTAGCCGAGGTGGGGAGCGAGCTTTTCGAACGCGTCCGCGAGCTCCTTCGGAATCGCTTCGCGAAGCTCTTGGCGCCACGCTTCGTCCGTCTTCGGACGCCGTGACACGCCAATCACGCGCAGCCCTTCGGGCGGAAGTCCCTTGCCCACGAGGCTCGCGAGGGCCGGAATCAGCTTTCGAGACGTGAGGTCTCCGCTCGCTCCGAAGATGACGACTTGGGTCGGCGACATGCGGCGAGGCTACACGCTCGCCTGCGTCGTGGGGCGACCCGTTGCGCCGGGGCGCTTCGCCGCGAGCAGGTCGCCCGAACGCAACGAAGCCGCGGCAGAGCCACGGCTTCGTCACGTGCGCGCGCGTCGAAGGTCAGAGCATCTCGGCCGGCTCGAAGAGCCCGAGCACCGCGCCGCTCGGGTCGGCCACGATCGCGATGGTGCCGATGTTCGGAACCTCGATGCGCGGGACCATCACCGTCGCACCGAGCTTCACCGCCCGCTCGCGTCCCGCGTCGGCGCCGCCGGGCACCACGACGTACGTGAGCCAATGCGGCGGAACCCCGGGCTGCGCGGGCTGGGGATCGGCGATGGGCATGTCGCCCGCCGAGAAGACCTTCATGCCGCCCGGTCCTTCGGACGGCTGCCAGCCGCAGACGGTCGCGTAGAAGTCGAACGCGCCGTCGACGTCGGTCGTCGAGAGCGTCTCCCAGCAGAACTCGCCGACGCCGGGACGGTCGACCGGTGCGTCGCCGTCCGTGGTGCGAAGCAGGCTGAAGTACGCGCCCGCGGGGTCACCGATCACCGCGAAGCGGCCGACGTTCGGAATGTCCATGGGCCCCACGGGGACCTGTCCGCCGGCCTTCTGCGCGGCCGCGGCCGCACCGTCCACGTCGGCGACGGAGACGTAGCTCATCCAATGCGGCGGGTGCTCGTCACCCTCCATCGGCATCATGCCCGCCACCATCTTCTCGCCGACCTTCACGAGCGTGTACGTGAAGCCCTCCATCGGCGCGTCCTCGAACGACCAGCCCATCAGCTCCCCGTAGAAGCCCTTCGCCTTGTCGACATCTTTCGTCATCAGCTCACGCCAAACGAAATGCCCGAGATTCCAAGTCGTCATGTGCCCAACCCCTTCGTCGTCGACCTTCGTCGACCTCTTGCTTCGGCATGCTCGTCGACCGATTCGTCGACGTCACGCGACGTTTTCGTGAGTCGTCGCGTGGAGCATCGAGGCTCGATGCCATGATGCTCGTCATGGAAAGCGGCAGTACCACGCCCCCGTGACAGCTGTCTGTCCGTTTTCCGCATCTGCTACGATTCCCGCGCGATGCGGTACCCGCCCAGCCACAAGCCCGAACGACGCGCGCGCATCGTGGACGCGGCGTCGAGGCTCTTTCGGAAGAACGGATTCGCGGCCACGAGCGTGGGCGACGTGATGAAACGCGCCGAGCTCACGCACGGCGGCTTCTACGGCTACTTCCAAGACAAGCTGGAGCTCTTCGACGAAGCGCTCGTCGCCGCGTTCGCGCAAGCCCGCGAGAACCTCTTCGCGCGCGGGCTCGAGTCGCTTCGCGGAGACGAATGGCTTCGAGCGGCCGCCGACCGCTACGCGACACTCGCGCACCGCGACAACCCGGACCGCGGTTGCGCCGTGCCGTCCCTCGCGGGCGAGGTGTCGCGCAGCCCGCGCCCGATTCGCCGCCGATTCTCCAAAGAGGTCGCGGGCATGATCGACGCCATCGCCGAGCGGCTCGACGGCGAAGGCGAAGCGACCCAGCGGCGTGCGGCCCGCGTGCTCTCCACGTGGGTCGGCGCGATGCTCATCGCCCGCGCGGTCGACGACCGACGCTTGGCCGAGCGGATCCTCGAAGCCGCGCGCGAAGCCTGACCCTCTCGTCGCCACGGCTCACGGTCCCGGCAGCGTGCGCTCGAGGAACGCGCCGAGCGCCTCGTCGACCGCCTCGGGATGCGAGAGCAGGAGCCAGTGGGAAGCCTCGGGAATCTCCACGAGCTCTCCGAGCGAGCCCAGCGCCCGCGCGTGACGTCGTGCGGGTCCCGGCGGCGTCATCGTGTCGCGGCCGCCTTGAAGCACGAGCGTGCGCACCCGTCGCGGATGCGTGGGGGCCGCGGTGCCGCTGAGCTGCACCACGCCAGCGAGCGTCATCTCGTTCGGCATCCGCAAGCGCGGCGCCAACCGCGACAGGCCGATGCCGCCCGCGCTCAGCCCGACGATCACCACGCGCCGCACGCCTCGTTCGGACAGACGTCGAAGCGTGACGTCGAGGATCGCGCGACCTCCCGTGCGGTCCCACCGCCCCGAGAGATCCGTCGAGGGACAGACGGTGGTCAGCCCCCGCGCGCTCGCCGCACGGGAGACCTGCCAACACGCGACGGTGACGCTGCCCATCGAGCCGTGCAGGAAGACGACCGCGGCGTCGTCGCGCGTGCCGGGGATCGCCAACGTCGTGAAGTCGTCCGGCGTGGGGTCGTGGACCAACGTGGAGAGCGACGGCGAAGGGACCCATCCCTCCTCGTCACGAAGGCGGTCGTAGCCGTCTCGAAGCGCTTCGAGCATGCCCGGCTCGTCCACCACGCCCGCGAGCAAGAGCAACCGACTCGCGCCGAGCGCGACGTCCCGCTCGGGCAACACACGGTCGATCCACCAGCCGTCGTCCACCCGGAGGTGATGCCCTTCGGCCGCGAAGAGCAAGCGCGCCATCACCAACGAAACCGCGACCGCCAACCCTCCGAGCGCGACGGCTCGACGCCGCGCGACGAAGGCGCCGCACGCGACCAGGAGCGCGAGGCCGAAGAGGCCGCCTTCGAAGGTCGGTGGGCCGAGCCATACCCACGCGCCGACGAAGGCAAATGGTGCCATGAGCAAGACGCGGCCGGCGGTTCGAAGGGCTCTCACGCCACGGCATACGCGCGGGCACCCCTCGAACGTTCCCGTGCGAGGTCGCGGCCCTTCGAGAATGCATCACGCGTCGAGCGTGCCCGAGGCTTCCGCCCAGCCTGCTTCGAGCGCGCCCCAGTCCGCGCGCGCTCCGAGGCGCGCCAAGATCGCGTAGAGCCCGAAGCGAATGCGCAGCAAGAAGAGGAGCTGCCCCGGAAGGCGAAGCTTCAGCAACTCGCGTTTGCTCGCCAGGATGGACTTCGCCTCCATCGCCTCGTCGCTCGCCATGGCGCGTACCCCGTGCTCGAGCAGGGGCGCGAAGAACGCGCGAAGCAACCGGGCCGCCCGCGCCCGCTCTTCGGCGGTCTCGGAGGGAACGCCGAGCGACGCGAGCGCACGAGCGGCCGCGTCGTCGTCCCCGCGGCGCAACGAACGCGCCACGAGCGCGAACGCGTGCCGCACCCCCGGCTCGAAGTCGCGCACGCAACCGAAGTCGTAGAGGACCACCCGTCCGTCGGGGAGGAACGCGTAGTTGCCTGGGTGCGGGTCCGCGTGAAACGAGCCTCGCGCGTAGAGCGTGCCGACGTAGAAGCGAAAGAGCGCGACGCCCACGCGATCGCGGAGCGCCGGACTCGGGTTCGAGGCGAGCCACGCGTCCAGCGAGAGGCCCGGCGTCCATCGCGTGACGAGCACCGACTCGTGCCGCCACGCGTCGAGCACCTCGGGCACCACGAGGTCCGGGTCATCCGTCAGCCACGCGCGAAATCGGCTCTGTCGTTCGCCTTCGAGCGCGAAGTCGGTCTCTTCGAGGATCGCGCGTCGCGCCTCGTCGACGAAGCCCTTCACCGACTCGCCTCCGCCACCCGGCGCAAACATCTTCGCGAAGACGATGCCCACGGACGCCGCCCCGAAATCCGCTTCGACCGCGTCGCGAATCCCGGGGTGCCGCACCTTCACCGCGACCTCGACCCCGTCGACGCGCGCACGGTGCACCTGGCCGATGCTCGCGATGGCCAAGGGCTCCGGATTCATCTCGGCCAGCAACGTGTCTGCGCGTTCGCCGAACGCGGCTTCCACCGTGCTTCGCACGACCGCGAAGGGCGTCGCCGACGATTGCGTCTGCAGAATCGCGAGCCGCTCGCGAAGCTCGTCGCGAAGCGTCGGGTCGACGTAGCCGAGGATCTGCCCCGCCTTCATCGCGATGCCCTTCAGCTCGCCCAGCGAGACCACGAGCTTCTCGACGTCTTCGAGCTTGGCCGCGTCGAGCCCTTCGCCACGACCACGAAAGCTCCCACCGAGCACCGACGCGCCCATCTTCGCGGCGGCACGGCCCGTCTTCCACAACCGCGCGAGGCCCGAGCGAGGGACCTCGCCGCCCTCCCGTCGCACGCGCTTCCGGAGGTCGTCGTCTTCGCTCATGCGCGAAGCGAATCCTTCGCGCGCCGCGTCGTCTCACCGGCGCCGAGCAACGTCTCCTGCTCGTCGAGCCGCCGAAGCGCGAGCTCCCGCCAGCGCTTGCCTTCGAGTTGCTGCGCGACGGAGAGCGCCTCGGGCGCTTCGAGCGCGCAGAGGTAGAGCATCAGCTCGATGCGACGCGCGGGCTCTTCGGGATGCGCCTCCGCCGACGCACGCGCGATGCGCACCGCCTCGCGAAGCGCCATGCGCGTGCCTTCGACGTCGTTCGACGCGTGCCGCACGACCGCGCGCGCGTGGTGAACGGCGGCGACCTCGGGGAATCGTTCGACCGCTTCGCGCACGCCGGCCTCCGCGTCTTCGACACGCGACGCACGCACCAAGAGCACGATGCGGCGGTAGGTGGCTTCGAGGTCGTCGCCCGCCAGGTCGAGCACCGCGTCGAGATCCCGCACCGCGTCGTCGAAGCGCTCCATCGCGGCGTACGTGCGAGAGCGCTCCAGCAACGCGCCGCGATCCTGCGGCGCCGATTCGAGCGCGGTGTGAAGGTCGGCGAGCGCCTCCATCGTGCGCCCTTGGGCGCGGAGCACCTCGGCGCGACCCGCGAGCAGCGTCGCATCCGCCGCGCGCTGAATCGCGGCGTCGAAGCGGGCGAGCGCGTCGTCGAAACGACCGAGCCGACGCAGCGTGTCCGCCCCACCGACCAGCGCGCGGCCGTTGCCGTCGTCGAGCTCGAGCACCCGCTCGAAGTCTTGCAGCGCGCCGTCGAGCTCACCCAGCTCACGCCGCGCTTCGGCACGACCGAGCAACGCGAGCGACTCGGAGCCGTCGAGCTCGAGCGCGCGGTCGAAGTCGGCGACCGCCTCTTCGACGCGGCCCAGGCTGACCAGCGCCTCGCCCCGTCGCACGTAGCCGAGCGGGTTCGGCTCCTGCTCGAGCGCCTTGTCGAGCGCGACCAGCGCCTCGCGATGCCGACCGAGCAAGCGCAGCGCGTTCGCGCGTCCGAAGATGGCGTCGGTGCGCTGCGGCTCGTACCAGAGCGCCTTGTCGTAGTCGTCGAGCGCGAGCTGCGTCTGGTCGAGCGCGACCCGCGAGTCGGCGCGCATGCGCAAGAGCCGCGCGGACTTCGGCTGCTTCGCCAAGAGCCAATCGAAGTCGGTGAGCGCGGCGTCGTGGCGGTCGAGCTTCTGCAGGCTGCGCGCGCGACCCTCGCGGGCCCACGGGTAATCCGGTTGCAGCGTGACGGCGCGGTCGAAGTCTTCGACCGCTTCTTCTTCGCGCCCGAGCATGTGGTAGGTCTCGGCCCGCGACGCGAGCGCCCACGCGTAGTCGGGCTTCATCTCGATCGCACGATCGAAGCCCGCGATCGCTTCGTGGAAGCGATCCATCAGACGCAGGGTGTCGGCGCGATGCGCGACGGACCAGCTGTCGGTGGGGTCGCGCTGCAGGAGCCGCTCGAAGTCGAGCAGCGCTTGCTCGTAGCGTCGCAGCTCCACCAGCGTCTCCGCGCGACGGCCGATCGCGAAAGGGTTGGTCGGGTCGTAGGCGATCGCGCGGTCGAGGTCCTCGAGCGCCTTCTCGTAGCGGCGCAGCTCGAAGAGCACCATGCCGCGGTTCGCGAGCGCCCACGCGTAGCGGGGGTCGAGGTGAATCGCTTGGCTGAGGTCGGCCCACGCTTCGTCGAGGCGGCCGTTCGCACGAAGCGCCGCGCCACGGCTGGCCCACGCCCACGCGTTCGTCGGTTCGAGCGCGAGCGCGCGCGAGAGATCCGAGATGGCTTTGACGTAGTCGCCGCGAAGGCGGTGCACCTCGCCCCGTTGCGCCAGCGCCCACGGGTAGTCGTTCTGCAGCTCGATGGCGCGGTCGAAGTCGGCGATGGCTTCGTCCTTCTTGTCGAGCATCGCCTTGCTCTTGCCGCGCGACGCGAGCACCCAGCTCACGTCCTTCTCGAGCTCGAGCGCCCGGTCGAAGTCGGCGAGCGCTTCTTTGTGCATGCCCTTGAGCCGGTGGGCCTCGCCGCGGGTGGCGAGCACCCCGGCACGTTCGGGCTCGATGCGGTGGGCGCGGGTCAGGTCCGCGATGGCGTCGTCGTAGCGCGCTTCGTCGAGCAAGACCTCGCCGCGCCGAAAGAGCGCCCACGCGTATTGCCCGTCGATCGCGATGGCCGCGTCGAAGTCGACGAGGCCGAGCGCGCGGTCTCCCTGGCGCGCGTGTGCGTCACCGCGGCTCGCGAGGGCGAACGCGTACTTCGGATCGTTCGCGACGGCCTGGTTGAGCGTCGTGATCGCGTCGCGGTAGCGACCGAGGCGTCGAAGCACCTCGCCCTTCTGGCCGAGAGCTTCGGTGCGACGCGGCTCGAGCTCGAGCACCCGGTCGAGGTCGGCGAGGGCGGCGTCGTGTCGCCCGTGCGCCATGTGGTCCTTGGCGCGCTGCAGAAGTTTGTCGGCGGTGTCGTCCATTCGAGCCTCAGGTCAGGACGTTCTTCACGGGCTTGGCCGCGGGCGGCAGCTCGGCGTCCCCGAGCCGCTGCCGAAGGTTGATCTCGATGGTGCGCGTGATGGCACCGAGGGGGAGGTCGTTCGGATCTTCGCCGAAAGGCTCTTCGATCTCTTCGCCGACGGCGTCGAGCCCGAAGAACGCGTAGCTCACCAACGCGACGACGACCGGCGTGAACACGTTCAGGCCCGGGATGTCGACGAGGCCGAAGGGCAGGGTGAAGCAGTAGACGAACACGATCCGGTGCAGAAGCACGTTGTAGCTGAACGGAATCGGCGTCGCTTTGATGCGCTCGCAGCCGCCCTGAAGGTCGATCAGCTGTTCGATCGAGCCATCGACGACCGGCACGTGCTGCGCATGAATCCAGCCCCGCTCGTAGGCCGCACGCAGGTCCGCGGACAGGCGCTGCAGGATTGCCAGCGGACGGTTCTGCTCGTGCTCCAACGCGTCGAGCTCGCTGGCGGGGAGGAAAGGCTCGAGCTCTGGCAACCGGTCTTGGTTGCGCAGGTGGTGCCGCAACGCGTGCACGTACGCGACCACGCGTCGCACGGTGCGGTGATGGAAGGCGACGATCTCCGCGTCGGCGGCGTCGGGGTGCGCGGTCGTGCGGTAGCCCTCCGGCAGACCGTCGGGGCCGACGTGCACGAGCAGCTTTCGCGCGAGGTTGCGTGAGGTGTTCACGACGCCACCCCAGAGCTTTCGACCTTCCCAATAGCGGTCGTAGCTCGTGTTGTTTCGGAACCCGAGGAAGATCGAGAGCGCCAACCCGATCAGCGAGAAGGGCGTGACCGTCAGGTTCGTCGTGAACATCCCGTACGCTTCGTGGGCGTACGTGACGCCACCGGCGACGGCCGTGGCCGCGAGAATGCGCGGCCAGATGTTCGTGACGGCCGTACCGCGTACCAAAAGAAGGGTGCGGAGCCAGCTGGTCTTGGCCAGAACGATCATCGGCCGCGCATCGTGCGACAAGGCCTGCTCGAAGCCAAGCGTGGGGACGAGATGCCCCCAATCGAGGGGAGAGACGCGCCGCGGGTCGATTGATACGCTTGCGAGGTGAAGCGCCCCCAGGTCTGGACCCTGACCGACGCCGACGACCTCCAGTCGCTCGGGGTCGAGCGCACGACGCGAACCTTGGTCGCGGACGAGATCGGCGTGCATTTCCAGCCGATCGTGGACCTGCAAACCCGTCGCACCTTCGCCCAGGAGGCGCTCGTTCGCTGCAGGCGGCCGGGGTTCGAGCGCCCGGACGTGCTCATCGCGCAGGCCGTCACCGACCAGTCGATGGGTTTCCTCGGGCGTTTGATCCGTGAGGTCGCGCTGCCGGTCGACGAGCGCCAAGGCGTCTTCGTGAACCTGCACCCCGACGAGCTCGAGAGTCGGTGGCTGATTCGGCCCGACGACCCGCTCAACACCTACTCGGGGCCCCTCTACCTCGAGATCACGGAAGCCGCGGCGATGGGCTATTTCGAGCTCTGCCGTGACGTGCTCAACGAGCTGTGCGGGCGCACCGGCGCGCAAATCGTCGTCGACGATCTCGGCGCGGGGTACAGCAACCTCAAGCGCATCATCGACTTGAAGCCTTCGTTCGTGAAGCTCGACCGCGAGCTGACGCGAGGGCTCGACGTCGCGCCGCGGCAGCGAATTCTCGTCGCGAACGTCGTGCGGCTCTGCGTCGATCTCGGCGCTCGGGTGGTCGCGGAGGGCATCGAGACGCGCGACGAGCTCTCGGCGGTGATCGATTGCGGCGTGCACTACGGGCAGGGCTACTTGCTCGCCCGCCCCGCCTTTCCGCCGCCCGCCGTCTCCTGGCCGACCTGAGCGACTCGTTCACCGTCGCGCACGAGGTCGGCGCAGCCGCGTGAACGCCCCCGAGGTCAACGCGTCGAGTAACGCCCCGAGCTCCTGAATGCGCAGCGAGGTCGCGAGGTCGCGACGTTCGAGCAGGTCGCGCTCGAGCTGAAGCCGCCGCCGCTCGAAATACGCCGCGACCACCAGCCTCGCGCGGGCGTCGCGCGCCTCCGCGCGCGCGCGGGTCTCGCGGGCCAACGAGACCTCGTCCGGACCGTACGCCGCGCGATCGAGGCGCAGCGTCAACGACGCGTCGAGCACGAGGTCGTCGTCGGTCGAGACGCGCGACGACGACGTGCTCTGGGTCGAGAGGTCTTGGCCACGTCCGCGGCGCACGCCGACCCGAAGCTGCGGGAGCCAGCCTCCGCGACGCGCGCGTCGGACGAGCCGCCGAACGGCTTCGGGATCGAACGCGTCGTCGTCGTCCACGTGCTCCAAGAGCGCATCGACGCTCGGCTCGTACGTGTAGCGCTCGAGGGCTTCGGCGAGGCGCGCCGGGTCGACGTCTTGGCTCTGCGCCGGCGAAACGACGCCGAGCGCGACGAGCACGAGGAGCGGCAGACGCTTCATCGCGCACCTCGCAAACGCCAAGCACGAAGGCGTGCGCGTCGTTCCCACGAGCAGAGCGGCTCGGAGACACACGCGAGCGCGTCGGGCAGCGCGCTCGGTCGTGGGCGAAGACGTCGGGTGGGAGCGACCACGAAAGGCCGCGAGCCCAGCGGCCACGTCGCGCGGGCTTCTCCGACGTGGGTCCACACGCGTCGTGTGCCGTCGCGCGATCGTGTGGCCGCGGCGTGAAGCCGAAGCTCGGGCGGCGCGACGTGCGCGCAATGAGGGAGGGCGAAGAGGGCGGAGGCGAGCAGGAGCCGTTTCACGAGGGCCCTTGTCGTGGAGCGCGTCGCGAGGTTGTTCGGCGAGCCCGGGCGGGCGTCGGCCACACGTGGCGGCGGCGGGCCGGTGGCGGCGTGTGTGGCGGGGCTTCCCCGACGTGTGTCTTCTCGGGGTTTACCGGAGGTCGACTCTTCGCTCATCCTCGAACTCGATCGAGGGGCGCTCATGAGCGATGAACAGCGAAAGCATCAACGTTTCGACGTCGAAGTGGCCGGTGAGCTCGTGTTGGACGGCGACGTGGTCGGCGCCTCCACGCAGAACCTCTCGGCGGGCGGTGTCGCGCTCCTGATGGACCGCGAGATTGCCGACGGGCAATCGCTCGACGTCACGCTCTTCCTCACGCAGGACGGCATCGAGGACCCGGACCAAGAACCCTTCGAGGCGACGGCCGTGGTGCGTTGGGTCGCCGACCGCGAAGACGGCCTCTATTTGGTCGGCCTGCAGTTCGACGCGATCGACGGCGCGGCGGCGAAGCGCCTCCAGCATTTCTTGCGCACGATCGGCTGAAGGAATTGGCGGACCGTCCACGTCTCGGCGGCGCGCGACGGAAACCACTCAGCGACACGACACCCGACGAAAACGGTAGGGCGCGTTCACCTCGCGACCCCCGTCGTTGTTGACGAGGTCGAGGCTCTCGCCGTCGAGCCGCCCGCGGAAGTGGTCGAGGTTGTACGACCAACGTCCGAAGTCGATGCAGTGCTCGGTGCGCACGTGATCGAGCGCGTCCATGCGAAAGCGGTCGCCTTCGAGCGAGCCGGTCGCGCGCATTCGGACGGTGTGATCGTAGTGACCGGTCCGGCATCGAGGCGGGCTCGTCTCCGACGCGTCGCCCGACCACGCGCGCAACGTGATCGCGCCTTCGAGCCGCTCGCCCTCGTGCGAGGCGATGCG
>JACKEH010000023.1 GCA_020633125.1 Sandaracinus sp. | reverse complement strand
GGACGTGGTTGGTTCGGACGTGGTTGGTTCGGACGTCGTCGGCTCGGACGTCGTCGGCTCGCACGTCGTCGGCTCGGACGTGGTTGGTTCGGACGTCGTCGACGCGGACGTCTCACACGAGCTCGTCGTCGTCGCGCACGTGCAGGCGCACCTTCGCGCCGCCCGCGTCCGTGAGCACCACCGAACGAACCGCGAGGTTCGCGCGGCGGACGAGCTCGGGGTCGACCGCGACGAGCCCGACGTTCCACGCGGGGGGGAGCGCGTCGATCACCGTCGCGAGGCGTTGGTAGAGCGGCAGGAGGTTCTTGCCCGCGCTGACGCGATGGCCCCACGGCGGGTTGGTGACGAGCGCACCGCGGGACGAGAGAAACGGCTCCGGCCACGGTTCGGAGATGGCCGCGGCCGCGTGCTCGATGGCGACGCCCGCACGCGCCGCGTTGTCTCGCGCGGCAGCGACGGCCCCTTCGTCGCGATCCCGCGCGAGGATGGGCGGCGCTTCGCCCAGGGAGCGGGCGGCGGCTTCGTCTTTCACGCGTTGCCAGAGCTCGGCGTCGTGGGTGGGCATGGCTTCGAAGGCGAAGGAGCGAAGCCGTCCGGGCGCCAGGCCGCGAGCGAGCGCGGCGGCTTCGATCGCGATCGTGCCGGCGCCAGCCATCGGGTCGACGAGCGGCGAGGTGCGGTTCCAACCGCTGATGCGCAACAACGCGTGCGCGAGGTCCTCACGCAGCGGCGCCTTGCCGCTGGCGAGCCTCCAGCCGCGGCGATGAAGAGGCGCACCGGAGGTGTCGATCGAGAGCGTGGCTTCGTCGCGCTCGAGACGCGCGTGCACCATCACCACCTCTTCGTCACCACTGGCACGAACGACCTCGCCACCGAGGCGCTTCGCGATACCTTCGGCGACACGCTCTTCGATCGCCTTGGTGTGAATCAACCGAGAGCGCTGGGCGCTCGCGCGAAAGCGGACACGCTCGCCGACTCGGAGCCACCGCTCCCACGGCAGCTCCGCGGTGCGTCGTACCAGCTCGGTGAAATGCGCGGCGTGCAAGCGCCCGACGCGCAGGCGCACCTGCAGCGCCAGACCGAGCTCGAGGTTCGCGCGGTAGAGCGTCGTACGGTCGCCTTCGAGCTCCACGCCGCCGACGGCTTGCACGGGCGCACCGAGCGCCAGCTCGCGAATCTCTTCGACGAGCCACGGCTCGAGCCCCGGCGCACACGTGACGAAGAGCCGGGTCTTCTCGGCTTCGCGACGCGCCCGCGCGAGCGCGATGCGTTCGGCGCGTGGGAGATCCCGCTTTCGCTTGGGCGCGTCGTCGCTCATCGGCCTCGGTTTGGCACGTCGCGCGCGAACGTCGAGCGAGGAAGCCGACATCGGCGGCGGGGCGACCGTACGGATTCCTGCTCTTCCTTCTCCTCGAGGGGGCGGCGCGGCAAGCCGGATTGGAGCCCCTCCCACCACCGAGCATCCCCTGCACTCGCACCCGGTTGAATCCGTGCAAGTCGGGGCTGCTCTCAGAGAAAGACGTGGGCGCGCCGCTCGGGCGAACGGCGCCACGCGAGGGTCGCGACCGCCGCGAGGGCGGCGCCGAGCCACCACGCGACGCGCGGCTCTTCGGGCACCAACGCGACGGGCGCGGAGAGGTCGATCACGAAGGCCAACGCGACCGCGGCCGCGCCCGAGAGCCACGCGAGCACTGCGATCCGCGAGGGGCGCACGTCGGGCGTGGCCGCGCCCAAGAGGGCGAGCGGGGCCCCGACCCAAGGCGAACCGAAGAAGAGGCTGCCGAGCCAGACGGCGCCGAGCGCACGCGCCAACACGCCCAGCCATCGCGAGTGCGTCGGGCGCGCTGCCGCGACCAACGCCGCGAGCAAGACCACGACGCTCAGCGGGTGACGGAGGACGAGCATCGACGAGGCGCCACCGTCGACGCGCACCAACATGCCGACGGCGAGCGCAGCACCGACGGCGGTCGTGGCGAGGAGCTCGCCCGCGAAGCGTCGCGCGACCCAACCGTCGACGAGCCGTGGGAGCACGACGAACGCCGCAGCAAACACGACGTCCACGGCGAAGACGTGAAAGACGGCCGCGAGCCCCACCGCGAGCGCGAGCGTCGCGACGGCGGACGCGTCGGGCCGATGCAACGCTCCGAGCAAGCGGCCGCCCGGACCGAACGCGACGACGAGCGCCGCGAAGAGCGCGAGCACGATCGCTGCGGCGGGATCCCGCGGAACACGGGTCTCCGGGCGCAACACCACCTCACGCAGCCCCTCGAGACCCGGGCGCTCGACGTGCAACACGATCGCGTCGCCTTCGGGTGGTGGCCGCAGGTCGTCGGGGCTTCGAAGTCGAAGCGGTCCGAGCGCGACGAGGCGGTCTCCTTCTGCGAGACCGTGGTCCGCGGCGGCACCGCCCGGCGTCACCTCCCGCACGACCAAGCCGCCCTCGAGCGGCAGCTCGTCGTCGAGCACGAGGCCGAGGCGGCGACGAAAGGCGGCGGTGAGCTCGGGAGCGGGCGAGAGCGTGCCGCCCACGTCGAGCTCGGCCCGCGCCTCGCCGACCACGCGGCCACCCGCAGCCGCGTCGAAGGTCAGCTCGGCGAGACCGACGAACGTGCCTCGGCCGCCGAGGGCGCGAAGCGCTTCGTCGTCGAGGGCCTGCTCGGCGCGGTCGCTCCCGGTCACGCGCACCGGCAGCGTATGCTCCACCGCGCGAGGCGCCGCGCCGGGACGGTGATGGTGGCCACGCAGGACGAGCTGGCCACGCCGGCCGACCGGAAACCCCTCGCCGCGCACGAAGAGCGTGACCCCGTCGTCCAGACGCGTCGGGCCGACCTCGTCGACGGTGAGAAGCTCCGCGCGCGGCGTGGTGGTGCAAGCAGCCGAAAGAGCCACGCAGAGCAAACCGAGCAGCGGCGCGCGGTACATCGAGCCGAACCTCGCCGGGACGGGCGGATTCGTCAAAAAACTCGGGACGTTCTCGCTGCCGCGCCGGGTCGAGCCCGTCGGGGCGAGCGGCTGCCCGTGTCGTTCGGTGACGGAAAAAGAAGAGGCGAGAGGTCTGGACCTCTCGCCTCCGAAGTTCGGGTGGAGCGAAGGGGGATCGAACCCCTGACCTTCGCACTGCCAGTGCGACGCTCTCCCAGCTGAGCTACCGCCCCGAGTCTTCTGTCCGCGTTTCGCGGGACCGGAGGTGTGACCCAGGGCCCTCCCCCGGTCAAGAGATTTTGGCGTGGTTCTCGAAGCACTTCTCGAAGCCGGTGGCGGAGCACGCCGAGCGCTCAGAGCACGAATCAGTTGCACTGATTCATGCTCTTCTCTTTTCTCGAGGGAGCGCTCCCTCCCCCAACCGGCAAGGCCGGATTGGGGCCCCCTCCCACCACCACCTCTCGCACGGATTCGATCCGCGCAAGTGGTGGCGCTCTCAGCGAAGCTCGTGCGGCATGCGGTCACGCGGGCTCGTGAAGTAGTGCATCGGCGAGTAGCGCAGCAGGTTCGAGACCCGCGAGGTGTAGAGGCACGCGTAGGTCTCGACTTGGTGGCCGAAGCTCGAGACTTCCGGCCCGGCCTTGAAGAGCGACCCCCAGAAGCGGTGGAAGCGGTGGTCGACGCCGCGCTCCAGCTCGTCGTGCTCACGCTCGGCGAGGCGAATGCGTTGTTTGAGGCGATCGACCGCGTGGCGATGGCGAACACGTTCGGCTTCGTCGGCCGGCGGAAGCTCCTTCTTGGACGCCTTGCGGCGTTCGAGGGCCTTGAGCACGACCTGGTGGTCGCGAAGCTCTTCGAGGAGACGAAGACGTTGTTCTTCGAGCGAGTCGAGGCGCGCGAGGCTGTGCTCGACCTCGCCGTGGGCCGAGAGCTCGTCGCTCATCTCTTGAACGACCATGATCGTGCGCCACGCGGTCTCCTTCTTCGCGCGGAGCACGTCGCCGTAGATGTGATCGCCGACGTAGAGCACGCGATCGGGCGTGGTGTTCAGGGCCGTCTGCAGGCGCTCGATGCTGCCCCCGAGGTAGAGCCGACCTCGCTCGACCTTCGGCACGCCGCCTTCGAGCGGGCGTTTGGTTCCGTCGGCCAGGAGCTCTTCGAACTCGACGTCGCTCGTGAAGAAGCGTGGCTTTCGAGAGGCGCAGACGACGAGGTCGAAGTAGCCGCGCCAGCTGCGGTATTGGGGGAGCCCGCCGTCGAGCAGGAAGCTCATCATGCGGTCCGAGTAGGGACCGTGGGAGTTGGTGAGCAGGAAGAGCTTCTTGCCCGCCGAGCGCAGGTGGTGAAGCGTTCGCGGCAACGACGGGTCGCGCTGCACGTAGCGCGGGAGGTCGGCGAGGATGTGATCGAGGATCGACCCGTCTTGGTGCGAGAGGTCGATGCATTCGCGCACGTCGCCGAACAGGCGATCGTAGTCGACTTCTTGGCCGAGCTTCTCGAGGTGCTCGATCGCCGCCGCGTAGACCGCGACCTCACTGAGCGCGTAGAGCGTGTCGACCCAGTGGTAGCGCGCGCTCGCCACACGAAGCCGACGCGTGTGGTAGTCGTGGCGGCGCGACTCCTTCGAGAGCTCGGCGAGCCCGTGGTAGGCCCGCTTCACGTATTTGTAGCGGTCCATCTTCAGGACGTTGCCGAGCTTGCGGTCGACGAGGAGGCCGCGAATCGGGAAGTCCGTTCGGTACGTCGCGCTCTTGAGCGACTCCGGGTAGCCGCGCTGCGTGAGCTTGTCGAGCGTGGCCTCGATGCTCAGGCGGTCCATCTCGCGCTGGTCGTAGATCGCCAGCGTGTAGTCCATGTCGAAGCCGACCCACTCGATCTGATCGAGGCGGAGGCTGCGGTTGCAGTAGATGCGATGGCTCGGGCTCGGGCTTGCGCCGAAAGCGAGCTGGGCCAGCTCGGGGAGCGGCAGGGTGAGCTGCACTCCCGAAGGGTATCAGCGCGCGATGGTCGCGTTCGATCGAAAGCCGACGCGAGCCTCGAAGGCGAGGCGCACAACGACGAGAGGCCACCCGGAGGTGGCCTCTTCGTAGGGAAACGCCGCAGGGCGCTTCGCTCTCACTCCGCGGCGTCAGCCTCGACGATCGGCTGCACGGAGACGCGCTTGCGCGACTTGCCGACGCGCTCGAAGACGACGAAACCGTCGACCTTCGACCAGAGCGTGTAGTCCTTGCCGACGCCGACGTTGTCGCCGGGCTTGAAGGTCATGCCGACCTGGCGGACGAGGATGTTGCCGGCCTTGACGGCCTCGCCACCGAACGCCTTGACGCCACGGTGCTGGGGGTTCGAATCGCGACCGTTGCGCGAAGAGCCCTGTCCCTTTTTATGAGCCATGGTGCTTTCCTCCGGAGCTTGCGTTCCGGCCTCAGGCCGTGACGCCCGTGATGCGCAGCTCGGTGTACGGCTGGCGGTGGCCGTTCTTGCGGCGGTAGTTCTTCCGGCGGCGCTTCTTGAAGACGATGATCTTCTTGGCGCGGTCCTGCGCGACGATCGTCGCGGTGACCTTCGCGCCCGCGACGGTCGGCTTGCCGACGGCGACCTTCTCGCCGCCGAGCATGAGGACCTCTTCGAGGACCAGGTCGGAACCCACGTCACCGGGGAGCTTCTCGACGCGAAGGACGTCGCCTTCACTAACGCGGTACTGCTTGCCGCCGGTCTTGATGACTGCGTACATGATCTCTTCTCGTTCGGCGCGTCGCGCCCCAGTTCGTCTCGTTCGGCGCTAGCGCCGGAATCTGCTCGTTTCAGCGGCTTGCTGGAACGATTTGGCGCGAGGCGCCGCGGGCCGGACCTTTCGCGGTCGCCATCGAGGTCGATGGGAGGCCGCGTCGGGGGAGGCGAAGTGTATCGATGGCGGTTCGGGCCGCAAGGAGTTTTTCGGAGCGGCCCGTGGAAAGCCGGAGGGCTTCGTGAGATGCCGCGTCCGGCGGCGAATTCTTCAATCGTTTCGAGGGGGATCGGATCGTGGGATCGGGTCGGGGACCGAACGCGAGGGCGATCGCAGACGATCGCGCCCGATCAGCGACGGGGCCCGCTCGGGCCACGGCGGTCGGAGGCCAAGGGCGCCATGCGACGGCCGATGGCTTCGAGAGCGGTCGACGCGGCCGACACCGAGAGACGCAGCGTGAGGGTGTCGGCGTCGGCCGGGCGCACGAAGACGCGCCCTTCGCCGAGCTCGAGCAACGCGGCTTCGGAGCGAAGCCAGACCGCGACCAGCTCTTCGGAGAGCGGCTCGGCGGGAAGGCCGGCCGCGTGGCAGGCGACCTCGGCGAGGCCTCGCGCCTGGTCGGCAGGGAGCTCGAGCATCTCCTCGACGAGCGCGTCGAAGCTCGTGACGCTGCGGCAGCGCCACAGGCCGAGCCAGAGCGCTTCGGCGAGCAAGGGGCCGAGGGCGGCTTCGTCCTCGCGCAGCGCCTGCATCGCTTCGACGCGCGCTTCGAAGACGAGCCGAGCGTCGCGGTTGGCGACGCCGGCGACGAGCGCGACGGGGCGCGGGTCGTTCAAACGCGGACGCGGCGGACGCGAGCGCACGAAGTCCGCGTCTCCGCGGGCGATCTCCTCGAGATCGGGCGCCAACCGGCGGCGCGGGGCGTCTCCGCGGCGAACCACGGGCACCTCGTCTCGTTCCTTCTTGCGTCGCTGAGCCATGGGTCGGCTGTCATGGCAGGCAACGAGGGTGGCAGCAACAGATCCGTGCGCGTTTCGTCGCGCAGAACGCCGAAAGGCGAGGGTTTCGCCCTCGCCTTTCGTCGTTTTGAGCCGTGGGCTGAGGTTCAGCGCCCGAGGCCCTGCTGGGCCGCGCGGTTCGACGGATCGATCGCGAGCGCACGCTGGTAGGCCTGCTGTGCGCCTGCACCGTTGCCTGCCATGCGCAAGGCGTGGCCGAGCATCGTGAAGTAGCCGCTGTTCGTCGGCGAGAGCTGCACCGCGCGTTGATAGGCTTGAACGGCGCCACCGAAGTTGCGCGTCTGCATGCGCGCCGCGCCGAGGCCGGCCCAGGAGCCCGCGTGGCGCGGGTTGATTGCGGTGGCGCGGACGTACGCGGCTTCCGCGGCCGGGAAGTTGCGCGACTGGAACGCCTGACGCGCCGCTTCACGTGCCTGATCGAAGGGACTTCCGCCCGTGGAGCGAGCCCGCGCGCGACGGGTGCCGCGACGCGCCGCACGACGACGACCCGGCGCGGCTTCCTCGACCTCGTCTTCTTCGGCGGCCTCGTCTTCGACCGCCTCTTCGGCGACGACCGCCTCTTCGGCCGGCGTCTCCTCGACCACTGCTTCTTCGGCGATGGCTTCTTCGGCGATGGCTTCTTCGGCGATGGCTTCTTCGGCGACGGGCTCCTCGACCGCAGCCACGGGCTCCGCCACAGCGACGACCGGCGCCTCGACCGCGGGCTCGGGCGCGGTCGCCGAAGCGACCGGCGGGCTCGCCGATGGCGCGTCGCCGACGAGCGTCGGCGCCGGCATGGCCGACGAGACGTTCTCCGGCTTGGCCCCGAAGGCCTGGTAGCCGATGAAGAGGAGCACGGAGAGGAAGACCAACGCGCCACCCGCGAGGGCGTAGAGCCCGTTGCGGTTGGGCGGCGGCTCGGTCACCGCGGTCATCGTCGGGGTGTGTGAGACACGCTCTTCCGGGAGGACGGGCGTCGAATCGCGGCGAGCCTGCGGGGCAGGCTGCGGCTCGGGCGCCGGCTCGGCGGCCTGCTGAACGTGATCGTCGACGCTCGGGGCCATGGGGGCGAGCATCGACGGCGCGTCCCGCGCAATCGTCTCGGCGAGGTCGTCGTAGTCGAGGTCGGTGGTGGCCGCGGCGGCGGGGGCTTCGGGCGCGGCTTCGACGGCTTCGACCGCGGGCGCGGCCACGATGGCGGCGGGCGCATCCGCGACGTTCGCACGCGGCGCTTCTTCCTCGCTGGGCTCGGAGAGCACCTCGAAGCCACCGCTGGTGTCGGCGTCGGGCGCCGCTTCCGCGATCTCTTCCTCGAGGTCGAGGGCGTCGAGCTGCTGCGTGGTCTCGGCCGTCTTCCTCGCCGCAGCGGGCGGGGGAGGAGGCGCAGAGCTCATGCGCACGCCGGGAGGCGGCGGCGGCGGCGCGGAGACCTTCGCCGCAGCGGCGGCAGCGCCCTCTTCGAGGATGTCGTCCAGCGCGACCTGCTGGGTCGCGTCGGGGTTCCGCTTGGCGGCCTTCGGCGGCTCCATGCTCGGCGGGCGCGGCGGCTCCATGCTCGGCGGACGCGGTGGCTCGAGGCTCGGCGGGCGCGGCGGCGACACCGCCGGCATGCCGAGGATCGTCGCCTTGCGAGCAGGCATCGGCATCTCGCCGCTCTTGAGGAGGTCGGGGAGGAAGGGGTCGAGGCCGCGGCGAACCTGCTGCGCCGAGAAGGGGCGCTGCTTCGGGTCCTTGGCGAGGAGCTGCTCGAGCAGCGTGGCTGCTTCGGGCGCGAGGCCTTCGAAGGAGGGCGGCGTGGCCTCCGCGTGAGCCTTCAACACGTCGGCGACGCTGCCGGTGAAGGGCGGCTTGCCGTGAACGAGCGCGTGAAAGAAGCAGCCGAGGGCGTAGAGATCGCTGCGGAACGAGACGAGCTTGCCGGCCGTCTGCTCGGGCGAGACGTACTCCGGGGTGCCGTAGAGCTCGAAGACCTCTTCGTGGTCGATGGGGGCCGCGATGCCGGCGCCGAACGCCACGACACTTCCGTCGTCCTTGAGCACGACGTGGGCGGGCTGCAGATCGCGGAAGAGCAGGCCGGCGCGGTGGAGCTCGTCGAGGCCTTCGGCGAGCTGCGCGACGACCGCGAGCGCTTCGGAGCTCGTGATGGGGCCGTCTTGCGCGATGCGTTGCGCGAGCGTGCGACCGGCGACGTGCTCGCGGAAGAGCCAGAGCGTCTTGCCGACCTCGCCCGAAGCCCACGGCAGCGCGAGGGTCGCGTGCTGCAACGTCACTTGCTTGGCGAGCTCGCGCTTGATGCGCTGGCGGTCCGAGGCGGCGCCGAGGGTCTCGGCGCGGAGGAGCTTGAGCAGGCCCTTGCGACCCGAGCTGCGCTCCGTGGCGTGGTGGAGGGTGCCGGTGCGGCCCTCGGCGAACACGCCGTGTAGCTCGAAACGCTCGGAGATCTCGGTCGGAATATCAGTCAAAACGGCCCCCTAGCCCCGATCCCGGGCAGGTCTACGACCGAGGCAAGGTATGCGGGGGGTCCGGGGAGATCAAACTCACGTGGGAGAAAGCTCCCGCGACGAATCGGTAGGTACGTCGGTGTCGGATGTGTGCCGCCACCGTGGCGCCCAGGCTTCGGAGACCCAGGCGACGACGACGACGAGCTGCTGCCACACACCGAACGCGAAGGGCTCGCTCCACTCGCGGACCGACCACCACGCGTCGAGCGGGGCGTAAGCGCCGAGAGCGAGCGCGGTCCAGAGCAGGACCACGCGACGCCCGAGGGCGAGCTCCAGCGGAAGGAGCCAGAGCAGGTACCAAGGATGGAGTTGCGGCGCGAGGAGCAGCACGACGAGCAGCAACGTGCGCGCAGCGTCCGCGGGGTCGACGCGTCCGCGCCCTACCCTTCGCGCGAGCAGCAGGGCCAAGGCGAGCACCGCGAGCGCGACCAAGGCGCGCGAGAGCAGCGACGCGGCGACGTTCAGCTCGAAGGTCGCGACGTCGCCGATCGGCTTCTTCTCGGTGGCGAAGGCCGCGTGAGGATCGAGCGGTCCGCGGCGAAGCGAACGAAGCAGCGGTCGCGCAAACGTGAGCTGGAGGCGACCGTCGCGCTCGGTGAAGGGCTCGAGGCCTGCGGTGACGAAGCCTTCGACGACGAGGTAGCCGCCCGCGTTGCCGCCCCAACGCCGCGCGTAGTGCCCGAAGCCCCCGACTTCGTCGGCGCCGTGGCCCGCGCGAGAGAGGGGAACGACCAAGCACGCGCCGAGCACGACGCCGAGCGCGAGGGCACGGCGGTCCCGAACCGCCAAGGGGATGAGCAACGCCCCGACCAGCTTCACCGCGACAGCGGCGAGCGCGAAGACGACCGCGCGAAGACGTCGACCGACGCGGAGGTCGAGCGCGGCCGCGAGCACGGCGAGGCCGACGAAGACGTCGACGTGGCCGCCGAGCGCGGACTCCGAGAGCGCGAGCGGGTTGAGCATCCACGCCGTGGAGGCGCCGACCGGGCCGCGGCGTCGAAGCACCCAGCCGACCGTGACGTGCGCGGCGAGCGCGAGCAGACGCGGCGAGCTCGGGCCGTGGCCGAGCAGCTGCGCGAGCGCGAAGAGCAGCTGCGCACCCGGCGGGTAGATGGTCGGGATGTCCGCATGGTTGACGTGCGCGTGGTGCGCGTCGCGAAGGAACGCGAGCGCCGGATGGCTCGGCGGATAGGCGTAGGGATCGAGGCCGTGCACCGTGACGCGGCCGTCCCACAAGAAGCGGTAGAGGTCGTCCGAGAGCGCGACCGGGGCGATCACGAGGCCGAGGGCGGCGACCGCCACGAGACCGAGCACCACCCGCCAGGGCAACTCTCGCCCCGCGAGTGCGAGCGGGGCGTAGGGAACGAACGCGAGCAGGAGGAGGCTGGCGAGCGTGGAGGGGACGACCACGTCCGCGTGCGCGTAGACCCCGGCGCCGACGAAGGCGAGGCACCACGCCGCGAGGAGGGTCGAAGGACGCACGAAGGGCTCTACGCGAAAACGGGCGACGCGTTTCTCACTGCAGCTCGAACTCGAGGACCTGCAGGCGTTCGCTCGGAGTCAGCAGGTAGGTCCACGTGCCGACGTGACGCCCACCGACCGAGAGCGAGACGAGCGCCGTCGTCGGGCCTCCGTCGGCGTCGCACTCCATGAGGTAATGAAGCGCGACCGCGTAGGTGCCGGGGGCCGCGTTGCGGGCGATGCGCGCGCTCTCGACCCGCGCGGCGGGGCCGGGGTCTTCGACGCACGCGCCTCGGCCGGCGTGTTGAATCTCGAGCCCGCCCGCCGCGGAGGGGCTCTGAAAGCTCGCGGTCGTGCCGCTCGGTTCGGTCAGGTAGAGGTCGACGTCGGCGTCGCTGTTCCATGCGACCACGACCTGCACCTCGCCGGGCTCGTAGGGACAGCTCGCGTCTTCGTCGAGGCGCCCGTCGCAGTCGTCGTCGAGCGCGTTGCAGAGCTCGGGCGCAGCCGTGTCGCACGCGATCTCCATCGCTCGTGCACCTTCGGCGGGGGTGGCGCCGACGAGCGCGACCGGGGTGGGCGTCGTGGAGAGCTCGGCACGTGCGGTAACCCGGGCGGACGCGGTGGCCGAGGCGCTTCCACCGGTGCAACCCGCGAGGCCGAGGGAGAAGAGCGTGAGCACGAGGGCGAAGCGGAACGACATCGCCGCGGATGCTGGCAGCCAGGTGGAGGAGGGGCAACGACCGCGCGGTGCGACGGCCGTGTGACGACGGCGGTGACGACGGCGGTGACGACGGCGGTGACGACGCCGGTGACGACGGCCGTGTGACCACTGCGGTGACGTCGTGCTCGGAGCTTCGTGCTCGGAACGTCAGGCACCCAAGATTCGCGCGCGCACGCCTTCCGCGTCCGCGAGCTCGAAGAGCACGGGCGGCACCGCGTCGCGTGCCGGCAGGATCGGCCGCAGGGCTCCGCTGTCTTCGAGGGCGCGGGATTGCGGGGCGTCGAGCACGAGGAAGAGGTGCGAAAGCCCCCCCGGCGCCGGTTGGGTCGCGACCTCGACGACCCGCGCACGTTCGACCGAGAGCTCGGTGGCGCCGCGACGAATCAGGACGCGGCGATCGGTGAGCAGGTACTCGGTGTCGGTGCCGAGCCGACGCGCGCGAATCACGCCGTGCCAGACGAGGCCGAGGCCAATCGCCAGCATGCAGGTCCACGAGATGAGCACCGCGGAGAAGAGCATCGCCCACGCCGACGAGCGCACCGCGAGACCGAGGCCTTCGAGGTCGAGCAAGATGCCGACGTTGCGGTAGCCGTACGCAACGCCCACGCCGGTCACGAGCAGGCCGAGCGCGGTCGTCGCGATCTCACGCCAGCCCAGGTGCCAACCTTGCGGGTGGCCACCCCACTCCACGAGCTCGTCTTCGTCGAGACGCTCGGTGAGCTGCACGCTGCGATCGCCGACCGCTTCGCTCGGCGTGCGATCGCGAACGAGCGCGAGCAGGCGATCGGGCTCGCGGACGTCACGCAGCACGACGCGCAAGCGCCGCGCGAGCGGACCGAAAGGAACCGCGACGACGAGCTCGAGGTGCCCCACGACGGGCACCGAGCGGTGCCACAGGATGCGCGCGTAGGTGAGCTTCCGGCGCTCCATCGAGCGAACGAACCGACCCCGGCGCACCAGCACACGTTTGTCGGTGACCATGTACGCGAGGTCGCCGAAGAGCCAACGTGGCGCGGCCAACGCGGCGATGCCGCAGGCGGCCAAGAGCGACGCGACCGCGACCGAATTGTTCGACCCTGGAAGCTCCGCGACGATCAAGAGCCGCGAGAAGAGGAGCGAGACGAGTGCGACCGCGAAGAAGAAGAGCGGAACGATCACCCAGACGCGTTCGCGGGGCACCGTCGTCGGAGCGCCTTCCCAGATCACTTCCTCGGAGGGGAGGAGGCGCCAGGCGCTGCGATCGAGAGACACCGCGGCAGAGTAGGTCGACACGAGCGCTCCGACAACGACGAGCGGCGTTCGTTCTCGCTTCGATTCTCCCAGATCGCTCCCTGCACGGATCGAGTCGGTGCAAGTGGGGGTGGAAGCGGGTCGGGTACGTCAGAGGCAGGGGTTGCCGGTTTCGCGGCAAGTGCCCGCGAGGCAGCGCCCGTTGCAGCCGCAGAAGCGGTTGTCGGGCGCGGTGACGTTCGTGGGGCACGTCGGGCTCGATCCGGAGCAGAGCTCCTCGACGTCGCACTCGAGGTCCCGCTCCGCGCGGCAGACGTACCCTGCAGGGCGGAAGCCGTCGGCCGGGCAGGTGTCGCTGCTGCCAGTGCAGGTTTCGGAGACGTCGCAGGTCGCGCCGATTGCGGCCGGACGGCAGACGTAGTCGCTCGGACGTCGTTGGTTCGAGGGGCAACTCGCGCTCGACCCGGTGCAGGTCTCGGCGACGTCGCACTCGCCACGCGCGGCACGACACGTGGTCCCGACCGACGCGAAGCCGTCGCTCGGACACGCGGCGCTCGAGCCGGTGCACGTCTCGGCCACGTCGCAGCCGCCGGCGACGGCGGCTCGGCACACGGTCGACGCGGAGGCGAAGCCGTCGCTCGGACACGCGTTGCTGCTGCCGTTGCACGTCTCGGCCACGTCGCAGCCTCCGCTCACCGCCGCACGGCAGACGAAGCCCGACGAGCGTTTGGCGTCCGCAGGGCAGCTCACGCCGCCGTCGCAAGTCTCGGCCACGTCGCAGGTTCCGCCGGACGCGCGGCAGACGTGGGTCGAGGGTCGGCGCGCATCGCTCGGGCATGCCGACGAGCTTCCGTCGCAACGCTCGGCGAGGTCGCAATCGCCCGCGGCGGCGCGGCACTCGAAGGTGGCGGGACGCTTGGCGTCCGCGGGACACCCGGCAGCGGCACCGGAGCAGAAGTCGGCGACGTCGCATTCACCGACCGCGTCACGGCACGAGCGCGTGGAAGGTGCGAAGCCATCCGTCGGGCACGTCGTGCTGCTGCCGGTGCAGGTCTCCGCGACGTCGCAGACCCCGGCCGCGTCGCGACAGACGGTGCCCGCAGGTGCCGGACCGGCAGCCACGCAGCTCGGGGTTCCGGAGCTGCAGTCGATGCGACCGATCTCGCAAGGGTTGCCCGTGCTGCAGCTGCCGCCGGGCGTGCAGCCGCTGCGGCATTCGCCGAGGCCGTCGCAGAAGCCGTCCGTGCACGACGCGCCGGTGTCGACGAAGGCGTCCGAAGGACAAAGCGCGGAGTCGCCGGTGCACGTCTCGTCGAGGTCGCAGCTCCCGGTGGCGGCGCGGCAGACCGTGCTCGTGCTGCGGAATCGATCGTCCGGGCAATCGGTGGAAGTCCCGTCGCACGCTTCTTCGGCGTCGCAGGGACCGAGCGCCGCACGACAGACGGTGCCTGCCGTCGAAGGGCCCACGGCGACACAACGCGGCTCGCCGCCGCTGCAGTCGATCTCGCCGCGCTCGCACGGGTTGCCGGTGCTGCACGCGGCGCCAGGGCTGCAGCCTTCGCTGCATGCGCCGAGGCCGTCACAGAATCCTCCGTCGCAGGTCTCGCCGGTCGGGGCGAAGAGGTCGGCAGGGCACGCGGGGCTGGTGCCGTCGCATGTCTCTTCGCGGTCGCAGCTTCCCGCCGCGGGACGGCACACGACGCCCGCTTCGGCGAGCTCGGTCGCGACGCAGGTCGCGTTCCCGTCCTCGTCGCATCGCGTCTCTCCGACCTCGCAGCCGGCTTCGGTTCGGCAGGGCGCGCCGTCCTCGCACGTGCATCCGCCCGCCGCGCACGCGTCGCCTTCGCCCGCGTCGACGGCTCCGGCGTCCGCGCCCGGAATCTGGCCCGTGAAGGGCGGCAGCTCGTTGATGCGTGGGTCGACGCATTCACCCTCGACGCACGTGTAGCCCGAGGCGCTGCAATCGACGTCGACGCAAGACGCGCCGAGAAAGAGCACGAGGACCCGCGACTCGTCCTTCGCGAGCGTGACGACCGCTCTGCGCGACACGACCTCGGTTCCGCCGCGCAGGCCGACCGCGGTGAGTGTGACCGGCCCGAGCGCGTCGCCCGCCGGAACGAGCGCGAAGGTGAGCGGAAGCTCGATGCGATCTGCTCCCGCGAGGTCGCGTTCGATCGTCTCCGTCATGCCCGAAGGGCCTTGAACGTCGACGCGTACGGCGTCGAGGGCCGACGGCACCGCGAGGTCGCTGTCGACGACGACGACGAGCTGGGTGACGTGACTGGCGCTGCACCCCACGAGGAGGAGCGCGAGGAGCGCACGCTTCATCGCGAACCTCCGAGCTCGAATCGAACGACGCCCGCGTTGCCTTGGTAGGGCGACGCGTCGTCGCGGGTGGCGAGGACGACTGCGGTGGTGGCGCCGGCGATTGCGACGACGCCAATCGCGATCCAGAGCCAAGGAGAACGCGCGATCGATCGTTCTTCGTCGCCCGCCGGTGGCAATTCGGCGGGCGTCGCGTCGGCTTCGACTTCCGCTCGCGCGACCTGGGCCGGGCGAACCTGCACCGCCGGCACGAGCAGGGTCACGGCGCGCTCTTCGCCGACGCCGAGCGTGACGCGCTCGTCGATCACCACGTCGCCCCGGCGCACCACGGCCACGAGATGCTCACCGGGGTCGAGCGGGAACGCGACGCCGAGCACGGCACGTGAGACCTCGTCGTCGTCGATGCGCAACACGTCGCCTTCGCCGAGCCCGTTGACCTCGAGGCGAAGACGCGGAATGCGCGGCTCGAGCTCGGCCAGAGCACGTTGGGCGGACTCCCGGTAACGCGCGGCGCGGCCTTCGTCGGCTTCCTGGAGAAAGCGCCGGTAGGACTCCGCGGCGGTGACGAGCTGCCCGGTCTCGGCTTGCGCTCCGGCGAGGTTGAAGAGCGTGACCGGCACCCTCGCCAGGCCGTAGGAGCGCTCGAAGTCGGCTCGCGCGTCGGTCCAGCGACCCGCCTCGGCGTGGGCGAGGCCGGAGCGGAAGAGTTGCCTCGCCGCGGCCATCTCCGACGACGTGGGGGATTGCGCCTGCGCGAACGCCGAGACCGGAAGGGCGCAGAGCAGGAACGCGAGGAGCCGAGACTTCACCTGCACGCCGCCAGGGTAACCGGGGTCGAACGGAAAGGTGAAACAGGTTCGACTCCGCGTCCGGGGACCACCTGGCCTGGTCGGGTGCCCGGTGGATGCGAGAGAAACGCCTCGCGGCACCGCGGAGGGCCTCCGGTCGGAGAATACACTTCGTTTTCCCACTTCGCGGACGTGGGGCGTCGTGGGCTGCTAGAATCCGGAACGTGATTCGCGAAGGCGACCGCGTGGCAGACTACGACGTCGTCGCCCGCATGAAGGCTGGGGGCATGGCCACCCTCTTCCTCGGGCGGCGGACGGGCGCGTCGGGGTTCTCCAAACCCGTGGCCATCAAGGTGGTGCACCCGCACCTCGCCGACGACCCGTCGTTCGTCGAGATGTTCGTCGACGAGGCGTTGCTCTGCGCGCGCATCCAACACCCGAACGTCGTGCACGTGGAGGAGCTTCGCGAGGTCGACGGCACCCACCTGCTGGTCATGGAGTACGTGGCGGGCTGCTCGCTCGGCCAGCTCCTGCGCTCGCTCGCGAAGCTCAAGCGACGCATGACGCCAGAGCTGGCGGTGCACGTCGCGATCGCGGTGCTCGACGGGCTTCACGCCGCACACGAGCTCAAGAACGAGCAGGGACAACCGATGGAGGTCGTCCACCGCGACGTGAGCCCGGACAACGTGCTGCTCGCGTGGCAGGGGCACGTGAAGCTGATCGACTTCGGCGTCGCCAAAGCGATGTCGCGTCGCACGCAGACCTCGGGCTCGATGCTCAAGGGCAAGATTCGCTACATGTCGCCGGAGCAGGCGTTCGGGAAAAACGTCGACCGCCGCACCGACGTGTACGCGCTCGCGATCGTGCTCTGGGAGTGCTTGACGATGCGTCGGCTCTTCTCGGGCTCGGGTGCGGATCTCGAGCTGCTCGAGCAAGTGCGAAACCCGAGCATCGAGCCGCCGAGCCGGTTCGTGTCGGACCTTCCGCCCGCGCTCGACGCGATCTTGCTCAAGGCGCTCGCGAAGAATCCCGACGATCGGTATCGCTCGGCGCGCGAGATGCGGCGCGCGCTCGCCGACGCGATGCCACGGGCAGCCGCGCTCGACGGCGCCGATCTCGCGGAGCTCATGCGCATCGTCATGGCCGACGAGATCGAGGCGCAGCGCGCGAAGCTCGCGTCGGACGCCGAGTCGCTCGACGTGCCGATCGTCGTGGCGGCGGCGGACGAAGAGCCGCTGCGCACGATGACGATCAGCATGGCAGGGCTCGAGTCACACAGCGGGTTGATCACGGCGGAGATGTCGGCGACCGGCGGCACCTCGCGGCTTTCCGATGTGGGTTCGGGAGTGTCGTCGTCCTCGAGCGGCGTGTCTTCGGTGAGCGCGTCGAGCGTGAACGTGGCGACTCCTGCGCCTGCACGTGGTCCGAGCGCGCTGCTCTACGCGCTAGGCGGTGGGCTCTTGGTGGCGCTCGCGGGTGGCCTCACGCTCGCGTTGGTCGGTGGGGGAACGCCGGAGTCGACCGCGACGCCCTTGGCGCCCGACGTCGAGGTGGTCGGTGCGCCGCCGAGCGCGCCACGTGGGAGCGCCGCGGTCGCCCCGCCGGGGGTGGGAGCGACCGCGGCGGAAGCGGAGATCACGGACGTGGCAGAGGTTGCCGCACCGCCCTCGGAAGCACCGCCCTCGGAAGCACCGCCCTCGGAAGCACCGCCCTCGGAAGCACCGCCCTCGGAAGCACCGCCCTCGGAGGTCGGGGCCGAAGCGGTCGCCACGACCGACCGGACGACCGACCCGGCGCCGACGATGGCCTCTTCCACCACGACGCGTGACACACGAGCTCGCCCCAGCGCTTCGACCCGTACGGAGGGAGAGCCGCGTGCGACACGCCCCCGCGCGGCGACCATGCGCGCTTCGATGCGCGAGCTCGCCGACGACTTCGGCTTCTGAGCACGAATCAGTTGCACGGATTCATGCTCCCGCTTCTCTTCGAGGGGGCGCCGCGCACCCTCCCCCCGACCCGCAAAGCCGGATCGGGCCCCCTCCCACCACCGAGCATCCTCTTCACTCGTACGGATCGAATCCGTGCAAGTGGGGGCTGCTCTGACGCGACGAAGCCCACGCGAAGCTCGCGTGGGCTCGTCCTTTCGAGCGGATCGCGAGCGCGCGCTCAGCGCACGATGCCCGCGCGCTGGAGCGTCTTCTTGCCCTCGCGGCGCGCGTCCGCGAGCACCTTCTCGCGGTCGAGCGTGACGAGCTCGCCGTCGTCGAGCAGCGCGCGACCGTCGACGAAGACGTGGCGTACGTCGGCCGGCGTCGCGGAGTACACGAGGCGCCCGTAGACGTCGCCGCCGGGCTCGTGGTGGAGGTCGTCGAGTCGAAGCGCGACGAGATCGGCCTTCTTGCCGACCTCGATCGAGCCCACGTCGGCGTCGATGCCGAGCGCACGCGCACCTTCGATGGTCGCGAGCTCGAAGGCTTGATGCGCGGGCAACGCGGCCGCGTCGTCGCGTCGAACCTTCGCGAGCAACGCCGCTTGGCGGAGCTCGGTCCAGGGATCCATGCGGTTGTTGCAGGGCGCGCCGTCCGCGCCGAGCCCGACGACCATGCCCGCGTCGCGCATCGCCTTCACGTCCGCGATGCCGCTCGCGAGCTTCAGGTTGGCGCTCGGGCAATGCACGAAGCGCGTGCCGAGCTTCGCGATACGCTTCATCTCCGCCGCGCGAAGCTGCACGCCGTGCGCGAGGATCGTGTGCGGTCCCGCGAGCCCGTAGGACTCGAGCGCGGCCACGTCGTCCATTCCGAGCCGCGCCTTCACGGCGGCGCGCTCGTCGGCGTGCTCGGCGGCGTGGCTGTGCGCGAGCGCTTCGCCACCCCGCGTCGCTTCGCCGACCTCGCGCATCAACGCTTCGGAGCAGCTCAGGATGAAACGCGGCGCGTAGGCGTAGCGCAGCCGACCTTCGGCGGCGCCGTTCCATCGATCGCGCAGGCGATGGCTCTCCTTCAGCGACGACGCCGTCGTCTCGCGCAACGTCTTGGGCACCTGATCGCCGACGTCCATCATCGCCTTGCCGGAGAAGGCACGGATGCCGCTCTGGGCGAGCACGTCGAAGACGGCGTCGTGGTGATGCACCGTCCCCATGTCGAGGATCGTGGTCGTGCCGGCGCGAATCATCTCCGCGAGGCCGAGCCGCGCCGACGCGCGAAGCGAGCGCGGATCGTGCGCGCCTTCGAGCGGCCAGATGCGCTGCGCGAGCCAAGGCAGGAGCGGCAAGTCGTCCGCCATGCCGCGAAAGAGCGCTTGGCAGAGGTGAACGTGCGCCTGAACGATGCCGGGGATCAGCGCGTGGCCACGAAGATCGACGATGCGCTTCGCCGGGCGACGCGATCGGCCACCCACGGCGACGATGCGACCGCCGCGAACACGCACGTCGCCGACGAGGACGCGGCGCGCCGGGTCGACGGTGACCACGGTCGCGCCGCGAAGGAGGAGGTCGTCCGGTTCGGTCATGCGGGCTTCAGAGCAAACGACGCAAGACCGCGCCGAGCAACGCGACGAAGCGCTCACGCACACGCTCCGCGACCTCTTGCACGTCGGCGTGGGTGAGGGTCTCGTGACCGAGGCCGGCGGCCTTGTTGGTGATGCACGAGATGCCCAGCACGCGCGCGCCCATGTGCCGCGCCGCGACGACCTCGAGCACGGTGCTCATACCGACCGCGTCGCCGCCGAGCGTGCGGTACATCCGGATCTCGGCCGGGGTCTCGTAGCTCGGGCCGAGCACGCCGACGTAGACGCCACGCTTCACGTCGAAGCCGAGCGCCTTGGCGCCTTCGGCCGCGAGGTGACGCAGCTCGACGTCGAAGGGCGTGGTCATGTCGACGAAGCGCGGACCCATCTGGTCGTCGTTCGGGCCGACGAGCGGGTTCTTGCCCGTGAGGTTGAGCTGGTCCTCGATGAGCATCAGGTCGCCGACGTCGAGGTGATCGCCGATGCCGCCCGCCGCGTTCGTGATGAACACGGTCTTGGCGCCGAGGTGGAGCATCAGGCGCAGGCCGAACACGACGTCGTCGGGCGGGTGGCCCTCGTACATGTGGACGCGGCCCTGCATGGTCACGACGGAGACGCCTTCGGCGGTGCCGAGGACGAGGTTGCCCGCGTGTCCCGCGACGCCGCTCTGCGGCATGCCGGTGATGTCACCGAAGGGAATGACGACGCGGTCTTCGAGGGTGTCGGCCCAGGCGCCGAGGCCGGATCCCAGGACCAGCGCGACCTTGGGCACGCGGTCGGAGAAGCGGCGGACGTCGGCGGCGGCGCGCTCCAGGCGCTCGCGTTCGGAGGGTTGGCTCGTGTGCATAGAGACCGCTCCTTCCATCGCAGTTGGGGGCGGAAGTCAAGCCGCGGGCCACGGGAGCGTGTCCGTGCAGACGCGCTCCCTCCGTGTGCAGGCAGGGCTCGGAGGGAGCGCGAGGACACGCGGACTCAGCGCAAAACACGAACATTTTCAACAATTTGCACACACAAACGGTCGTACTTCGGCTCACCGAGGTCCGCACGAGGTTTCGCGGCACGGCTCTCGCTCCGAGGGTCGACATGCCGCTCGTTGCCTTCGCCGCCCCGCTCGTCCTTTCGGTGCTCGTCTTCGCCGCGACCCTCCGGCTCTCGCCGCGAGGGGCGGACGCGACGCTCTCCTCGGCGCCCAGCGCGCGACGGGACGCGTGAGCGGCGTGGTTCTGCGGGAGCGCTCAAGAACACGAAAGCGCCACGGTCGGCCGAGGGCCCGTCTGACCACGGCACCTACGCGAATCCCGATGCCACGAACATGGTCAGGCTTTCGAAACGGGGTCGATGGTCTCGCGGAATCGTGTAGCCCGCGGACGCCCGTCCGCTCCGCTCTACACGATTCACGCGCGACCAGAGGCGAAGCCGGGGAGACTCCGAGGCCCGGAGGGGAAGGGGAGGCAGAGCCTCCCCAAGCGGGCGGAAGGCGCGCAGCCGAAGGCCGAGACACGTACACGTCACCTACGCACTTGCGCCACTCCCGATGCGACACGGCTCGCAGGGTTTCAAAAGGGGCGGCTAGCCCCTTCATCGACGCCACGCTCTGCGTGGGTCGATAGTCTCGCGGAATCGTGCACCTTCGCGGACTCACGTCCGCTACGTCGTGCACGAATCACGCTTCGCAGGAGCCGACCAGAGGCGAAGCCGGCGGGAGACTCCGAGGCACGGAGGGGAGAAGGGGGAGGCAGAGCCTCCCCAAGCGGGCGGAAGGCGCCCAGGCCGAAGGCCGAGCACCGCAGCCCTGCACGAGGCCGAGCACCGCAGCCCTGCACAACGCTCAGCGTGCGCCGAGGTCGAAGAGCCGGTCTTGCACGTCTTGACGGTCGAGCGCAGACGCCGGCGCGAGCTCCAGGTAGCGCCGGAAGTCCGCGATGGCCCCGGCCCGGTTGCCGGCGAGACGATACGCTTCGCCGCGAATGCGGTGGGCTTCGGCGAGCCAGCTCGGGCGTCGCTCTGCGTCGCCCACGAGCTCGATCGAACGACCGAGCGCCGTGATGGCCTCCGCCGAACGGCCGGCGTCGAAGCGCACGCGACCGAGGCGATACCACCAATCGCCGTGGCTCCCTTGGGCCGCGACCGCCGCCTCGTAGGCCCGAATCGCACCGGGACGATCGCCGAGTTGATCGAGGGCGTCGCCCAAGCCGGCGCGTGCTTCGTGGAGCGTCGGGCGCAGCGCCAACGCGCGCTCGAAGTCGGCCTTCGCGTCACGGACGGCGCCGGTGCGGTTGCCGAGCAGGCCGCGCACGAGGAACGCCTCCGGCAGCTGCGGATCGATGGCCAACGCCGCCGCGACCTCGTCCGCCGCCATGCCGAGCTGGTTGCCTTCGAGCTGAGCCCACCCGAGGTGGAGCCGGTACTCCGCGATCTGCGGATCGAGGTCGGCCGCGCGCGTGAGGTGCTGAATCGCCGACGGGGTGTCGCCGCGGGCACGGAAGAGACGCCCGACGAAGTGCTCGGCCTCGGCCGAGTCGGGGCGCGCGGCGAGCACCGCTTGCAAGTGCGGCGCGGCGTCGTCGACTCGGTCCGCGGCCAAGAGCGCGGCGCCGAGCCGAAGCTCGAGATCCTTGTCGTCGGGCGTTTCCGCGAGCGCGCGCTCGTAGGCCGTCGCCGCGCGTCCGGCTTGGCCCATCGCTTCGAAGAGACGGCCACGCTCGAGCGAGAGGCCGGGGTAGGACGAATCGATGCCCGCCAGTTGCTCGAGGGTACGCTCGGCCTCTTGCAGGCGACCGGCTCGGCGAAGCGTGGTCGAGAGCAAGAAGAGGGTCTCGGGATGGTCGGCCTCGAGGGCCAACGCGGCGCGAAGCTCGCGTTCGGCCTCGCCGAGGTTCGATCGACGCAGCTCCGACTCGCCGAGCAGCCGGCGCATCGTCGCGCTCTCCGGCACGTGCTCGCGTGCGCGCCGCAAGGTCGCGGCGGCGTTTTCGGCGTCGTCGTTGGCGAAATGCAGCTGAGCGAGCGCGAGATAACCCGCGAAGGACGTCGGCTCGAGCTCGATGGCGCGCTCGAGCTCCGCGGTCGCCTCCTCGTCTTGCTCGAGGGCTTCGAGGGTTCGACCGTGCCAGAGCGCGACGACCGGATCGGCGGGAAGCTGCATCGCGAGCGCGGACGCGAGACCCGCCGCTTGTTGGGTCTGCTCGAGCGGCAGAAGGGCTTCGATCTGACCGAGCTTGGCTTGAACGTCCCACGCGCGCGCGTCGGTCGGCGGGGGCGGCGCACCTTGCGAAGCTTCTTGGGCCGACTCGAAACGCGCGAGCGCTTCACGGAAGCGTCGCTCGGTCAGCAGGATGCGTCCCGCGCCGAGCAAGGCTTCGACACGGAAGGGATCGGCCTCGATCGCGCGATCGTAGGCGGACCGGGCTGGCCCTCGACGCCCCTTCGACTCGTGAATCTCGCCGAGCAAGGTCCAGGCGGCGGCGCGCTCTTGGGCGCTCGCGACGAGCGGGGCCTCACGACCTTCGACGGTTTCGCCCGCCGCCAGGCTCGCGTCGCGAAGCGCGGCGGATTCGTCACCTGCGGCGAGGGCGCGACGAGCGCGGGCGACGAGCGCCGAGGCGTGGTCCGGGCTCGCTTCGAGCACCGCGGTGAGCGCCGCGTCGACGGCGGCGGCGTCCACCTCGGCGGCCGCGAGATGGGCGCGCGTGACGCCCCAGAGGCCCCGTGCCCCGGCGCCGGCTTCCGCCGCGGCGGAGAAGGCTTCGAGCGCGGCGGCGGCGTTGCCCGTCGCGAGCGCGTGCTCGCCGGCCACCAGGCTCACGTACGCGTCGCTCGGCGCTTCCGAGCGTGCGGCCGAGAGGTGCTGAGGCACCTGGCCGAGGTTGCCGGCTCGAAGCTCGTGGGCGGCGAGCGCGAGGTGGATGCCGGGGGCGTCGTTGCCTCGAACCTCGAGGCGTTGAAGCAGCGCGGTCTCGCGCGATTGGCTGCGCGGGCTCTCGCCGAAGCGAACTTGGAAGAGCGCCTCGTGCACCACGCTTCGCGCGAGCAAGCGGCGGTTGAGGTAGAGCTCGCGGCGCGCGGTGCCGAGCTGACGAAGCGACGCCCGCACGTCCGCGTAGGTGTCCGACGCGGCGAGCGCTTCGGCGTCCGAGAGCGTGCGTGCGATGCCCGCGTCGTCGCCCGCTTCGGGTCGGAAGCCTTCGAGCGCGTAGACGCCGAAGATGCCGTAGGGCGTCCATTGCAGGGCCACGCCGGCGCCGGCCAGCAGCAGGAGCACGGCGACGAAGATCGCCAACCCCTTGCCCTTCTTCTTGGGCGCCGCCGCCTTGGACTCACGCTTGGCCTTGGCTTTTTTCGAAGGCTTTGCCGCGGTCGGCGGCAAGTCTTGGGGAGACGAGAGACGAGGCGCATCTTCCTGCGGGATGTCCGCGAACTCGAGTCCGTCGCCGCCACCGCCGAGATCGATTTCGCCGAAGCCCGCGCCGCCGGTGCCCCGCGCTTCTTC
Organism: Sandaracinus sp.; assembly: GCA_020633125.1. Lineage (GTDB taxonomy): Bacteria > Myxococcota_A > Polyangia > Polyangiales > Houyiibacteriaceae > JACKEH01. The sequence continues at coordinate 33,956 of JACKEH010000023.1, read as the reverse complement.
GCCGCGGGCTCGCGGCTCGGGCAACGAGAGATCGTCGCCCCGGGGGGCCGGAAGATCGTTGCGCGGCGCGGGCAAGTCGGTGATGCCTCCGCGCCCGGCACCAGGCATCGGCAGGTCGTTGCGCGGCGCGGGCAGGTCGAGGTCGAAGCCGCCTCCCATGCCGCCTCCCGAGCTGCTGCTCGCGCTGCTGCTCTCGGCGAAGGCGTCGCGCGGCGGCGGCAGGTCGAGGTCGAAGTCGCTTCCTCCTCCACCCCCGCCACCTGGAAGGCCGAGGTCGAACCCGTCGCCGCCCTTCGGCATCGGGAGGTCGAGGTCGAAGCCTCCGCCGCCTCCCGCCTTCGGCGCGGGAAGGTCGGCTCCCTTGGGGGTCGGCAAGTCGAGGTCGAAGCCGCTGGCGACGGGCGCTGGCAGATCGAGATCGAAGCCGCCACCCTTCGGCGCCGGCAGATCGAGGTCGCCCGCGCCCTTCGGCGCCGGCAGGTCGAGATCGAAGTCGTGACCAGCCTTCGCCTTCGGAGCGGGCAGATCGAGGTCGAAACCGCCGCCCTTCGGCGCGGGAAGATCGAGATCGCTCGCCCCCTTCGGCGCCGGCAGGTCGAGGTCGTCGACCATGTCGTCGAAGGGGGTGCTGCCCGTGCTTCGGGCCGGCGCGGGCAGATCGACTTCGCCGGGGAACGCGGGCGCGAGCGGAGCCTTCTTGGCTTTCGGCGCCGGCAGGTCGAGGTCGTCCGCCGGCTTGGCCTTCGGCGCAGGGAGGTCGAGGTCGAAGTCGTCGTTCGGCTTGGCCTTCGGCGCCGGCAGATCGAGCCCGAAGTCCGGCGCGAGGGGCGCCTTGGCCTTCGGCGCCGGCAGATCCATGTCGAGATCGTTCGGCGTCGCCTTCGCCATCGGCAGATCGAGGTCGAAGTCGGGCGCGAGCGGCTTCTTCTTCGGGGCGGGCAGGTCGAGCTCGTCGACCGCCTTGGGGGCCGGCAGGTCCGCCCCGAAGTCGGGCGCGATGGGCTTTCGAGCCGCGGGCGGCGGGGGTGCCGGGGGTGCGCGACGCGGCGTGGGAAGGTCGGCGTCGAACTCCGACGCGGCCTTGCGAGGGGCCGGGGCTGGGAGATCGGAGAGGTCGCCGAGCGAATCCTTCTTCGGAGCGACGGCCGCGGGCGGCGGCGGAGCGGGTGGTTTCACGGCCGGGGCCGGCGCCGCGCCGACCGTTCCGTCACGCCCGACGTGGAACGACGCACCGCACTTGGGGCAACGCATGCGCAAGCCGCTCGCGGGCAGACGGCGCTCGTCGAGGTCGTACGGCGCGGAGCACGAAGGGCACTGGACTTGGATCATGGTCGATCTCGCGCGCGCTGCGGAGCGCACGGCGCCAGTACGTTACCAAAAGCGCGGAGCTTTTTGGTCACGCTCGAACGCTGGCCCGGCCGGGACGGACGGGGCGGCCCGACCCGACGCTTCCGAGCGGGCATCCGTTGGACTGATTCCCGCTCTTCTTCTTTCTCGAGGGAGCGACGCGCTCCTTCCCCCAACCGGCAGAGCCGGATTGGGGGCCCCTCCCACCACCGAGCGACGCCTCCACGCGCACGGATTGGATCCGTCCAAGTGGGGCGTGGTCTCAGTCGGTCGTGAAGCTGGCGCCGCAGCCGCAGTCGCCGGTGGCGTTGGGGTTGCTCCACTTGAAGCCGTACCCCAGCAGCCGGGTCTCCCAATCGAGCTCGCCGCCACGGAGCAGCTCGGCGCTGCGGTCGTCGACGAAGACGTGAAGGCCCTCGAAGTCGAACACGAGGTCGCGCTTCCGGCGCTTCGTGGCGACGTCGTAGACGTAGTAGTAGCCGCTGCAGCCGCCGCCCTTGACGCCCAGTCGAAGCCCGAGGATGAGCTCCGGGGTGTCGGCCTGGGCCTCGACGAGGCGCTTCTTCCCCATCTCGATCGCGCGCGACGTGAGACGAATCGGTGGCTCACCCGGCGTGAGGGCGTTGGGGTCGAAGGTCGCTTCGGGGGCGGACTCGGTCATGGGAGGGAAGTCCTAAGGCGGACGAGGCCGAACGCCAAGCCGGCCGCACCTCGTGCGCTCACCCATCGCGTGTTTCGCCCCGCAGGCGCCCAGCCGCAAGCCGGCCGCACCTCACCAATCGAGCGTCTCGCCCCGCAGGCGCCAAGCCGGCGAGCTCGCGCGGAGGCGCCCGACGACCTCGACGACGTGGGCGCCGATCTCGTCGATTCGGTCGGCGGGGGTCTCGCGGCCGAGCCCGAAGCGCAGCGTGGCGCGGTCCTTCGGCACCCCCATCGCCGTGAGCGCGCGGCTCGGTGCACGGCGTTCGCTCGCGCAGGCGGAGCCGCTCGAGAGCGCGAAGCGTGGCGCGAGCGCCAGGAGGAGCCCTTCCCCGTCGAGACCTTCGACGCCGACGTGAAGGTTTCCGGGATGGCGGGGGCCGTCGAGGGCGGGTCCGTGCAGGTGCACCGCTTCGAGCGACGCGAGGTGTTGCCAGAGCCGATCGCGCATCGTGCGCAAGCGAGCGCCTTCGTTCGCGCCTTCGGTGGCTTGAATCGTCGCCGCGACGCCAAAGCCGACGATGCCCGGAACGTTGAGGGTGCCGCTGCGCAGCCCCTTCTCTTGCCCGCCCCCGAGCACGCGGGGCTCGAGCGCCACGCCTCGCCGCACCCACAACGCGCCCACGCCTTTGGGCCCGTAGATCTTGTGCGAGGAGAGGCTCACGAGGTCGACGCCGAGCGCCTCGACGTCGAAGGGCACGTAGCCGACGCCTTGCGCGGCGTCGCAATGCACGTGGGCACCGACGGCGCGCGCGAGGCGGACGACCTCGGCCAGATCCTGAATCGCGCCGACCTCGCTTTGGCAGAGCGCGACGCTCACGAGCGCGGTGCGTTCGTCGAGCGCCGCTTCGAGCGCGGCCAGATCGACGCGACCGGTCGCATCGACCGCGGCGACGTGCAGCCGACCGCCCTCGCGCGCGAAACGTTCCGCGGGCGCGTGGACGGCAGAGTGTTCGGTGGCGGCGACGACGAGACCGTCGCGAACGCCCGCGCGCGCGAGCCGACCGGCGATCGCCAGGTCGTCGCTCTCGGTCGCGCCGCTCGTGAAGATCAAGTCGCCGCTCCGTGCACCGATCGCGGCGGCCACCGACGCGCGGGCCGCTTCGACCGCTGCGCGGGCCTTGGCACCGAAACCGTGGCTGCGGCTGGACGCGTTGCCGAAGTGTTGTCGGAAGAAGGGGAGCATCGCGTCCAAGACGCGGGGGTCGACCGGCGTGGTCGCGTGGTGATCGAGGTAGAGCGGCTCGTCGGTCACCGGCAGAGCGTAGCGCGGGAAGGAGCAAGGGGCGCGTCGTCGGGCCGCGCGTGATGACAGCACGGGCATGAGCACGACTCGCGGGAGGCAACCCCGGCTTTCATCCAAACCGCTTTGCGAGAGTCGACGAATCACACGCGCGGCGGCCACGAATCCTGCGCGAATCCGGTCCATCGTCTCGACGGGTGCTCACCCTCGAAGGAACGAGGGCCAGATTCGAACGGCCGATTTCGCCAAACTCTCGCCTTCCGAGCTTCTCCTCACGAATCGGGCACGGGCACGGGCACGGGCACGGGCACGGAATGGTGCGACGGAATGACGAACGCCGCGCTTGGCGCGGCGTCGTCGAAGGAGCGCACTCGCTCAGGGGGCGACGTCTTCGTAGACGAACGCCGGGACGCTCTCGAAGGTGAGCGCGGCCGACAGATGCGTGCAGCGACCGTCGTCACCGGGGAGCAGGTCCGCCCAACGCGGCAGCAGCATCTGAAGGGTGGGCGTGATCTGCAGCTCCTGCGCGCCGTCCGCCATGCGGCCGATTTCGTAGATTTGCTCCATCGACACCGCCCCCGCGAGCACGCCGACCATGCCGCCGTCCTCGTGCATCTCGCCCCGAATGCGGGCTTCGCTCAGCTGCAGATCGAAGAAGACGTTGAAGAACGCCATCGGCATCTCGATGTCGAACGCGTCGGTCTCGAGCACGCCGTCGACGATGCGGCCGCGCGTCGTCGTCACCGACGCGTCGAGGCGGCGGTCGAAGGTTTGGCTGCCCACGATGCGGTTGTTCGAGTTGAGATCCGGGCGCCCTTCCCCGAGGAAGATCGCGACCTCGACCTCGTCGTCGTTCAGCGGGTCGTCCACGCCGGAGAGCTGGTACATCAGGAGCAGCCGCCCCTCGTTGATGCTGTTCTGGATGATTCCCTCGACGACCCCGTCTTGGAAAACCTCCGCGACCGTCTCGTAGAGAAACGTGAACTGGTTGTCGATGCCGGCTCGACCGTCGGGCGCCATGAAGTCGCGCCGCTTGCAGCCGAGCTCGTCCGAGGTGTCCGAGGTTCGGCCGTCGATGTCGAGTCCGACCGCGACCTCGATGCCGTCGATCTCGTCGCCGGTGCGAGCGCCGAAGCCGATCTGACTGACGACGACCGCCGACGTGGCGCCTTCCGGTGAGGAAGACGTGCACGAAGAAGCCACCGCACACGCGAGCAAGACGGGGAGCAGGCCCCGCAGACGGTTCGAAAGCGCGCGGTTCGAAAGCACGCGGTTCATCGGAGCAACCCTCCCGCCGGCGTGCTCACGTGGCCGGCGTCGTAACCGAACTCACCGACCGGGACGCCGATGGCTTGCAAAAGCGCGAGGCCGACGCGCGACGCGTTGTCGCCGTCGGAACGAATATGCTGACCCATCACGAGGCGCCCGTCTGCGCTTCCCGCGATCAGGATCGGGAAGTCCTCGAGCGAGTGCAGGCGCGGGTTCGACGCGTCGGTCGTTCCGAGCACCGCCATGTGGTCGAGCAGCGTGCCGTCGCCTTCGGGCACCGCGTCGAGGCGGCGCACGAAGTCGCCGAAGCAACCCACGATGTACTTCGTGATCTCGTTCACGCGCCACATGATCGGGCGGCCCGCGTCGGGCGCCTCGTTGTGCGTGAGGTCGTGGTGGCCCTTGAAGACGTCGTAGCCGTCTTCGCGAACTTCGACTCCGTCGACCGGGTAGACGACGTCGCCGACCGACTTGCCGAGCACGTGCGCGAAGACACGCGTCTGGTCGCACGCGAGCGCGAGCGCGTGAAGGTCGGCGAAGAGCGCGTTTCGCTCCGCGATGAGCGGGCGGTTTCGCTCGTCGTTCGGAATCTGCATCGGCGGCTCCGCCGGGCGGCCGCAGGAGTCGAAGCTCGGCGGCTCCTGCTCGAGGCGCGCGAGGCGAAGCTCGAGCTCCCGCACGTTCGCGAAGTGGTCGTCGAGGCGACGCCGGTCGTTGACGCCGAGGCGACGACGCAACGCGAGCGAGTGGTCCATCACCGCGTCGAGCACGCTGCGTTGCAGCGCGATGCGCGGGTCCACGCCGCCTTCGCCGGGCAACCGGAAGCCGTCGACGAAGAGGCGCTGGTAGAGGACGAAGGGATCGTCCTCGGACGGGTTGCGCGCGTTGGCACCCGAGTAGCTCACGCTCCAATCGCCGGGGGCGGCGCTGGTCTCGAGCGAGCGGAAGCGGGTGTCGCCGATGGCCTCGGCCACGATCTGATCGAGCGTCGGGTGCTCCCAAACCTCGCGCTCGCCCTGCGCGAGAATCGCCGAGCCCGTGAGCATGCCGCACGACGCGGAGTTGTGCGGGAAGCGCCCGCCGGTCTTCACGTCGAAGCCGCTCACGATCGTGAGCTTGGCGCGAAGGTCGTCGAGCGACGCGAGCTGCTCGCTCAGCGGCACCGCGTCTTGGCCGACCAGCGAGCCCATGCGTGGGGTGACGGTGCCCGCGAAGGGATCGCTGTCGCCCGGCACCCAGTTCCACGGCAACACGCCGTTGCCCCAGAAGAAGACGCCGAAGCGGCGCGGGAAGGCCGAGCCGTCCGCGTAGGCGGTGCCGTGGTCGTTCAGGAAGAGGTCGAGGGCGGGCAACGCGACGGCGACCGACGCACCCCCCAACATGCCGCGGAGCATCGAGCGGCGGCTGATCTTGCGGCGGCTCACGGGCTCACCTCCTCCGAAGAGACGATCGAAGTCTGGGCCGAAGGCGGACCGACGCGGCGGAAGCCTTCCGAGAGCGCGACGGCGCGGAGCAGACCGAGCACACGGTAACCCTCGGTCTCGAACGTCGAGTGCACGTCTTGAATCACCACGGCCTCGCCGGGCTCTTCCTTGTGGCCGGTCGCGTAGCGGTAGGCGGTGCGGGTGAGGCAACGCGTGTAGTCGGGCGACGCCGCGATGGTGTGCGCGAGCTCGTTCGCGTCGACGAAGGTGACGCCGTTGACGTCGCCGCTCGCGTCGATGCGCACGCCGTTCTCTTCCGTCCGCCAACGACCGAGCGCGTCGAAGTTCTCGAGGCCGAGCCCGAGCGGGTCCATCAGGCGGTGGCAGCCGGCGCAGGTCGGGTCTTCGAGGTGGCGCGCCACGCGCTGACGCAAGGTGACGGAGCCCGGAATCGGTTCTGGAATCGAGGTGTCGACGTCGCCCGGCGGCGGCGGAATGGAGCCGCAGAGCAGGACCTTGCGCATGAAGATGCCGCGAAGGGTCGGCGAGGTCGTCGACGAGTGCGACTGAGAGGCGAGCACCGAGACGTGGCCGAGGAGGCCTTGGCGAATCGAATCCTCCGGGAAGTCGTAGCGCGCGAAGCCTTCCCGCGCGGGCGCCGGAACGCCGTAGATCGACGCGAGCTTGCGGTCGAGGAAGGTCGTGCGCGTCGTGAGCAGGTCGCGGTAGTCCGCGTCGAGATCGAAGACGAGGTGGTCGATCACGCGAAGCGTCTCTTCCCGGGCCGCCGGTCCGACGTCGGCCGTGAAGTGCTCGAAGACCGTGCTGTCCTTCTGAAGCTCGTCGAGCGCGTCGAGCGCGAGCATGTCGGTGAAGAACGCGCGCACACCTTCGTGGGTGCGTGCGTCGGCGATCACGCGGTCGACGTGCTCGACGTAGCGAACCGGATCGGTCAGCTCGCCGCGACCCGCAGCGTCGAGCAACGCGTCGTCGGGGCCGCGGTTCCAGAAGAAGAACGAGAGGCGCTCGGCCATCTCCCAATCGGTGTGGCGGCGCACGCCGTCGTCCCCCTCGGCGCCGACCTCGATGCGGTAGAGGAAGTACGGCGACTGGAGCAGACCCGAGAGCGCGTAGACCATGCCCTCGTGAAAGTCGCCGAGGACGCCGCTGGCGCGCTCGGCGAGCGCGACGAGGCCGTCGAGCTCCTCGCGGGAGAGCGGCCGACGCCACGCGCGACGCCCCACCGAACGAAGGGCTTGCTCGGCGCACGCGCGATCGACGGGACCGGTCGGCTCACAGCTCAGCCAGCGGCCACGACGTTCCGGCGCGACCGCTTGTTTGGCGATCTCCTCCGCGGCGGTCTGGTATTGGTCGACGCCACGCGGGCTCACCGTCGCGAGGTGCGCGCCCACCTGTTCGAGGCCGTCGACGCGAACGTCGGGCTCGAGACCGGTCGGCAGCACCACGTCCTCGCCGAAGAGGTCGCGCACGAGGTGCACGTACTGCTCTTGGGTGATGCGGCGCATCTGTGCCGGCGCGGGTTGAAGCGGCGGAAGCTCACGTGCCGGCGCAGGGGGCGCGTCGATCTCGCCCTCGCAGCCCACGAGGGCTCCCATCAAGCAAACCGAGGCCCACACACGGCCCCAACGACCCCAAGTTCGCATCCCCGAGACTCCCGCGCGCGGCGCCATCGCCCGGACCCCTGGGCCCGACATCCGCGCGGCGACTGGTATTACCACGTGGGGCGTACGCACGACAACGCCCCGCCGGAACATGTTTCACGGCGATCGCGGCGCCCGCAAACGGCGGGGGTCGGCCTCGCGAACGCGACCTCCCATGCCCTCGGGCTCGCTCCCTGTCGGTGGCGGCCCGGAACGGCTCACCAGCGGAGGATTTCGTCACGCCAGAAGTACACCCGCAACGACTCCGCGAAGGGCCCGTCGCCGATCTGAAACGGGTGTGGATCGCCCCGCTCGAAGAAGTGCACCGCACCGGCAGCGGTCCCCACCGCGAGCCGCGAGCCGTCGGGCGAGAACGCGATCGCCCCGATCGACGAGCCGCAAAAGAGCTCCCATCCGTCGCTTCCGTCCACCCCACGCTGGCGCAGGTACCCGTACGCGTCGCCGAGGACGAAGCGTTCGTCGCAGAAAGCCGAGGCGTAGACCCGGCAGCCGGCGTCGAGAATCACGAACCGTGGGTCGTCCTCGAAGGGGGGAAGCTCGAGCCCGATCAACGTGTCGAGCGGCGCCACCACCGAGACCCCGTCGTAGTGCTGACAGGCGTTGAAGAAGGCGAAGAGTCCGTCCGGCGAGAAACCCGCGTGGTGTGCGTGGCGGGCGTGCAGCGGCCCGAACCGCGCGACCGGCTCACCCGACGCCAGCTCGACGAGCTCGTGTTGGGCGTCGCGGGCCCCGAGCGCGACGAAGCGCCCGTCGGGGGAGAGCGCCGCGTGAACCGCCACGAGCGCGGCGGTCGGCGCGTCGTCCGGGAAGAGCCGGCGAGGCGGCCCCGCCGAACAGAGAAAGACGCCGTCGTCGCGCACGACCACGACCTGTGTGCCGTCGGGCGTCGGAATCACGCGATGCGCGAAGGGGCCGTCCGTGGCGCTCGCCGGGGGTAGCTCGAAGGTCGGCAGGGCCCCCGCTTCCGCGTCGAGGGCGGAAGCCAACGGCCGCAACTCGACGTCGTACGCGCTGGCGAACGCGAGAAAACTGCCGGTGGGATCGGCGCCGACCGCGACGAGCGGAGGCATCCACGCGACCTCGCCCGAGCGGTGAATCCGGTGGACCTCGGGCCCTTCGGCCGTCGTGCCGACGGTGGCGAGCACACGCTCGTCGTCGACCCAGACGAGCTCGCGTACCCAACGCGCGCGCTTGTCGAAGAAACGCACGAGCGGCTCGTGGGCCGGCGGGAGCGTCGGACGCAGCCCGTGCGCGCGACCGACGGCGTTCGCCTCGCGCACGCGTCGAAGGACCTCGCCCGCCAACGCGTCGCCGCGGGGATCGCGCGGAGGCTCCCCCACGTTCGCCCATCCTTCGCGCCGGCCACGCGCGACGAAGTCGTTGACCGCGCGCACGTACGCCAACGTTCGTTCGCGCCAATCGCGAGCGACCTGGTCGTCCGAGCTCCCCATCGGCGCGCATTGTAGCGAGGTGCCACGCGGAAGGGAGCGACCCTCGGGTCGATTCGCCGACCGGTTCGCGCCTTTCTCGCGCGGAAGCGCTCGCGAGATGGCCCCGCATCGTCTACACCGCGCTTCGTCGTGCTCGCGTTCACCGTCCTGGCCGCACTCGTGGCGATCAACGCGCTCTACGTCGCGGCCGAGTTCGCGTCCGTCTCCGTGCCTCGCTCGAAGATCGCGCAGGCCGCCAAAGACGGCAGCTCTCGCGCCGCCGGCCTTCGCGTGGTGCTCGACGACGCCGTGGCGCTCGACCGCTACATCGCCGCTTGCCAGATCGGGATCACGCTCTCGAGCCTCTTGGTCGGCGCCTACGGCCAAGCGACGCTCGGTCCGGCGCTCGCCGAGCTGTTGGAGACACACCTCGGCCTCGAGTCGGTGGCCGCGGTGTCGACCTCGGCCGTGGTGGTGATCCTGCTGCTCACGGCCCTGCAGGTCGTGCTCGGCGAGCTGGTGCCGAAGAACCTCGCGCTCCGTTTTCCGACCGAGGTCGCGCTCTTCACGTACCCGCCGACGCGCCTGTCGACGGTGCTCTACCGGCCCTTCATCGCGTTCCTCAACGGGAGCGGGCTCTTGTTGCTGAAGCCCTTCGGGCTCGAGGCACACGGCCACCAACACATTCACGGGCCGGAGGAGATCGAGCTCTTGCTCGCGGAGTCGCGGCGCGGGGGTGCGCTCAGCCCCGAGGCGCACCGACGTCTGCGGCGGGGGCTGCAGCTGAGCCGACGCACGGTGCACGAGCTGATGGTGCCGCGCCGGGAGCTCGAGGCGATCGAAGTGTCGACGCCGACCGACGAGGTCGTCGAGCGGCTGCGCACGAGCCCCTACAGCCGCTTGCCGGTGTACCGAGGCTCGCTCGACGCAGTGCTCGGTGTGGTGAGCAGCAAAGACCTCGTGCACCTCTTCGTCAGCGAAGGCGAGCTTCCGCCGCTCGAGTCGCTCGTGCGTCCGCTGCCTTTCGTGCCCGAGACGATGACCGCCGACCGGCTCGTGCATTACCTGCAGGAGCGCCGCGCGTCGCTCGCGATCGTCGTCGACGAGTACGGCGGCGTGCAGGGCCTCATCAGCGTCGAAGACGTCTTGGCCGAGCTGCTCGGCGACCTCGCCGACGAGCTGAAGGAGCCGGACCCCGGACCGGAGACGCTCGCGGACGGCAGCGTGCGGCTGCCGGGCACGATGACCTTGCTCGACGCGGAGCCGTGGCTCGGTGTGCGTTGGACCGGTGCGACGACCACCGTCGGTGGCCACGTGGTCGAGACGCTCGGGCGTCTCCCCGAAGCAGGGGAAGAGCACGTGATCGACGGCGTGCGCGTGAAGGTGCTCGACATGGGGCCGACCGCGATTCGCTGGCTCGCGGTTCGCCGCGTGGAGGGCGAACGATGATTCCGACCCTCGTCGTGCTCGTGCTCGTCGCGCTCAACGGCCTCTTCGTCGCCGCCGAGTTCGCGCTGATCGGCGCCTCGAAGCCCGCGCTGGAGAACCTCGCCAAGAAGGGGAACGGTCGCGCACGTGCGGTCGTCGCGATCCTCTCGAGCCCTCGCGAGACCGACCGCTACATCGCCACGGCGCAGCTCGGCATCACCTTCGCGAGCCTGGGCCTCGGCATGTACGGCGAGCATCAGCTCGCGCTCTGGCTGATCGAGAAGCTCGAAGCGACCTCGATCGCCGAGCTCGTGAGCGTGCACGCGCTCGCCAGCGTGCTCGCCATCGCGGCGCTGACGTACGTGCACATCGTGCTCGGGGAGATGATTCCCAAGACGCTCGCGCTGCAGAAGCCCGAGAAGACGGTGCTCGCGATCGGGGCGCCGATGCGCTGGATGTTGCGGCTGATGCTGCCGCTCGTGATCGTGCTCAACGGCATCGGCCGCGGGCTCTTGCGCCTGGTCGGCGTGCACGCGAGCGAAGGTCATGGCGACGCCCCCACCGCCGAGGACCTCGCGTTCATCGTGGACGAGAGCGTCGAAGGCGGCCGGCTCGCCGAGATGCCGGGGCGAGTCTTCGACGAGCTGCTCGCGTTCGGGGAGCTGACGGCGGCCGAGGTGATGACCCCGCGCGTGAAGGTCACCGGCGTGCGGCGTGGCAGCACCCGTGACGAGCTTCGAACGGTGCTGATCGACAGCCACCACACGCGCTACCCGGTCTACGAGCGCGACCTCGACGACCTCATCGGCTTCGTGCACATCCGAGATTTGTTGGACGTGCTCGCGTCGAACGACGCGCTGACCGACGAGCACGTGCGTGCCGTGCCCTTCGTGCCCGAGAGCACGCGGCTCGACGTGGTGTTGCAGAAGATGCGGGCCGAGAAGACGCAGCTCGTGGTGGTGATGGACGAGCACGGCGGCACGGCGGGCATCGTGACGATCGAGGACCTCTTCGAGGAGGTCGTCGGCGAAATCGCCGATCGCCCCGAGAGCCACGCGCCGCTTCGGCGTGTCGAAGGCCGGCTGCGCGCATCGGGCCAAGCGCGGGTCGACGAGGTCGGCGAAGAGCTCGGCCTCGAAGACTTCGAGCACGAGGACGTCGACACCGTCAGCGGCTTGGTGCTCGCGTTGCTCGAGCGGCCGCCGCTCGTCGGGGACGTGGTCGAGTGGCGTGGGGTGCGCTTTCGCGTGCTCGACGTCGAAGGCCACGGCGTCGAAGAGTGCGAGGTCTACCCGCCCCGCGAGAGCTGACGGGTGTCGAAAGAAAAGAGCCCGGCCGATGCGACGGCGGGCTCTCTTCTTTCGAAGGCGCTCGCTCAGGGACGACCGTGCAGGATCACCCGGCCGTCGTTCACCTCGACGAGCTCGGAGGGCAACCACCAGCTACCGAAGGCGCGAAGCCCGACGCCGAGGGTGCTCACGGACTGACCGAACCATCGCCCCGGCAACACCAGCGACGCGCCTCCCCACGAGACCCCCGAAGGCATCGACACGACGGCGGTCCAGCGCGAAGAGCTCGTCGGCCGGGGAAGCGTCTGACACGACGCCGAGGGCACGGTGGTGAAGGCGTACGTCGTCACGGGGCCAGCTTGGGTACTGGCCGTGATCGCAGTCGTGCAGATCGTCTGCGTGGAACCCCACGACGTGGGGCTGGGTCCCCAGCCGTAGCCGGCCGCGAGACCGAGGCGGTGATCCGCGACGGGGGACGAGGTCGCCGGCATCGAGACGATGGAGCGGAGCCCCGCGGTGGGCGAGAGATCGGCGACGCGCACGCGGCCCGCCGCGAGGTAGGCGATGGTCTCGCTCGCGCTGCTCTTCGGCGTCACCGCGATCGCGCGACCGACGCCCCGCGCCAGCTCCGTCGTCCGCCAACGGAAGTCTCCGGAGGCGATCCGTTCCTCTCGCCGCATCAGGTTCCCCGCCGCGCTGCGGTAGTAGAACGAGACGTAGGTGTCGCCGTTGAACGACATCGTCGCACCGACGAGCGCGGACGACTTGTCGGCCCCGCTCACGCACGTCGGCGCGGTCGGAAACCCGAAGATCGAGCCGTTCCAGGTGCACATCGAGCCGTTGGTCGAAAGGGCCGCCACGGCGATGCCCACCGCGCCGTACGTCGTCGCCGCGACCGCGCTGTTCGCGAAGCTCGCCGACCCCCAGCCCGGAAGCGTGATCTCGCTCGACGCGACTCCGTCGAACACCGGGAGCGAGCGCACCTGTCCGTCGCGCACGTAGAACGCTTGCTCGCGATGCGTCGAGCTGACGCCGGGCGCGAACGTGATGGCGCCGACGCCGCCCAGCACGCCCCCGCGCACGTGCGTCACCCATCCTCCGCTCGGCTCCCAGGAGGCGAGGTCCCCGTAGAGGGTCGACGCCCAAACCCGAGAAGATTGCGTGCCGGGCATGGCCGAGACGCCCATCGGCGCGGCCGCAGGCTGAGCCGCCGCCGGTGCGACGACGCCGAGCAGACACGCGACCGACAACCAACGCAGAACCGAGATCGTTCGTTTCTTCATCTGAATCACCCAAAAGCAAGCTCACGTGGAACGAACGCTCCCCCTCGAGGCGGTTCGAGGACGGAGCGGAAGGCGCGACGGCGCGCTCGCGGCCCGAGAGCCGCGTTCGCCGCGAGAGGCGGCGTCACCGAGACCTTCGTCTGCAGAGACTCCGCCGCTTCGCTCGCGCCCAGCGGAGAAACGACTACCACCCGAGCTGACGAGCGGCATTGCCGGCGGTGGCCAAACGGACTTGCAGAAGTGGCCACGCCCCCGCGCGTTTGCGGGTTCGCACGAGGGACGAAAGCCGCTCGCGGACGGTGGGCCTCTCCGCTCAGGCGGAGCGCACGCTCACGGGTGGAAGCGCCGGCAACGCGCGTGGCGCGACCACCTCCGCGACCCGCAGCCCACCGAGCGCCGTCGCGAGCGTCGACTGGCCGGGAAAGACACTGTCGCCGACGAGGTAGAGACCCGGAAGGTAGGCACGCGGGAGGAGCCGTCGGTAGGCCGACAGACCCGCCCGCCGCGGGATGCCGCCGACGTAGCCGTGGTCGCGTCCGGTGAACCGTTCGAACGTGCGCGGGCTCGCCGTGAGGTCCGTTTCGATCGCCGCGTGAAGCTCCGGGGCGCGCGCTTCGATCGTGCGCGACATGCGCGCTTGAATCGCGGCGACGTAGCCGCCGGGGTCCGCGTTGGCGCGCAGCTCGCGCATGGGCACGTGGGTGGACACCGTCGCGGTGCGCTTGCCACGCCCGCGGTCTTCTCGCGCGTCGCTCACCGACACGAAGACGTGGTTGCCCTTCACGAAGGCTTCGTCGGCGTCGTCGATCAGCTCGAGGTGAAACGCCGTGGCGCGGGGAAGCTTCGCCGGGTCGAGCACGAGGTAGTGCATCGCGGCGCCCCACCCACGCTCGACGTCGCGGGCGAGCGCGTCGAGCGCGGTCGTGCTTCGTCCGAGCAGACGTCGAAGCGCGTGGGGCGTGAGGTTCGCGACGACACGTTCCGCGAGCACCTCACCGCGCCGCGCACCCACACGCCAGACGTTCCCTTCGCGGGTGAGCGTTCGAACGCCGTCGCTGGTTCGAAGCTGACCGCCCAACGCCGCGAAGCGTCGCGCGAGCGCCCACGCGAGCTCCCCGACACCGCCGACGACGTGGCCCGTGCCGCGAAAGGCGTAGTCCATCGCGCCGAGCGCGAAGGGCGCCTCGACCTCACGCACGCCGGCCTGGACCGTGATCTGGCAGACCGCGTCGAGCCAGATGCGCAGCGGCTCGAAACCGTCGAGCCCGTGCCGCCGCAACACGCTCGCCAGTGTGCGACCCACGAGCCGCGCGAGCGGCAGGTAGTGCGACAGGCGACCGACATGGCGTCCGAGCGCGCGAAGGCCGAGCGGCGGAAGCATCGAGGGATCGTCGAAGAGCGACCAGAGCGCGTCGGCCACGCGACGCTGCTCGTCGAAGAACGCGTGCAGCCGCTCGACCGGCGCGCCCGGCAGCGAGGTGAGCTGCGCGAGAAAGCGTGCGCGATCGGGCGGCGTCACGAGGCGAAGGCCGGGCGCGCGCAGCTCGATCGTCGGGTCGAGGATCTCCACCTCGACGTCGAGGCGGTGCTCGCGAATCCAGCGGTCGAAGAGCATGCCTTCGCCGAATCCCGAAAAGAGGGTCGCGCCGCTCTCGAAGCGGTGACCCCCACGCGTGAACGTCGAGGCGCAGCCGCCGGGATAACGAAGCTGCTCGAAGAGCGCGACCCGCGCGCCCCGTCCCGCGAGCTCCAGCGCGCAGGCGAGCCCTCCGAACCCCGCGCCGACCACGGCGACGTCCACACGCTCCGTCATCCGGGCGGGTCTAGGGCCGCGCGACCAGCACGGAAAGCGGCGGGACTCGAGCGAGCCTCGGGCCGTCTCGTTGTCGTCCTCGGCCCCTTGCGCGGAAGCCGCCGACGTCCTACTCCTCTGCCCAAGCCACGCGCCCCGAAGCGTCGACCCACTTTCGTCGACCCCGCGAGACGCGTCATCCTCGGTCGCAAGCACGACCTCTTCTCACGCCGGTCTTCGGCCCATTACCTCTGGCGCGCTCGCGCCCACTCCATGACATCCATCGATCGTGAATCCCTCCTCGGTGTCCTCCGCGACGCCGCTCCGCGTGCCCTTCACGTCGGAGAAATCTGCCAACGCCTCGAGTTGCCGAAGGGCGCGCGTGACGCCGCCCTCGACGCCCTCGACGAGCTCGTCACCCTCGGCCTGATCGGCGAGATGCCGGGCAACCGCTTCCGCGCACGCCGACAAGCGCCGGCGGTCTCGACGCTCGCACCCGCCGTGGCCGGCGTGGTCAGCGGCGTCTTGCACATGACCCCGCGTGGCTTCGGCTTCGTCGGTGCCGAAGACGGCGGCCCGGACGTCTTCGTCCCGCCCGACTCGGTCGGCCCGGCGCTGCACGGCGACCGCGTCGAGGTGGCGGCACGCCCTTCCGCGAAGGGTCGCGAGGGCACCGTCCTCACCGTGCTCGCGCGCCGCAACCCGCGCTTCACCGGCACCCTCGAGCAACACGGCAAGACGCTGGTCATCCAGCCCGACGATCCGCGCCTGCGAGGTCCCATCCTCCTGCTCGGCAAGCCGCCCAAGGAGAAGCGCAACCAGGTCGCCGTCATCGCCGAGCTCGTGCGTTTCCCGCAGGGCAGCGACGAGCTCGCGTCGGCGAAGGTCGTCGAGGTGCTCGGCGTGCAGGGCCTGACCCGCGTCGAGGTCGCGAAGATCAAGATTCGCGAAGGCGTGGTCGAGGACTTCGACGAAGAGACGCTCGCCGAGGCGCGTGCGTTCGGCGACCGCGTCGCGAACGTCGACAAGCAAGGCCGCGAGGACCTTCGCGAGCTCGACCTCGTCACCATCGACCCGCCCGACGCCCGCGACCACGACGATGCCGTCTTCGTGGAGAAGAACAAGGGTGGCTACCGCGTCGTCGTCGCCATCGCCGACGTCGCGCACTACGTCCGCCCTGGCACCGCGCTCGACCGCACCGCGCTCGCGCGAGGCTGCTCGATCTACCTACCGGACCGCGCGATCCCGATGCTCCCTCCGGAGCTCTCGACCAACCTGGCGTCGCTCGTCCCGAACAAGGACCGCCTCTGCCTCGGCGTCGAGATTCAGCTCCGCAAGAACGGCGCGGTCGCGAGCCACCGCCTCTTCGAAGGCGTGATGAAGAGCGGCGGACACCTCACGTACGACGGCGTCGCACGCGCGCTCGGTCTCACCGAAGAGGGCGCTCGCCAGCCCGCCGCCGAGAAGCGTCTGCCGATGCTTCACGTGCTCGCCGACCTCGCGAAGAAGCTGCGCCACGAGCGCCTTCGTCGCGGCGCGCTCGACTTCGATCTCCCCGAAGCGAAGGTGAAGCTCGACGAAGCGAACGTGGAGCCCGTCGACTGCGTGCGCAGCCGCAAGGATCCCGGCATTCGCGAGGCCTACCGCATGATCGAGGAGCTGATGCTCCTCGCGAACGAGGTGGTCGCCGGCGAGCTCAAGCGGCTCAACGTGCCCGCGATCTACCGAATCCACGGCAAGCCGGACGAGAAGAAGGTCTCGTCGTTCGCGAAGGTCGCGACCGCCCTCGGTCATTCGATGGACGTCGAGGCCGCGCGTGACCCGCAGAAGCTCAGCGCGTTCTTGCGCGAGATCGAAGACTCCGACGAAGCGCCCGTGCTTCGTTACCTCCTGCTTCGCGCGATGCAGCAGGCGGCCTACGACGTGAACGGCGACGTCGGCCACTTCGGTCTGGCGGCGAAGGACTACCTGCACTTCACCTCGCCGATTCGTCGCTACCCGGACCTCGTCGTGCACCGCGTGGTGCGCAGCATCGTCCGCAACGAGCCGGTCGACGGAGCCGCGTTGCTCCCGCGCATGCGACGCGCCTCGGTCGAAGCGAGCCGCCTCGAGCGGCGCGCGATGCAGGTCGAGCGCGACGTCGTCTCGCTCTACCGCGCCATCCTGATGCGTGACCGCGTGGGCGAGACCTTCGAGGGCAGCATCTCGAGCGTCGACGCGAACGGTTTCTGGGTCGCGCTCGACGAGCCCTTCGTCGACGTGCTCGTGCCGCTCGAGCGACTCGGCGACTACTACGAGCTCGACGAGCTCGGAATTCGCCTGATCGGGCTCCGCACCGGACGGATGCTCGCGCTCGGACAGCGCTTCGAGGTGACGATCGAAGACGTGCGCATTCCGCGTCGCGAGATCGTGGGTGTGCCGACCGACGAGTCGCTCTTGGCCGACCCGCGTCGCGAAGGCGGCTTCGAACCGCCGCGCCGCCCCCGGAGCGACGATCGGGGTCGCGGAGACAGCGGCCGTGGACGCGGGGAGCGCCGTGAGCACGCGCGACGCGAGCGCGCCGAAGCCCCGCCGCCGGGTGAGCGACGTCGCGACCGACGCGCCGCACGCCGGGCCGGCGACGAGGCGGAGCGGGAGACCAGCGGACGTGGGGCCCGCAAGGCCTCGTCGGGTAAGAAGGGCGGCGCCATCAACCACGCGTCTCCCTTCGAGAAGCCGAAGCAGAAGAAGAAGGGCGCTCGAAAGAAGAAGCACTGAGAACGGCCCCCCACTTGCACGGATTCAATCCGTGCGAGGAGGGATGCTCGGTGGTGGGAGGGGGCCCCGATCCGGCTTGGCCCCTCGAAGGAGAGGAAGAGCATGAATCCGTGCCACTGATTCGTGCTCTTCGCGCCAGCAGCTTCCCCACGAACGCGCGTCCTGCAGGGCGCGCGTTTCTTCTTGGCCGCCCCCCATCTGCGGACGAGCATCTCGGGGCGCACGGAAAATTGGGCGGCGCCGTGACCCGATCGCGCCCCCCGGCGACTCCAACCTTTCGATGCCTGGTGTCGCGCCCTACTCCCCCATCTGCGTGCTCCGCGAGGAGCCCGAAGGCACCCTTCACGTCGCCCGCGCCCCGGATGGGAAGCTCGTGGGGTTGCTCGAGCCGCGGGACGACCTGCCGAGGCTGTCTCCGAGCACCACGGACACGCAGATCTTCGCGCCCCGGCAGCTCGTAGGCCCCTCGGCGGCTCGACGGGCGGTCGTGGACGTCGAGCCCAGCGTTCGCCTCGGCTCCTTGCTCGCGGAGGGGCCCCTCCCCCCGGCCTTCGCCGCGAGGCTCCTGCTCGACGTGCTGATGAGCCTCGCGCGGGCGCACGATCACGGGCAGCGCGTCACGGTGCGGCCCGATCGCGTGCTCGTCGGCGTGGATGCCCAAGCGCGCGTGGTGGTGCTCGGCTCCGAGGACGACACGATGCTCGCTTCGTCGCTCCGCTTCACCGCGCCCGAGGAGCTCGAACACGCCAAGGATCTGCGCGGCGACCTCTGGTCGGCGGGCGTGCTCTTCTGGGAGGCGTTGGTCGGCAAGCCGCTCTTCGCGGAGCACGGGTGGGGTCTCGTCACCGCGATCGCCGAGCGCCCGCTGCCGCGTGTCGCCGACGTGCGCCCAGAGCTCGCGCCGCTTCAGCCCTTCCTCGACCGAATGCTCAGCCGCGACCCGGAGGCGCGTTTCGGCTCGGCGCGTGAAGCAGCGGCCGCCTGGATCGACGCCGCGAGCGAGGCCGACGGAATCGCCTCACGCGATGCCTTCGAGGTGCTCGTGACCTCGCGCGCAGAAGCCGCTTTCGCGGCCCAAGAAGCGGCGCTGCTCGAGGCCAGCCGTGTCCCACTGGCCACCTTCGAGCGCGAGATCGCGACCGCGGTGGCGAAGCGCCCGGTACCGCGCGCACCGGATCCGGACCTGACCTTCACGGGCTCCATCTCGACCACGACCGGCGCGCTCGGCATGCCCTCGCGGCTCGACCCGGCGCTGGTGCGCATCGCGCTGATCGCGTTCTCGATCGCGTTCGTGCTCGGCGCGCTCGCGCGGGCGATGGGTTGATCAGGCTCGAACGTCGCGCAGGCCCGCGCGGAGTCCGTCGACGAAACGACGCGCGTCGAGGTTCTCGGCCACCCACACCCGCCCACCACGACGCGGAGCCACGAGCGCACGTTCGAGCGCCGGAGCCAAGCCGTCGACCTCGTCGCTCGCGGCGCGCTCCACTCCGTCCGGCCGCAACCCGGCGAGCGCCCTCGGCCCCGCGACCACCGGCACGTCGCGCGCGAGCGCGTCGAGCAGCTTGATGGGCAACCCACCCGGCGCGCGACGCGGAACGATCACCACGTCGCAGGCCGCGTAGAGCCGTCGGCGATCCGACTCGGTCGCGAGCGGCACACGTCGGTGCGGATACGAACGAAGAGGACTCGGATCGCTCTCGGTCCCGACCAAGAACGTCGCCGAGACACGCCGGGCCGCATCCGCGGCTTCTTCCCACCCTTGGTATCCGTCGAGGTTTCCCGCGTACGCCACGACGTGCTCGTCGACCCGTAGACCGAGCGCCTCTCGGCACACCGCGCGTTCGTCGGCCCGCGGTGGCGCCGAGACCGACCAAGGCGGAAGCAAGACGGGCGTCGACAGATGCTCCGCCAGGTCGGGCGTGATCGCGACGGTCGGGCCGGCGGAAGCGACGGCGTCGAGCGCGCGTCCGACCGCCCCGAGCCCGGGGAACGCAGCGTAGGTCGGCAGTTCGACGTCGAAACGCGTGTGCGCGTAGTAGAGCGCCGACAGCCCCGCCGCGCGCGCGACCCAGGCGGCTTCGACCCCGTGCGCGACGACTCCGTCGGGTCGAAGACGTCGCACGAGCCGACGAAGCGCCGCCACGAGCCGTAGATCGAGCACCACCTTTTCCCACGAGGGCCCGGAACGAAGCGACCGCGCACGCGGAAAGTCCGAGAGCCGATGATGCGTGACGCCCCGTGGCGCCTCCCCGCGCCCGTGGGCGTAGGTCAGCAGGTGCGTGTCGTGCCCGGCGCTCGCCAGCGCTTCGACCATCGCGCGCAGCACGGCCTGCGTGCCTTGCGGGGACGGGAACGGAAGACACGCGAGGTGCAGCGTGCGCACGAGCGGAGGCTACTTCGCGGGACGTCCGCGTCGAGCTGCGGCTCGCCCCCGGCTGCGACATCCCGTCCCCGAGCCGAGCGCTTCGAACGCGCTATCGTCCGCCGGTGCGTGTTCGCCCCGGCTCGGCTTGGCTCGTGCGCTTGCGTTGGGTCGCCGTCGCGGCGGAAGGCCTCGTGTTGGTGTGCGCGCCACTGATCGGCGTCTCCCTCGACCCTGCCCCGCTCTTCGCGATCGTCGCGCTTCACGCGCTCTCGAACGCGCTTCTTCACCGACGACGCGTCGCGCTCGGTGAAGCCGGTCTCGGCTCCGTGCTGATCTTCGACGTCTGGTTGCTGACCGCGCTGCTCGGCCTCGGCGGCGGTCCCGCGAACCCCTTCGCCGTCCTCTACTTCACGCAGGTCTTGGTGGCCGCGCTCTTGGTCGGCGGCGGGTGGACCTTCGCGGTCTGGCTTCACACCGTCTCGGGCTACGCGTTGATCTTCTTCGACCACCGCGCGGTGCCGGGGCTCGGCCACGTGCACGGCACGCTCGGCCCGCATCTGTGGGGCATGCTCGCGGCGTACGTGCTCGTGAGCGCGATCCTGGCGTTCTTCGTGCGTCGCCTCGCGGCCGGGCTCGAAGCCCAAGCCGAGGTGCTCGCCAAAGAACGCGAGCGTGCTGCGCGCGCCGAACGCGTGGCGAGCCTGACCACCCTCGCGGCCGGCGCGGCACACGAGCTCGGGACGCCTTTGGCGACGATCGCGGTGGTCGCGGGAGAGCTCGCGCATCAGCTCGAGGGACCGCTCGCCGAAGACGCGCAGCTGATTCGCGCGGAGGTGGGCCGCTGCCGCGCGGTGCTCGATTCGCTCGCGGCGCAATCGGGCGACGTGCTCGGCGCCAGCCCGGAGCCACTCGCGTTCGCGTCGCTGACCGACGAGCTGCGCGCGAAGCTCTCCGAGTCCCGCGCCTCGCGGCTCGTCGTTCGCGGCGAAGGCACGCTCGAGGCCCCACGCGCGCCGCTCCTGCAAGCGCTCGAGGTGCTCGTGCAAAACGCGTTCGACGCGAGCCCGAGCGACGCCACGGTCGAGCTCGCGTTCGACGGCGAGCGCCTCGACGTGCGCGACCACGGCACCGGCATGGACGCCGCCACCCTCGAACGTGCGACCGAACCCTTCTTCACGACGAAACACGAAGGCGCGGGCATGGGCCTCGGCCTCTTCCTCGCGCGCACGACCGCCGAAGCGCTCGGGGGCTCGCTCGAGCTGCGAAGCGCACCGGGCGAGGGCACGACGGCGACGCTTCGGCTTCGGCGCTGAGCCGAACGTACGGCGCCCACGAAGAGGTGCGACGCGTTGCCGCATGGAGCTTCGGGCTCGACTCGCGCACACTGCGCGCATGTCGAGCGGCATCGACGGCCCGAGCACCCTGCTCGTCGTGGACGACGACGAGGTGTTTCGCCCTCGTCTCGCGCGCGCGTTCGAGGCGCGTGGCTACGAGGTCTGGCAAGCGAACGGCCCGCCCGAAGCGCTGCGCGTCGCACGCGAGCACGCGCCGGAGCTCGCGCTCGTCGATCTCCGCATGCCCGACGGGAGCGGTCTCGACCTCGTGCGCGATCTCTTGGCGATCGAGCCGTGCACCAACGTCGTCGTGCTCACCGGATACGGCAGCATCGCGACCGCCCTCGAAGCCGTGCGTCGCGGCGCCACGCATTACCTGACCAAGCCGGCCGACGTCGACGAGATCCTCGCGGCGTTCGCGCGAAAGGATCTGCCCTCGGACGCCGATCCACCGGAGGTCGAGGTCGAAGCGCCCTCCCTCGCGCGCATGGAGTGGGAGCACATTCAGCGCGTGCTGACGGACTGCCACGGGAACATCAGCCACGCCGCGGAGCGTCTGGGGATTCATCGCCGCTCGTTGCAGCGAAAGCTCTCCAAATACCCCGTACGTCGATGACCCCTCGCGCCCTCGTACCCCCACTGGCCTTCGTGCTCTTCGGCTGTTCGCCTTACCAACGCGCACGCGCCGAGGTGCACTGGCGCGAGTCGCTGCTGCCGTGGTTCAGCCAACACGCGCGTGAGCTGATCGGCGCCACCTCGGTGCTGGCGCTGCTCCTGCTCGCGTGGGCGCTGCACCGCCGACGGAGCCGCGCGTGAGCGTCTTCCTCTCGGTGCCTCGCGAGCGCTGGGTCGCACAGAACGCGCTCGCCTTCGCGCTACGGGACCTGCACCCGGTGACCGAAGGACACACGCTCGTGATCCCGAAGCGCCTCGTCGTGGATTTCTTCGAGACCACCGACGAAGAACGCCTCGCGCTCTTCGCCCTCGTCGACGAGGTGAAGCGCGCGCTCGACGCCACGCTTCGCCCCGACGGATACAACGTCGGCTTCAACGCGGGCGAGGCGGCGGGGCAGACGGTCTTCCATCTGCACGTGCACGTGATCCCGCGCTACCGCGGCGACGTGGAGGATCCACGCGGGGGCGTCCGCCACGTGATCCCCAGCCGCGGCAACTACCTCGTCCCGCGCTGAGCGGTCGAACGACGACCGTCGACTCGAACGACGCCGAACGGCTCACGCCTCGACGGAACCGAGCGCCTGGCTCGCACGTGCACGCGCGACCGCGCTGGTCTCGCCCTTCCCGTCCGCGCTCCAGCCGGGCGGCCCGAAGACCACGCCGAGGGCCTCACGAAGCGAGCGCGCGTTCTTCAGATCCCGTCCGATCGCGACCCACTCGTGAAACGCGATCTTCACCGGGTGAAAGGTCTCGAGGTTCTTCGTGAGGCCGTAGGTCGGCGTGTGGCGCTCTTCTTCGAAGGTGCCGAAGAGGCGATCCCAGACGATCAAGATGCCGCCGTGGTTGCGGTCGAGGTAGAGCGCGTCGCTGCCGTGGTGCACGCGATGGTGCGAGGGCGTGTTGAAGATCCACTCGAAGGGGCCGAGCTTTCCGAGCCACTCGACGTGAATCCAGTACTGGTAGAGCAACGAGATCGCCTGCTGCATCAACACCAGCGCGGGATGAAAGCCGAGCCAGAGCAGCGGCAGCCAGAAGACACCGCCGATGAGCGCACCGGTCCACGTCTGCCGGAGCGCGGTCGAGAGGTTGTAGTGCTGGCTCGAGTGGTGGTTGACGTGCGCAGCCCAGAAGAAGCGCACCTCGTGGCTCGTGCGATGGAAGACGTAGTAGCAAAAGTCTTCCGACACGAAGAGCAGCGCGAAGACCCACCACGCGTCGGTCGGCAAGTCGAAGAGGCGGTGCTCGTAGAGCACCCACCACAGCGGCATCCACGCGAGCTTCGTGACCATCGAGATCAACACGTTGCCGACGCCCATCGCGAGGCTCGCGAAGGTGTCCTTCGTCTCGTAGCCGATCAGCTTCGCGCCTTCGCGGCGCGCCTTCGTCACGAAGTACGCCTCGAGCAGCACGGTCACGAGGAACGCTGGAATCGCGAAGTAGATGAGCGCCGACATCAGTTCCCCCCCACCCCTCGTGGCGGCACGAGGTCCGTCATCGCCGCGCCGAGCTCTTGCAGCGCGAGACGTTCGAAGAACGCGAGGTGCTCGCGCTCACGCGGCGAGTCGCTCCGGAAGAGCCCGAGCGCGACGCCTTGCATCGCGTAGACGACCGCGTCGACGCCGGTCTCGAGCGCGGGCTCGAGCTCGGGTTGGCTCGCGATCTCGGGCACCAGCCGGCGCGCCTCCACGAAGATGTTCTGCCGATGCGCGACCAGCAGCGGCTCGAGCGCTTCGCCCAGCTCCGCGTCGGTGCGCGCCGCGAGGTAGACCTCGAAGAGCCCTTGCATCGCCGGCATCCGGAAGACCTTCCAGAGCGCGCGCACCCCGAGCGAGAGGCGCGCCTCGAGCGAGGGCGGAAGGTCCTTCGGCAAGCCACGCCGAAACGCGATCACCAGCTCGGCGAGCACCGCCTCCGTCGCGCTCGCGAGCAACGAGGTCTTGCTCGGGAAGTGCTTGAAGAGCGCGCCCTGGGACACCCCCGCGCGCGTCGCGACCGCGGTCGTCGTGGTGCCACGAAGCCCCTCGTCGGCGAGCAGCGCCGCCGCGGCTTCGAGCAGTCGCTCCCGGGTGGCGATGGCGCGTGCTTGTTGCGGGGCCGGCATGCCCACAGGATGACGAAAGAAAGCGACTTGTCACTTTCTTTTTGTATCAATCACGAACACGTCTTCTTTTGCGACTCTCCTCGCGACCGTCGAACGTCCCCAAAAAGGGTCTATCGACCCCACGACGTGCCCGCGAGCGCCCTGCCCCGGACCGGAGCTCGCTCCAACTCGGCGCACCGCAAGACGTCGCAGGGACCGTGCATGGTGCGCGACGTGGAACCCACCGAGCCTCCGCACCTGAGCTCTACGTGTTGTGTGTGTGGCGAGCCCGTACGCCTTCGCTATTGGGTCGCCGATTACCCACGGCTCGTGCACCACGAGTGCCGCGATTGGTCGAGCGCGCGGTGGCCTTTCGCCGCAGCCGAAGCGGCGTTGCGGCGACTTCGACGCCCACTCGGTGCGCTCCTGCGGCGTGAACGCCGTCAGCTCGCGAGCGAGCTCGCGCGCGCACGTCGCGCGTGGCCCGACGCGGAAGCCCGGCAGACCTACGAGACCCTGGCCTCACGGCTCGGCCGCTTGCGGGTCGCGCTCGGCGCCGCGGGGATCGAACGGAGCGTGCTCCGCGGCCTGTGACACGACGCGAAGATCCGAGCGCTCGTCAGCGCACGCCGCGGCTGGTACCACCTCGCGCGTGCAGGTCTCTCTGCAGAGCGGGGTGGAGCTCGAGGTCGAGCGCCTCGGCCCCACGAAGGGCGTGCCCTTGGTCGTGGTGCACGGCTACACGGGTGGGCTTCACGAGTGGCGCCCGCTCGCCGAACGCTGGAGCGCGACGCGTCCGGTGGTGCTCTTCCACCTTCGAGGCCACGGCCGCTCGACGGGCTGCGAGCGGGTGGAGGACTACGCGATGCCGACCCTCGCGCGTGACCTCGTGGCGCTGCTCGACGCCCTCGGCCTCGATCGTGTCGACGTCCTCGGCCACTCGCTCGGAGGCATGATCGCGTTGCGCTTCGCGGTCGACTTTCCCGAGCGCTTGCGTGCGCTCGTGTTGGTCGCCACGAGCGCGCGGCGTCGCGAGCTCGACCCTCCGCGCCCGACCTGGCGTCGCCTGTTGAGCCGCGCGCGGAAGCAGATGGGGCTCGCGCGCAAGCCGCTTCCCCGACCCACGCACGTCCACCCGGTCGCACTTCACGCGATGCTTCGCGCGATCGCCGATCAACCCGAGACCGTTCACGCCCTCGCTTCGCTTCGCGCGCCCTCGCTGGTCGTGGTCGGGCGACGCGACCATGCCTTCCTGGCGAGCTGCGAAGAGCTCGCCGAGCGTCTGCCCGACGTCGCCTTCGCGAAGCTGCACGAGGTCGGGCACACGCCGATGCTCGAGGTCCCGGACGTTTTGACCCACCTCGTGGACACCCACCTTCGAGAGGTCGACGCGGTCGCGCCGCGCTGAGCGCGCTCTCTTCGACACCGGCCGAGCGCGCGGCTTCCGTTCCACGCCGCGCCGAGCGTACCGCCGTCGGTTCCACGGCCCCGTTTCCGGCTCCGGAGCGTGTACCCTCGCGCGCATGTTCGCGCAGTACGACGACTACGACGCCTTGGGTCTGGCCGAGCTGGTGAAGAAGGGAGACGTGAAGTCTTCCGAGCTCGTCGAGGAGTGCATCGCCCGCATCGAGCGCGTGAACCCGCGCCTGAACTGCGTGGTGCACCCGATGTACGAGCAAGCGCGCGCGGCGCAGCCCTCGACGGGCCCCTTTCAGGGCGTGCCCTTCTTGCTGAAGGATCTGCTTCAGACGGTGCGTGGCGTGCCGACCTCGAGCGGCTCGCGTTTCTTCGCGGGCATGCCCGCCGATCGCGACAGCGAGCTCTACGTCCGCTACCGAAAGGCGGGACTCGTCGCGGTCGCGAAGACGGCCACGCCGGAGCTCGGGCTCCTGCCGGTGACGGAGACCGATCTGCACGGCCCGACCCGCAACCCGTGGAAGCTCGAGCGCACGCCTGGCGGCAGCTCGGGCGGCAGCGGCTCGGCGGTCGGCGCGGGCATCGTCCCCATGGCGCATGGCGGTGACGGCGGCGGTTCGATTCGAATCCCCGCGTCGTGCTGCGGCATCTTCGGCCTCAAGCCGACCCGCGCACGTACCCCGACCGGGCCCACCGCGAGCGAAGGCTGGAGTGGCTTCGCGATCGAGCACGTGCTCAGCCGCAGCGTGCGCGACAGCGCGGCCGCGCTCGACGCGACGATCGGCGCCGAGCCCTACGCGCCTTACCACGCGCCGACGGTGACGCGTCCCTTCCTCGAAGAGACCACCCGCGAGCCGGGGCGCCTTCGCATCGGCTTCCATTGGGAGGCCGCGATGCTCGGCGACGTGCACCCCGACTGCATCGCCGCCGTGAAGGACGCCGCGAAGCTGCTCGAAGAGCTCGGCCACGACGTGGAAGAGGTCCGCCCGCAGCACGATCGCGAGCACCTCACGCGGAGCTTCTTCACCGTCGTGAGCGCGAACACCGCGGCGGAGATCGACGAAGGCGCGCGACGGCTCGGGAAGAAGGCGCGACCCGCCGACTTCGAAACCGCGACCTGGCTGGGCGCTCAGATGGGTCGCTCGTTCGACGGCGCCACCACCTTGCTCGCGATTCGCGACCTGCAGACGGAGACGAGACGGCTCGCGCATCGCCTCGGGGACTACGACGTGATCCTCACGCCGACCCTGGGCCGTCCGCCGCTCGAGGTCGGTGCGCTCCGTCCGAAGGGCCTCGAAGGCAAGGTGCAGGACTTCGTGAAGGCCCTGAACCTGCGTGGCGCGCTGAAGCTGCCGGGCCTGCTGGAGCGCACGCTGCGCGACGTCTTCGCGTTCATCCCCTTCACGCCGGTCGCGAACTTCACGGGTCAGCCCTCGATGAACGTGCCGCTCTTCTGGAACGCCGAGAACCTGCCGATCGGCACGATGTTCACCGCGCGTTTCGGCGACGAGGCGACGCTCTTCCGGCTCGCGGCGCAGCTCGAAAAGGCGCGCCCGTGGGCCGCCCGCCGGGCTCCGAACCACGCGGGCTTGGCCTCGTGACGGCCTTGGGGTAGACCGCGGGCGGCGTTCTCCCGCAGGACCTGCGGGGGAGGAACGACGAGCGTCGTTCGCTCTCGAGCGTTCGCGACCGACTCCACCGCCGACGACTTCAGACCTCGCAGACTCCGGGACACCATGCGCAGCATCCTCGCTCTCTTCGCCCTTCTCTCCCTCGTCGGTTGCAGCGACGGCATCGACCGCATCAGCGGCGACGGATGCCAGCCCGCCTGCCAAGACCTTCACCTCGAAGACGACCCGGACGACCAGCGCATGCTCGTGTGCGCCACGCCCGGCCACGACGTCGAGGCGTGTGTCCTCGCCAACGAGTCCCAGGTCGTGTGCCCGGGCGGTGGTCAGCCGACGTGTGGACCGAACGGCGCGCCGACCTGCGAAGGCGACTACGTCCCCTACTGCGCGCGCTGAGCGCCGCGACGGCGCTCACGACGCGCCGCTCACGGAACGCCGCGCGACGGTGCTCACGGCTGCCAGCTCCACGACGTGGGGCTGGCAGTTGGCGTTTCACGTCATTCGTCGCATTCGGCCGGCAAAGGCTCGCCGGGCCGAAGCGTGAGCACCTCGGCGGCGCCGCGAAGGATCACCTCGCGCACCGACCCTGGCGGCACGAAGCGCAAGTCGCCGAGCCGCGCCTCCCCTTCGCCGAGGGCGACGCCGCGATCCCCACGCGCTCGCAAGACGCGCCACGGCGTCGTCATCGCGACGAGGGAGTGCCGCGCGCCCGCCGTGAGCGCGACCGCGGGCCGCGCGCCCACGAACGCTCGCGCACGTGAAACCTCCGCGCCGGTGGTGAGCGCGAGGGTCTCGGCCTCGTCGTCGGCCAAGCTCTCGAGCGACGCCCCCATCGGGGCGGCTTCGAGAAAGATCGTCGCGTGCTCGAAGCGCGCCTCGACGGCGACGAAACGCTCGACTGGCAGCTCGCAGCGCAGCCCGTCGATCGCGACCACCCCACGCTCGGCCGCGAACGCGCGTTCGTGCGCTTCGAGCGGGGGTGGGCTCGCACCGCATGCCCACAGTCCGACGAGCGCGAGAACGAGCAGCCATCGCATCGCGCGGAGCATACGCGGGGTCGTGCGCGGGGCGTCCGCCGCGTGGCTTCCACCGACGAAAAAACGCGCCGGGGGAAGGCCCGACGCGTTCTTCATGCGCGATCGTTCGCTCAGGGTTGGTAGAGAAACACCCCGCGCAGGTCTTCGGTGGCGCTGATGTACGTGCGGGCGGCGCGCTCGCGGAAGCTCTTCGCGCGGAACTGGTAGATCATGCCGGCCTCGAGCGCGGCGCCGCTCCACGTGTAGGTCACGTCGGCGCTGCCGCTGACGCCCCCGACGTCCGCCGTGTGCACGACGTCGCCGAACGCGTCGACCACGACGAGCTCGTAGCCGTCCTCGCTCGAGTCGTCGGCCCACGTGAAGGTCGGGTCGCCCGCGCCGACCGTCTCCACGCCTGCCGCGCCCGGCGAACGAACCGCGAGCGCCTCGGTCACCTTGAAGCTGGTGTCGAGCGTCACGTCCGCACCGGCCACGTCGACGAACACGATGTCGGTGCCCGCGATGCTGGTGTCGGGGTCACGCACGAGGCCGTCGTTCTCGAACGCCGCGAGCACCGCGTAGCGTCCCGGCGGCACGCCTTCGAAGGTGAACGCGCCCGTGACGTTGGCGACCCGCAACCCCGCGGGAGTTTCGCCGCGCGCCGCGTCGGCGTCGAAGGTCGACGCGACGGCGAGGATCACGCTCGCGACCGAACCGCCCGGCGACGATGTTCACCGAGCCCGAGACGTTCGCGACACCGTCGGCGCTGCCCCCGAGCACCACGCCCGTGACCGCGCCCGTCGCGTCCACGCTCTCCGGCGTCACGACGAGCCCGGCGCGATAGCCCGCCACGTTCGTGCTGCCGTTCGGCACGTTGAAGAGCACGAAGTCGCCGTCCGATCCGGTGACCGCGCTGGACACCGCGACGCCGCCTTGCTCCGCCACGACGAGCACACCGCCGACGAGCTCGATCGGCCCGTCCACGACGCCTTCGATCGTGCCGCCCGCGGTCGCGAGCGAGATCAACCCGACGTCCGAGGTCGCGTTCATGAGCACGTAGCCGTCGTCGCTCGCGACGGCGTCGCCGAGCTGAAGCGGAAGCGCGGTGCGAGGCGCGGTGGGAAAGGTCTGGTAGCCCGAGGCGGACACGCGAAGCGTCACCGCGTCGTCCACGGGCGCCCCTTCGGCGTCGCGCCGCGTCGGCACCGGCAGCGAGTACGTCCCGTCGGCCGCGCTGCGCACCACGGTGCTGCGCGCGCCGCCGTTCGCGTCGAGCGCGACCACCGTCGCGCCTCCGATTCCGGAGTCGTCCGCGGTGTCGAAGACGCGGCCTTCGACCGTCACCGGTCCGAAGCAGGCGTTCTCGCCGCCCACCACCTCTTCGCAGACCAAACCGTCGTCGCAGCCGTCGTTCGAGCCCAACGTGCAGGGCCCCTTCTCGTCCTTGCCGCAACCGACCGCGAGCAGACACGAGAGCGAGAGCATCGTCGTCCAAAGCGTGTGTCACATGACCACGAGGATGCCCCGCGCTCGAGGTCCGTGGACGTCGTGTCGGGGGCCCCACGGACGCAACACCATTCACTTTTCCACCGCGGCACTTCGTCTCACACACGCACCGACGGCGCGTGGGCGAAGGCCGAAGCGCGGTCGAGGTGTCGTGCTGGGTGGCCCGTGCTGGCGCGATCGCCACCCGAGCGCGACGCGCCCGAAAGGACCGCGCTACCCTCGCGCGACCGATGGACTTCCTGGCGCCCTTCCGCACCGCACGCGCGCTCGTCGAAACCGCCCAAGACGTCGCGCGTGGCGCATCTCGAGCCCCCTTTCGCGACGCATGGCTCGCCGAACTGAGCGCGTTGCCGGCCGTCGCGACCGGCACCGCCCCGTGGTTCGTCCGAACCTTGCTCGGAGGAACGCTCGAGAGCGCCGCCCGCCGCAACGCGCGTCGCGATCCGAACGGCACCGCGTTCCTGCACGACGACACGTGCTGGACCTGGTCGGACCTCGATCGGCGCACCTCGGACGTCGCGTGGATGCTCGAGCGTGCCGGGGTCGCGCGTGGCGACGTGATCGCCCTCCTGGGTCCGAACGCGCCCGACTACTTCGGCTGGGTCCTCGGCGCCACACGCGCCGGCGCGACGGCCGCGCTCGTCAACACGCACCTCGAAGGTCGCCCGCTCCACCACGCGATCACGAGCGCCAAAGCCCGTGTCGTCGTCGTGCACGCCTCTCTGGTGGAACCTCTGCGTGCGTTGCGACGCGACGGGCACGACCTTCCTCCGGTACACGTCTACGGCGACGCCCTGCAGAGGGTCGATCGCGCGAGCGACGAGCACGACGCGACCGACGCGCTGGCACGTACACCGAGCACCCCCTACCCGCCCGCGCCCACCACCGACGAAGGCGACTTCGTCTACATCTACACGTCGGGCACCACCGGTCTGCCGAAGCCCTGCCGAATCTCGCATGCACGCGCGGTCCTCGCCGGCGCGGGCTTCGGCTACGCGGTCTTCGCGTTTCAGCCGGGCGACGTGCTCTACAGCGTGCTCCCGCTCTACCACGCGAGCGCGTTGATGTTGGGCGGCGGCGCCTGCCTCACCACCGGCACCCCGATGGCGCTTCGCGACGGCTTCTCCGCGCGCGCGTTCTGGCCCGACGTTCACCGCTACGGTGCGACGGCGATGCTCTACATCGGCGAGCTCTGCCGCTACCTGCTCGCTTCCCCCGAGCATCCGCTCGAGCGCCCCAACCCGCTGCGCATCGCCGGCGGCAACGGGCTGCGGCCGGACGTCTGGCCCGCGTTCCAAGAGCGTTTCGGCATCCCGATGATTCGCGAGTTCTACGCCGCGACCGAAGCACCAGGCTTCATCGTGAACCTCACCGGCCGTGTCGGCTCGGTCGGGCACGTGCCGCTCCGTCGCACCGGGTGGATGACCCTCGTCCGCTACGACGTCGAGCGCGGCGAGCACCTGCGCGACGAGAGGGGCTTCTTCGTTCCGTGCGAGCGCGGCGAGGTGGGCGAGCTGCTCGTGCGCCTTCCCGAACGCCCCCTCACGCCCGCGACCGAGTTCCGTGGCTACACCGACGAGTCCGCGTCGCAGAAGAAGGTGCTCACCGACGTCTTTCTGAAGGGGGACCGCTACTTCCGCAGCGGCGATCTCCTTCGCTTCGACGAAGACGACTTCTTCTATTTCGTCGACCGCATCGGCGACACCTACCGTTGGAAGGGTGAGAACGTCTCCACTGCCGAGGTCGCCGACGTGCTCACGAGCGCGAGCTCGATCGCCGAGGCGACCGTCGTCGGCGTGCGGGTGCCTGGCAACGAAGGCCAAGCCGGCCTGGCCGCGGTGGTGCTCGAGCCCGGGTCGGCCTTCGACGCCGACGCGTTCTGGAAGACCGCGCAGGAGCTCCCCTCGTACGCGCAGCCACGTTTCGTGCGGGTGCTCTCCTCGCTCGCGACGACGGGCACGTTCAAGATTCAGAAGAACGGCCTACGCAACGAAGGCGTCGATCCTTCGCAGGTCACCGATCCACTCTTCGTGCGAAGCGACGCCGGCTACCTGCCGCTCGACGCGACGACGTGGGGCGACGTGACCGAAGGCCGCTTCCGCCTCTGAGAGACGCCGTGACGTCGAGCAAGCACGAAACGACGACCCGGTGAGCTGAAGGGCTACCGAGGAGGCGGCGTGTGCGGGGTGCGGGCTCCGCTCTGTCCGGTCGAGCAGGGCGACCACCTCCGGACTTCGCTTCGCTCAGCCACTACGGAGGCCGCGGGTTTCTGCTGGACCTCCCGACGCTCCGCCCACACCCCGCCCACGCCTCGAGCGCGCGAGCGCCGTGGACTCGCTTCGCGGTGCACGCGAAGCGCGGAGAACTGCGCACCAGGCTGCACGAAAGCGGCGCGCGCGAGGACGCGGTAGGCTTCGCGCGTGAACACGCACTTCCGCTACGCGTATCTGCACGGCTTCGCGTCGAGCGCGTCGTCGAAGAAGGGCCTCGCGCTTCGAGAGCGTTTCGCGCGCTCCGGCATCGAGCTCTGGCTTCCGGACCTCAACCGCCCGAGCTTCGCCAAGCTCAGCCACCGCGCGATGCTCGCGCACCTCGACGCGATGGACGAGCTCGGCGACCGCAACAAGCCATGGCGTCTGATCGGCTCCTCGCTCGGTGGGTGGCTCGCGGCGCGTTGGGCCGAGCTTCGCCCCGCGCGAGTCGACCGCCTCGTCTTGCTCTGCCCGGGGTTTCGGCTCGCCGAGCGCTGGACGGAGCGGCTCGGCGAAGACGCCTTGCTGCAATGGGAGCGCGACGGCGAGCTCGCGATCCCGGACGCGACCGGCACTCCCGTCGCGGTGCACCACGCGTTTCTCCGCGAGTCGTGGGAGAACGTCGAAGAACCGACCCCGACCTGCCCGGTGCTCGTCATTCACGGTACCCGCGACGAGACCGTCCCGGTCGAGAGCTCGCGACGATGGAGCCACGGGCGCGCGAACGTGACCTTGGTCGAGGTCGACGACGATCACGCGCTCACGCGCTCGCTCGACGTCATCGAGATGGAGACGCGTCGGTTCTTCCGCTGAGCTCGGGCCGCGAAGCCACCTCACACGAGCCTGCCCCACGTCACGCTTCGGCAACCCTGCGCGGGTCGTCTTGCCCACCTTCGAGCGACGACGGACACTTGGGCGATGCGAGGGACGGTGGTGTGGACCGTCCTCGTCGCCCTCGGAGTGTCCGCGCCGGCGCGCGCGAACGATCCGATCGACGAGGATCTGGCGGAGGTGAGCGTGGCCATCGAGGCCCGGCCCACCGATGCGCGGCTTCGACGCTCTCGCGTCGCGCTCTGGCTCGACGCCGAACGCGCCCACGAAGCGTTGCTCGACCTCGACGTGCTCGACGCGCTCACCGGTGACCCGAGCGCGACGCGCCTCCTTCGCGCCGAAGCCGAGGCCCTTCGCGGCCACGACGAAGCGGCGCTGGCGCTCCTCGACGCGCACCTGGCGGGTGCTTCGGACCCTGCCGCGTACGACCTTCGTGCTCGACTCTTCGCCCACCTCGGAGAGCACGAGCGTGCCGCGCAGGATTGGGCCGCGGCCTTCTACGCAGCCCCGACCGTCGTGCGCGCGATGGGTCGCATCGACGCGTTGCGCGCGCTTCACCGTGACGGCGAAGTGGTGCGAGCGTGCCGAGAAGCGCTCTCCACGATGGGAGAGTCGGCGCTCGTTCGCTGGCGCCTGGTCGAGTCGCTCGAACGGGTCGGTGCGCCGGACGAAGCGCTCCGAGCGCTCGACGCGGCCCCCCGTCTCGCCCCGATTCGCCGGGGTCTCCATCGCGCGCGGCTCCTCGTGCTCCTCGGCCGCAGCGCCGAAGCCGCCCTGCAGCTCGCGCAAACCCACGAGCTCGCCTTCGCACGTGCCCGTCGGCGCCCTTCCCTCGGCGCTTGGCGCGAAGCGGCGCTCGTCGCACACGCGCTCGGCCGCACCGACGACGCGACCGAAGCCGAGCGCCACGTCGCGGTGCTCTCGCCGTCGATTCGTGGAGGTGCCCGATGAGCCGCCTGCCGCTCTGCCTCGCGGTCGTGCTCGTGACCGCGCTCGCACTCCCGACCCTGCTCCCGGTCACGGCGAGCGCCCAAGCGCGCACGCCCTACTTGCAGACGCTCACGCCGACCTCCGTCACCGTCGTCTTTCGCACCGCGGGCGCGGGCCGAGGTCGGGTGTGTTTCGGCGAAGCCCCCGACGCGCTCGGCGCGCCCGTGCTCGGCACCGACGGCGCAACCCAACACGTGATCCGCCTGGGCGCGCTCCGCCC
>JACKEH010000022.1 GCA_020633125.1 Sandaracinus sp. | reverse complement strand
GGAGTCCGAGACGGCGCTTCGCGCCACCGCCGCTCCGCGGCCTCAGAGACAGAGACGGCGCGGCGCGCCACGGCCACCGCCACGGCCACCGCCACGGCCACCGCCACGGCCACGGCCACCGCCACCGACGAACCGACCCGCCGTTTTCTGGACCACCGAGCCCTCAGCGTTCTACCCGGAGGACGTGGCTCGACGTTGGCGATTCGCGTTCGCGCTCTGCGCGCTGCTGCTGGGGACCTCCTCGGCGCGCGCCGATCGCGTCACGTGGCGCGTGCAGGCGGGCGACATGCTCAGCGCCTTGGCGGTCCGCTTCGGCGTGACGGTCGAAGAGCTGCGTACGTGGAACGGGCTCGAGGGCGACCGCATCCTCGTCGGACAAGAGCTCGTCGTCGGCGACGGCGAGAGCGGCGACGAAGACGACGGGCCGACGCCGGAGCGTGTGGCGCCGACGCCGGAGCCCGAAGAGACTTCGAGCGACGAGGAGCCGCGGGTGGTCGCGACGGCCAACGCAGCGCGGCTCAACCGTGCCGAGCGCGCGCGGCGTGCGCAGGAGCCGACGCGTGAAGCGGAGGCGCCGACCACGACGTCCGACGCGACGAGCGAAGCGCCGCGGCGCGACCTTCCGAGCTACGTGCTTCAGCGTGGCGACACGCTCAGTCACGTCGCCGTGCGCCACGACACCACCGTCGCCGAGCTTCTCGCGATCAACCCCGGGCTTCGGCCGGACCGCGTCACGGCGGGGCGTTCGATTCGAGTGCCGGTCGCGGAAGGCACGATGCGCATCGAGCACGTCGTGCGACGCGGCGAGACGCTCGGTCGGCTCGCGGAGCGTCACCGCGTCAGCGTGCGTGACCTCCAGCGCTGGAACCCCGGGCTTCGCCGTGGGTTTCGCGCCGGCCGCACCGTCGTGATCTGGTCCACCGTGCCCGCGAGCGTGTCGGCGTCGGTCGGCGCGCCGAACCGCGGACGGCTCGTGGATGCCGAGCCGCTGCCGCAACATCCCGGCTACTACGTGCGGGACGCGTCGCGTGCTTACGGGACCCTCGAGACCGTGCTCTGGATGCAGGACGCGGTGCAGGAGGTCCAGGACCGCCACCCGCGCAGCCCGCGCATTCGCGTGCACGACGTCAGCCTTCGCGAGGGCGGCTACATGAACGGGCACCGCAGCCACCAGAGCGGCCGCGACGTCGACATCTCGATCTACCAGCGGCGTTGCGCCGACCGTCTCTGCCCGATGCGTCGCATGAACCCGGACGACATCGACGTCGAGCGCACCTTCACGCTGCTCGAGCATTGGCTGAAGAACGAGCGCCTCGAAGCGGTCTTCCTCGACTACGCGCTGCAGGCGCCGCTCTACGAAGAAGGCCGTCGACGCGGTTACTCGCGCGCCCAGCTCTCGCGCTGGTTTCAGTACCCCCACGGGCCGGCGTATCCGCTCGGCGTGGTGCGGCACTACCCGCGACACCGCGACCACGCGCACGTGCGCTTCGCCTGTCCGGACACCGACGACGAGTGCCGCTGAGGCGCCTCGTAGGCGACGAACCACGCTCGGACCCAACAGCCTGCGCATTCGGGCTCGTTCGACGAGCTCCCCCGTGCTCTGGCACGTTGCGGACGAGTGTCGACGCCAACTACCCGAAGCGTGCTCGCAGCGGCTCGACCGCGCGGCGGACGTCGAACTCCTCTTCGACCCGTCGCCGGCCAGCGACCGCGAGGCGGTCGCCAAGCTCGATGTTCGACGCCAGGGCGAGCATCCGCGAGGCGAGCCCATTCCAGTTCGAAACGGTGAAGATCAACCCGGTGACGTCGTGCTCCACGAGCTCGGGGATGCCCCCTACTGCTGGGGCGATCACCGGAACACCGATCGCCATCGCCTCCATCAGGACGACCGGCAAGCCTTCCATGAGACTCGAGACGACGAGCGCGTCGGAGTTGGCGACCTCCGTCAGTACGTCCCGTTCGGTCATCTGACCGAGTAGGCGTACGCGATCGGCGAGTCCGTGCTCGGCGATCGCTGCCTCGATGATCGGTCGCCGAGGCCCCTCGCCCACCAACAGAAGATCAGCCTCCGGTCGTTCGCGAGCGACCCGGGCGAACGCTTTGATGAGTCCCACGTGTCCCTTCTCGGGAGAGAGGCGCGCCACCGAGACAAACCGGAATCGGCCGTCATCACGTCGGTGCCGCTGCGGCATCTGAGAGAGAGCCACCCCGCAGCGCACGATGATCATTTTGTCGCCGAGCGAGGGCTCCACGGTACGAAGCGCCTGCGAACGGCCGAAATGGCTCACGCACGCCACGAACTTCGCTTTGCGAATCTTGTCACCGAGGAGGAGCCCCGCCGGGTAGTCGAACTCGCTGATTCCATGGACGGTGAAGCTCCAGTCGATGTCCAGGTAGCTGGTGGCGAGGTGACCGACGATGGCCGCCGAATTTGCGAAGTGGTTGTGAAGGTGGTCGATGCCACGTTGGTCGAGCGCGGCCGCCAGATGCATCGCTTCGAGAAAGTAGACGCCAGCGTACGCCGCCCCTCGAGTTCCTGGTGGTCGATGTTCGAAGGCCTGGCGAAGCGTGCGAACGAATGCCTTGGGCCTCTTCACGAGAGCACGCGCGACCGCGCGCGCGATCGGGAGCGGCTCGGGGGGGAGCAAATAGTAGGTGCGATCGCGCTCGTCCTGCTCGAGAGCCGAGGACACTTCGTCGTCCTTCGGGGGCCGAACGCTGAATGTGTCGAGCTCGATTCCCTGCTCCCGTAGCGCCTCGACCTCACGTCGAATGAACGTGTGGCTAGGGGCAGGGTATTGACTGGTGAGGTATCCGATTCGCTGACTCATGAGTATGCCATTGCCCGGCCGGTGAGACCGGGTTGAAGACCGGAAAGGCGCAATCCCAGCCGAGCTGAAGACAGGCCCCCGAGGCGCGAGAGTGTCGTCTCCACCTGAATGTCGCATCGCTGTAGAGCGAACGGATCCGAGTTTCCCGTGTTCAAACCCCAATCCGTCGAGACAGCAAGCGTGTAGCCCGCGCGCGAGGCAGCCGCTCGAACGCGTGCGTCGTGGTCTCCGTTGGGGTAGCAGAGCGTGTGAACTTGGCCGAGCCCTTCGGCACGTAGCCGCTCCCGCGAACCCTCGAGCTCTCGCATCAACCGCTCATCATCGCAGGTCGGCAGCGTTGGATGTGAACACGAATGCGACCCGATCTCGTGTCCGGCCGCATGAAGCGCTCTCAAGCGGTCGAAGTCGATCAGGCCGTCCCAGCTCGGGCGAGTCGAGCCACCCGCGGTGGATTCGATCGTCTCGACCCAGGCCTCACGGCGAGCAGCAGGCCACGTCTTGGCGCGCTCCAACGCGGCGGCGACACCGTGCGGAAACTCGTGCGCGTAGCGTGAGGGTGCTCTTTCACGCAACGCTCGCGCTGCAAACCCCACACGGTCGTGCCAGAGCATCGCGTCGTTTTCGGCCGCCTCGGTGGCGATGAAGAACGTCGCGAGGCAACCGTTCGACTCCAGTACGGGTCGCGCGAACTCATCGTTATCCCGCTGGCCGTCGTCAAAGGTCATGCAGAGCAAGGGTCGGGTCGCACGCTGCTCCACCAGGGTGCGCCACCCGCGAGACAACGTCGTCAGCTCGTAGTGGCGACGAAAGTGTCCGACGAAGAAGTCGAGCGCCTCGGGCGTGACGGCGAGTTCGGGAAACGGGTACTCATCGCGCGCGCTCGCTGGAAGAACGCGGTGGAAGGTCACGATCGTGAGCTTGTCCAATCGACGAGGTCGCGTGAGCCCCGAACGCCACAGTAGTTCGGCCAAGGCATCTCGCGCGATCGGCTTGGTGAACCGAAACACGTTGGGAGGATAGGATGATCGGCCGAAGGAAGGCCACCAACACTGCACGGTACCGGGCAGCGGAGAGACTTCTCCGCAGACTCAACGACGCGCGATCGCGTCCGCGACGCGAATGCCGTCGAGCGCGGCGCTCATGATGCCGCCCGCGAAACCGGCGCCTTCGCCGCAGGGGTAGAGCCCCGCGAGGCCGACGGATTCGAGGGTTTCGCGGTCGCGTTCCATGCGCACGGGCGAGCTGGTGCGCGACTCGACGCCGAGCGCGACGGCGTCGCCGCGGGCGTAGCCCCGCATCTTGCGGTCGATCTGCAGCAGCGCTTGGCGGAGCGGTTCGGCGAGCGATTCGAGCACGTCGTCGAGGCGGGCCGAGGCGACGGGGCGCGGGTAGCTCGTCGCGGGGAGCGAGCTCGAGGCGCGGCGTTCGACGAAGTCCGCGATGCGTTGCGCGGGCGCCACGTAGTCGCCACCGCCGGCTTCGTACGCGCGACGCTCGATGCGGCGTTGCAGCTCCACACCTGCGAAGGGGTCTTCGGGATCCAAGCCGAACGCCGCGAGCTGCGTGGGGCCGATCTCGGTGACGAAGCCGCTGTTGGCGAACTTGCCGTTTCGTTTGCTCGGGCTCCAGCCGTTGACGACCTGGCCGCCCGGCTCGGTGGCGGCGGGCGCGACGAAGCCGCCGGGGCACATGCAGAACGAGAAGATGCCGGTGCCGCAGGCGCGCTCGACGATCCGGTAGGACGCGGCGCCGAGGACGGGGTGCCCCGCGAGCGGCCCGAACTGGAGGCGGTCGACGAAGCTCTGCGCGTGCTCGACGCGCACGCCGATCGCGAACGACTTGAAGGTGACGCGCGCGCCCGCGTCGGCGACGAAACGCTGCACGTCGCGGGCGCTGTGGCCGGGAGCGACGATGACCGCGCGTGCTTCGAGCACGCGACCGTCCGAGAGCACGACGCCGGTCGCGCGGCCGCCCGCGGTGGCAATCGCGTCGACCCGCGTCTCGAAGAGCACCTCGACGCCGGCCGACTCGAGGTGCTCGCGCATCGCGGTGACGACACCGGGCAGCTTGTTGGTGCCGATGTGTGGGCGCGCGTCGACGAGAATGTCGGGGTTGGCGCCGTAGGCGACGAAGGCGCGCAGCACGGCTTCGACGTCGCCGCGTTTGCTGCTGCGCGTGTAGAGCTTGCCGTCGCTGAAGGTGCCGGCGCCGCCTTCGCCGAAGCAGTAGTTGCTCTCGGGGTTCAAGGCGCCGCGTTGGGTGAGCGCGGCGAGGTCGCGTCGGCGCGGTCGCACGGATTTGCCGCGCTCGACGATCACGCTGCGGACGCCGTGACGGGCGAGGGCCCAGGCGGCGAAGAGTCCGGCGGGGCCGGCGCCGACGATCACCACCGGCGGCGCGCCGTCGAGGGTCGGAAGATCGAGCGGCAGAACGGGCTGGTCCTTCGGCGCCTCGAAGTCGAGCTCCACGAGCGTCTGCACGAGCACGCGGCCACGGCGTGCGTCGATCGCACGACGAATCACCCGCACCGCACGCACGTCGGCGTCACGCACGCGTGCTTCGTTCACCGCCGCCGCGCGCAACGCGCGGTCGTCGAGGAGCACGTCGGGGTGCAGCGCGAGGTCGACGCGAACGGGGGGCTTGGCCATGGACGGCGGAGTCTGGCACGCGACGGCGCGCGGTCGACCGTCGTGGCGACCTGCCACGGGCGAGACGTCTGGTCGCGGCGCGGGGCCGCTCGCCCGTGAACGTGGGCGGAACGGGCACTGCAACTTCGTTCGGCATGACCCGCCTACGACCCCTCTTCGTGCTCCTTCCGCTCCTCGGCTGTGCCCGAGGAGCCGAGACTCACACCACCCCCACCGCCGCGCCCGGTGAGATCGAGGTCTCGCTTCAAGACGCGCCGCCGCCCGAGCGCTACGTGCGCGACGGGGAGAGCGCGCGCTACGTCGCGTGGTGGCGAGCGGAAGACAGCGAGACCTACGAGCGTCTCGGCACGCTCTCGTACGACGACGAAGCCGACGTCGCGCAGCTCGTGGCGCAGATGCCGCGCTCGGACCTCTCGCTCCTGGTGACGGTCGAGGAGTCGCTCGTCGACCAGCCGCGAGGCTTCGTGGTGCTTCGCGCGGAGTGTGACGTGACCTCCCTCGCGACCCCCGCCGTGGCGACCACTGGTCCGGCGCAAGCGTCGGCGACCGCCGCGCCGACCTCGGGTCAGACGATCGTCAGCTGCGAGGTCGTCCCGCGCGAGAGCTGATTCCATCGCGGACCTCGGCACGACGAGCCTCGCCGACCGCGGGGCTCCTCGTCGTTTCAGAGCACGAATCAGTCGCATGATTCATGCTCTTCCTTCTCCTCAAGGGGCGGCGTGCTCCCGGATCGGGCCCCCTCCCACCACCGAGCGACGCCTCCACTCGCACGGATTGGATCCGTGCAAGTGGGACGTGCTCTCAACGCCGCGGACGGAAGCGCACGTCGCAGTCGCCGCAATCGAGGACGAGCACGCGGTCTTCCGGTACGTCGCCTTCGAGCGCGCCGGCGCACTCGGTCTCCACGCCGTTGAGCCGCAGCGTTCCGAAGAGTCGACCCTCGGCGTCGACGTCGAGCGTGCCTTCGAGTCGGAGGCGGTCCTCGACGACCGGGTCGGGGTTCACGCGCAGACGACAGGGCGCGTCGAGCGAGATCACCGGCTCCGGCGATCCCTCCCCGTCGCCCGGCGGGCAGCTCGCGGGGACGGCGCCGTCGAGGACGTAGCCGCCGACCCGCACCTCGGGGCACGTGCCGGCGTCCACGAACGCGTCGGGGGATTCGGTGGCGTCCGCTGCGTCGGGGGTCGCGTCGAACGACGCGTCGACCGGGCCGACGTCGCTCGAGGCGTCGAAGCTCGCGTCGAAGCCGGCGTCGAAGCCGGCGTCGAAAGCCGCGTCGAGCCCCGCGCCCGTCGAGGTCGAGCTTCCGCACGCGAGGAGGAGCGGCAGCAGGAGCCGCGTGCTCACACGACGCGCGCGTAGCCCGTGAACGCGACGTCTTCGCCTTCGCGGGTCTCGGTGGTGAGGAGCACACGATCCTCTTCGTCCCAGCCGCGCGTGACGAAGGTGTCGCCCGGCCAGACCGGGCGCTTGAACTGACCGAAGAGCTCCCGAAGCCGCGTGGGATCGCCTCCGCAGCGGCTGTGGAGCAGCGCGCGCGCCGCGTACCCGAAGGTGCACAGGCCGTGAAGGATGGGGCGGTCGAAGCCGACCTCGGTCGCGAGCTCCGGGTCGACGTGCAGCGGGTTGAGGTCGCCGCTGAGGCGGTAGAGCGCGGCTTGCTCGCGGCTCGTCTTCTCTTCGCGGGTGAAGTCCGCGTCGCGCTCGAGCGGGCGAAGCTTCGGGCTCGCCGGCGGGCGTGCGCCGCCGAAACCGCCGTCGAAGCGGTAGAGAATGAGCCACTCCGTCTCGCAGAGGAGGGTGCCCTTGGCGTCGCGGGTCTCGGTCGTGAAGACCGCCTGCGCGAGGCGCTTGAGGTCGTAGACGCCGGCGACCTTGCCGACGGTCACCAGCTTGCCGCTCGGCTCGAAGGGCGCGTGCAGGGTGATCTTCTGCGCGCCGTGCACGACGCCGCGAAAGTCGCCGCCGACCGCCTCGAAGAGCGCTTCGCAGGCCGCGAAGGTCGGGATGACGGCGAAGCTCGGCAGAACCTTGGGCCCGCGCTTCTCGTAGAGGAAGTCGAGCTCGTCGAGGGTCGCGCCGACCCCGAGGGCGTAGAGCGCGACGTCGCGCCACTCGTATTCGTGGATGAGCTCCGGAGTGGTCCGGCCGACGGAATTCGGATCGAGCGCCATGGGGGAGCGCGTTTACTCCGGGTGCGCGCGGGCAGCAAGAAGCGGGGGCGATGGGGGGCGCGCCCGTGCCCGGCCGTGCTCGTGCCCGTGCCCGTGCCCGGCCGTGCTCCTGCCCGCGCCCGTGCCCGTGCCGACGCCCGCCGAACGAGAAGGCCCCTCAGTCCAACACGTGTTTGTCGAGCACGAACGCGGTCATCGTTCCCGCGAGCACCTCGCGCTCTCCGACCCGCGCGACGACCTCGAGCACACGCTTCTTTCCTTTGGTCTCGCGGACCTCGGCCTGCGCGATCACCGTGTCGCCGACCTTCACGGGCGCGAGGAAGCGCACCTCGGACGAGCCGAGCACGACGAGAGGATCGTTGACCGCGAGCATCGCGGCGTGGTCGGCGAGACCGAAGACGAAGCCGCCGTGCACGAGGCCCCGGTCGTCGGCGCCCATTTCGGCGGTGGTGACGAAACGCGTGAGGGCGCGGCCTTCGGAGAGCTCGAGGGGCTCGCCGCAGAGGGCGTGGGAGATGCCGAGGTGGGTGCGGACCTGCATGGGCGGGAACGTACACGACGGCGGCAGTGACGGTGTCGGTGTCGGTGACGGTGTCCGTGACGGTGACGGTGTCAGAGACCGAGACGGTGTCAGAGACCGAGACGGCGCCTAGCGCCACCGCCGCTGCGCGGCCTCTGCTTCGGAGACCGAGACGGCGCCTCGCGCCACCGCCTCGTGCGGCCAGCGCCGCGTGCGGTCCTCGCACGTGAGGCGCGGGGTGGGGCGCCGGCGGAGCGTCGAGAGGTCCAGCCAAACCCTGCGACCTACGAAGTGGCCGAGCGTAGCGAGGTCCGCAGGAGGTCGCCTGGCTCGACCGACAGAGCGGAGCCGGTGCCCCTCCTCGCGCCGCCCCTTCGACGGCTTCTCGGGCAACCGCGACGCCGGCACGAAGGCGGCATCCATGCGTGGTACGCGCGCCACGGCGTTACGAAGTGGGTCGCCCGGCTCGACCGACAGAGCGGAGCCGGTGCCCCTTCCCGCGCCGTCCCCTCGACGGCTTCACGCCATCTGGCGCGACCGAGACGGCGCTTCCCGCAGAAGCTCGCGATGGGCTCTCAGGCGGCGTCCATGCCCCGTCGCGCCGCGCGGCAGTTCTCGAGCACGACCTCCACGTCGTTCTCGTAGCCGTTCTTCACGAAGCGCCCGCGCTCGTCGAGCACGTACCAGCGGAGGTCGCCGCGCACCCAACGCGCGAGCGCGTCGTCCTCCGGGTACTTGTCCATGAAGCGCACGGCGTTGTGCACGTAGCTGTCGTAGGTCGGTGGCAACGCGCGCTCTTCGCAGCGAAAGGGATCGCGCGGGGCGGGGTCTTCGACGTGCAGCACCCGCGCCTTCGGCTCGTCGACGATGACGTAACCCGCGCGGTGCAGGCGGTAGCCGAGCTCGGTGTCCTCGATGCCCCAGCCGTGAAAGGTGTCGTCGAAGACGAGCTCCGGGCCGCCGAGCGAGACGCTGAAGTTGCAGCTGTAGACGTAGATCCAGGGGTCGTCTTGCTCTGCGACCGACGCGCCCTTCAGGTCCGCGATGCGGTCGTCGCGCTCGCCCGCGAGGATCTCTTCCCACGTCGGCACGCGACCCACGAGCTCGTGCGTGCGGTGGCGAAAGCCGAGCACGACGCTGCGCGTGTGACCCTCCGCGCGAAGGCGGACGTGGGCCTCGACGTGCGCAGCCACGAAGTCCGGGCGTACGAGCACGTCGTCGTCGACGAAGACCACGACGTCCCCGAGCGCCTCGCGAATGCCCATGTTGCGCGCTTGGCCCGCGCGGAAGCCGAGGTCCTCCTGCCACGCGTAGACGAGTGGTAGCCGACCTTCGAAGCTGCGCGCGACGCTCTCGGTCTCGTCACCGGAGCCGTCGTCGCAGACGACGACACGCTGCAGCACGTCGCCCTCTTGGTTCGTCAGGCACTCCAGGAG
The DNA here is from genome assembly GCA_020633125.1 of Sandaracinus sp. GTDB lineage: Bacteria > Myxococcota_A > Polyangia > Polyangiales > Houyiibacteriaceae > JACKEH01. The sequence goes on along the minus strand of JACKEH010000022.1, from coordinate 48,643 downwards.
GGCGCGAAGGCGCTCCGGGCGGCGGTAGGTCGGGATGACGAGCGTGGCCTTCATTCGAATCGCGAGTCCTCGAACCAAGAGCAGACGTCGAACCCTCTCGCGGGATTCGCGCGCCGAGACGATCAGGGTACGGAAACAGACGCCGGGGTCTGCCCCGAGCGCCGCGAGAGTGCCATACGCGGGCGCGTCCGCCCACGGGGCCGCCCCGACGTGGGATTCCCCGTTCGAGGGCCCCCCGACACTGCGCGCTTGCGCCGCGAGGCGCGCTGCTATGCTCCGCGCCCCATGACCGCTGCTCCCGATCCGGCCGCCCCCGACGAGGCCGCCGCGAAGCTCGCGAAGGCCGAGCATGCCTTCGAGGTCGGTGACTTCGGCCAGGCCCGCGCCCTCGCACGAGCGCTGCGTGGGGCGAGCGACGCCGAGGTGCGGGAACGCGCGAGCGCGCTGGCCAAGAAGCTCTCGATCGACCCCGTGCAAATCGGGGTGCTCGTCGCCTGCACGCTCTTTTTCGGATGGGTGGTCGCCCGCTACGTGTTCTGAGGCCGCTCCCCGCCGGTCCACGTCCGAAGGTTCGGAACGAAAGGCCGGGGCCGCGCAACGAGACCCGCATGACCCGCACCGCACTCCCGCTCTTCGCCTTCTTCCTCCTCGCGTGTGGCGGCGCGCAACGCCCCGTCGACCGCGGCCCCGTGACCTCGGAGCGGCTCTACCCGATGAGCGAAGGAAGCGTGTGGACCTACGACGTCGCGACCGGCGTCGGGCCCGACGTGCTGGCCATCAGCCGCGTCGTCGCGATTCGGGGCACGAGCGTCGAGATTCGCAACGACGGCGGTCAATCGCTCACGTACGAGCGCCGCGCGGAAGGCATCTTCGAGCCCGCGTCGTCGAGCTGGCTCTTGCACGACCCGATCGAGGTCGGCGCGACCTGGGACGCCGGCGCCGGCCGGACCGCGCGCATCTCCGCGACCGACGAGCGCGTCGACGTCCTGGCGGGGGTCTTCGAGAATTGCGTGCGCGTCGAAGAGACCGGCGGCGAGGACGGCCGGCTCATCGCCACCGTCTATTGCCCCGACGTCGGCCCCGTGATCATCGAGTCGCGCATGACGGCGCAGCTCACGGGCATGGAAGCGAGCGTGCGCGGGACCCTGCGTGCGTTCGCGCTCGGCGACGAAGCCGCGAGCTACAGCGGCGCGGACGGCGTGGACGTCGAAGAGCCGTGATCGTCGCCGAGAACGTCAGCAAATGGTTCGGTGCGCACGCGGCGGTGCGCGAGCTGACGTTCGAGGCTCCCAAGGGCGCGCTGGTCGGGCTGCTCGGCCTCAACGGCGCGGGCAAGACGACCACCTTGCGCATGCTCGCGGGACTGACCGCGCCGACCTCGGGAAGCCTGCGTTTGGCAGGCCATGACGCAGCGTCGAAGGCCGCGCGCGCGGTGGTCGGCTACTTGCCGGATCGTCCGCCGCTCTGGCCCGACATGCGCGTGCGCGCCTTCGTGACCCACGCGGCGCGACTTCGTGGTCGCGACGACCAAGCCTCCGTCGACGCCGCGCTCGAGCGCGCTGGCCTTCGCGAGGTGGCGGGCGAGCCGCTCGACACGCTCTCGCACGGCTACCGCCAGCGGGTCGGCCTCGCCCAAGCGCTCGTGCACGACCCCGCGGTGCTGGTGCTCGACGAGCCGATTCAAGGCCTCGACCCCGAGCAGATCGCGGAGATGCGCGCGACCCTCGATCGCCTCCGCGGCGAGCGCACCATCGTGCTCAGCACGCACATCCTCGGCGAGGTCGCGCGCAGCTGCGATCACCTGCTCGTCTTGCACGAAGGCCGCGTCGCGGTGAGCGGTGCGAAGGACGACGTGCTCGGCGAGGACCACGCGTTGGTGCTCGAGCTTCGCGGCGAAGAACGCGCGTTGCGGGACGTGCTCGAAGGGCAGGGTGGCGTCGCGTCGATCGCCGTGGTCGGAGAAGACCCGCTTCGCGTGCGACTCGAGCTCGCCGAAGACGCGCCCGACGACGTGGCCGAGCAGGTCGCGCGGCGGATCGTCGAGGCCGGCCTCGGGCTCCGAAGCCTCGCGCGTCCCGCCCCGGGCGATCTCGAAGCGCTCTTCGCGCGTCTTCGGAGGGCGCGTTGAAGACGCTCTGGCAGATCGCCGCGCGCGACTTCACGGCGTGGTTTCGAAGCCCGATCGGCTGGTGGCTCGCCGCGCTCGTGCTCTGCCTCGACGCGCTCCAACTGCACGCCGTGGCCATCGGCACCGAACGTCGCCCCTCGGCCGCGGTGCTCGAGCTCTTCTTGCTGAACGCCGCGGTGCTCACGGAGGTGCTCGTCGCCTTCGTGGCGCTGCGGCTCCCGATCGACGAAGGCCACGAAGCCGGGGCGCTGCTGCTCACGTCGCCGGTGGGCGAAGGCTCGCTCGTCCTCGGACGATTTCTCGGCGCCTTCGGCTACGTGGCGGTCGTCACGTTGCTCTCGTTGCACCTGCCGGCGTTGATCCTCGTGAACGGCAAGATCTCGTTCGGCCACGTCGCGACGGGTTACCTCGGGCTCCTGCTCGTCGGCGCCGGAGGCTTGGCCATCGCGAGCGCCGCGGCGGCGATCGCACGTCGGCCCTTCGGCGCGGCGCTCACCACGGCAGGCGTGCTGGCCGGGCTCGAGCTCGCGCACCGGCTCGCGTCGATCGCGGACCTCGAGCACCGCCCGATCCTTCGCGCCATCGCGCCGGTCTTCGGCCGCTTCACGTCGTTCCGGCAGGGCCTCTTCCAGCTCTCGGACGTCGTCTTCTTCGTCTTGCTCACCTACCTCGGGCTTCGCGTCGCCACGCGCGCGCTGGCCGGGAGGCGCGAGGCATGACCCCGGCCCTCGCGACCGCGCTCGGTCTCGCGTTCGTCGTGCTCGGCGAGCTCGTGCTGCACGCGTCGTGGCCGACGTACCTCGGCGTCGGCCTCTGCGCCGTGGGGGCGACGACCCGGCTCGCGCGCCATCGCGACGCGCTCTCGTTCGCGCACCTCGGTCTGCTGGCGGCGCTCGGTCTGCACGGCCTGTCCACCGAGCGTGGGCTCGACTTGCTCGGGCTCGCGCCCGGTCATCTCGGGGAACGAATTCTCGGGCTCGCCGCTCCCGCCGCGCTCTTGCTCGCGGGGCTGGCGACGGCGTTCGGCGAGCGGGTCGCGTTCGTGCTGCGTTCGGTCGACGCGCACGATGCCTCGGTGAACGCGCGGGTTCGAGACGCGATCTACCGAGGGCTCTCCCTCGGGCTCGCGTTGGTTTTCGTGGTCTCGTTGGACGTGGCGGCGCGCGCGCGCGACGTGCGCGTCGATCTCTCGTTCCTGCGCGTGACGGAACCGAGCGAGACCTCGCAGCGGCTCGTGCGCGCGCTCGACGGCGACGTGCGCGCGGTGCTCTTCTACCCCGAAGGCCACGAGGTCGCGGCGCGGGTGCGGCCCTACTTCGACACGTTGGCCGACGCGTCGTCGCATTTGAAGGTCGAGCGTCTCGACCACGCGCTCGCGCCCGAGCTCGCCGAACGTCTGCACGTCACGAGCAACGGCTTCCTCGTGCTCTTCGAAGGCGAGGGCGAGGCGATTCGCAGCGAGAGCGTCGAGCTCGGGCTCGACCTCGCGTCGGCGCGACCGCGGCTGCGCACGCTCGACGGACGGTTCCAGGAAGCCTTCGCGCGCCTCACCCAGCCGCGGCGTGAGATCGCGCTGACCGTCGGTCACGGCGAACGCAGCCACGGCGGCGCGGAGGTCGACCCGGCGGAGCGCCTCGACCGGTTCGTGGTCGCGCTGCGGCGCGCGAACATTCAGGTGACGACGCTCGGCCTCGCGCAGGGGCTCGCGCAAGAGGTGCCGCGCGGCACCCCGCTCGTCGCGGTGCTCGGCGCGCGGGACCCCTTCGCGCCCGAAGAGGTCGAGACCTTGCTGCGTTTCGTGCACGGTGGCGGGCGGCTGCTCGTGCTGGTCGATCACGAAGCCGAAGGCGGCGCGGACGCGTTGCTCGCGGGGCTCGGCCTTCGTCTCCGCCCCGGCGTGCTCGCGAGCGAGACGAGCGTGGTCGCGCGCGATCGCGATCTCTCCGACCGCGCGCGTGTCTTTGCGAGCCGCTTCTCGGATCACCCGGTCGTCATCAGCGCGCGCGCCGACGCGGGCCGCTCGGCCGTGGTCTTGCACCGTGGCGCCGCGCTCGAAGAAGCGCCGACCGAAGGGGTCGAGGTCGTCTTCCCGGTACGCACGGAAGAGAACGTCTGGCGTGACCTCGACGGAGACCTCACGCGCGACGACGACGAGCCGCTCGAGACGCAGCGCATGCTCGCCGCGGTGACGGTACGCGCGCCACGCGCTTCGCGGGTCGGCCGGGCGGTGGTGATCGCCGACGGAAGCTTCGCGGGCGACGATTTGCTCGGTTACCGCGGGAACTTCCGGGTGCTCGGCGACGCGCTCGGGTGGTTGCTCGGTGACCTCGGCGACGACCGTCCGGCCATCGTCGGCGCGACCACGAGCGAAGAAGACGTGCCGGTCGAGCACGCGCCCGAAGACGAGCGGCTCTGGCTCTGGCTCGGAAGCCTCGGCGTGCCCCTGCCGCTCGGCATCGCGGGGGTGGTGGTCGCGCTGCGTCGTCGTCGGCGGCGTCGGGAGGGCGACGCATGAGCGCGCGGCGCGAGCTCGGCTGGCAGGCGCTCTTGGCGTTGCTCGGTCTCGGCGTGGCGGTGGCTGCGACTCGGGACGAGGTGCGTGTGCCGGCGGCGGGTGAGACGGTCGTCGTCGATTGCGCGCGGGTCGACGAGGTGCGGCTCGCGAGCCCTTCGCGCGACGTGCGCGTCCATCGCGCGCGGGGCGTGGTCCGGGTCGAGGTCACGCGGCGGGTCGAGGGCGAAGAAGAGCGCCTCTCGTTCCTCGGAGGCGCCGACGCGGAGGCGTACCTCGACGAGTTGGCGCCCCTCGTGGCGCGCCGCGACCTCGGCGTGCTCGAAGGCGACGCGCTCGTGGAGGTCGGCCTGGACCGCGCGAGCGTGGAGCGGGAGCGCACGCGTTGGACGCTTCGTTGTGGCTCGCGAAACCACCGCTTCGTGGTCGGCGGCCGGGCGTACGGCACGGGCGATCGCTACGTGCGCGAAGAACGATCGGGCGCGCCGGTGGTGCTCTTCGAGGCCGCGCGCATTCGGGACCTCGAGACCGCCGAGCTGCGTTTGGTCGAGCGCCGTTGGCATCGCTTCGCGCAGGCGGAAGCCGAGCGCGCGGTGGTGACCTTCGGTGGCGTCGAGCACACGATGACCCAGCGCAACCGGCGCAGCCACGACGCGGCGTGGGTCGACGCGGCCGCGCCCGAAGAACGCCGCAGCGACTACGACCGGCTGATGCGCGCGCTCCTCGGCCTCGCGATCACACGTTATCCGCAGGAGGCGCCGGAGGTCGGCGCGCCCTTGCTCGAAGCGCGTTTCGCCGACGCGCGCGGTCGGGCGCTCGGCGAGATGGCGCTCTTCACGCGCGGCGAAGGTGCCGACGCACGCTGGTGGGTGCGAAGCGACGCGACCGGCGGCTTCGCGGAGGTGCTGCCGAGCACGGGCGCCGCGGTGCTTCGCGCCGCCGAACGGCTCGCCACGCCCTGATCCGAAGCGCGGAGGCGTCAGAAGCGCCAGTTCACGCCGACGGCACCCTCGAGGTCGTGGACCGGTTTCTGGTCTTCGACGAGGACTTGGTACGAGGGCTGGATGAAGATGCCGAACGCTTCGGTCTGACGGATCAAGAAGCCGATCGCGGCGGTGCCCCCGAAGAGCATCAAGGGATCGTGGCCGTGCTCGATCACGAGGGCCGCGAGGGGGCCGATCTCGAAGTAGAGCTCGACCCGATCGTCGAGCTTCACGCTCGTCTGAATCAGCACCTCGACGGGCACGATCTCGGAGTTCTCACCGAGCAGCAGGCCGGCGCCGGCGACGAGCTCGACGCCACGTCCCAAGTGCAGCTCGCCCTGCAGACCGAACCCGAACACCCAGGTGTTGTCGGGATAGGCGCGCGAGCTGCCCGCGATGATTCGAAACGCCACGCCCCCACGCTCGCTTCGTTCGGAGCTCGCCACGTCGTCGAAGTCGTGTAGCGACGTGTCGATCGTCGACTCGGCGCTCGACTCCGTGATCGCGGGCGGAGCCGGCTTCTCGGCGGCGGGTGGTTCGGCCCGGGCCACACCCGAGATCGACGACAGCACGAGGCCGACGGCGACGAGGTGACGACGCGTGGCCTGCAGGAAGGGCGCGTGCATGACCGACGCGGGCTGCAGAATCGGTGCCACCCTTTTCCCTCGCCCCGCGCGGGCGGAACGTGGGTGCGAAGTGTTGCAGCGCCGCGGACCGTGCAACGGGAGGTGTCGCAAGACGTCGAACGCCGGGACTCTCGGCGCCACCGGTCACCACCGCACGTGGCGCGAGACGAACGCACCACACGCCAGGTGCCTCGCGAAGAACGCTCGCGATGGACGAGCCGCTCTTGGTAGACTGTCCGCCTCGTGGGACCGAACGCCCAAGACGCGGCCGCGCGCGCCAAGCAGCTCGTGTCCGAGCGCAAATACCAAGACGCCGTGCGTGCGTGTCGCCGTCTGCTCTTGTCCAAGCCAGATCACGTCGACGTGCGTGTCTTGCTCGGCCAGGCCTTGCTCGCGCTCGGCCGGCACGACGAGGTGCGCATCGAGATGCAGGCGCTGCTCAAGAAAGCGCCGCTCGTCGCACCCGCCCACCGCCTCTTGGGCGAGGCATACCTCCGCGCGCGCCAGAGCGACAACGCCGCGTCGGCGTTGCGTGAGGCGCTTCGCCTCGACCCCGAAGACGAAGAAGCCCGCGAGCTGCTCGAGGAGCTCGGCGAGGTCGAAGACGAGATGCCGCCGATGGAAACCATCGAGCGGTGGTTTCCCGACGAGCCGACCCGCGTCGAAGCCGCCGAGACGCCAGACGCCCCGGCGACCTCGCCTGCCACCGACGCCCCACCTTCGGTGGAGCTCTCCGACGATCTTCGCGCGGAGATCACGCGGACGAACGAGGCCAAGGCCCCGCCGCCGCGAGCGCCGAAGAAGACGCTGATGGGTCTCGCGATCCCGGCGCCGCCGAAGGTCCGCGGTCCGCTCCCTTCGCCGACGAGCCCGGCCATCGTCTCGCCGCCGAAACCTTCGGTGCCGCCACCTCCGCCAGGCCGCAGCATGCCTTCCGCGCCGCCGCCCCCGTCGTCTTCGTCGGGGAGCGTCGTCGCGCCGCCGCCGGTGCGACCGCCGCGCGCGGTGAAGTCGACGTTGCTGGGATTCTCCGCGGTGCCCGCGCCGGTTCCCGCCCCCACGCCCCGGCCGATACCGAGCCCCGCTCCCGCTCCCACTTCGGCGCCCAGTTTGGCGAGCGCGGACCTGATCTCCGCCGACAGCGAGGAGCTGCTGAGCGCCGAGCTACTGGCGCCCTCCACCGGCGACCTCGATCTCGCGGAGCTCACCACCGGCTCGGCAGAGCTCGAGCGTTTGGTCCCGAAGGTTCGTCCCGATCCCTACGAGCACCTCGCGCAAGAGCCGCCTCCGCTCGAAGGCGAAGCCACGGACGCGCGTCGACCGCTCGGCGAGGACGACCTCGAAGAAGACGAAGAGCTTCCTGGCGAGCCGACGCGCGCTCGCCCACCCGTGCTCGACGGCGTCTCCGACGAACAAGACCTGTTCGGCGCGGGGCTGCCGGAGCTCGAAGCGGAACCGACGCGTGCGCGCGCGCCGGTGGATTTCGAAGACGAGACGACGAAGGGTCGCGAAGAGTCGGCGGTCGATGTCGCGACCACGACCCGCGCCGCGGCGGTGGACGACGGAGCGACCTCGCAACGCCCCCGTGTCGAAGGCTTCCCGTCCGACGCGTTGCCGATCGACGGCCTCCCCGAGCTCGCCGGTGAGCCGACCTTGGCGCGGCCCACACCGGAGGGGCCGCAACCGGCCGGGTTCTCGCCGAGCGCCGCGCCGGGAGGGTTCTCGCCGAGCGCCGCGCCAGGAGGGTTCTCGCCGAGCGCGGCTCCCGGCGGCGCCCCTTCGGGCTTCGCACCGAGCGCCATGCCGTCCAGCTTCGCGCCCTCCGCCATGCCTGGCAGCGCCGCTGGCGTCCTTCCGGGGTCGACGCCTTCGTCGACCAGCACCGAGCGGCCGAGCGCCAAGCTGCCCTCTTCGGGGTCCGGGAACGTCGCGTCGGGCGAGGCGCTCGGGTCCGGCGACGCGCTCTCCTCCGGCGAAGCCGTGGCGGGTGGCACCCGCCTCGTTCGCATCGCGCGATGGACCCTTCCGCTGCCGACCGCGATCGCGCTCGCTGGCGTTCCGGTGCTCGTCGTGGTCCTGGTCGTCTTCGGCGTTCGCACGTGGCTCGCCGGTCGCGCGGAAGACGCGATCGCCGAAGCCACCGTGGCCGCCCAACGCGACGGCCTCGCGGCGTCGCTTCGCCGTGCCCTGGAGCTCGACGCGGACGAAGGCTCCGACGAAGGCCCCGCCGTCGCCCGTCGTGCGCGCCTCTACGCGACCGCGGCGTACGACCACGGCTTCGAAGAGAGCGATCGCGCGCGGACGTTGCTCGAGTCGCTCGACGACGAAGCGCGCGGTAGCCAAGAGGCACACGTCGCCGCCACGTACCTCGCGCTCGAAGCGGGCGAGATCGAACCCGCCACCGAACGGTCGATGTTGCTCGACGGAGCCGCGCTCGACGGCGAAGCGGGCCTCGCACGCGCACGCCTGGCGTTCGTGCGAGGAGAGCTCGAACGCGCCGAGACGGAGATGCGTGCCGCGCTCGCGAGGGCCCCGGACGCGCCGCGTTTCGTCGCGTGGATGGCGCGAATCCTCAGCGCGCGTGCCAAGGCGGACGAGGCGCTCACGGCGCTCGGCGCACTCACCGTTCGGTCTCCCGACGTCAGTCTCGCGCACGCCGAAGCCTCCTTGGAGGCCGGCCGACCGAGCGACGCGCTCGACACCTTGCTCGCGATGGAGTCCGAGCTCGCGTCCGCCACGAGCCGTCGCCAGCTCGTTCAGCGTGGCCGCCTGCGCATGCTCGCGCTCTTGGCCGCGGGACGTCTCGACGAAGCGCGCGATCAGCTTCAGGTCAGCCTCACGGATCGTCCCGTCGGCGACGAAGCCTTCGGGCTCGACCTCGTCCGCGTGCAGCTCGCGCTCGGTGACGTCGAAGGCGCGCGCGCGACGTTGGCCGCGTTGCCGCCGGCGCCCGCGCGAAGGGTCGGCCGCGCACTGCTGACCGCCGAAGCGCAGCTCGCCGCCGGCGATTTCGACGCGGCCGAGCGAAGCCTCGAGGACGCGGGCGACTCGGCGCGCGCGAGTTTCTTGCGAGGTCGCGTGGCCGAAGCGCGCGGACGCACCGAAGACGCGATCGCCCACTACCGCACGGCCGCGCAGGTGCCGCGCGAGCGCGTGCGAGCGACGGCCCGCCTCGGCGCGTTGGCGCTCGACGCGGGGAACGAGGCCGAAGCGATCGGGCTGCTCGAGCCGCTTCTGCCCGAAGCCGCGACGGATGCCGAGATCGTCTCGACGTTGGCGCGCGCGTACCTCGAAGCCGATCGGGGCGACGACGCCGCGCGCATCGTGACCGCGGCGCTCACGGCCCGGCCGGACGCGCTGGACCTGCAGCTCACGAAGGCCGAGATCGATCTCGCGCGTGGCGACTCGGCGGGTGCGCTCGCGGTGATGCAGCAGGTCATCTCGCGCGCGGAGCAGAGCGCGCGCGCCCAAGGGATGCTCGGCGAGGCGGCGCGTCGCGAAGGCCAGACCACGCTCGCGACCGAAGCCTTCGATCGCGCGCTCGCGCTCGACGCTCGCCAGCCGCTCGCGTTGCTGGGCAAGGTCTACCTCGCGCTCGACGCCGCGGAGCCCACCGAAGCGGACGCCGCGTTGACGCGTGCGCGAGAGCAAGGCGCGGTCGGCCGCGCGCTCGCCACGGTGCTCGAAGGCCGTGTACAGGTCGCGCAAGGGCTCGGAGCGCGCGCGGCCCGCACGTTGGCGCGCTCGGTACGTCGGACGCGCGACGCGGCGTTGCTCACCGACTACGGCTGGGCGCTCGCGCAATCCGAAGACGACCGGGGCGCCATCCGACAGTTCGAGCGCGCGATCGAGATCGACGGGGGTCTCGTCGAGGCGTACCTCGGGCTCGCGCTCTCGCGAACGCGTCGCGGCGACCTCGGGGGAGCGTCGCAAGCGATCGGGGAAGCCGAGGGGCTGGTGCAACGGCGCAGTCTCGGCGCGCGCTACGAGGCGCGCCTGCTCGCGGCGCGGGGGCGTGTGCTCTACGAGAACGGCAGCTTCGACGAAGCCGAAGCGAAGGCGCGCGAAGCGCTCGCGAAGGACGCGAGCTGCGCCGCCGCGCACTACGTGCTCGGCATCGTCGCCGATGCGCGCGGCGGCAGCCCGGTCGAGCACCTTCGTGCCGCGCTCGCCGCCCGCGCGCCGCTTCCCGAAGTGATGGGCCAGCTCGTGCTCTTCGACGGTCGTGCGGACGACGTCTGCGACCTGGCGCGCCGCTACCTCGAGGCCGCGCCGCGTGGGCTCGACGCCCGCGACGCGCGTTCGACCGCCCGTCGTTGTCGTTGAGGCGCTCTCGAACGTTCGCGGGGGGCCACCGCGAGCTCGACCTCGGAGCATCGCGGTCCGCATTCGAGCGTCTCCGGTCTCGCTTTCGATCTCGGACGCTCGGCTCGTATTCGACGGGCGAGAGGCTTCGCCCGCACCCGGCGCGACGGCCCGCGACGCGACGTGTCGTCCCGAAATCGCTGGTCTTTGTCGGCTCCACGCCGCTTCGGCGGCGCACGATCGTCACCGAGTCCACGAACGCGGCAATCCCGTCACGGACGTTTTGTAAGGATTTCTCGGGAATCTTGTTTGTGCGTGATGGTGATTCACGTAGCATCGCGTCGTGTCCGTAGTCACTGACACTTCGACGTGGCCCTTCGTCCGCTGGACGGTGACGGGTCGCCTGTCGGCCGAGCAATGGACGGCGGTGCACGACACCTACGTGCGCGAGGTGCTCGTTCGAGAGGAGCCCTTCGTCCAGCTCTGGGATTTCTCGGGCGCGCTCCCCCTCGATCCGAAGCAACGCCACGAGATCGTCTCGCTCTCGCGACCCTTGCAGGAGTCGGAGCGGCGTTTCCTTCGCGCCGACGCGTGGGTCTCGCCGTCGTGGCTCGTTCGTGGCTCGCTCTCCGCATTGCACTTGATGCTTCGCCCCCCGTACCCCTCGCGCATCTTCGCGACGGTGCAGGAAGCCGAGCACTTCGCGCTGCGGCATCACCCGTCCAATCCTCGCCGCTCGAGCGCACCGCCTCTCGTCGCCGAATGATCACGCCATCCATTCGGCGGACGTGAGAGAGGGCTTGCGTACGCGCCGTCGGGAAGGCCTCATGGTCGCCCGCCGCACATCGTCGTGCGGCGCGAAGGCCACCATGACCACGCTGCACGACTTCCAAGCTCGCACCCTCGAAGGCGAGGAACGCTCGCTCTCCGACTACGCCGGAAAGGTCGCGTTGATCGTCAACGTCGCTTCGAAATGCGGGCTCACGCCGCACTACGAAGGCCTCGAGAAGCTACATCGAAGCCTCGGTGAGCGTGGACTCGTCGTGCTCGGTTATCCCTGCAACCAGTTCGGCGCGCAGGAGCCGGGCACGCCGGAGGAGATTCGCTCCTTCTGCGCGACGAAGTACGACGTCTCGTTTCCGCTCTTCGCCAAGATCGACGTCAACGGCGAGAGTCGCGACCCTCTCTACGCGTGGCTCACGAGCCAAGCGACCGCGCCCGACGGCCCGGGTGACATCCAGTGGAACTTCGCGAAGTTCGTCGTCGGCCGCGATGGCACCGTCATCGCACGCTTCGCCCCGACGGTGACGCCGACCTCGGAAGAGCTCGTCGCCGCGGTCGAAGCCGCGCTCGGCTGATTCGTCGTGCTTCGCACGAGCCTCGGTGGCGAGGTTCGCGCGAAGCCACGCCAACGCCTTCGTTCGTACGGTTCTGAACACGAGGGCTCTTTCCCTCCGAGAACGGGGAATGATTCGGCCGCGCTGCAGGTAGGTGTGTGTCTTCCACGGTGTACGCGATCTGCGCGGAACACCCCTTCAACCCCTCCTCGCGGGTCGACCGCACTGATAAACTCCCGCGGTGGCCGACGACGAGCGTAGCGCATCGCCGAACCCCGTCTTCGATCCGGGGGATTCGAGCCAGGTGCGCAAGGCCGTCCAGGAGGGCTACGTCCCTCCCGCGCCGAGGGTTCCGGCGCTGAAGCCGCCCACGCCGCGGCTCGAAGCCAAGGCGGTTCCGAAGCTCGCCATCCCGAAGCCGAAATCGCCAGCCCAGCCTCCGGAAGACCCGAAGCCGGGCCACGTGCGCGCGGCCCTCGAGGCCCCCGTCGAAGAAGAGGTCGTCGAGACCAGCGGTGTTCGTGCGGCGGACACCGAAGAGGCGAAGCCGCGCCTACCCATCGACGCCGACGCCAAGCGTCGCGCGACCATGCCGGCTCGCCGTTCGATGCCCCGCGACTCCGGCCTCGAGACCCTCGTCGACGAGAGCAGCGAAGACGACGCGGTCGAGCCCGAGCCTTTCCCGACGCGCAGCAGCGTCGACATCGAGCTGCCCGAAGGGTTCGACGACCCCTCGTCGCACAGCATGCGGCTCTCTTTGCCGAACCCGATCGCGCGCTTCGGTCGGTACGACGTGCTCGGCCGGCTCGCGACGGGCGGCATGGCCGAGATCTACCTCGCCCAAGAGCCGATGCTCGGCGGTGGCATTCGCATCGTCGTCGTGAAGGTCCTGCGCAAACAGCTCGCCGACGACGAAGACTTCGAGCAGCTCTTCCTTCGCGAAGGCCGCGTCGCGATGCAGCTCAGCCACCCGCACATCTCGACCGTCTTCGAGTTCGGGAAGTGGGGCGGACACTTCTTCATCGCGATGGAGTACGTCGAGGGCGCGACCCTCAAGGAGATCCTCGAACGCGTCGCGCTGCATGGGGAGACGCTCGATCCCGAGGTCGCGGTCGGCATCGTCGCCAAGGTCGCGAGCGCGCTCGACTACGCGCACACCGCACGTGACGCGCGTCGCGCTTCGCTCGGTGTCGTTCATCGCGACGTCTCGCCGCACAACCTGATGGTGCGTTTCGACGGCGTCGTGAAGCTCCTCGACTTCGGCGTGGCCAAGGTCGCGCAGTCGGAAGACGAGAGCCGCTCGGACGCGGTGAAGGGAAAGTTCGGTTACCTCGCCCCCGAGCAATGCCGTGCGGAATCGGTCGACGGACGCGCCGACGTCTTCGCGCTCGGTGTGTGCCTCTGGGAAGCGCTCACGGGGCGCCGGCTCTACAAGCGCGGCAGTCAGTTCGACACCTTTCGCGCCATCCTCGAAGAGCCCGCCCCTTCGATTCGCGAGCTCGACCAGAGCTTGCCCGAAGATCTCGACGAGCTCGTCCGAAAAGCCCTCGCGAAGGAGCCTGGCAACCGCTTCGAATCCGCGGGCGAGATGCAAGAGGCGCTCGAGCAGTGGATCAGCAACCGCGGCGCGGTCGTCACCGCCGCACGTCTTCGGCGCGCGATGGGGGAGCTCTTCGCCGACGAGATTCGCAGCGGCCCACGACTCGAAGCCGACACGAAGGTGCGCGAGCGGCTTCGCGCCACCTCGGTGCATCCGACGCTCTCGACGAGCGAGCGTCCGCCTCCACCCGATGCCGCGCTCGACGAAGCGCCCGTGGCCGACGCGCCGAGTCGGCAGGCATGGGTTCGACCGGTCGCGGCGCTTGCGCTCCTCACGGCGCTGGGCGTCGGCGGGTTCTTCGCGCTGCGTTCTCCCGAACCGACGGGACCGAGCGCGTCCGAGCTCGCGGCGCGCGACGCCGACCGCGCCGAACGTGAGACGGAGCGGGCGGAGAACGAAGCCCGCGCCGCGGCGGCGCGTGAAGAGTCGGCGCGTGCCGCCGTCGAGCGTGAGGCTGCCGCCGCCGACCGAGAGGCCGCCGAACGCGCGGCCGCGCAAGCCACGGCCGAGCGCGAAGCCGCCGAGCGTGCCGCGGCCGAAGCCGCCGAACGCCAAGCCGCGGCCGAGGAACAGCAACAGCAACGCGGTCGTCGCGAGCCTCGAACCGAACGACGCCGTCCGGGTTTCGTCGCCGACCCGGGCTTCTGACGTTCCTTCTCTCGTCCGACCGGGAGCGTTCGCGCCGGGTCTGGAACGCGGGTTTCGGACTCGCCGGAGTCACCCCCTGAACGACGTATACCAAAGAGCTTTCTTGCGAGGCCGCCGAAGCAACCGCGATGATGCGCCCATGCGGCGTGTCCTCGTTCTGCTCTCGATGCTCGTGGCCAGCGTGGGCGTCGCGCAGGCGCCGGAGCCGACTGCCGACGCGCAGGCCGCGACTCCCGAAGGACCGACCGAAGCCGATCTCGCACGTGCTCGCGTGCGCTTCCGAGAAGGCGTCTCCGCCGCCGAGCGGGGCGACTACGCCTCGGCCGCTCGAGCCTTTCGCGACGCGCTCGCCGTCCGCGACGCGGTGGCGGTGCGGTTCAACCTCGCGTCGGCGCTTTACGAGCTCGAAGAAGACGCGGAAGCGTTTCGCCTCGCGCGGAATCTGCAGACCGATCCGGAGTCGCCGAGCGAGCTTCGCGAGCGCGCGGCGTTTCTCGAGCGTGAGCTTCGCGAGCGCAACGCGGTGGTCTCCGTGCAGCTCGGTGGCCTCGCCGACGGCGCACGCCTCGGTGAGCGTGATCTGACGCAGGACGAGCTGGGAACTCCGCTCCTGGTCGCGCCCGGCGAGGTCGAGCTTGTCGGCTTGCGCGGAAACGAGGTCGTCACGCGGCGCGCGCTCCATCTTCGTCGGGGAGGCGACGTCTACGTCGACGTGAGCGTGGTGCCGACCCCGGCCGAGCTCGCGCGCGAAGAGGCCGAGCGCGAGCCGGAACGAGGCGTCGGGACCGAGCCGACCGAACGCTCGCGAACCGGTCTCTACGTCGGCGTGGCCGCGGCCGTGGTCGCCGTCGCCGCCGTGGTCGTCGTCGCGGTGGTCGTCACGCGCGACGGCACGCAGTCGCCGGTGAACGGCGACTTTCAACCCGGAGTGATTCGATGGTGAGCGTGCGGGGCGAGTCTTCGAGGACGCGCGAAGCTTCGGGGACGCGCTGGTCTTCGAGGAAGCGCTGGTCTTCGAGGAAGCGGTGGGCGTTCGGGGGGGCGGTGCTCGCGCTGGCCTCGCTCTTCGCGTGCTCGGCCACCCCACGCACCGAGGTCCTCGTCGTGGTCGACACGGACCTCGACGTCCCGGCGACGATCGATCGTTTCGTCCTCGACGTGACGTCGCCGAGCGGCACGACGCGAAGCGCCACCGCGATGCTCGGAGACGGCGAGCCGGTTCCTCCGCGCACGCTCGGTTTGGTGCCGGAGAACGGCGAGCTCGGCCCCTACGACGTGGTCGCCCGAGGTCTGCTGGGCGACGTCGAGGTGGTCGCGCGTCAAGCGCGGTTCGACTTCGTTCCGAAGGCCACCGTCGTGCTGACGATGCACCTCGTGCAGTCGTGCGTCGGCCGGGATTGCGGCGGGCAGACTTGCTCCGAGAACGGCTGCGAAGCCGTGGTGCGCACCGACTTCGGGGCTTGGACCGGCACGCCTCCGCGCCTGGGCGAGCAGCCGCCGCCCTTCGACGCGGGGGTCGACGCCGGAGGTGGTGAGGACTCCGGCGTGTCCGACACGGGCGTGAGCGACACGGGCCTCGACGCATGCGTCGCGGAGGTCTGCAACGACGCCGACGACGACTGCGACGGCCGGGTCGACGAAGACGTCACGGCGGGCGACGAGGTCTGCAACGGTGTCGACGACGACTGCGACGGAAACGCCGACGAGGGCTTCGACCTCTCGAGCGACCTGAACAACTGCGGCATGTGTGGTCGGCAGTGTGTCTTCCGCAACGGCGAAGGCATCTGCAACGCGGGCGCCTGCACGATCACCTCGTGCACCCCGCCCTTCGACGATTGCGACCGCGACGCGAGCACGGGCTGCGAGACGGATACGAGCGCCTCCGCGTCGAACTGCGGCGCTTGCGGCAACATGTGCCGCAACCCCAATCGCGCGTGCTGTAGCGGCACCTGTCAGCGCGGCTGTTGACGCGTCTTCAGCGCAGCAGGTCGAAGCTCGCCTTGCGGCGAATGTCTTCGAGGCGTGTGGCGAGCCCGGCGGCGTCGATGCCCGAGAAACGCTCGCGAATCTCGTAGGCGTCGGACTCGTCGCGCATGCGCAGGCGGACCACGCCGTCGACGTGCTCGACGCGCGCGACGTGCTCCCACGCGACGTGGTGTTGGCCGTCGGCGGTCTGATGCACCAGCCCGTCGACCCGGAGCAGCAAGAAGAAGTCGTTCTTCCAGCTCTTTCCGAGCCCGACCAAGATCGACGTCGGTCCGCTCGCGACGAGGAGGAAGCCGAGCGCGAAGAGCAGCCACATGCTCGCGGGAATCTCGGCCGCGTGCACCGGCGGGGCGGGGGCACGTCGGTAGGGCCCGCTCAGCACGCCCGGGACACGGGGCCCGACGCCTCCGACGGGCGCCGACGGTGCCGGCTCCGCGTAGCTCGGGTTGAGGCTGATCGGGTCGAGGGCGTCGAGGCGCGAATACGCGAAGCCGACCACGGTCGAGCCGACGAGCATCGGAAAGATGGCGGGCAAGAGCACACGCAAGATCCGCCGGGTGTCGTCGGGTCGGTACCACCCGAGCACCCGCGCCGCGTCGAGTCGGCTCGCGTCACTCACGCCCACGAGTCTTGCGTCACTCCCCCCCGTCGTCGAGGAGGGCCGAGGCATCGAGCCTCACCACGATTCGCCTTCGAGCAGGGTCTTTCGGTCGAGGTCGTCGAGCACGAGCAGCTCGCAGGGCGTGCAGCGCTCGACCTCGGCCTCGCCTTTCTTGGTGCGAAGGCGCGCGCGCTTCATGAGGTTGCCACATCCCGGGCATCGGTTCGGCGCGGCGACCCAATACCAATCGTTCTGGGTCGCGTCCGCGAACTGGCCGAGCTTCTCCCCGGCGTCGGCGAGCTCGACGATCTCGACCCGGCAGCGCTCGCAGCGGCGCAGGTCACGCGCGAACGAGCGGTAGGCACCGCCCATCGATTGCTGGCGGAGCGCGCCGTTGCAGCGAGGGCATTGCCCGCGTCCACCGCTGACCCCGCCGCCCAGCTCCCCGACGAGCGAGAGGCGCAGTCGCACCTCCGGCAGCGAGAAGAAGAGGGGTTGGCCCGGCGAGAGGTGCCGTCGGTGCCCTTCGTAGTAGAGCAGCGCGAGCTCGCGAGCCGGGTCGGGTTGGACCACCAGGGGCGACGAGAGCGGGAAGTCGAGCGTCGGCCCGGCCGAGCGCGAGAGCTCGAAGCGTTCCGTGGTCTCGACGTTCTCGCGGCGGACCACGGTCACCCCGTCCTCGGCCAGCTCCTCGATCACGAAGCGCATGCGTTCAGCCTGCCAGAGGCTGCGAATCCTTTGTCGATTTTTCCGACGAAGGAGTACCCTGACGCGGGCATCGGCCCGTCGCCGTGTCCGGGCTTCGTGGGCCTTTGCCCGCGGGCCACCCCCGTTCCCCTGCCGAACCCTCCGCGACGCGTGCAAGGCCGCGTCGTGATCTCGGAGCCTCGATGACCGACACGCGCAAGGACAAGCGAGCGCCGCTTTCCCTCAAGGTCCGCTTCAAGAGCGCCACGCTCGACGAGTTCGTCGAGCAGTACAGCCAGGACATCTCGCGCGGGGGCATCTTCATCAAGTCGAAGAAGCCGATGAAGATCGGCACGCTCCTGAAGTTCGAGTTCCAGCTCAAGGACGAGTCGTCGCTCATCCACGGCGTCGGCCGCGTGGTCTGGGTGCGTGCCCCCGAAGAGGCGACCGACGCGTCGCCTGCGGGCATGGGGATCAAGTTCATCAAGATGGACGCGGACAGCCGCGCCCTCGTCCAGGACATCGTCGAGCGCCGCGGTGGGGGAACCGGCGCCTTCGAGGCGGGCGAGGCGGGCGCCGACGAAGGAGGCGGAGGCGCGTTCTTCCCGGACTCCGGGCCGGCCGTGTTGCCGCCGCCCGAAGACCGCACGAGCGTGCGCCACGCCAGCGAGTTCCTCGCCGAAGCGCTGATGGGCGCGGGCGTGTCGGCCGCCGACGAAGCGAAGGAGAGCGCTGACGAAGCGCGCCGTCGTGGCGAAGAGATTCAGAAGCAGCGTGAAGAAGCCGCGAAGGCCCGCGAGGCGGCGGAGCGCGAGGCTGCGAAGCGTGCGGCCGAGGTGCCGAAGGGGAGCGCCTCGGCTCCGGCGGCCGAGGAAGAGAAGCCGCGCCGCGCCGCGCCCGTCGAGGTGACCGGGACGGACGAGATTCCGACCCTCATCGCATCGCGTGCGGAGCTCGACGCCGCGAAGGCCGAGGCGGAAGCCGCCGAGACCATGCTGCTCGACGAGCCCGCGCCGAAGGCCGCGAAGGCGGAAGCCAAGGCCGAGACGAAACCTGCGGCGAAGGCCGAACCGGAGAAGCGCCCGGCCGCGAAGGAGCCCGAGCCTCCCTCGAAGGCGGAAGCGAAGCCGACGCCGGCCAAGGAGAAGAAGGACGAGACGCCGGTCGTCGCGCCCCGCGCTCCGTCGACGACCTCGGAGCGCCCGCCGCCGCCGAAGGAACCGAGCAGCATGCCGATCGTGCTGGTGCTCTTGCTCCTGATCGGCCTCGGCGCCGGCGCGTGGTTCGCGTTCGGTGGCGGAGGCGGCGATCCCGAGCCGGAGCCCGTCGCGAACCCGACCCCGGAGCCGGAGCCGGAGCCCGAGCCGGAAGTCGAGCCCGAGCCGGAAGTCGAGCCCGAGCCCGAGGTCGTCACGACCGCGGTACGTGTCACGAGCACCCCTGCGGCGGAGATCTTCGTCGGCGGCGAGTCGGTGGGCACCACCACCGCCGAGGGCCTCGAGATTCAACTCCCCGTCGGCGTCGCGTCGACCGTCGAAGCCCGCGCGGCCGGGTTCGGCACGGGCTCGATGGAAGTCACGCCCGCGGAAGGCGAAGAGGCCGAGCCCATCGCCTTCACGCTCGCGGCGCTCGAGTTCGTGATCGAGGTCGTCACCGAGCCGGAGGCAGCGCGTGTCTCCGTCGGTCGTCGCACCATTCAGTCGCCGGGCGAGATTCGCCTCGACCGCTGGACCGGCGACGTCTCCGTCTTCGCGATCAAGCCGGGCTTCCTCCAAGCGAGCCAGGTCGTGCGCGAGGCCGACTTCACCGAGCGTGACGGCGCGATGCGCATGACCGTGCGCCTCACGCTGCCGGAACGCGCGGCCGCGCCGACGATGACCGAGGCGCCGACGATGGCCGCGACGATGACCGAAGCGACGATGACCGAAGCGACGATGACCGAGGAGACCGAAACCCCCGCGATGGTCGAAGCGCCGGCGATGGTCGAGGAGCCCGCGATGGTCGAAGCGCCTGCGATGGTCGAAGCGCCCGCGATGGTCGAGGCGCCCGCGATGGTCGAAGCACCTGCGATGACCGAAGCGGTGCCCGACAACCCGTTTTGAGGCGCGGCTGCGGTGGTCAAGAGGCCATCCGAGCGCGGCTCGGGTGGCCTCTCGAGTTGGCGACTTCGAAGTCGGCGACCTCGTTTCTTCGCCCTCGTTCGAACACGTCGGGTCGATCGCGCACCCGCGTGAATCACGGCGGAGTGCGGCGTCTTCCTACGGCCGTCGGGGGCTCGGTCCCTCCCGCCAGAGCTCAACGCAGGGCGTGCTGGCCGATCTCGCTCGGCGTGAGCACTCGATCGTAGATGGCAACGTCGTCGAAGGTCGCGTGGGCGTGACCGGAGGGACTTCCCTCCGTCGAGGCGCCCGCGCCGATCCGGAACGGGATCGTGGAGGGGGTGAGACCCGCGGCCGCCGACGCGACCTCCACGCCGTCGACGTACAACCGCGCCGTGGTGCCGTCGTAGGTGGCGACGAGATGCACGACGGCCCCTACCGCGACGCTCACACCGGGCGTGCCGTTCCAAGCGCCGTCTCCGAGCTCGAAGACGAGACGCTGGCCGGTGCCGTCGTGAAAGAAGAGGTCCCAACCGGCGGCGCTGACGCCACGCGTGCTCACGACGAGATCGAAGCGCTCCGAAGACTCGCGCCGGAACCAGAGCTCGACCGAGAACGGGACCGACTGGAAAGCCGAGGTGTCCGCGATCGGCTCGAGGTAGGCGTCGCTCCCGTTCGTGCGCACCGCGCCCGGCGAGCCCGCGTGGAGACCACCGGTCGACGTCACTCCGCCGTAGGCGGTCGCAGGCCAGGTTCCCAGCACGTCGGGCGTCACACCGCCCACGAGCTCGTCGAGCGGCCAGTACGCGAGCGCGCCATGCGCACGGACCAGATCCGCGTACGTGTCGCTGAGGTCGACCCAGAGATCGCCGCCGTCACGGCGCACCCAATCGAGCACGCCGTCTTCGTTGAAGTCGCCCGCGAACGCCGCACGCCCTTGGTCGGTCGGACCGAAGAAGACTCCAACGTTCGTCGTCGGCGCGATGTCGACGCAGGAGGGTGTCGGTCCGCCCGCGAGGTGCCAGGACATGGTGGGTGTCGCTTCGGGCCCGAGGACGGCGAGCTCGAGGACGCCGTCGCCCTGGACATCGACGGCCTGAATCGTGTGGGAGCCCGAGAACGGAATCGTCGCGATGGGAACGAGGGCGCCGACGGTCGAGCGGTGGATCACCACCGCCCCCGTCGTGGTCGAGACTTCGGCGAGGTCCTCGTAGCCGTCGCCGTCCCAATCGAGCGTCACCGTCTTCGCGTTGTAGGGGCTCCCCGGGATGGGAAGCACGCAGGTGGCGTCACCGAACACGAAAGCGCCTCGATTCTCGCGAAGTGCGAGGCAGGAGCTCGCGGCGAGATACACGAGTAGATCACGGTCTCCGTCGTGGTCGTAGTCGAGTGCGGCGAGGTCGCGCCCGGTCGAACCCTGGTCGAGGAAACCTCGCGACGAATACCCGGACACGGTCCGCTCGAAGAGCACCAGTCGACTCGAGTCCGGCTGTGCGAGCACGACGTCGCGGTCGCCGTCGCCGTCGAGGTCGACGATGGCGGCCGGGCCGTTGTTGCGGCCCGTGCTCGTCGCCGCTCCGCTCGAGAAGCGGCCGTCACCGTCGCCGTAGTAGGCCACCATGCGGTTCCCGGCTTGCTCCACGCCCAGAAGATCGAGGTGACCGTCGCCGTCGAGGTCGGCCACGTGCCAGCCCATGCGCTCCCCGGTTGTCGTGTCGACCCGCACGGAGTGGTAGCGGGTGGACGCGCATCGAGCTTCGAGAGGGGGAGGCGCGGTGCACGTGGTCGAGCAGGTGTCGCCCTCGCGTAGGTTCCCGTCGTCGCACGCTTCGGAGCCGCCGACGATGCCATCTCCGCAGCGCACGGCGCACCCCCCTGCCTCGCAGCTCTGCCCGGCGGCGCACCCGACGGCGAGGTAGCCCGAGCCGTCCGCGTTGCAGACCCGACGGTCGGTGAGGCTCGCGCAGGTGGGGGCGATGCTCCCGGGAACGCACGTGCGCGCGACGCAGGTTCCCGCGCCGGTGCAGGAGTACCCGTGGGGGTCGCTCCCGGTACACGGTGCCCCGGTGTAGCCGAGCCCGTCCGCCGCGCAGAGGCGGCGTGTGTCGACGTCGCCGCAAGAGAACGTCCCCGGTGCGCAGACGCGTGTTCGGCATGCGCCGGCGCTGCACGACTCGGTTGCGGCGCAGGCGCTCGTCGCATGTCCGAGCCCGTCGGCGTTGCAGGTCCGCAGAGTGGAGAGCGACTCGCAGCTCGTGCTCGCCGGGGTGCAGATCCACGCACCGCACCGACCGGTCTCGGGAGTGCAACTCTGCGCGCTCGGGCACGAGACGGTGGCCGTGTAGCCGAGCCCCGTCGGCAAGCACTCGCGGGAGCCGTCGCTGCCCACGCACTCGGCCATGGTCGGGGTGCAGACACGGGTCTCGCACGAGCCTGCCGCGCACGTCTCGTCGTCGCGGCAGGGCATGCTCACCCAGGACCGTTCGTCGATCCCGCAGACCTCGCGTCCCGTCCACGAGCCCTCGACGCAGCGCGCGCTACCCCGCTCGCAGAGGCGTTCGAGGCATACGCCGTCGACGCACACGTCGGTCGTCGCGCAGGGAGACGCGACGTAGCCGGTGCCTGCCTCGTCGCAGACCTCGCGTCCGCCGCTCGCGTCGCAACGCGCGGCGCCGGGCGTGCAGGTGCGGGTGCGGCATTCCCCCGCGTCACAATACCTGCCGGCCGCGCAGTCGGTCTCTGTCCGCTCGGTCCCGGTGGTGTCGCACGCGAAGGTCGTGTCGACGTCCGTGCAGCCGCGTTCGGCGGGCGGGCACACGATCTCGCGGCAGACCGCGGCCTCGTCGACCGTCACACAACGAGCACCCTCGTCGCAGGTCTCGCGAGCTTCCATCGTTCCGTCGTCGTTGCATCGCAGCGCGGTCGTCGCGTCTTCGCTGCACGCTTCCTCGCCCGCCTCGCAGACGAGATCGTCGATGGGGACGCAGACGAAGCCCTCGCAGCGAAAGCCGCCTTCGCACTCACGGGCCGACTCGCATTCGCGCTCCGTGCAGACACCGGAGTCGACGATGCAACGTTCGTCGGCTGCGCAGGCGCTGTCGTCACGGCAGAAGAACGTGCAGAACGAAGCCTCACAAGTGGCGTGCGTCGCACAATCGTCGTCGTCGATGCACGCGACGCAGTACCCACGCGCGTCGTCGCACAGCGCGAGTGGGGCGGAGCATTCGGTCGCGTCTTCGCAGGCGACTCGACACGAGCCCTCGCGACAGATCTCGCCGCCCGAGCAATCGCGATTCGAGTCGCACGGGTCGAGGACGACCTCGGACGAGCCGTCCACGTTCGCATCCGGAGGGCTGTCCACGTCTCCCCCACAGCCCACCACGACCCACACGGCCAGCGCCGCCTTCCAGCTCCGGTGCCCCATTTCCACTCCTCCCGAAGCTGCTTGGGGCGAGTGAGGGAGGAATTGGTGATGGTCCTCACGGCGCTCGGCGGTCCCACCGGACGCGGCTCGCATGCGACGTCTCGAGGGCTCACGACGGACCGAGCGTGCGTTCGAGCGCTCGTGCCGCTGGAGCACGGCGCGCATGCGCCCTTCCGTCGCACGCCACTCAGCGCAGGTGCACGGTCTTGACCGAAGCGCACGAACCGCAGGTCGAGCGCCCTGCGAAGTCGATCCCGCCGTCGCCGTCGAAGTCGCCTGCGGCCATGAGGTACTCGGTGCGCGTGCGCGGGGTCGTGCCGGGCTCCGGCTCCAACGCGTCGCCCAAGGGACACCACTCGCCGTCCAAGAGATGCACGACGTGTGCTTCCGGCGTGCGCTCGAAGAGCACCATCTCGGGCTCGCCATCCCGATCCGCGTCAAGCACGTCGAGTCCGAATCGGAAATGAGGCGACGTCAGGTAGGCGGCCGGCAGCTCGACCCGCTCACTCGCCACGACGCGTCCGGCGTCGAAGCGATGCTCCCAGAGCGCGGGCTCGCCCGAGCGCAAATCGAGTAGGTGGGTTCGACCTTCACGCACGAGGGTGTGGAGCACGTCCTCGTCGGCCAGCGTCGCGTAGGGGAGGATGCACTCGGAGGGACCGAACGTCCCGTCGCCACGACCCGAGCGCAGCGCCGTACACCCCGCGCTCATCTGTCGGAACACGAGGTCCAACACGTCGTCGTCGTTCGTGTCGAGCAGGACGACGCGGCCCGGGTTGCCGGACTGAGCGGAGAAGACCGAGCGCGTGAATCCTCGCGCACCGTCTCCGAAGAACACCCGAATCTCCGTGGCCGTCGGCGGCCCCGACGCCTGCACGGACGCCACGAGATCGAGGTGCCCGTCGCCGTCGACGTCGCCGACGTCGAGCCCCACGCCCACG
The DNA here is from genome assembly GCA_020633125.1 of Sandaracinus sp. Taxonomy (GTDB): domain Bacteria; phylum Myxococcota_A; class Polyangia; order Polyangiales; family Houyiibacteriaceae; genus JACKEH01. Next base: position 24,766 of record JACKEH010000022.1, on the reverse strand, counting down.
CGCCCGAACGGGACGACGGTCGCCCTCTCGAGCGTGCCGGCGGCGTTGCCCCAGTGGATCTCCACCTGCTCGTCGAGCTGTACGTTCCAGATGCCGTCGTCGTAGCCGTCACGGTCGAGGTCGACGAGTCGGACGCCGATCGCCTCGTCGCCGCCCCATGCCTCCACCCGTCGGTACCGACCGGGGAGGCACGTGTCACCGCAGGCCTGCGCGCAGCACACACCGCCTTCGCACAGCCCGCTCGCGCAGGGTGAGTCGCACGCGCCGCAGTGCGTGGGATCGCGCAAAGGGTCGACGCACGCGGCGACGCTCTCGGTCACGCAGACGAGCCCACCCGTCGATGCGCAGCACGCCCCGTCCTGGCAGACGCCCTCGACGCAGACCTCACCGCATCCCCCGCAATTCGCGGCATCGGCACGCACGTCCACGCAGACTCCGTCACACCACGCGCGGCCTTCTCCGCAACAGACACCACCACGACACTCCCCATCACACGAAGATTCGCAGGCGCCGCAATGGCGCTCGTCGGTGTCGAGATTCACGCAACGGGACGCGCCGTCGACCTCGCAGACGGTCGCACAGCACGACCCGTCGAGGCAGCGCTCGCCGTCCCCGCAGCCGACCCCGCAATCCCCGCAGTGCGTGACGTCTCGCGCGACGTCGACGCATGTGACGTCGCCATCCACTTCGCACGCGCGCGCGCCCGCGGCGCAGCATGCGCCGTCGACGCATGCACCGGGACAACGCACCCCACACGCGCCGCAGCTTCGAGGATCGCTTCGTGGATCCACGCAGCGCTCGACTCCGTCGACCACGCAGCGCAGCTCGTCCGCCGCGCAGATGGCTCCGACGTCGAGGGGGGCATCGCACGCGACGGCGAACGACACCACGACCCATGCGCCGATCCGGTGCCACGAAGAGAGACGACGGGACGCGGTCATTGGAGAGTCTCCGGGCTTGGCGCGCCTTCCGCGGCTTGCGAGCCGTCCGCGGGGAGCGCCGCGAGGGCGCGTTCGAGCGGTGTGCGGTGCAGTGAGCTCGGGTGATCGGCGAGGAGGCGTGCGAGTGCCGCCTCGGCCCGCGCTCGGTCCCTGGCCGCGAGGTGTGCACGCACGCGCAACGCCGCCGCCTCTTCGAGGAGCGCGCCCTTGCGATGTTCACGCCCGTGGCGCGCGAGAAGCTCGAGCGCTTCCGAGGCGCGTGACTCGCGAATCAGCGCGCGCGCTCGATCGAGCAACACACGCTCGGCGACGAGGGCGCCTGCCACGTCGCGTGACGCCGGCTGGGTCGAGGGGCCCGTGCTGGTCGCACGAATCCCCGGTCGCCCGTCACGCTCGGAATCCGAGCCTCGCGCGTCGGACACGTCTCCACCGGCCGACGTCTCCGGCGCGCGGGAGAGGTCGTCGCCACGTGAAGGTTCGACGAGGCGCGCACGACGCACGTCCTGCGAGCCCACGTCTGGTGAGCCTTCCGAGCCCACGTTCGACGCACGATCCGAGCTCGCAGCCGAAGGCGGCGCTTCGATCCCTCGCGACGAGGGGTCGGCAGCGGAGCGTTCGTACGGCGCGCCGCCTTCGTGCGCGGTCGACGGTGACGCCTCGAGCGCCTCGAGCGAACCGTCCGCGCCCACGCGTGGCGACGCCGGTGGAAACCACGTCGCGAGCCCGATCCCGAGCAGCAGCCCGAGCGCGGTTCCGGCCCCCACACCGACCCCGAGCCACGGACCACGCGCCCGCCAAGACCACGCGAAGAACCGAGCTTCGGCTGCCCTCGCGGTCGCGCCTCCGCGCACGCGCGCGACCGCGAGCGCATCCGGTTCGGGGCGCGCTCGCTCCGCCGCCACGAGCCCACGCAGCTCGCTCGGCAACGGGTCGAGCGAGTCGTCGTCGGACGCGTCGGACGAGGTCGTGTGCTCGTCGCTCACGAGGCACCTCGCAGGCGGACGACCTCGTCCCGCAGTGCAAGACGCGCGCGACGCAAGCGCGTGTAGGCGGTGTTGAGCGGAATCTCGAGGATCTCTGCCGCCTCCGTGACGGGGCGCTCTTCCAGATCGACCAAGAGAAAGACGTGGCGCTGCTCGTCGGAGAGCACCTCCATCGCCTGCAAGAGGAGCTCACGGGATCGCTCCGCCACGAGCTCGGTCTCGGCGTCGGGCGGGATCGAGAGCTCGTCGCTCGCGACCTGGTCGTACGTCAGGTGGGGATGTCGGCGACGCGCGCGGCGCCGGTGATCCGAAGCCACTCGAAACAAGAACGCGTAGAGCCACGGCCGCAAGGGACGTGCGGCGTCGCGGGTCGACCACCGTTCGTAGACCCGAATGCACACCTCCTGTGCCAAGTCCTCCACGTCCATCGCCGCTGCTCCGAGCCGCCGCAACTGTCGATGCATCCAGGGGATCTCCCCTTCCATCACGTTCCAGAACGCGTCGTCCATGCTCGCGCTCCGGCGGCTCCGCTGGATGCTTGGGGGATGCCGTCCGTTTCCGTCCACGCCGCGAGTCGCCACCGCAGCCCGAGCAGGAGCGCCCCCCGCAGGACCGGCGCGCGCCAGAGGGTCTCGTCCTCCGACACGACCGTGGGACGGCGAAGGTTCACGCGAAGATCGAGGCCGAAGGTGATCGCGAGGGAACGCGCGAGCCTCCACGCGAGCTCGGTCCGTACGCCCGCCGACCCGGTCCACGTACGCGGCGCGCGATCACCCTGCGCCTGCACCACCGTGCGCCCGAGCCCTGCGATCGCGCAGAGGTCCCAGATCTCGAACGGACGCACGCATCCTGCGAGCTGGAGCTCGCCGTCACGCGTGCGCAGCGAACGACCGCGCACCGTCGCGCGAGTGGGTGGGGCGAAGGAGCCCGCGACCTCCCCGAAGAAGCGTGCCCGACCGAGCGTGAGCGCGAGCTCGGCCCGCGGCGCGAGCGAAGGTCGTTGACCGAGCGCGACGCCGCCGCGAGCCACGAGGCCGAGCGACGTGATGTCGCGCGGACGGGTCGGAGCGCCCTCCGCGTGGCCCGACGCGTCCACGGCGTCGCGATCGGGCACGAGCTCGAATCGGACCACGAGCTCGCGTCGCGCGTCGGTCGCGTGCGCGTCCACGGCGCTCGTCTCCTCCGCCGTCTCGGGGGAACGCTCGGAAACCACCGCTTCGAGCGCCATCGCGAGGCTCAGCGCGAGCGCCGCCGTGAGTTCGCGGCAGTCGTCGTCCTCCAACACGCGACGCCCGAGCTCGCGTGACGCTTCGTGGAGCGAGAGCTCTCCGCGCCAGCCTCGATCCGTCCGCGTGGTGACGACCCGAGCCGTCAGCGCCGCGCTCTCGGTGAGGGGATCACGGCCGAGCCGCGCCCCCACTTCGGCGCGAAGCCACGCACGATCGGGACATCCCTCGGCCGCGGCGTATTCGAGGCTCACGTCCTGCGCACGCGCGACCGGAGCGAACGCCGCGCCCACCGCGCCTGCCAGACAGACGACGACCCACCCCTTTCGCACCGCGCGACCGTAGCAGTTCGTGGGGAGGCGGCGACGCTCGGAAAGATCCGCTCGACGTGAACGGAGCTCGGACGCTGCGCCCAAGTGCTCGATGCGACCGATGCACGTCTCGACCCGAGCTTCGCGCCGCCCGCGTGCGGGAACTGAACCCGCCGAGTCTCGCTCCGGCTCGGTCCGTCTCGCGCACTCGGAAGGACGAACTGGTGTGGAAGCGTCGGTTACGACCGCTCGTGACGTCGGCGCCCTCGCGAGCGTCGCCGACGTCGCCGAGCACTCCGTGTGTGGGCACCTGCTCGAGCACGCGCTCGGCGTGCCGCGGGTCGCCCCGCGGATTCCCTGGGCCACCGCGAGCCGTTGGTTCGACCGGGCGCTCGAGCGGGATCGTCGAGCGCTCGAGGAGGGCTTCGCCACGTACGTCGCGAGCTCGTCGGTCCATCGTGCGCTCGCATGTTCTCTCGCCCGACCGACCACGACCTACCGAGTCGCCCTCTCGCTCGCCAAGGTGCTGGTCCCGGTGAGCGTCGCAAACCTCGAGCTCGACCGCGACGTCCTCCGTCTGGAGCTGCAACTCCTCCCGCACCAGCGGGGCTGCGAGGGGCTCTTCCACGCCTGGGTCGGATTCGCGCGGGGCCTGCCGCGCGTGCATGGAGGACCGGACGCGCTCGTTCGCGCCGAGCTCTCCTCGCGGCAAGGGCACTACGAGATCGCCGTGGGCCCCTCGGCGACGGTGACGCGCCCCACGAGCTCGAGCGCGTGCGCCCTGTTCGAGGCGTTGGCGCAGTTTCCGGCCCCGACGCGCGGCGCCGTCTTGGCGGAGATCCTCTCCAGCCTGGAGGCCGCGCCGGTGCACGACTCCGGCGTTCTGGTTCTTCGCGAGCGGTTGCGAATCACGCGCGCGGAGGCGCGCGTCGCGCTGCGGCTGGCGGACGGGATGCTCATCCCCGAGCTCGCGCGTGAGTTGCAAATGGCGGAGGCAACCGCGCGCACGCACCTGCGCAACATCTTTCGCAAGACGGGCGTCACGCGCCAAGTGGAGCTCGTCACCCTCGTGCATCGCGCTCTCTCGGGGCGCGTGCAGCTCGGGTCACTGCGACACGAGTGAGCCGGTCCACGGAACGCGGCGCGAACGCCGCCATCGACACGACCACCGACACCACGGGTACACACGGGCACGGGCAGGGCACGGCCACCGCCACTCCAAGCCTCGACCGCGCTACCCTTCGCCCCGTGGACCGTGGGGACGAGGTCGGGGCGCTCCGAAAGGAGAACGAGGCGCTGCGTGGCGCGCTTCGTCTTCTCTCCGAGGTAGCCAACCTCGCGCGGGCGGCCGAGGATCCGGACGCGACGGCCTACGCCATCCTCACCGGGGTGACCGCGGGGGTGGGGCTCGGCATGAACTGCGCGATGCTCTTCGAGCGCGATCCCGAGAGCCCCGAGGTGCTCGTCGGGCGCGCGGCCATCGGTCCGTCGACCGCCGCGGAAGCCGATCGAATCTGGCGCTCCATCGAAGCGGAACAGCCGACGCTCGAGACGCTCTACGAAGCGGGCTTGCGACGTCGGCGGGAACGCTCGGCCTTGGACCTCGCGGTGCGTGGTGCGCGGGTCGACTTGCGGCGTGATCACGCGCTCTCGCACGCGCTCGAACGTGTGGTCTACGCCGAGTCGGGCGACGACCTCGACGGGCTCGTGCACCCGCCGACGATGTTGGCCGCGCCGATGCGGGGGCGCGAGGGGCTTCGCGGGGTGTTGGTCGCGGACAATCGGTTCACGCGCCGGGTGCCCGACTCGGTGCACCGGCTGGTCTTCGAGATGGTCGCCGATCACGCCGGCCGCGCGCTCTTCTCCGCGGAGCGTTTCGCGCGGGTCGCAGCGGAAGCGCGCGTCGACGCGTTGACCGGGCTCGACACCCGGCGCGTCGGCTTGGCGTCGCTCGAGCACGCGGTCGGTGTCGCGCTCGCCGAGGGACGTGGCGTCGCGCTCTTGGTGCTCGACGTCGACCACTTCAAACACGTCAACGACACCTACGGGCATCCGGTCGGAGACGCCGTGTTGGCGGAGGTCGCGCACCGCGTGCGGAGCGCCCTGCGACGCGGCGAGCGCGCGTTTCGCTACGGCGGCGAAGAGGTGGTCGTGATCGTCGAGGACGGCACGATCGCGAGCGCGTTCGAGACGGGGGAGCGCCTGCGCGCGGCGGTGGCGAGCGGACCGATCGAGACGCCACGAGGCGACGCGATCACGATCACGTGCTCGGTCGGCGTGGCCGCGGCGCCTCCGAGCGCGGCCGATCCCGTCGTGCTCTTGCGGGCCGCGGACGACGCGCTCTTGCGCGCGAAACGCCGCGGTCGGGATCGCGTCGAGCGCTCCGACGAGCTCGACGCGATCGAGCCCTGACGGACTGTCTGGTTCTCATCCTGACGAGCCGTCCCGACCCTGGAGAGCCGTGCTTCTTGGCGAACGTACCTTCGACGTGCCGCCCCACTCTCAGCCTCGCCACATTACGAATCGACAGCGTTTCGTAGGTGCTCGTGCCGCGACGCGCGGTGTCGGCGAAGCCGTGAGGCCGCGAAGCGGCGGTGGTGCGAAGCGCCGTCTCCGACTCTGTCTCCGAGGCGCGAAGCGCGGTTCTGGTGCTGTTCTCGCGTGAGGATGAGAACCACACCCAGTCGGACTCAGTGCGATACGGAAGAGCCAGAGCTGACGCGGTCGCGAGTCAGCCGCCGGTGCCGAGCGTGCGATGCACCAACGCCACCAGCTCGGCCTGACGGCTCGCGCCCGTCTTGCGGAAGATGTTCCGCAGGTGCGTGCGCACCGTGGCCTCCGCCATGCCGAGCTCGACCGCGATGTGCCCGACCGGGCGTCCATCGGCGAGCCGCGAAGCCACACGGGCTTCGGTGCGCGTCAGCGCGAGCCGCTCTTGCAACAAGAGCGTGCTCGAACGCCGCTCCGGCTCGTCGAGCAGGTCGAGGATCTGCGCGAGGATGGCGCCGCGTGTGACGCGATCGAAGGTGCCGAGCGCTTCGAGCAAGCTCGTCGCGGCTTCGCGTGTCGGCGAGCCGCGTCGAATCTCCACGTCACCGAGCTCCGCGTCGTACCTGCCACTCATGTCGTCGTATTCCGAGCGCACGAGAGCCTCCGATCGTCCATAGAGGGTGGGGAGCGCGCGCACCGTCGCGCCGAGAGCTTCGAAGAAGGCGCGCGAGGGCGTCGCCGCGCCGGGCAAGCGCAGCTCGGCGCTCAACGTGCTCGCGACCAGCTCCAGCCGCGAGAGCTCGATCGGGGTGACCACCGTCAGGATCGAGAGCAAGACGCGGTAGGTCGTCGACGGACGCGAGAGCGTGGTCGCGAGCGTGGTGTAGAGCGGGAAGCTCGCCACGTGGTGCCCGACGAGCTCGGCGAAGCCGTCCTCGCCGAGGTGGTCCCGAAGCCGGCCCCACACCACGGCCGCGTCGCGCCACGCCACCCGGTACCCCGGACGCGCGAGATCCTCGAGGTCGAACGGCAGCTGCGCCAAGAGCCCGGGCAGGGCGGCGGCGTCCGCCAGCCGCAGCGGGTGGTGGAGGAACGCACCCCAGACGTAAGGGGTCCCGTTCATCGACCGCCTCCGAGCCTGGTCGCGTCTACCTCAAACGAGGTATTTTTTGCGAAGCCGGTGTGGCGGTTTGGTATTTCATCTACCTGGAACGAGGTAGAGGGGCCCGAGGGTACGAGGTCGGGCGAGGTTCGGGAGAAATCGAAAAAACTCGATTGGAACGGGCTCACTCGGCTCGGGACGTAGGGGCGTTCGCGAACCTGACGCGCACACTTCGCACGCGAGGTCGTTGCGAATCGAACGCTATCCGAGCACCGGTTCCAATTCCAGAATCTTTTGCAATCTCGGGGGTTTGCGGCGGCTGGAGAAGAAAGTTCCTAACCCAAATGGGTGAAGGACCAGGCGAGGGAACCGCCATCGGGGTCGTCGTTTCTACCTCAAATGGGTGATCATTTTGCGTCGGGTCGACGCCAGAAGAATCCTGGCGCGACCTCCCGCGTCGCCGTTCGAGGCGTGGAACACCCGGTCAACCAGGCGGTGTGGTCGGCGCGGGCGGCAGGGACCGAATGCGCGCGCGAAGCGTCGGCACGTCGAGCCTCGCTTCGCCCCACCGGCTCGCGAGGTAGGCGGACGTGATCTCCTCCACCGTCGCTGCTCCGGCGTAGCCCTCGGCGGCCAATCGCTCGGCATGCTCCGCCGGGGTTCGGCCGGGCGGTCGGGGGCGCCCGATTCGAACCAGCTTTCGGTCGAGCTCACGGTAGAGCTTCGCTGCGGGGTGCCGTGAGCTGGCCGTCGGGCCTCGGCGGCGCCGCATCCACCAACGCAGGCCGAGGCCGAGGCCGACCGAGACCAAGACCAGCACGCCGACCACCAGGGGACCCGCCGACGAGCCACGGGCCGACTCGGATCGCGGCTCGTCCCGTTCGTCCACGCCGCCCTCGCTTCCGCGGAAGCGCCGGAACCATCGGAACATGCCGCGCAGCCCCTCGACCTGTTGGCGCAGGTCGTAGCCGACGACGTCGTCGTCCCAGCTCGTACGCAAGGCATCGACGAGCGCCTGCATGCTCGCGAAGAAACCCTCGTCGGCAGGCGCCAGCTCGCCGCGGGCGGGAGGTGTCGGATCGAAGGTCTCCCAACGGTCTCCGACGTACGCCTCGACCCAGCTGTGCGCGTCGCCCTGTCGAATCGCGTAGTAGCGCCCGTACGGATTGAACGTGCCGCCGACGAAGCCGGTGACGTTGCGCGCCGGGACGTCGATCGCGCGGAGCATCACGGCCAGCGCGGTGGAGAAGTACTCGCAGTGGCCGCGCTTCGCCTCGAAGAGGAAGACCTCGAGGGGATCTCGGCCTTCGGTGGGAGGCTGATCGAGCGAGTAGCTCAGCTCGCCGGAGTCTCGCAGCCAGGCTTCGAGCCGACGCGCACGCGTCGCGTCGTCGCCTTCGCCCGCGATGCGTCGCGCGAGCGCCCGCAAACGCTCGCTCACCGGCGGGAGCTGCACGTAGAGCACGCGCTCCTCGGGCTCGAGCGTCGCGGCATCGAAGGGGCGCTCGGGCTCGAAGATCGCCGTGTACCGCTGCTGCAGTCCGTCTCCGTCGAGGTAGCGGACGTCGAGCCCTCGGCCCCGGACGAGTTGCCGCTGCACGTCGATGCCACCTTCGACGCGGGGCGGGACGTCCAAGCCGACGGTGCCCGGCGGGAAGAAGAGGACGGGGGGCTCGATGGCGTCGAGCACGATCTGCATGCGCGCTTCGTTGGTGCGGGACTGACGCTGAAGCGTGAAGGTCCCGAGCGACGAGCTCATCCGTTGAGGGCGCTCGGGGGTGCGCGTCCAGCGCGCGTCCTCGTAGTGATCGAAGCTCGTGCCGCGAAGCCGAAACGAACGTTGGCTGGGCTCCGCGTCCGGTGTGTCCGGCAGCACGCGGAGCACGACCGTGGGATCGGTGCGAATCACCCCGAACCCACCGAGCTCGACCTCCCCGGAGAAGCCCGCCATCTGCCGCCCCATGCCGTCGCCGAACGAGAGGAAGCCCATGCCGACGCGCGGGAAGAGCAGGAAGAAGGCGGCTGTGGCGAGGAAGAGCGGGATGGAGAGCGAGGCGGTCGCGAAGAGGAAACGCCAGCCGGCGATGCGACGGGAAGCGAGCACCCGTTCGACCGCGGCGGGCTCGGCCGCGGCGTCGTAGTGCGCTTCGATCTCGGTGCGCAGGTGCGTGAGCGCGAACATCCACGGGACCAGCACGACGTAGGCGAAGAAGACGAGACCGTATTCGAGGCCCGTGCTCAGGATCGTCGCCGCGACGAGGTGCAGGAACGCGAGCGCTTGAATCTGCTGGTGGTCCTTCGCGATGCGCCGCTGGAAAAGCTTGATCACCTGCAGCGTGCCGGAGAGCTCGAGACCGAGCGCGAGCAGGCCTTCACCGAAGAGGAAGATGCGCAGCAGCGCGACCGCGAGGTACGCGATGAGCACGGCGTTCCATGCGGCCTGGTAGCGAGGCTTCGCGCGTCGTGCGTCGGGCACGAGAAGGCTCGTGAGCCAGCCGGCCGCGAAGAGCACCTTGCTGCCCACGCCGAGCTCGTCGCCGATCGAGAGCGCGAGGAAGCCGACGCCCGCGAGGAGGTACGCGACGAAGGTGTGCAGGCTCGCGAACCTCACGCGGCCTCCGGAGCGTCGTCGAAACGGACGGCGATGCGGTGCACGACGCCGCCGCGAGGCGCGACCAGCGGCGGTGCGTCGTCGAGCGGGGTCGTCTCGAGCAAGGCCAGGAAGCGCAGGATCGGATCGACCGGCGAGCCGGGAAGGACGAGGGCCGAGCTGCCACGTCGGGTTCGTACTTCGACCGCGGCGCCGGCTTCGAGGGCCGCGTGGGCGAGCGAGGCGGCTTCGACGACCGCGACCTCGAACGCGGCGTCCCACGCGCTCGCGTCGGCGGGGACGTCGAAGGTGGGTCGGCCTTCGTCGAGCAAGAGAGAGAGGCGCGCGCGGGCTTCCGCGGCGTGCTCGCGAACGACGAGGCGATCGAGGGCGGCGGTGCGACGCCAGTGGATGCTGCGGGCTTCGTCCCCGTCGCGGTGATCGCGGAGGCCTTCGATCTCGGGACCTCGACCGAGGCGCCGGTCGGGGGTGCCGAGCCCTTCCGAGCCGCCGAGGATGCGTCGCACGTCCACGGGCTCCACCGCGGGGTAGACGAGCAGCTCGCCCGGCGCGCGCATGGGCCAGCCCTTCTCGATGAGCCCGAAGGGGTAGCGGGTGCGCAGCACCAGGCGCTCGAAACGCAGCCAGCCGCGCCGGGCGGGGGTGCGGCGGTAGGTCGCGGTCTGCTCACCGCGCGACGCGACCTTGAGGAAGAAGCACCGCCGCTCCGCGTGCGCTTCGTTCTGCGCGAGGTCCTCGAGCTCGACCGCGTAAGCCGGCACGGCCTTCTCGTTGCGCAGCTTCACCGAGATCACGGTCGGTCGTCCGACTTGCGCGCGTTTGGGCAAGAGGCGTTCGACGCGGACACGCCAGAGGGCGACGTCCGAGAGGGTGCCGCTGACCAAGAGCAGGCTGAGCATCAAGCCGAGCACGAGGTAGAGCAGGTTGTTGCCGGTGTTCACCGCCGCGAGGCCGACGCCGAAGGTGACGGCGAGGAAGATCTTCCCTTCGCGGGTGAAGCGAAACGCGCGTCGACGCGCCCGACGGAGCTCACGCTCGGCCTTCTTCGCGTGCTTGCGGTCCTCACGCGGCGCGGGAGGCACGACAGCCGGGGATGGCGGGGAGGGCGGCAGGCGTACGCCGGGCTCGGGCATCGAGGGGTGGAAGGACGGGGATCGTGAAGGGGGGAACGCGGGAAGGTCCGAACGAGCGCACCCTCGGCGAGGCTTCCCGTTCGGACGCTCCGAGCGTCGAGACGCTACGCGCGTGCGTCGTCGTGCCGCGGGGCGGTGCGAGCACGCGAGGTGCGCACGGTGCCCGAGTCACGCTCGACGAAGAGCATGCTGGGTCGAACGCCGGGGGCGAAGGCGCTGGGCGTGACCTCGCTCGACGGGAACATCTGCACGAACGCCGGATCGACCTCGGAGCGGTCGACCACGCTCTTCTCCAGCACCATCGAGTTGTATTGCTCGGCGGCGAGCTCGGGCGTGTTGCTGTTGAGCACGACCTCGAGGTCGTAGGCGCGCGCCTTCTTCGCGACGCCGGGGATGCGCGACTCGCGCGGCGACCAGCTGTCCGCGCTGCAACCGTTCTCGCTGCTCCCGAAGACACCGCGCGCGCCGTGCGCGAAGAGCGTCTGGTTGCCGGTGGTGTGTCCCGCGGTCTGCAAGATCATCGCGCCGGCGCCGAGCAGCAGGTCGCCGTCGAAGAGCACCACGCGATCGTCGGGCACGCCGCGTTTGCCGTCCGCGACGAACCAGCTCCGCTGCAGCGGGTGCAGGTCGTCCCAGTCGACCCACTCCTTGCGGGGCGCGAGAAGGAGCGCGTTCGGGAATCGCGCGTGAAGGCGCGTGCCGTCGGGCGCCGGAATCTCGCTGCCGAGGATCGGTCGCAGGTCCTGGGTGTGGAAGTGGTCGAAGGCGACGACGTCGATGTCCGCCGCGCTGAGACCGAGCTTCGCGAGCTGTTCGTCGACCTGCCCGTGTTGGGTGGAGAGCAGCTTCTCGAGGTCCGGAAGCGGCAACGCGTCGATCAGGTCCGCGAAGAAGGGCGTGGCCTTCGAGGCGACGTAGTCCGTCGGGTTGAAGAGCACGTTGCGGGTCGTGCCTTCGACCTCGACCTGCACGAGCAGGCATCGGTGGAACATCTGGACGTAGGGCCACGGCAACGGCACCGCGCGGTCGAACGCGAAGGTCGTCGGGTAGAGCAACGTGGCCAGGGGGATCGTCTTGACCGTGGCGCGGGGGCCGGAGCGGAGGTCGTCGCCGAGGCGTCGCCCGATGCGCCGGTACTCGCGTAGCCGAGGACCCGAGGCCGAGAGGCTTCGGGCCTCGTCGAGGTCGTGGATGCGGCGCACCCAAGGAAGACGAGAATCGACGGGCTCTCCGGTGCGCATGGGCTCCTCTGGATCGGCGGGACGAGGGGGTGCCTCCGACGGCTCTCGAAGGCGACGCGTGGACGCGAGGGTGCGTTCGCGCGGAAGGCAAGGGTAGCGCGTGTGGCGTCCCGGTGGCTCGACCCGTGCGAACGGGGTCCTGCGTCCTCGGATGCTTCTCACGCCCCGGCTGGACCTTACGGGGGTCTTGGGACGAATCCCTCGCGGAACACGAGGGATTCCCAGTGGCGGCACGGGTGTCGCAATCAGGGCTTCCACGCCGAGTCTCTGGGGCTTCACCGGGGCTCGGCGTCCCCAGAGGCTTTTCATGAGAACGATCGGTGTCTTCTTCTTCTTTGCGTTGGCTGCCTGCGATTGCGGTGGAACGCTCGGCACCGCGTGCGAGACCGCGTCCGATTGTTCGGGCGGCGACGTCTGCCTCGACGGGCGCTGCCAGGCCCCGCGGCGCAGCGACGGAGGCACCGAGCCGGGCTGCGTCGACCGCGACGGAGATGGGCGAGGCGAAGGCTGCTCCGCCGGCCCGGACTGCAACGACGACGACCCGACCCAACACGCCGACGAGCGTTGCGACGGGGTCGACAACGACTGCGACGGCATCGCGGACGAAGGCGCGCTCGGCGCGTGCGGCGACTGCGACCCGCTCTGCATGTCGAGCGGCTTCGGTCCCGGCGGTCGTCCCTTCGAGCCCGGACCCGACAACGCCGACGGTGTGAACGTCGACGACGACGGAGCGCTGGTGCTCGACTCGGAGCGCATCAACACGAACTTCATCTGGATCGCGAACACCACCGAGGGCTCGGTCTCGCGTTTCTCGACGACGCCTCCTTACGCGGAGGTCGGTCGCTACTTCATGGGGCCCGACATCTTCGCGGGCGCGCAGTTCGCTGGGAACGACCCTTCGCGCACCAGCGTCAACACCGCGGGCGACGCGTTCGTCGGCAACCGCAACGGCAACCGCATCACGCGTATCTCGGTGCTCGGCGGCGCGTGCCCCGACACCAACGGCGACGGGCGCGTGACCACGTCGACCGATCTGAACGGCGATGGCGTGATCTCGAACGACGTCGCGGCCGGCGAGATGTTGCCGTGGGGCGAGGACGATTGTGTGCTCTGGACGCGCTTCCTCGACGACGTGCTCCCCGGCGAAGCGTACGTGCGTGCGGTGGCCGCGCAGGACGTCGAAGGCCCCGACGGAGAGCTTCGCGAATACGTCTGGGTCGGTGGCTACGGCACGAACCGCGTGGTGAAGGTCGACGGACGCACGGGCGAGCCGATCGTCGCGGTGGAATCGCCCATCAATCCCTACGGATTCGCGATCGACGCGAGCGGCCGTCTGTGGGTGAGCGGCAACGCGGGCGCCGGCTTCCTCGGCGTGGTGGACACGAACCGTTGCCTCGACGCCGCGAGCTGCGCGGACGCGATCTGCCAAGCCTCCGGACCGGAGGGCACCGAGTGCGACGCCGCGGTGCGCGCGCGCATCCCGACGCCCGGCATCTTGCCCTACGGCATCACGGTCGACTTCGAGCAGCGGGTGTGGATTGGCGCGTACCGCACCGGCATTCCGGGCCGCACGTATTACCCGCACCTCGGTCGCTACCAGCGCGACGCCGCCCCCGGCTCGCGATGGGTCGCGGTGGACCTGCCGGCGCTCGGCGTGGACTTCGACTTCGTCGTCAACGGCATCGCGGCGGACGCGCGCGGCTACGTGTACGGCGCGGCGTGGAACAACGGCGGCATCCTCCGCATCGAGGCCGACAACCCGAGCAACGTCTTCCAGATCCCCGGCACGCTCGGCACGACGAACAAGGGCATGGCGATCGACGCCGAGGGCAAGGTCTGGTCGATCACCATGGACAACCAAGCGGTGGTCGTGGAGCCGGGGGCGACGATCACGGAGAACGTCGTGACGACCGGCGTCGCGACGAGCATTCGTGGCTCGTACACCTACTCGGACATGACGGGCTTGCAGCTGCGGCTCGCAACGAACCCGCGTGGGTACTACCGCCACCTCGTCGAGGGCTGCGGCGAGGACAGCGACGTTCGAACCGTGTGGGGCGAGCTTCGTTTCGACGCGGAGCTTCCGACCGGCACGAGCATCACGTTCCGCGTGAAGAGCGCCGACACCCGCGCCGAGCTCGACGCGTTGGACTGGACGCCGCTCGCCGTCGCGCCTCCCGCGACCTCGCCGCTCTCCATCGACGAGGCCTTGATGGCTGCCGGCCTGACGCCGGGGAACCTGCTCTGGATCGAGGTCGTCCTGCAGGCGGAGCGCACGAGCACCACCGAGGTCATCACCCCGCGTCTGCGGGCTTTCGACCTGACCTACACGTGTCCCCCACGCATCGAATGACAGGGAAGACCCGTCGCATCGGAAACGGGTTTCACCTAGGCTGAAAGGTCCCAGTTCGAGGAGGTTTCGGGCGTTTGCTGTACGAATCGTGCACAGTTGACTCGATCCCTCCCCCTTCTGGGGTGTAAGATTTTCACCGGACAATCCCCAGAGGATTCCCGGGACGTGTTTCCACCCTTTCCGCTCCCGGCACCACACGGGGGCCCCGGTTTCGCGAAATCCGCTCCGCTGCGCGCGATTCGGTTCATTTCGGAGGATGCCCACCATGCTCACCCACCGCGGTTCCCTTTGGACCGTCCTGATCGTCGGCTCGCTCACCGCTTGCGATTGCGGAGGCAACGAGCTGCCGACGCGACGCTGCGAGACCGTCGCCGATTGTCCGGGCGGCGAGGTTTGTCTCGACGGCGTCTGCCAAGCGCCGGCCAACCGCGACGGGGGACCCGACGTCGGACCCGAGAACCGCGACTGCGTCGACGAGGACATGGACGGCTACGGCGAGATGTGCGTGCGCGGTCCCGACTGCGACGACACGGACTCGCGGCAGACGGGCACCGAGATCTGCGACGGCTTCGACAACGACTGCGACGGCGTCGCGGACAACGGCGTGCTCAACACCTGCGGCAACTGCGAGCCGGGTTGTGAAGGCACCGGGGTCGGGCCGGGCACCGAGATGCCGTACATGCCAGGCGACGAGAACAGCGACGGCGTGAACGTCGACCCCGAGGGCGCCCTCGTCCTCGACTCGCGCCGCATCAACACGAACTTCATCTGGATCGCGAGCAGCGCGGCGGGCACCGTCTCGAAGGTCGACACCACGACCTACACCGAGGTCGGTCGCTACGCGACGGGCTCCGACCCCTCGCGCACGAGCGTCAACGCGATCGGCGACGTCTACGTCGGCAACCGTGGTGGTCAGTCGGTCACGAAGATCTCGGCGCTCGGCGCGGACTGCCCCGACACCAACGGTGACGGCATGATCACCACCTCGGCGGGCGCGGACGTCTTGGCGTTCGGCTCCGACGATTGTGTGCTCTGGCGCACCGACCTTCCGGGCTCGGGCCTCGTGCGTGCCGTCGCCGCGCAAGACGTCGAAGGACCGGACGGCGAGCTCCGCCACTTCGTGTGGGCGGGCGGTTGGAACAACAACCGCATCTACAAGCTCGACGGCGAGACGGGTGCGATCGTGCTCGAGATCACCGCGCCGGCGACGGCGTACGGCTTCGCGCTCGACGGTCGCGGTCGCCTCTGGATGGCGTCGTTGACGAACCGCTACATCGGTTTCGTCGACACGAACCTCTGCACCGACTCCGCGACCTGCGAGGCCGAGACGCTCTGTGTGGCGTCGTCGCCCGAAGGCACCGAGTGCGACGCTGCGACGATCGCGAAGGGCCGCATCCCGATCCCCGACGCCGGCACCTACGGCATCACGGTCGACTTCAACCAGCGCATCTGGACCGGCGGCTGGGGCGGCGGCGACCACGTGAAGCGCTACGACCCGATGGCGGCTTCGGGCAGCCGTTGGGCGAGCGTCACGACCAGCCCCTCGGGCTGCAACGGCATCGGCGCGGACGCGGATGGCTTCGTCTGGGCCGCCTGCCAGGGGAGCAGCGTCATCACCCGCGTGAACGCGGAGACGCTCGAGTCGGTGAACATCCCGGTGCGCGCCTCGCGTGGCGTCGGCATCGACGCGGACGGGAAGATCTGGGCGATCACGCGCAACACCAACGAAGCGGCCGACGTCATTCGTCCGGGTCCGACCCTCGCCGAGTACACGATCGACTCGAGCGTCGGGCCGGTGCTCCAGGACAAGTACACGTACTCCGACATGACCGGTCTGCAGCTTCGACTCGCGACGAACCCGCGTGGCTTCTACCGCCACGTCTTCGAGGGTTGCGAGGCGGAGACCGACACCACGGTGTGGGGTGACATTCAGTTCGAGGCGGAGACGCCGCCCGGCACCACGGTGGTCTTCCGAGTGAAGACCGCGAACACCCGCGAGGAGCTCGACGCGCTCGATTGGACGACGGTCGGCACCGTGCCGCCGGACACGTCGCCGCTCGACATCGCGGCCGCGCTCTCCGGCGCAGGCATCACGGCGGGTCGCTTCCTGCTCCTCGAGGTCCAGCTTCGCGCGGAGCGCACGAGCTCCACCGAGATCATCACGCCGCGCGTCCTCGGGTTGAACGTGACGCGGACCTGCATGCCCGAGTTCGGCTGAGACCGCGCACGGGCGCGCAAAGGCGAAGAAGAAACGGGCGGGGAGCGTGTGCTCCTCGCCCGTCTCGTTTCCGTCGTCGTGCGGCGGGCCGTCAGTTCAGGCGCAGCGTGCCGCCGATGACCGTGGTCAGCGCACTCCCCGAGACGGTCGTGTTCGCGCCGTTCAACCGCGCGACGCCGGTCCCCGTGACCGTCGTGGTGGCGCCCGTGACGGTGGCGGTCGTCGTGCCTTCGAAGCGTGCCGTCGTCGCCCTCACTTCGGCGGTGTTGCCCTCCAGGCGAAGCGAGCGGCTGGCGACGTTTTGCGCGACGCCGACGACCACGCTCGCGTAGCCCGCACGGTTGTTCTGCGCGCCGACGACGAAGTTGTGCGAGCCGTCCTTCTGGTCGCCCGTGCCGCGAAGCTCGTCGTAGCCGAGGACGAGGTTGCCGACGCCGTTGCAGGCGGGCGCGCCGCCCTCGTCGCAGGCCGTCTGGCCGAGCCCGTTGCGCACGTGCACGTTGACACCCTCGAAGACGACCGCGCTCTGACCGTGAATCGTGGCGACGCTCATCGACGCGGTCAGGCTCTCGAGGCCGTCGACCCGCCCGTCGAGGGCGTCGGTCACGGAGGTGGTCGCGTAGCCCGCGAGCGTCATGCCGAGCTCGTCCGTCGTGACGTAGCTGGCGAGCGTGGTCGCGAGGTCGGTGGTCGTGACGTAGCTCGAGAGCGTGGTCGCGAGGTCGGTGGTCGTGACGTAGCTCGAGAGCGTGGTCGTGAGGTCGGTGCTCGTGACGTAGCTGGCGAGCGCGGCGCCGAGATCGGCGCTCGACACCGACTCGCTTTCCAGGGTGGTCACGCGCGACTCGGCGGCCGCGAGGCGGCTCTCGGCGGCGGCGAGGCGCGCGGTGAGCTCGTCGAGCGCGGCCTGCACGTTCGCGGCAGCCAAGCCGCTCGCGGTGTTGTCGTAGCTGGAGCCTCCCGCGCTCGGGGCGACCCCACCCGCGAGTAGCTCGTCGGCGGTGTAGCCCCCGACGCGCGCCGCGTTCCCGGCGTGAAGGGCGTAGGGGATCCAACCGACCGTCGTGCGCGGAAGCATCGGCTCGCCGTCGATGGTCACGAGCAGGAAGCGCGCGCCGCCGTCGAAGATCGGCTCGATGGGTTCGATGCGTCCGAGCTCGACCGCGAACTGGCCGTCCGCGACCTCGACGTCGGCGTGGGTCTCGGACCAGAGCAGGTTGCCGTCTTCGAGCGCGTCGTAGATCTCGAAGCGCATGGGCAGACGGAGGTTCACGGGCGCGCCGTCTTCGGCGAGCTGACCTTCGTAGGTCATCTGCGCGGCGCCGCGGGACGCGAAGCCGGAGACGAGGAGGAACGAGAGGGCGACGAGGAGGTGGCGCGTCATGGATGTCTCTCCGGTCATTGCGCGATTCGATCGTGGCGAAGGGTCAGGCGGCCGCCGCGCGATTGGCGCGGGGCGAGTGCAGGAGCGAGGTGGCCTCGGAGTTGGAAGCGGCTGGTGGAGGCCTGCGTCGTGGAGGGCGTCAGGCCACCCGTGAGACTCCGGCGTCCGGTGGAGCCGCCGTCGTCTCGAACGGGGGCATCGGTCGTCGCGTCGGTCGAGCGCGCGTCGGTGGTGGCATCGACGACCGACGCGTCTTCGGTGGCGTCGTCGTCTCCGCACGCGCCCAGCACGAGCGCCAGGCCGAGCACGAGCGCATGCCGTGCAGGTCGCTTCATGGAGTCCTCCCGGAGGCGAAGAGTGGGCTCAGCGCGTGCCCTTCGATCGTCGCGCGAAGCGCGTCGTTGCCTGAGGCCACGTCGGCCATCGACACGTAGCGGGGGGTGCGGCGGCGCAATCGGGCATCGAGGCGTGCGACGCCGTTGAGCACCGCGCCTTCCAACTGCCCAGCGTGTCGTCGGTCGTCGAAGGCGAGGTCGTGGGCTTCGACCCGCGCGTCGGGAATGCGCTCGCGAACGAGCTCGCGCACCGCCGAGGCGCGGCCCATGCCGACGCGATGCCTGCCGAACGGGCCGGTCCACGCGTCGGTCTCCGTGACGCGACCCGGCTCGAAGAAGGTCACGCGTGGGACGCCGGCGAGCGCGCTCAGGAAGACCGCCCACGCGCCCGCGCTTCCGCCGCCGATGACGGTGAGTGCCTCGGGGCGCGCGTACACCGTTCCGTTCAAGCGTCTTTGCGCGTCGACGAGCGAAGGCAGGCTCGCCTCCGCCAGGAGCAGCGCGCCCAACGTCATGAACGTGCGGCGCGAGCAGGAGTGGTCGTGGTCGCTCATCGTTTTCGTCCCACCAAGAGGTGCGTCGAGTAGGTGATCTGGCTCCGCTCGTGAAGCCGCAGCACCCAGGGCTCGTTCTCGTGCTCGGCGACGAGCTCGAAGCCGAGGGACCCATTCGCCAAGAGCTCGTGCATCAGGGTCGTGCTGCTCCCCCGATGCGAGGCCTCCCGGGAGTGCCCGCCCAGCCACTGCGCCATCGGGGTCACGGCATCGGACCAATCGTAGGGCGAGGCCAAGAGCGCGAGGCCTCGCGGCGAGAGCACGCGGTGCAGGACCCGAAGCAGCTCGCTCGGGGAAGAGACCGAGTCGAGCACGTTGAGCGCGCTCGTGACGGCGAAGCGGCCATCGCGAAAGGGCAGACGCAGCGCATCGCAGGCCCAGAAGTCGACCCTCGTGCGTCGAAGCGTGGTCAGCGCGCGCGTGCGTCGCTCGCTCACGACCCCCACGACACGTTCGGGGTACGAGACCACGCCCGTGCGAAGCGCGGAGGCCGCGACCCGGAGCATCGAGTAGTTCAGGTCGATGCCGAGCGTGAGCGCGCCTTCGCCTTCCGACGCGAGCTCGAACGCACCACGGCCCACTGCGCAGCCCACGTCGAGCCGCGGACCTTCGGGCAGCGGTCCGGCGAGGCGTGCGAGCGCGGTCCAGAGCGACGCGAGCGAGCCGTGGCGTGCGCGCTCGTCGGCGTCGAGGTCGCGGTAGTGCGCGTCGCCGTACGAGCTGAGATGCCGGCGCCGAAGATCGAAGTCCGTGCCGGGGCCGAGGCAGTCGGCGAGCCACGCCTCCGTCCGCTCGGAGACGTCGGCGCGTTCCAAGAGCGCGGCGCCCTGTTGCTTCACGTACGAAGGAAGGTCCGCGACCAGAAGCGGAATCCCATCGAGGATCGGGTATTCGCGCTGGCAGGCCGCGTTGCTGCAACGGAGCATGCCTTCGAGGACGTGTCCCTGGTCCTCCCGAGCTCCCGGACGAAGCACGAGCGAGTGTGCGACGTCGCCCTCGCGGCAAACGACGCAAATCGGCGCGAGGGTCTCGAAGTGCTCGTGGCGCACTGCGTCGTCCTTGGGGCTCCGCCGCGACGGAGCGTCGAGAGAAAGAGCTCAGCCGCCGATGAGGACGGTCGGGATGCCGCCCTGCACTCGACCGGTGGGCGCAGGAATGGGCGCGACGCACGAGGGGTGCGAGGTTTGATCGCCGAGCCGCGCGGCAGGAAGGTCGGTGACCATGACGGTGGTCGAGCCCGTGACGATCGTGCCCGGTCCTCCCGGCACGCAGCTGACCAACGAGCAAGGAGCCGAGGTGTCCGTGACGCGCGCCGCGGGTTGGTTGCCGATCAGCACCGACGGGGCCCCGGTGACGATGGCGTAGGGGACGGGGGGATGCGCGACGGGCGTCGGAACGGGCGCGGGAGGATGAATCGCCGCGTGGCAGTGCGGCGCGTCCTGCAAGATCGTGTCGCCCCGCCGGGCCGCGGGAGCTTCAGGCACGTTCGGGCTCCGGCGTCGGGGGGTCGCAGTTGATGCGGACTTGGCCGCCGTCGATGCGGTGGATGTTGCTCGCGACCGCGTCGATGTCGCGCGCCGCGATCGAGACGCGGCCGTCGCGGGAGAGCAACGAGACACTCTCTCGCTCCAGGTCGATCTCGAGCCAGGCGCGGCCGGAGCGATCGGCGAGCTGCAGCACCTTCGATCGGCTGCGCGTGAGGTTGGCGATCACGGTCGCGCCGAGGGGGTCGACCGCCACGAGCACCTCGTCGCCCACGGCCGCAGCGGTGAAGGGCACCGCGTTCTCCGCGACCGCTTCGAAACCCGCGCCTTCGACCACGACCGCGCCTTCGGCGTCGACCCGACTCACCACCGCCCGGCGCACCGAGCCTCGATCCTCGTCGCTCATGCTGCGGATTAGACGTGGGCGGTCGAGGCGGGTCAAGAAGCCCTGCGCGACGGCATCGAGCGCTCTCCTCACGAGAAGCGACCGGCTCAGAGCAAGAATCAGTTGCACTGATTCTTGCTCTTCCTTCTTCTCGAGGGGGCGCCGCGCCCCCTCCCCCGACCGGCAAAGCCGGATCGGGGCCCCCTCCCACCCACTCGCACGGATGGAATCCGTGCAAGTGGTGGCTGCTCTCAGTAGCTGAAGTCGTCGAGCTTCGTCTTGCCGCGGAAGACCCAGTAGACGATCGCGGTGTAGGTCAGCACGAAAGGCATGCCGAGCAGCGCGATCCAACGCATCAGGCCGAGCGTCGATTCGCTGCTCGCGGCGTTCCAGGCGTCGAGGTCGTAGGCAGGGTCGAGGCTCGAGAGCGCGAGCTTCGGGAACATGGCCATGCCGAAGAGGAAGACGAGCGCCGCGATCAACGCGCACGAGCTGAGGAAGGCTTGGCCGGGTTTTCCGTGGTGAATGGCGCGCGGGACGTTGGCGACCGCGAGCACGTTGAGCACGACCACGACCCACGCGACCGGAAAACGATCGAAGTTCGTCGTGGCGTGCGGCACGAGGACGAGCGTCGCGATCGTCACGCCGAGGTACGCGACCAGGAACGCGCCGAAGAGCGGCCAACGAAGCTTCGCGATGCGCTCTTGCAGCGCGCCTTCGGTCTTGAGGTGCAGGTAGAGGCTTCCGTGAAGGGCGGCGGTGATCACCGCGAGGACGCCGACCGCGAAGGGGTAGGGCCGCAGCAGATCGCGCACGTCGCCGACGAGGTCGCCGTTCGCGTCGAGCGGCAAGCCTTGCATGAGGTTGCCGGCCGCGACGCCGAAGAGGAGCACCACCATCAGCGAGGAGAACGCGAAGCTGTGGTCCCAATAGGTGCGCCACGCCGGTGCTTTCACCTTGCTGCGAAACTCGATCGAGACCGCGCGCCCGATGAGCGCGAAGAGCAGCACCATGAAGGGCAGGTAGAACGCCGAGAAGAGGCTCGCGTAGGCCCTCGGGAAGGCCGCGAAGAGGGCGCCGCCGAAGGTCACGAGCCAGACCTCGTTGCCGTCCCAGAGCGGGCCGATGCTGTTGAGCACGAGGCGGCGCTCGCGGTCGCCCTTCACGAGCGGATGCAAGATGCCGACGCCGAGGTCGAAGCCGTCGAGGATGGCGTAGCCCGTGACGAGCACGCCGAGGAGCACGTACCAGAAGACGTGAAGGTCGGTGAGGTCCACGTCAGACTCCTTCTGCGACGGGGGTGGGCTCGGGGGGGCTCGGTTCGGCTTCCGTGAGCGAGTGCTCGGACGCGTCGACGGCGGCGTCGACGAAGCTCGCCTTCTCTTTGGCGCGCGTCTCGAGGGCGTCCGGATCGTCCGGCCCGTGCTTGATCTTCTCGTTGAGCACGAAGACCCAGAGCGCGCCGAGCGCGAGGTACGCGAGGCCGAAGAGCACGATCGACGAGAGCACCTCGCCGCCCTTCACGCTCGGGCTGACCGCGTCGCTCGTCTTGAGCAGTCCGTAGACCACCCAAGGTTGGCGACCGACCTCGGCCGCGACCCAACCGGCTTGGTTCGCGAGGTACGGACCGACGACGGAGATCACGAAGAGCTTGAGCAACCAACGCTGCTCCCAGAGCTTGCCGCGCCAGAGCTGCAAGAGACCGAAGAGGGTGATCGCGATGAAGAAGCTCCCGAGCGCGACCATCAGGTGGTAGGTCGCGAAGGGCACCGCGACCGGCGGCCGTTCGTCTTCGGGGAAGTCGTCGAGCCCTCGAATCGGCGTCTCGGTGTCGCCGTGCACCAAGAAGCTGAGCATGCCCGGCACCTCGAGCGCGTAGTCGACCTCGCGGGTCTCGTCGTTGGGCACACCGAAGAGGACCATGTGCCCGGGGCCGGTCTCGTAGTGGCCTTCGAAGGCCGCGAGCTTCGCCGGTTGGTTCACCGCGACCGCGTTCGCCTGCGAATGACCGGAGACGAGGATGGCGAGCGAGCTGAGCGCGCCGAAGACGAGCGCGAAGGTGAAGCTCTTCTTCGCGATCGCCACGTGGCGCTTCTTCAAGAGGTAGAAGGCGCTGACGCTCATCACGAAGAACGCGCCTTGGATGAACGATCCGAAGAGCACGTGGTTGAGCCGGTGCATGGCCGAGGGGTTGAAGACCATCGCCCAGAAGTCGGTGATCTCGGCGCGCATCGCGGCGCCTTCGCCGACGAGGTGAAAGCCGGTCGGTGTGTGCTGCCAGCTGTTCGCGATGACGATCCAGACCGCGGAGAAACACGAGCCGAGGAAGACCATCAGCGTCGAGAAGAAGTGCATCTTCGGGCCGACGCGATCCCAGCCGAAGACGAGGATCGCGAGGAAGCCGCTCTCGAGGAAGAAGGCGAAGATGCCTTCGGCCGCGAGCGCCGAGCCGAAGACGTCGCCGACGAAACGCGAGTAGGTCGCCCAGTTCGTGCCGAACTGGAACTCCATCACGATGCCGCTCGCGACGCCGACCGCGAAGTTCACGGCGAAGAGCTTGGAGAAGAACCGAACCGCGGCTTCGTAGCGGCGGTCCTTCGTGCGCAGGTACGCACCTTCGAGCAGGACCATGATCGCGCCGAGCCCGATCGAGAGCGGCGGGAAGAGGTAGTGAAACATCACCGTCAACGCGAACTGCGCGCGTGACAGGGCGACGGGGTCGAGATCCATGACGAGCCTCGCGGGCGTCGACGCGCGCAGCGTCGGCAGAGGAAGGTCTCCGGTGCGAAGGTCCGTGGTCGAACGTCGGAGCCGGAGGAAGGTCTCCGTTTCGTCGGAGCCTGGCGGAGGGCTGGGGTCGCCGAGCGCAAAGAACGAGTGCGGCGGATCGTCGCAGCTGGGTGCTCGGGCGCCGAGTTCTCGACACGTGTCGCGAAGACGCCGAAACGACGAAACGCGCCCCGAGGGACGCGTTTCGTTCGAGGGCTTCGCGAGAAGCGAGGTTCAGCGGTCGCTGAGCGGCACGAAGGGCAGCTTGCGCTCGCCGAGGTAGACCTGACGCGGGCGCGCGATCTTCTGCTCGTTGTCGTTGGTCATCTCTTCCCACTGCGCGAGCCAGCCGGGCGTGCGGCCGATCGCGAAGAGCACCGGGAAGATGTCCATCGGCAGGCCCATCGACTGGTAGATGAGGCCCGAGTAGAAGTCGACGTTCGGGTAGAGCTTGCGCTGCACGAAGTACTCGTCTTCGAGCGCGATCTTCTCGAGCTCGACGGCGATGTCGATGAGCGGGTTCTTCCCGACCTCGTCGAAGACCTGGTACGCGAGCTTCTTGATGACCTTCGCGCGCGGGTCGTAGTTCTTGTAGACGCGGTGGCCGAAGCCCATGAGGCGGACCTCGCCGAGCTTCGCGCGGCGGATGTAGTCCGGGATGTTCTTCACCGAGCCGATCTCGTTGAGCATCCGGATCGCGGCTTCGTTCGCGCCGCCGTGAAGCGGGCCGTAGAGCGCCGCGCAGGCCGCCGCGGTCGCGCTGAAGGGGTCGACGCCCGAGGAGCCGACGCCGCGCATCGCGGAGGTCGAGCAGTTCTGCTCGTGGTCGGCGTGAAGGATGAAGAGGACGTCGAGCGCCTTCTCGATCACCGGGTTCGGCTTGTACTTCACCTCGGTCATCTTGAAGAGCATGTTCAAGAAGTTGCCGGCGTAGCTGAGGTCGTTGTCCGGGTAGATGATCGGAAGACCACGACGGTGCCGGTACGCGTAGGCCGCCAGCGTCGGCATCTTCGCGATGAGGCGGTGCATCTGAAGGCGACGCACCTCGGTGTCCGAGAGGTTCTTCGCGTCCGGGTAGAACGTCGAGAGCGCGCCGACGGTGCTCACGAGGATGCCCATCGGGTGCGCGTCGTAGCGGAACGCGTCGATGAACTCGCGAATGTTCTCGTGCACCATCGTGTGGTGCGTGATCGCGTGCTGGAACTCGGCCAGCTCGCTGCGGTTCGGGAGCTTGCCGAAGAGCAGGAGG
>JACKEH010000021.1 GCA_020633125.1 Sandaracinus sp. | reverse complement strand
GTGATCGCGGTGACCGTCGAAGGCGCCTCGCCCGGCATCGTCAGCGCGCGCGCCACCACCGCCGCCGCGTCGAGCGCGACGAGCCTACCCGCGCTGCCGATTCGCGTCGGCGAGCACGTGTGGAACGGCAACGGCTCGCTCATCGCCAAGAGCTCCGGCACCGCGACCGGCTACGGCCTCACGCTCGACGAAGCGCGTGTGCATCCGGGCGCCGAGGCGCCGGTGGTGTTCTTCCAATGGGAGATCGACGGAGCCGACGGACGCCGCGTTCGTTTCGAAGGACCGGGCGGCGCCACGCTGCGCTACGGCGTGTGGAACGACCGGAGCGCGGACGTCACGCGTCACGTGAGCTTCCCCTTCGTGCTCGACCCCGCCGCCGACGGTCAGCCGAGCGCGGACGGCGAGTACCTGGTGATCTCGCTCGCCTTCGACGCGGCACCCACGACGTCGAGCGCCGTGGTCGCGACGATCGTCGAATGATTCGACGGCTCGGCGCCGGGGAGACCGGTGCTCAACCGAGCGCGCGTTGCGAAACCCGTCGAAGCGACGACTTCGCCTTGTACATGCGTTCGTCCGCCACACGGAGCGCGGTCGAGAGCGCACCGGATCGACGCGCGGTCGCGGTCCCGACCGAGACCTTCACCGGCCGCGCAGCGATCTCGTTCTGTCGGCGGAGCTCGTCGAGAAAACGCTCGACGATCTCGTCGCGCTCCATCACGTCGACGCGTGGAAGCAGCACCACGAACTCGTCCCCCCCGAGTCGGGCCACCACGTCGTCCGCGCGAAACGCGCGACGGAGCACCGCTGCGAGCGCGCGGAGATGCTGGTCACCCGCCGCATGTCCGTAGCGGTCGTTGACGACCTTCAAGTCGTCGACGTCGACGACGACGACACTGATCGGCGCCACTCGCCCCGACTCGAGCCGCGACTTCTCCGCTTCGAAGAACGCGCGGTTGTAGAGCTCGGTGAGCGCGTCGTGCGTGCTCAAGTACCGCAGTCGGTCTTCTTCGCGCACCCGTTCGGTGACGTCGCGCAAGGCGACCACCACACCGTGGTTCCCGTTCTGCTGCACCGGTCCGAGGGAGACCTCGGCCACGACCTCCGTCCCGTCGGCACGCCGCACCGGGAGTCGCCCACCAATCCCCATCGCACGTGCGCGGGGCGCCTGCATGAAGCGCGTGCGGTGCCCGACGTGAGTCGCTCGAAATCGCTCGGGCATGAGCTTCTCCACCGGGGCGCCGACGAGCTCCGCCAGGTCGTAGCCGAGCAGAGTGCACGCGGCGCGATTCGCAAACGCCACCCACCCCTCGTCGTCGACGAGCAGCAAGGCGTCCGGCGCCTGATCCACGACCGCAGCCAGAAGTTCGGCGTCAATCTCCATCGCTCCTCCGACCGGTCCCACTGCACCCGACGTGCCGCGAAGATGCGTCGCAGCTGCGGGGTGACCTCTCGTGTCACGTGGGGCGAATCACGTGGCCGAGGGTGGTCGTCGCGCTCTCCGGTCGCAGAAGTCGCGCGCAGCGTCTGCATGCGCGCGACTTCTTCGCAACGCGATCCCCCTGAATCTCTTGATGAATCAGGCGGCGGCGGCGCCTCGGCCCGGAGGCGGCGGTCCACGCGCCGCGACCACTCAAACGTCGTCGAGCAGCCCCCGCACGGTGCGCAGCAGCGTGTCGGGCGAGAACGGCTTCACCAACACGGGCAAGTCGCGCGGGTCGAGCCCCTCCCCTTCGAGCGACCGCGGCGTGAAGCCGGACACCAACAAGACTTCGAGCTCCGGCCGCAGCGCACGCGCCTTCTCCGCGAGCTCGAGCCCCGACGTTCGCGGCATCACGACGTCGGACACCAACAAGGCCACCCGCTCCCCGAGGACCGCCAACCGTTCCATGGCCTCGGTCGCCGAGGCGACCGCGACGACCTCGTACCCTGCGCCCTTCAACGTACGCACGAACACCTCGCGGACGCTCACTTGATCTTCGGCGACCAGGATGAGCTCGCCTCGCCCACGCGTGGACGCGGCGTGAGGCAACGAGGGCGACTCGGCCGCCCCCTCGGTTCGCGGGAGGTAGACCCGAAAGGTCGTGCCGATGCCCACCTCGCTGTACACGCGAATGGTGCCGCCGGTTTGCGCTACCAAGCCCCACGCGGTCGACAGACCGAGCCCCGTGCCGCGTCCTTCGCCCTTCGTCGTGTAGAAGGGCTCGAAGAGCCGCTCGAGCACGTCCGCCGGAATCCCGACGCCGTTGTCGCTCACGGAGACCACGACGTACTCCCCGGGGGTCAGCGCGACGGCACGCGGTTCGAGCCACCCTTCCGTGACCTGCGTGACCTCCGCCTCGACGACGATTCGCCCCTTGCCGGCCCGAAGCGCGTCGCGTGCGTTGAGGATCAGACTGACCACGACCTGATCGAAGTTGGTCGCGGCAATACCCACGTGCCCGACGTCGGGCGGGAAGGAGAGCTCCAAGAGCACCGCCTCGCCGAGGGTGCGTCGCAACATCCTGGCGAGCTCGCCGAGCGCCTTGACGACCGAGACCGAACCGAGGTTCGTCGTCGGAAGCGGGCGCGCGAAGCCGAGCAGTCGATGTGTCAGATCGCTCGCGCGATCGGTGGCCGTGACGATGGCCTCGACGTCGGCCCGAAGCGGATCGTCGGCGGGAAGATCCTCTTGGAGGAACGAGGCGTGGGCCTTGACGACCGTGAGCAGGTTGTTGAAGTCGTGGGCCAGTCCGCCGGCGAGCTTTCCGACCGCGTCCATGCGATGCATGCGCCGCACCTGAAGCTCCAGGTGCTTTCGCGCGGTGATGTCGAACGAGACGATCATCACGCCTTCGGGAACGCGGCCCATGCGCAGCTCGAACCAACCGACGCGACCGTCGGGGTAACGAAACTCGTTCTCGAGCACTCGGCTGCCGCCTTCGCGCAAGACCTCTTGGAGAGTCGCGTAAAGCGGCGTCTGCTCCACCCCCGGATAACACTCGGCGAACGTACGTCCGAGCAGCTCCTCACGAGGGCGCCGGCCTTGCTCCGCCGCGACCGCGTTGATGTAGAGGTAGCGCAGCTGCTCGTCGAAGATCTGAAGCCCCTCGTTCAGGTGCCCGCCGTGGACACGCTCCGACATGTCACGGAGCGCGACGACGAATGCGCCCCCGGACTCGGAGCTCAGAGGAGCGAGCGAGATCTCGGCCAGACGCTCGACGCCGTCGGCGCGCAAAACGGGAAGCCAAGCACCGACGCCCATCGGGCGAGACCGTGCGGCGCTCGCGAACCGCGTCCGATGTCGCACGTGGGCTTCGCGAAAGCGCTTCGGGATCCACGTCTCGACCGGTTCTCCGACGAGCTCCGACGTGCCGAAGAGAGCCTTCGCGGCGCGGTTCGCGAACACGACGAGGCCCGCCTCGTCGACCACGAGGAGCGCGTCGGGTGCGAAGTCCACGACGGATGCCAAGAGTCGTGCGTCGATGTTCATACCCCCCGGTGGGACGGCGCCCAACGTTCGCCGCAGCCTCGTCGAGTCTGCGGACGTTCCCCGCGAAACGTTAGCAGGCATCCGCGGCGGCCGGAGCAAGGAATCACACGCCGGAGCTCATGCAAAGACTCGCGTTTCACGACTCGTTTGCAACAGGACCCCACCCGCGAAACGCACGATGCCCGTCGACTCGGACGTCTCGCCGACCCATCGTTCGCCGATGCGCTTGGAGACATCTCGTCTGTTCCTCCGCGACTTCGAGCTCGAAGATGCGGGCCCGACCCTGTACTGGCACCTCGATCCCGAAGTCATGCGATTCATCGGCGGCGTGTCGCAGACCGACGAGGCGGGGTTTCGACGCTTTCTCGAACCCGTCGTCGAGAAGTACACCCGCTACCGGGAGCGAGGTCTGATCTGGACCGCGGCCGTGGTCTTCGAGCGGGCGTCGTGGCGCCCCGTCGGGTTGGGGCTGCTCAAGCCCGTTCCGGCCCCCGACGGCTCCGATCTCGAGGAGATCGAGATCGGATGGCACTTGGCGCGGCACGTGTGGGGACGAGGCTACGCGACCGAAATGGGACGCGCGTTGATCGACGTCGCGTTCGAGCAGACGGACCTCGATCGTCTGAACGCGATGGTCGATCCAAAGAACGAAAAGAGCGCCGCCGTGTGTCGGCGGCTCGGCATGAAGGACGCGCCGCCGCTGGAGACGAAGTACGGCCTGACGCATCGGTTCGTCGTCGAGCGGAGCTGACGACGCGAGGCCGGTGCGGCAAGAGCACGAACCCGTGGCACGGATTCATGCTCTTCCTTCTCTTCGAGGGGCGGCGCGCCGTCCCACGACCGGCAAAGCCGTGGGGGCCCCTCCACTCGCACGGAGTGCATCCGTGCAAGTGGCGGCCGCTCTCCGTGGCGGCCGCTCTCAGTGGCGATCGAGCATCCACGCGAGCCAGACGATGCCGAGGAGCTGACCCAGGTTGCGAGGGCGTCGCGCGCCGCCGCCGAGCCGCATCGCATTCAAACCCGCAGAGCCGACGGCATTGCGAAGTCGTTGTGTGATCTCGGGCGCGATGCCGACGGTGACGAGCCGCGCCGCGCCGCCTTCCTTCACGGCGCGAATCGTACCGCGCGAGATGCGGTTCACCTCGGCCGTCGTCACGAGCTCACGCCAGAGCTTCGGCGGGACGTCGCCGCGAACGACGAGACAGACGCCGTCTCGAATCGACACGCAGAAGAGCTCGTTCGCGCGAGAGAGCACCACGTAGGCGATCACGACGAAGATCGACACGGCGAGCAGGAGCAAGATCGGCATCTCGAGCCGAGTGTACGAGCTTCGTGCGGAACACCGCCTCACGACGAGCCCTGGCCGCTGCTTCAGAGCCGAGGAGGCCCTCGTTTCAGGAGTGGGCCGTGGCGTCCGGGTCGCGCATCCGCCGGCTTCGAGCAAGCAGTCGGGAGGCGAGGGCTCCGTTCGCGAAGCCAGCCGACAAACCCTCGAAACAACTCGACTTCTTGGCGCTCACGCTCGTTCTCTGCGCCGTCGGGAATCCCACGACACCCTCGCCACGACGCGAAATATTCCACCTTCACTGCTACGGAGAGCCGTCGGAGCGACCGATGAAACCCGGCATGCCGAGGGAACCGAAGATGTTGGATGACCTGGTCATCGGGGCGCGAGTCGCCGATCGCTACGAGGTCGTGGGACGGCTCGGAGACGGGGGGATGGCGCGGCTCTACGAAGCGCTCGACCTTCGCGCGCGAAGCCGCCGCGTCGTCCTGAAGCTTCCGCTCCTCGAGCATCCGGAGCTCTTCGATCGCCTCGAACGCGAAGCCGCGATTCTCGCCCCGCTTCGTTCCGCCCACGTGGTACGCGCGCTCGACTTCGTACGAACCGACGACGGCGTGCCTTGCCTGGTCCTCGCGTACGTACCCGGTGGAGACCTCGCGGCACGACTCGATCGCGGAGAACATCCGTCGAGTCGCCGCACCCTCCGTATCTTGCGCGCGGTGGCTTCGGCGCTCGACCATCTTCACGCGCACGGCATCGTGCATCGCGACGTGAAGCCCGCGAACGTCGTCGGCTACGACGGACGCGCCGTGCTCGTGGACTTCGGCCTCGCCACCTCCTGTCGCGAAGAGCTCCGGGCGGAACGCACACGCATCCTCGGGACCCCGATGTACATGGCGCCGGAGCAAGCGCTAGGCCTCGGCGAGCACGTCGGTCCCGCGTCCGATCGCTACGGTCTCGCCTCGCTCGCGTTCGAGCTCGTCACGGGCGCGCGGCCGTACCCGAACGGCCGCCCCGGTCCGATTCTCCGCGCGATCGCGGAGCGCGGCCCGCGCCGACCGAGCGACGTCGGCTGCCGTTCGATCGCGCTCGACGCGGTCTTCGCACGGGCCTTCGCGCGCGACCCCGACCGGCGCCACGAGAGCGCGACCGCGTTCGTCGAGGCCCTACGGCTCGCGTTGACCGAGCGAGGCTCTCTCTCGTTGCCCCGGCCCTCGATCGGCTCGCTGCCGACGGTGGTGTTGCGCGCGGCGTAGTCGCCGCTCGCCACGCGCACGAGCTCGACCCGCCGCGACGGCGTTCCCCGAGCGACGCACGAGCTTCGTGCACGAGCTTCGTGCACGATCTCCATGCACGAGCTTCGTGCACGGCGAGCGAAACCCGAAACGACCGGCCGGCGCTCAGCCCCCGAGCACGGCAAGCACCACGACGGCGTCGTTCACCTTCTCGGGCCAGCGATGCGCTCGAAGCGCGCGCAGCACGCACGCGTCGTCGACCGCGGTCGGAATCCACGCGCGCTCGTGCACCACACGCTCGAAGACGAGCTCGGGCGCGCGACGAATCCGATAGCCCACCGAGGTGCCGAGCGGCAGCTGCGTCGGTGGTGGCAAACATGCGGTGACCGCCGGAGCGAGCGCGGGGACCAGTGGCTCGAGCCACTGGCGATCGTCGCCGCTCGCCGCGACGTTCCACGCATGCGCGCTCGGCGAGACGCCCGGCGCCATCGGATACGTCGGCAACGTCGAATCCCCGGGCCTCGTGAGCCACCACGTGACGCCGCCGACGCCGAGCGTCACGACGATGCCCAGGCCTGCGAGCCAGGCCGCGAGCCGACTGTGCGCCGACGAACGGACCACTGCGGCGGTCTTCGGACCGGACACGGGGGCCGGCGAGGTCGGCGCGGCCCACACCGGCGCACGGGTGGCGGGCGGCTCGGCGATGGCCCCGCCTCCGATCGAGGCGAGCGTACGCGCGGCTTCTCGCGCGTCGCGGGGGCGATCCTCCGGGAGCTTCGCCAACATCGTGCGCACGAGCGCGTCGAGCGCGGCGGGCACGTCAGGCGCGAGGCTCGCGAGCGGCGTGGGCTCCGCGAAGAGCGCGCCCTGCATGCCGTGCCCCGCGAAGGGATGTTGTCCGGTCGCCGCGACGTGGAGCACCAGGCCGACCGCGAAGAGATCGAGCGCGGGTCCCGCACCTCGTCCCATCAGCTGCTCGGGCGCCATGTACGCGGGTGTGCCCACGGAGACCCCGGCGTCGGTGAGCGTCTTCTCGGCGTCGATGCGCGCCACGCCGAGATCGAGCAGCGCCGCGCGACCGTCGTCGCGCATCATCACGTTCGAGGGCTTCACGTCGCGGTGCACGACGCCGACGTCGTGAAGGCGCGCGAGCCCCTCGAGCAACTGCACGCCGAGCGTGACGACCTCCGGCCAGGGCAAGCGCCCACGCTCGGCGAGCACCGCGTCGAGCGTCTCCCCTTCGACGAGCTCCATCACGAGAAAAGGCGGTTCGTGCTCGAGCTGCAGGTCGTACAACGCGACGAGCGAGGGATGCGTGACCGCGGCGCAAGCTCGGGCTTCCCGGCGAAAACGCTCGAGCGCCCGGGGGTCGGCGACGAGCTCGTCTCGAAGCACCTTGAGCGCGACGGCGCGGCCGAGTGTGACGTCGAACGCTTCGTAGACCGCGCCCATGCCACCGCGCGCGATGGGATGTTCGATTCGATAACGCGAAGCCAGGACGACGCCGGCGCGAAGCATCACGGCCGTCGAGCATACGCCGAGGCGACGGCGTCTCGGGATCTCTTCACGTGCGGTCCTCCGCGCGCTTCACGTGCGGTCCTCGACACGATCGTGGGCGTGGCGCACGAAGAAGACCCGCCCTCCCCCGTCGGCACGCACACGATCCGAACGAAGGCCCGCGTCGCGCAGACGCGCACGAAGCCGACCGAGCGAGACGTCCCACCGATGCCGCAGCTCGAGCACGTCGATCGACTCGCGCCAGACCTCCTTGGCCACCACGTGCCACTCGACCGGACCCGCCAGCACGACGAGCTCGCTGAGGATTCGCGCGGTCACGCCACCGAAGGTGACGGGCTCACGTCCCTCGCGGTGAATCTCGACGCCGTCGTACCAAGCGACGATGCGAAGCGGGGCCTCGAGCGGACCTTGGCTCGGTGTGGTCGCGCTCGACGGAAGATCGACCTCGACGAAACGCACGTCGACCGTGTCGAGCGAGACGACGTCGCCCGCGCCGACCTCGCCGACGTCGCGCCCTCGTGCCCGCGCCCGCCACGCGTCGCCGTTCCACCACACGTGAAGCGCGGCGTCGGGCTCGAAGCGAGGCACCGCCATCGGCGGCGGTCCCACGTGCAGGCTCGCCGCTTCCGGCAGCACCCAACGACCGAGCCCTTCGACCTCCATCGCGAGCACCCGCTCGGGGCGCATCACGTCGACGACCTCGACGAAGAGCCCCGGCGCGAGCTCGATCACCATGCCGGGCTTGAGCACCACGTCCTGCACGGGACGCCCACGCACCCCGAGCATGCGACGAAGCGAGCACAAGACGAGCTCTCCGCGACGCACGCTGACGAGCGCGTGGGCTTCCGAGACGCGCGGGTCGTCGAGCCGCAGCGTGGCCACCGACGAGCGGCCGACCAGCGCGCCGTAGCCGAGCTCGACGCATTCGCCATCCTCGAGGCGCAAGCGAACCAACGCACGCATCGTTCCGCCGGAAGTATGCGCGGAGCGCTCGCCCCGCGGCACCACTTCGCTGCGCTTCGTCGCGCGCGCTTCCTCGCGTGCGCTCATTGCTCGAGGCAGTAGAGCCGGAACGAGTTGCTGCAGGCCACGGCGGTGCCGTACGTGCTCCAGTTCGGCAAGCCGACCCGTGCGGCGGCGGTGGCGTAGCCGGTGATCGCGGTGACACCGCTCGAGGTGCTCGTCCAATCGTTGCACGACGGCCCGCGAATCGTTCCGTCGGCGTCGGTGGCCGTCCACGTGCGTCCCGACGCGCCGGCCGCGACCGCCCCCGTCTCGGTGTAGACCGGCGCGAGCGTGATGCCGTCGATCAAGTCGGCCCAGTCCCGCGCGAGGACACGACGCTCGGTGGTGCCGAGGGTGTAGTAGGGAACCGAGGCGTGGGTGCTGCGCGACGCCATCGAGGTCTCGGAGTCGCTCAGCCACGCCTTGAAGGTGCCGGGAAGGCCCGCAGCCGTCGCCGCCGCCTGGCAACGCATGTCGGCGCCGGCGAGGCTTCCGAAGTTGGCGGTGAAGAACTGGTTCGTGACGAAGAGCCGTTTGCCGGTCGTGCAGGCGTTCTCGAAGCAGAACGTGGTGCCGCCGCAGTCGGCATCCGTCGTGCAGCTCGTCGGACAGGTGGTGCCGATGCCACGGCAGAGGTACGGGCCACACGACTCCTGCGGCCCCGTGAAATAACGAACCGGGCACTCCGCGCTCGTGCCGGTGCATACGTCGGCCAGGTCGCAGGCCCCGGCGCGCGGAAGGCAGACCGTCTCGGCCGGTCGGAACGCCTGCGCCGGACACGCGGCCGACGCTCCGTTGCAGACCTCCGCCACGTCGCAGGGACCTGCGGAGGCGCGGCAGGTCGTGCCGCTGCTCACGACGACGTCGCTCGGACACGCGGCCGACGCGCCGTCGCAGACCTCGGCGACGTCGCATGCCCCCGCCGACGCACGGCACGTGGTGCCCGCCGTCGTGAACGTGTCGACCGGGCAGCTCGGGCTCGTTCCGTCGCAGACCTCGGCGACGTCGCACGCCCCGGCCGACGCGCGGCACGTGGTGCCCGCCGTCGTGACCGCGTCGGAGGGGCACAGACCCTCGTTGCAGAGCTCGGCGACGTCGCAGTCGCCGGCCGCGGCGCGACAGACCTCACCGTCGGGGCGAACGCCACAAGCACCGGCGCCGTCGCAGCTCCCGGTCTGGCAGAGGCCGTCATCGCACTCTTCGCGCGGGTCGAAACCTTCACGAATCGGCAGACAGCGACCGTCCTCGCCGCCCGTGTCGGTGGCGAGGCAGGACGCGCAGGTCCCCTCACACGCGTTCTCACAACACACCCCGTCGACGCACGATCCACTCGCGCACGCCGAGTCCACGTCGCACGTGGTGCCGAGGTCCGCCCCGGTCTGCCCATCCGGCAGGTCGGCGTCCGAGACCGAGGCATCGACGCGGTCTCCGGCATCGACGCGGTCTCCCGCATCGACGCGGTCTCCGGCGTCTGCCCGACCTGCGTCGTCCATGCTCGCGTCGTCGTCGCCGCAGGCCGTGACGAACAACACGACCCCCAACCCACACACCCGAATCCATCGGTTTGCCATACGAGGACGCTACGGGCCGGGCCCGACCCCTCACATCACACACACCTCTCACGCGTCTTCGTGTCCCGAGCGCGAAGCCCTTTCGTGTCGCAAAGAAAACGGCCCCCTCGGCACGAAGCCGAAGGGGCCGAACCCGAGACAAACCGGCACTCACTCCGCGTGCAGATGCTCCAACCGCTCGAGCACCGCCGCTTGATCCGCCATCTCGACCTCGACGTGGTCCCCGTCGCGCACGCGTCGAAGGCCCTCGACGAGCACGTGCTCGCCCTCGCGAAGCCCCTCCCGCACCACGTAGCGGTGCGGCAGCTCTTCGCCGACCGTGATCTCGCGCGAGCGCACCTCGCCCTCGTCGTCGACCACGAAGACGAAGGTACGGTCGAGCACCGTGAAGGTCGCCGCCTGCGGAATCACGAGCACGTTCGTCAGCGGCGTGGTCATCCGCACCTCGCCGGTCTCGCCGTGACGCAGGAGCCCCGTCGGGTTCGGGAACCCCGCGCGGAAGGCGATGCTGCCCGTCTCGTTGTTGAAGTCCGCTTCGATCGTCTGAATCACGCCCGGCTGATCGAAGATCGCGCCGTTCGCCATTCGCAGTTGCACCGGCACCTGCTCGCCCAGCTCGTGCTCCATGCGGTACGTGAGGTACTCGCTCTCGCTGACGTTGAAGTAGACCCACATCTCCGCGTTGTCGGAGAGGACCGTGAGCACCTCCCCTTCTTCGACGAGGCTTCCCTTTCGCACCATCAGCCGACCGACGATGCCGTCGAAGGGCGCGTCGAGCGAGGCGAAACGAAGGTGCGCCTGCGCGAGCTGTTGCTGCGCCGCGCGCCGCGCCAACCCCGCTTCGGCGAGCGCGAGCTCGTTCTGCGAGACGACGTTGCCTTCGCGAAGCATGCGCGTGTTCTGGTACTCGATCTCCGCCGCGCGCCGCTCCGCGCTCGCGAGGTCGACCTCGGCACGGAAGAACACCGGCGTGATCTGGAAGAGCCGCGTACCTCGTGCGACGTGTTGGCCCTCGTCGACGAGGATGTCCTGCAGGTAGCCACGCTCGAGCGCACGCACCTCGATGTGTTGGCTCGCGCGAATCTGAGCGACGTACTCGCGCACGACCTCGGTGTCCTGCCGCACCACGCTCGTCGCTTCGAAGCGCGGCTCGGGCTCTTCGGCGTGGGCCTCCTGGTGGCCACATCCCGACGACACGAACGCCGCGCCCAAGCCTACGACGGCGGCGAGAGAAATCTGGAATCGGTTCACGGCTGTGCTCCCATCGGTTCGGGGTCTTCGGCTCGTTCTTCGCGACGCCAGCCTCCACCGAGGGCCTGGTAGAGCGTCACCGTCGCCGCCAGTTGTCGCTGTTTCGTCTCGACCAATTCCATCTGTGCCTCCAGGTAGTCGCGCCGCGTCGTCAACACCTCGAGGTAGTCGGCGCGCGCTGCGTTGAAGAGCTGCGTCGACAGGTCGACGGACTCTTCGAGTCGTTGAACTTGTTGGACGCGAATCTCGTAGGCCCGACCGAGGTTTCGCACTCGGTTGAGGCCGCTGTTCACGTCGACGAACGCCGAGAGGATCGCGCGCTCGTACTTCAGAACCGCGGCTTGCTGCTCCGAGTTGCGCGCGAAGTACTCCGCGGTGATGCCGCTCCGGTTGAGGAGCGGCGCCGTCAGCCCGCCGAGGACGCCGTAGAAGAGCGACGCTGGCGAGAAGATCTTGGTGATGTCGAAGGACTGCACGCCGCCGCCCGCTTCGATCGAGAGCGAGGGGTAGAAGCGCGCGCGTGCGGCGCGCACGTCGAGCTGCGACGCCGCGAGCTGGAGCTCCGCCTGCCGAACGTCGGGTCGGTTCTCGAGCAAGCTCGCCGGTACGCCGGCGCTCAGCACCGGCGGCTCGAGGGAGAAGAAGTCGGCGTCGGTTCGCGCCACGGGCTGCGGGAAGCGACCCACGAGGAAGTTGATCTGGTTCTCCGTCTCGACGATGCGCTGCGCGATCTCGAAGCGCCGGCTCTCGAACGACCGAAGCTGACCTTCGAACCGCGTGACCGCGAGCATGGTGACGCGCGCCGCTTGAAGCTGCAGACGCATCATCTCCAGCGAGTCCTGCTGAAGCTGGATGTTGTCGTCGAGGATCGCGAGCTGCCGGTCGAGCGCGAGCAACTCGTAGTAGAGCCGCGCGATCTCCGCGACGATCTGCGTGACGACGAAGTTCCGCCCTTCGGCGCTCGCGAAGTAGCGCAAGGTCGCGGCCTTCGCGGAGTTGCGAAGGCGCCCCCAGATGTCGACCTCCCACGAGGCGTAGAGGCCGAGCTGGAACGCCGGCAGGTCGCGGCGCACGTCCGAGGTCTCGTCGCTCTGCCCTTGGCTCGTGTGCAGACCGACACGCTCGATGCCCGCGTGCGCTCCGGCCGAGAGGCTCGGGAAGATCTCGCCGCGGCGGGCCATGACCTCCGCGTTGGCGATGATCATCTCCTGCACCGCGATGTTGAGCTCCTGGTTGTGCTCCAGGGCTTCGTCGACGAGCGCGACGAGGTGCGGATCCGCGAAGACCGAATGCCAATCGACCTCGGCCGAGCTCGGCGCGGACCCTTCGCCTTCGAGGCTCTCGCCTCCGAAGGTCGCGGGGGTTTCGGTGTTCGCTTCACGCGGCGTGACCGGCGGCGTCGGAATGCAGGCCGACGTGCTGGCCACGAGCGCGACGAGAATCGGGAGCGTGCTCGAGCGGGTCATGATCAACCCTCCGTCCCCGTCTCGCCGTGGTCGTCGCCGGCGTCCGGCTCGGCGGACGGCCTACGCTTCGCACCGGAGTCGTCGTCCGGAACCACCTCGGCGGCCTCGGTGCTCTCTGCCACCTCGGCGACCTCCGCGTCGGGCGCGTCGTCGCCCCCGGGCTCGGCGTCGTCGTCGTCCGGCTCCACGAGCCGCTCGTCCGAATCGGGCTCCGAGAGCGGCCGAAAGTCTTCGTCGCGGATGAGGCTCTTGCCTTCGGCGAGCTTGCCGAAGACGTAGTAGAGCCCCGGGATCACGACGACGCCGAAGATCGTGCCGAAGAGCATGCCGCCGAGCGCCGAGGCGCCGATGGTGTGGTTGCCGACCGCGCCGGGACCCGACGCGCGCACGAGCGGGATCAGACCCGCGATGAACGCGAAGGAGGTCATCAGGATGGGTCGGAAGCGCGCCTTCGCGCCTTCGAGCGCCGCGTCGCGCACGCTCATGCCCTTCTGTTGGGCCTGAACCGCGAACTCGACGATGAGCACGGCGTTCTTGCCCAACAAACCGACGAGCATGACCAAGCCGACTTGCGCGTAGATGTCGTTGGCGAGACCCAACCCTCTCAAGAGCAGAAACGCGCCGAAGACACCGGCCGGCAGCGAGAAGATCACCGCGAAGGGCAGGATGAAGCTCTCGTATTGCGCCGCGAGCACGAGGTAGACGAACGCGACGACGACGAGGAAGATGAGAATCGCTTCGTTGCCTCGTTGCGCCTCGTCGTACGAGAGGCCTTCCCACGCGATGTCGTAGCCGCGCGGCAGCGTCTCGCCCGCCACCTCGCGAATCGCGGCGATCGCGTCGCCGCTCGTGTAGCCCGGCGCGGGGCGGCCACGAATCGCCGACGACGTGTAGAGGTTGTAGCGCGTGAGCTCGTTCGGACCGTGCGTCTCGCGCATGGTCATGAACGCCGAGTACGGAACCATCTCGCCGTGGTCGTTCTCGACGAAGAGGTCGAGAATGTCCGACGGCATGCGGCGGAACTCCGGGTCCGATTGGACGTAGACCTTGAAGAAACGTCCGAAGCGGATGAAGCCCTGCTCGTAGGTGGAGCCGACGAGGATGTCGAGGTTCTCGAGCGCGTCGGAGATCGACACGCCCTTCTGCATCGCCCGCTCGTTGTCGATGACGAGCTCGTACTGCGGGTAGTTCGCGGCGAAGAAGGTGAAGAGACCGGTCAGCTCGGGGCGCTCGTGGAGGTGGTCCATGAGCTCCCGGTTGATGCGGTCGAACTCCTCGTAGTCGGTCTCCTCGCCGAGATCGAGAAGTCGCACCGCGAAGCCGTCGGCGGCGCCGTAGCCGGGCACCGAAGGCGGCTCGAAGTATTCGATGACCGCTCCGATGTCGTGGGTGCGTTCTTCGAGCTCTTCGATGACCTCGTGCACCGACTTCGTGCGCTCGCTCCAGGGGCGGAGGTTGATGAGGCAGGTGCCCGCGTTCGAGCCGCGGCCTTCCGTGAGGATCTCGTAGCCGGCGAGCGCGGACACGGACTCCACGCCTTCGACCTCGCGCGCGATGCCCTGAAGCTCCTCGATGACTTCGTTCGTCCGCTCGAGCGTGGTGCCGGGCGGGGTCTGCACGATCGCGTAGATCTGCCCCTGGTCCTCGGTCGGGATGAAGCCCGCGGGGAGCGTCTGGTTCACGCCGAAGATGCCGAGGGCGAAGAGCCCGACGATGCCGAAGGTCAGCGTGCGGCGCGTGACGATGTGGCGGAGGAAGGCGACGTAGCGAAGCGTGCCGGCGTCGAACTTTCGGTTGAACCCGTCGAGGAAGCGACCGAGCGGCCCCTTCTTCTTCGCGTGCCCCGCCTCGTGAGGCTTGAGGATCATCGCGCAGAGCACCGGCGTGAGCGTCAGCGCGACGATGCCGGAGAGCAGAATCGACGACGCCATCGTGATCGAGAACTGCCGGTAGAAGACACCGACCGGCCCCGTCATGAAGGCGACCGGCACGAAGACGGCGGCCATCAAGAGCGTGATCGCGATGATCGCGCCGCTGATCTCACCGAGCACGAGCTTCACGGCGCGGTAGGGGCCGCAATGCTCCTCCGCCATCTTCACGTGCACCGCTTCGACGACGACGATGGCGTCGTCGACGACGATTCCGATCGCGAGCACCAACGCGAAGAGCGTGATGAGGTTGATGGTCAGGCCGAAGGCCTGCATGAAGACGAACGCACCGACGAGCGAGACGGGCACCGCGAGCGTCGGGATGAGCGTCGAGCGCCAGTCGCCGAGGAAGAGGAAGACGACGAGCGCGACGAGCACGAAGGCTTCGCCGAGCGTGTGAAGCACCTGCTCGATCGAGGCGTCGAGGAACTTCGAGACGTCGTAGTTGATCGAGTAGTGCATGCTCGGCGGGAAGGTCGACTCCTGGAGCTCTTCCAGGCGCTGCTTCACCTGCTCGATCACCTCGCTCGCGTTGCTGCCCGCGTTCTGCTTGAGGACGATCGCGGCCGAGGGGTGGCCGTCGAGGTTCGAGTAGATGCTCTGGAACTCGGAGCCGAGCTCGACGTCCGCGATGTCGCGAAGGCGGAGGAGCTCTCCTTCCGGCGTCGCGCGAACGATGATGTCGGCGTATTGGTCCGGCTCGGAGTACCGACCCTGGTAGGTGAGCACGTACTCGATCGACTGCGCGGTGCGCCCGGACGCCTGACCGGTTCGTCCAGGTCGACCGATGATGCTCTGCTCACCGATGGCCTCCATCACCTCGTCGGTGGAGACGCCGTACGCGCGCATGCGATCGGGCTTGAGCCAGACGCGCATCGCGTACTGACGGTTGCCGAGGATCGTCACGCGGCCGATGCCGGGGATGCGCTGCAGCTCGGCGATGAGGTGAACGTTCGCGAAGTTGTAGAGGAAGGTCTCGGTCGCGTTCTCGTCGGTGCTGTAGAGGTTGACGTACATCAACATGCTCGGCTGAACCGGCATGACGACGATGCCTTCGAGCCGAACGAGCTCCGGGAGCAGGCTCATCACCTGGTCCACGCGGTTCTTCACGTTGACGACGGCGATGTTCGGGTCGGTGCCTGGCTCGAAGATGACCTGAATGGTCGCTTCGCCGGCGCTCGTCGCGTCGGACGCGATGTAGCGCATGCCCGGCACGCCGTTGATCGAGCGTTCGATCGGGATGAGCGCCGACTCGACGAGGACCTGCGCGCTGGCGCCGGGGTACGAGAGCGTGACCGCGACGACGGGCGGCGCGATCGAAGGGAACTGCGAGATGGGTCGGCTCTGAATGGCGAGGATGCCGACGAAGACGATGACGATCGAGATGACGATCGCGAGCACCGGACGATGAATGAGTTTCTGGAACATCGAGAATCCGAGGGACGGAGATCCGCAGGGACCGCGCGATGGCGGGTCGACTCGTGCGGACGCGAGGGAGCCGTGACGCGTCTCGGGGACGCGGGTCACGGTCGAGCGTTCGAGGCCTCGACGATGCAGGTGCATCGCGCCGTCGGCGCGAGGAAGCGCCGGGACGGTCAGGCGAGCGCGGATCAGGTCGTCACGATCGCGTGAAGCGACGAGGACGAGCGGTCCGCGACGAGAACGGTCGCGGAATCAGACGACGGGAGGCCCGCGGGGACGGCGGACGGACGCCAAGGCGCTCTGGTGGCGCGGCGTGTCGGCCTCGGGCGGGCGCGTCTGCGAGGTGGTCTCGAACGCGCGATCGAAGAGCGCGAGGAGAATCGCGAGCGACTCGATGGATTCGAAGGTCTCGCTCTCGGGCTTGGTCTCGACCTCGCCTTGCTCGCGGGACTCGTGGGACGCGTGAACCGTCGCGCCCGTCGGGATCAGGTCGCAGGTGTCGTCTTCGTCGATCGCGTTCGGATCGACGCAGCGCACGACGTGGAACGGGTCGACGCCGCGGGCGAGCGCGCTCGAGACTTCGCGCGAGGACTCGTCCGAGGACTCATGCGTGGCGCTTGCCCGCGCGACCGAATCACTCGACGCCACCGACGGATTCGACGCGTCCACCGCCTCGTGGCTCGGCCCGACTCCGAAGAGCGAGACCCATGCAAACAGCGCGTAGGCGACGGTAGCCATGAAACCCAACGGTCGCCGAGATCATGGCGCGCACTCGAATGACGTCAAGCAACGAGGACCCTCGCACCGCGAAATTGGGGATCTTCAGGACATGAAATTGATTTCATGTAATGGCATTCCCTGAAATCACAGCAGGGTTTGCACTCGCAAACCGAGGGTCTTCCCGGGTCGACCGACACACGTCGGACGTCTTCCCCTTGCGAGGTCGTACGGAGGCTCCCCCGCACAACCACGAGCACGACGAGCCCGCGAAAGCCCTCGGCGGCTCCGAGCGAGCCTCCGGGACCCGGACTCCCACTCTTCTCGTTCTTTCGAGCCATGGCGCGCTCGCCTCCGACGAGCGTCACCGCTCGCACGGAGGGGCTCCTGCAGGGAGAGGGCGCGCTCAAACGCGGTGGTTCTCGTCGATCGCCGCGAACATCGCCGCGAGCACCTCGAAGCGCGGATCGCCGGCCGCCACCACACGCCACGCGGGGCTGCTGCCTTCGGCGACCGAAGTGACCCGATCGGCCCTCGGCCCTCCGATCGTTCCGAGCGTGCCCGACGCGAGCTCGACGCCTTCGAGCACCACCTCGGCGTCGTCGTCCACCGCGACCGCGTTCTCGCTTCCGCCGACGAGCTTGCCACCGACGATGCGAACCCGCGCCCGGTCGTACGCGAAGACCGCGTTCTCGCCCGGTGCCTCGATCGTGACGCCCGAGAGCCACGCGTCGGCGTCGTCCGCCAGCTCGGCGCCTGCCGACGCGGTCCCTGAAATGCGCGTGTCGACCAACCACAGCGCCGTCTCGCCGAACGCACCCACCGCGGCGCTGCGTCCCTCGAGCAACGAGGACCGGTGAACGAGAGCGCGTGCCCCGTCGAGCCGGAGGGCCAAATCACCGCACCCACGCGCCGTGCACGCGTGCACCAGGGCGGCGCCCCCGTTCGTCACGTACACCGCTTCTTCTCCGGGCGAGTCCATCGTGCACTCTTCCACGGCCACCACCGCGCCGTCGCAGAGCACCGCCTGGGCCCCCGGCTCGACGAATCGGCAGCCCTTCACCCGAGCGAAGGTGCCGCGACCGAGCGCGACCCCGACGCCTGCCGCGCGAACCTCGACGCCCTCGACGAGAAGGCGCCCCTCCTCGGTGGCGAGAATCGCATTGCCGCCGCCCGAATGAAGCGCGCCTCCCTCCCAGCTCAGCTTCGCGTCGTGGTGCACCCACGCCGCCGCGGCCGCGTCGTGCACCGTGGCCTGACGAAGCCAGAGCGACCCACCGTGCGAGACCTCCACGGCGACCACCGCGCCCGCGCGTAGCGCCACGTCCTCGACCTCCATCGTCGCGCCGCCGGTCACGAAGAGGGCGCCCGCGTCGTCGTGACCTTCGAGGCTTCCGCCGGTCCACGTCGGGTAGTCGTCCGTCGCGCCGTCGGCCAAGACCGCCGCGAGGCCCGATCGGACCACCGTGCACCCTTCGAAACGCGCGCCTTCGCCGGGGAAGAGCCCGATCGCCGACGCGCCGCACGTGTCGAAGACGCAATCGAGCACGACGGTCTCGTGCGTGTGGAGCACTTGCAGGTGCCCTCCACCGGAGCGCCGAAAGGTGACCCCCACGAGCTCCACCGTCGCGCCTTCGCCGACGCGCGCGCCGACTTCGGCGTTGTCTTCGAGCGTGCAGCCGCGAAGGCGCAACGTGCCTCGGTCCGTCGCGGCCGCCGTGGTCAGCCCGGTGCCACGCGCCACGACCTCGTGCGCAACGAGCTCGCCGCCACGCACCAGCCACGCGTGGGTCTCGCTGTCGACGATCGCGCCGCCGTCCATCCGGACCACACCCAACGCTTCGACGCCGGTCCCCGAGCTCGTGATCCGCACGTCGGAGAGCCCGAGCTCGCCGTGGGGAGCCACCCGAGCGGCGATGCCTCGTCGCGCGTGCAGCGTCACGCCGACGAGCAACGCGTGCTCGCGTGCCGTGACCTCGAGGGCGTTGCGCTCCGCCGAGATCGCCCCACCTCGCATGCAGAAGAAGCCCGACTCCACCACGACGCCGTGCGCCGGTCCGCCGTGTGATGCGCCGGCGGCGCGGACCTCGATGCCTTCGAGGAAGAGCGAAGCCCCTGCCACCACGATCGCCGCACCGTGCCCTTCGGGGGCGATCACCACGCCCGGGGCCGCGGCGCAGAGCTCCACGCTCGTGCTCACGCGGATCGGCGTGGTGTACGTGCCCGGCGCGAGGCGAAGTCGATCGCCCGGCTCCGCCTCGCGAAGCGCCGCGAGCCACGTGTCGGGCCCCACGTCGCGCACGCGCACCGCAGGCTCCACCGGCACGGGCACGTCGTCGATCGACGTCTCCCACGCCGAGCCACGCCAAGCGCCGCCGGGTCCGAGCAGACGGGCCACCACGACCTCGACCTCGGCGAGCTCGGCTTCGTCCGTCACGCCGCGCTCCTCGCACCAAGCGCGGTAACGCGTCGCGTACGCGATGCCGAAGCTCTCCCAACCGTCGAAGCGTGCCTTGGCGAGACGCGCCGCCTGCACGCAAGACGCCCACGCTTCTTCGGCACAGAGAAGCCCCGCCACGTAGGCGCGACCCGCGAGCGCCGACGCACGACCGA
This sequence comes from Sandaracinus sp., assembly GCA_020633125.1. Classification (GTDB taxonomy): domain Bacteria; phylum Myxococcota_A; class Polyangia; order Polyangiales; family Houyiibacteriaceae; genus JACKEH01. The sequence goes on along the minus strand of JACKEH010000021.1, from coordinate 44,017 downwards.
GATCCCATGCGAGCGCTGCGTCGTCGCGCTCGTCGGGGCTCTTCCCCAACAGGGCGGCGAGCAGACGTCGAATGCCTTCCGGCGTGCTTCGACCCCACCAATGCGCGTGGCTCGCGAAGGCCGCGTCCGCACCGACCACACGTCGGGCGCCGCCGAGTAGATCGTGCCGCTGTCCGGCGCGCTCGTAGAGCACGCTGCCGAGCGCGATCACCCGACGTTGCGCCGGCGTCGGGTCGTGGTCGTCAGGTACGTCGAGCTCCGGTCGCGCGGCGTCGTGGCGGCGTGCAGCGACGGCTTCTTCGAGCCACTCGCCGAAGGAGAGCGCGAGCGGCTGCCCGCGCCACGTGCCTTCGTCGTGCTCGAGCCAGAGCAGCTCACCTTCGTGCGGTCCGACGGTCTCGACCGCCATCACGCGCGCGTCGTCCCCGACGAAGAGCGGCAGGCAGGTCGGGGTCGCCGGAGGCACGAGACGCGCGGCGCGAAGGCGCTGCCACGTGTCGTAGGCGACCGATGCGCTCGACGCGTAGGCGCGGCGACGCGGATGCAGCCCACGGCCGTGCTCGTCGGGCCCGACCTCTCCTTCTTGTCCGTCGTGAAGCGCGAACCACGAGCGGACCACGAGCGGAAGCTCACCGAGCGACGCGAGCCGTTCGAGACCCGCCGCGTCGCTCGGTCGAAGCGGCAGACACGCCGACTCGCGGACGAGCCCGAGAAGCTCTTCGAGCACCTCGCCGATCGGGCGCACGGGTCGAGGTGGACGCGCGAGGCTCACGCCGCGGTGCGTGAGCACTTCTTCGAGCCAACCGGACACGTGCGTGGGCTCGCCGAAGCGCTCGACGATCGTTCCATCGGCGGCCACGCGGACCGCGCCCTCGCGCGTGCGATCCCAGAAGAGCGTGAGCTCGTCGCGATCGAAGGTGATCTCCTCCGCGGAGAGCAGACGCCAATCGAGCGTGGGGTGCAGCGAAGGGGCGTCCACGTGTTGACCGTCGCGCCACCGCAGCAAGCTCGTGAGCAGCTCGGGCACGCGGTGGTCGGGCGCGCGCTTCGCCAACTCCCCCAGCGCGCCGCGTTCGACCGGAGGTCGAAAGCCGAACGCGTCGCCGTCGCGACCGACGCTGACGTCGAGCAGATCCAAGAGGGCCATGACGGTGCGCGCGGGGGCGTGAGACATGACCGAACCGTGCCCGAGCCTCTTCGGCGAATCGACGGTTCCGTGCCACGCACCACGAGAATCTTCGCGAAGCGCGCTCACGAATGCCTCGAATGCCAGGGGCTGGCAGACGCCCCCGCGCGAGCAAGCTCGGGAAGCACCCGACAAGGACGCCGCATGCTGCTATCCCGCTTCGCGAGAAACGATGCAGGCAGTCGGACGAACGTGCGAGGCGTGTCGCGAGAAGATCCGCATGGCGGCCGATGGCGACGCCTGCGGCACCTGCCGGATCGCCTACCACCACGCCTGCCTCCCCAACGACGAAGGGCGTTGTCCGAAGTGCCGGCTGCGCTTCGGAGAAGCCGAGGAAGCGCAGGCCGATCGGGACGCGGTGCGGGACTCGGTCCTGGTGCGACGCGGACGCACGGTGCTGACCTTCTTGCTCGGTTCGCTCGCCGCGCTGGGAGCCGCCACGCTCTTCGTGAGCCTCTCGCACGAGGCCCTCGGGATTGGCGACGTGATCCGGTACGTCGGCGAGCTGGTGCTCTACTACCTCGTCTTCACCGGCGTTCGATGGGCGCGCGCCGCGACCGCGATCTTGCTGGGCATCAGCGCCTTCTTTCTCGGGGTCACGGCGCTCGCCTTCTTCGCGAACGGCCACACGATCGCGCTCTTCGTGGTCGGGGTGGCCATGCTGCTCTGCGCCGCCACCGTCGTCGCGTTGGTCGTGTCCCCGTCGGTGCGGTGGTTCTTGATCGCGCAGGAACGCAAGCGGCTCGGCCAGGACTGACGCCGTCGCGGGTTCACGCGAAAGGCGCGGTCACACGGTCGAGCGCGTGCGCCGCCAAACGCCGAAACGAAGGGTCGTCTTCCGACGTCGCGTGATGCACCAACCCGAGCGCGAGGGCCCAGCCCGCCGCTCGCTCGCGGGTGGGCGCGTCGAGCGCCGCGGCGTCGAAGAACGCAACACGCGCGTCGTCGTCGAAGACGAAGAAGCCGATCGAGGCGTCGACCGCGCGATCCGCCGCGCAGACGTCACCGAAGTCGATCACCGCGGCGAGCCTTCCTTCCTGCACCAAGACGTTGCCGGCATGCAGATCGCCGTGAGCCCACGTGCGGGTCGGCGGCGCGACGAGTGATCGGTACCGCGCCCACGCGCGCTCGCCCCGACCCCCGGCCACGGGGCTCGCCGCGAGGTGCGCACGCACACTCGCGTCGCGTTCGACCAACGCGCACGAACGAAACGCGTTGCGGGGCGCCTCGTCCGGCGCGGGGGTGTGCAACGCGGCGAGGAAACGACCGAGCACACGAGCCGCCGCGTGTGCGTCCTCGACCGGAGCCGTCGCCCACGGCTCTCCCGGCAGACGTGGGACGACGCTGAACGGCAAGTCGTCGGGCGCGGAGGCCACGATCGCGTGCTCGTGGCGCGGAATGGGGAGCGGCAGCGCACCGAAGGTCGGAAGCCAGCGTTGCTCGTGACGAAGCAACGCGACGGACGCGGCTCGCCGCGGGATGCGCAGCAGCCGCGTCTGCCCGAGCCTGAAGCTCGCGTTGTCCCACCCTTCGGCGAAGGCGTGCAGCGGCTCTTCCGCGAGGGCGGGCAGATGTGCGCGAAGGCGGCGGCGGAGGCTCGCCTCGTCGTGCACGAAGTCCGGGCGCGGTCGCGGCATGCGGCGGGAGCATAGAGCCTGACCCGGCGTCAGGCTTCGGAGCAGCGCCTTCGACCGCTGTCGTTGCCAAGGTCCGAGGCCCGCCTTACCGAAGCCGCGCCATGAAGCTCGTCGTTCACAGTCGCCCGGCCATCGAGACGTCTGCCCCTCCCGAGGAAGCGCACGTGGTGATCTCGATCACGACCTCCGCCGACGACGTCGCCGTGCTTCCCGAAGCGCCCTCGCGGGTCGCGGTGCTCCGCTTGGCCTTCCCCGACGCCGACGTCGCGGTCGCCGGCATCTCGAAGGACGCGCTCTTCGGCGCGCATCACGCCGACCGCGTGTGGGACTTCCTCGAGGCCCATCGCGGCGCGCACGACTGCGTGGTCTTGCATTGCGACGCGGGCATGAGCCGATCGCCCGGCGTCGCGGCCGCCCTCTCACGCGTGGAGCACGGCGACGACACGTTCTTCTTTCGCCGCTACCACCCGAACATGCGCGTCTACCGAACGCTGCTCGAAAGTCACCACGCACGCAACGAGCAGACCTGAGCACGCCGACCACTCGCCCCACGCCCACGCGTTCGATTCGCGTGGGGAGCTCCGAGGACGCGATCGTCTCGAGCGATCCGCGCTTGGACTCGAGCGACATCGACCCACGTCCGGTGTCCCGCAAGTGGCGAGCACGCGAGCTCCCGCGCGTGCTCGCGCGCCGCACCGAGAGCACCGGATCAGGCGATTCCGAAGCGTTCACGCATCGCGGCGAGGAAGGCTTCGTCTCGTTCGAGGGAGAAGCGCTCCTCGAGGAGCACCTTCGCGCCTTCCCCCGAGACGTAGCGCAATCGGGCGGAGGGGTCGTGAACGGCTTCCCAGATCACCTCGGCGACCCCTGACGGCTTCTGAAACGTGCGGGTGTCCATGGCCTCGCGAGCGCTCACCATGGCGCTCACCATCGGCTGGTACTCCGCGAGGGATTCGTCGTTGGTGAAGACGAACGAGCGTCCTCCGAAGTCCGTGTCCACGCCGCCCGGCTCGACGAGCTTCACACGAACTCCGAGAACCGCGAGCTCGTAATGAAGCGCCTCGGACAGGCCCTCCACCGCCCACTTGGAGCCGTGGTAGAGGGCGCCGAGCGGGTAGCACATTCGTCCGCCCACCGAGGAGACGTTGACGATCACGCCGTTCCGCTTGGCCCGCATGTTCGGGAGGACGGCCTTCGTCACCGCGACGAGCCCAAAGAGGTTGACGTCGAACTGCCGCCGAACGACCTCCATCGAGGTCGCTTCGAGGGCTCCGTAGGCGCCGTAGCCAGCGTTGTTCAGGAGCACGTCGACGCCACCGAAGCGCGCGTCGGCCTCTGCCACCGCCGAAGCAATCGACGCGTCGTCGAGGACGTCGAGGCGGGTGACCAACACGTTCTCCGCCGCCAAGTCGTGCTCCTCCGCGGGCTGGCGCATCGTCGCCACGACGTTCCAACCGTGCTTCGCGAAGTGCGCCGCCGTTGCCTTGCCGATGCCGGAGCTCGCGCCAGTAATCAGGATCGTCTTCGCCATGGTCTTCTCCTCTTCGAGAGACATGACGTTCTTTGCGCGTGCAAGCCCTGGCTCGATGCGACAGACGACTTGCTCGGCGCGTCATGGCGCGTGGCGAGCATGCGCCCGGAAGGACTCCGGCGTGGTGCCCGTCCATCGCTGGAACGCACGAAAGAGGGAGTTGGGATCCTCGAAGCCGAGCAGGAAGCTGATCTGGGCGGCGCTCATCTCGGTGGTGCTCAGGTAGTGACGAGCGAGTCGCTCCCTCGTCTCGTTGAGCACCTCGAGCCACGAGCTCTCCTCCGCCGCGAGCCGACGTTGCAGCGTTCGGGTGCCCATCCCGAGCTCCTTGGCGACCTCGTGGGCGTTCGCCCTCCCGCTCGGCAGCAGCTCGAACAACGCGGCTTGGACTTGCTCACGCGTCGACCGCGTGTCGCCTGCCTCGGTCATCCGTCGACGAAGGCTGGGCTCGAACGCCTTCCACATGGGCTCGTTGTGCGTGAGGAAGGGTCGAGCGGCGTCCTGCGCCCCGAAGGCGACCGCGTAGGCATCCCCTCGAGTGAGCGGACGACCGAAGAACACCGTGTACGGCGCGTCGTCGCTCGGTGGCTGGGGAAGCACCACGTGCGTGGGCGTGATGTGATGGCGCGTCGCTCGGCGCGCGAACGCCACCAAGAAGACGAGCTCGGAGACGCCCCGGTTCCGGGGGACGTCCGGACGGTATTTGCATCGGAACGTGATCCGGGTCTCGCGAGCGCCGACGTCGACGTCCAGGCCGAAGGGGCCCACGAGGCGCTTGAACTGGCCGAGGCGGCTCGCCGCCGTGTTCAGATTCGGCGAACAGATCGCGGCGAAGAGCGCCGGATCGAAGAGCTCGAGCGAAGCGACGGAGCCGGCGCGCAGCGCGATCGTCGGGTCCGAGGCCTCCGCTTCGACCGCCTCGTGCAGCGTGTAGTAGTCGTCGAGCGAGAGGTGCGTTCCCTCTCCTTCGAAGACCGAGAGTGGCAGACCGGCTCGACGTAGGACCGCGCGCTCGTCCACGCCCAGGTCCCGAAGGAGCAAACGCCAAGCGCTGCCGACGTGGGTCGTCTGGTCGCGGGGCTCTCGCACGCCCCGATCGTATGGCCCCGCGCCCTGATGTCACATGCCCGATCGGACGAAGCGCTCGCACGATGCGCCAGCCCGCGACCTCGCACCGTCGGATCGCGCCACTCGTTTGTCGCATCCGGCAAGAGCCGCGACCTGCCCACGCTCCTATCGTCTGCCCGCTAGCACGCGGCCGTGCTCGCGGAGGAGGCAAGGCTCGGCGCGCGAACCTCGGAGTGCCGAGGGGCTTCGACGGGAGCACGCCGCCGAGCGGATAGGCCCTCAAGTGGGGCTCTTCGAACGGGCGCCACGTGGCCTGGGCGCGACTGCGCGTCAGGGTTTCGCAAGGGTTGCTCCGCTACGCTCGCGGCATGGCACGCCTCCTGGTGATCGAGGACGACCAGCGGCTCGGCGAGGCGCTCTGCAGCGAGCTCCGCGGTGCGGGGTGGACGGTGTCGTGGGCCCGCGACGCCCACACGGCGCGGCAACGGGTGACGGAGGGTTGGGACGCCATCTTGCTGGATCTCGGGCTGCCGGACGGGTCGGGGCTCGACGTCCTGAAAGAGCTCCGCGGCGGAGGATCGCGCGTGCCGGTCTTGGTGCTGACCGCGCGCGTGCGCGGGCCGGACAAGGTGAAGGCCTTGGACCTCGGCGCGGACGATTACGTGACCAAGCCGTTTTGGACCGACGAGGTGCTCGCGCGCCTTCGGGCGGTGGTGCGGCGAAGCGAGGGGCAGGCGCCGCCCACGGCGCGGACGCTCCGGGTCGGCGGCTGCGTGCTCAACCTCGACGCGCAGCGGCTCACCCGCGGCGATCGGGTCATCGCGCTCACGCCGACCGAATGGGCGATCCTCGCGTACCTCGCCGAGCGCCTCGATCGACCCGTTCGGCGCGGTCAGCTCAGCGACGCGGTGCTCCAGGTCGAAGACGCCCACGAGTCGGCCCTCCAGGCCCACGTCTCTCGACTTCGCCGCAAGCTCGGGCCCGACGCCGAACATCTGCAGACCGTGTGGGGCATCGGCTACCGACTGACTCCGGGTGAGGGATCGTGAGCCGGCTGTCCCGACGCGTCGCTTACGTCTCGCTCGGCGTGCTGGGGCTCGAGCTCGTGGCCGCGCTCGCCCTTCAGGTGGCGGTGTCGCGAGGTCTTCGAGGGGAGATCATTCACCAGCTGACGCGCGCGATGGAAGACTCGGGCTCGCTGCGCGACTGCACCGATCGGCCCGGCCCGTGGGTGCAACGCGACGGGTGGTGGTCGGTCTGGCCGCTGACCGCGGAGGGGGAGCCCGTCGGGGAAGGCGCACCACTGCGTCGCGTGGCGCTGCCGGCGGCGGGCGCGCTCGAAGCGTGGTCCGAGGACGGGGAACACGGCGTGGTCTACGGCGCCACGTCGCGCGGTTGCGGCGGCCTCTTGGTGAGCGAGCACGCGCGTTTCCCCATGTTGGACGGGCAATCCTCGCGCATCGCGCCGCTCGCCGGCCTGCGCGTGCTCCTCGTCTTGCTGGCCGCGCTCGCGCTGGTCGCCCTGACCGCGCTGCCGCTCGTGCGACGGATCCGTGCGCTCTCGCGGGCCATGGGGAAGGTCGTCGAGGACGACTTCGAGGGTGTGGTGGCGGACGGTCGCGGCGACGAGCTCGGGGACGTCGCGCGCGCGTTCGACCAGGCGACGAAGAGCGCGCGACAGCGGTTGGCGCAGCTCGAGCACCGCGACGCGATCCTGCGTCGCGCGTTGGCCGATCTCGCGCACGACCTGCGCACCCCCCTCGCGACCTTGAAGCTCTCCGCGTCGGGGCTGCCCGCGTCCACCGCGGCTACCACCATCCGCTCGGAGCTGGCGTTTCTCGAGGGCATGACCGAGAGCTTCGAGGCGCTGCTGGACGGCGCCGACGAGGACGAGGTCGAGAACGTGGCGCTCGATGGGCTGCTCGAGCGCCTGCGACACCGCTTCGCGCCGCTGGCGCGCGATCGCGGGCTCGCCTTCGACGTCGCGTTGCCGGACGAGGCCCTGCACGCGCGGGCCAGCTCCGTCGCGCTCGAACGCGCGGTGGGCAACCTGCTCCAGAACGCGCTGCGCTTCGCCGAGGCTCACGTGGTGTTGCTGCTCTTCCGCGACCAAGACGAGGTGCGTCTGGAGGTCCGCGACGACGGGCCGGGGTTCGGGAGCGTCCATGGTCGCGCGGCGGAGCGTGGGGTGCGGGGAGAGCACTCGAGTGGCGAGGGCTTCGGGCTCGGTCTCGCGATCGCCGAGGCGGCGGCGAGGCGCTACGGCGGTCGCCTCGAGCTGAACGAGGGCGAGGAAGGCGAGACCCTCGTCGCCCTCGTGCTGCCGGTGGCGCACGCGTCGTCCGAGTGACGCGGCTTCTGGCTCGTCGCGAAACGAGCTTCCGCGACCTCGCTTCAGCGAGCCATGCGAGTCACGCGCCTCGGATCGTCGAGGGCGATCGTCACCGGCTCGAGATCCGCGGGGCCAGGGGACGTGTAGGTCACCCCCGAGAAGGGCGTCGAGCCGGGGCCGCCGGGGTTGTAGAAGGCGCGGTAGCCGCCGGCCAGGCTCGGGATCTCGACGTGGGTGACGTTCCGCGCCGCGGCGTCGTCGCCGACGAGGATCACGTCGATGTAGTTGTCGCGGTCGTCGCCGTAGCAGGCGTCGTAGACGACGTCGCCACCCTCGCGGGCGCCCAGCTCGGCGAGGCCCACGACGCGAAGGCTGCCGCCCATCACCGCGTACGTCTCGCCGACCTCCGTAATCAAGACGTTGCTGCCGTCGGCGCCGCGCGCGTGGATGCGGAAGAAGGTCTCGAAATCCGTCGGGCGGACAGCGGTGACGCCGTCGGGAGAGAAGCCGCCGCTGGTGAGCACACGAAGGCGGAAGTCGCCTTCGTCGTAGAGCACGTGCTCGTCGTTCGGCGGAAGGAAGGGCGGGTTGAACCCCGAGATGCCCTCGCCCAGCGAGCGCTCGTCGACGCGGTTGAGCTTCGCGCCGACGAGGCGAGGACCGTTGTTCGGGTCGTAGGGGCTGGAGTTGTTCTCCCAGAAGAGGCCGACGGCGCTCTCCACACGCGCGTCCGGACCGACGAGCATCAGCGGGGTCGCCCCCTCGACGATCTCGACCCGCGCGGGGTAGCGCGCGTCGGGGTCGCTGCTCGGCAGGCGATTGCCCCACTCGCCGAAGATGACGGCGGTGTTTCGCTCGTTGGTCTCGCCGCACGGGAACGGGCTGACGGCGTGGGGCGAGACGACCTCTCCGGTGTTCAGCGTCACCCGGAAGTCGTCGAGATCGAGGGTGCTCGTGTCCATCGGCCAGCTGAAGACGACGGGGAGGCCGTCGAGGCCGAGCGCGCCGTCCCGGACCCCTTCGTAGGGCGTCCGCTGCTGGTAGAGGAAGCCGACCTGCATCTGCGTGGACGTGGTCGTGATGGCGTTGGGCGTGTCCGCGCATCGCGCCGTGCCCGCGGTCGACCATGCGCCGCCCGCCGCGCGGACGTTCTCTTCGTTCAGGGGTCCGAGGATGCCGACGATGTCGGCGAAGCCGAGGGTGGCGGAGAGGATCGCGGGCTCGTCGGTCCAGTAGTCCGCCGCGAGGAGGTTGCCGTCGAAGAGCGCCGCGAGCGGGCCTGGCGGCGTGGTCACGACCGAGCCGCCGGCGTCGGCGGGGGTCGCGTCGGCGATGCTCGCGTCGGTGGTGCTCGCGTCGGCGGTGCTCGCGTCGGCGGTGCTCGCGTCCGTGGCGGGGGTGCCCGCATCGGTCGGGGGTGCGTCGTCGTCGCCGCAACCCGCGAGCGCTGCGATGGTCAGGCCCACGAGGAGCCGTCGGAATGTCTCGTGTCCGCGTCGTGAAGTCTGCATGCCGCGCAGCCTGAGGACCCCAGCTTGCGAATTCCTGACGACGGGAGGGGATCGTCTTTCGACTTCGTCGTCAGCGTTTCGCAAGACCGGGTCCCTAGGCTCGACGCGAAAGGGGAAGCCCCATGCACCTTCGACGAACCTGCACCTTCTTCACTTCCTTCACCCTCTTCGCCGTCTTGGCGCTCGGCGCCGCGTGTGGCGGTGATTCCGACGCGCGGCCCCCGGACGATGCGGCGGTCGACGTGACCGCCGACACGGCGACGGGCGCGGACGTGGGCACCGACGCCGGACCTTTCGAGTCCGAGTGTGTGGATGAAGTCTCTGCCGTCCCCGGCCTCGTGACGACGCACGAAGGCAACGTGCAGGGCGTCGCGGAGGCCAACGGCGTCTGGCGGTTCTTGGGGATCCCCTTCGCCCAGCCCCCGGTGGGAGATCTTCGTTGGAGAGCGCCCGCGGCCCCCGGCTGCCTGCCCGAGCCGGTCTTCGTCGCCGACACCTTCGGTCCCGCGTGCCCGCAGCTCGCGGACGGCGCGGTGACGGGCGACGAAGACTGTCTGCAGCTGAACGTGTGGACGCCGGCGGATTACACCGCGGACTCGAAGCTGCCGGTTCTCTTCTTCATCCACGGCGGCGCGAACATCCTCGGCTCCGCCTCGCAGGGTCTCCTGCCGGGTCGACCGCTCTACACGGGAGAGTCGTTGGCGGAGGCCGAAGGCGTCGTCGTCGTGACGGTTCAATACCGCCTCGGGCCGCTCGGCTTCCTCGCGCTCCCGGAGCTCTCCGCCGAGTCCGAGACCGGCGGCTCGGGACACTACGCCCCGCTCGACCACGTCGCCGCGCTGGCGTGGGTGCAACGCAACATCGCGCGATTCGGCGGCGACCCCGAGCGCGTCCTCCTCTTCGGTCAGTCCGCGGGCGCGATCAACGTCTGCACGCTGCTCGTGTCGCCTCGGGCCGCGGGGCTCTTCTCGGCGGCGTTGATGCAGTCGGGCTTCTGCTCGGGCGTTCCCCTCGCCGACGCGGAGGCGCGCTTCGACGCTGCCGTCGACGTCTTCGACGAATGCCGCGACGCCTCGGATCGGCTGGCGTGCCTGCGCGCGCTCCCGGCCGAGCGCATCGTCGGCGCCATCCCCGGGAGCATCTCGGAGCTCACGTACGGGCCCGTCATCGACGGCCACGTGCTGCCCGACGCGCCCCTGGCGCTCCTCACGCGCGGCGAGCACAACGACGTGCCTTTCGCCCTCGGGACCACGGCCGACGAGATGGCGAGCGACAACATCTTCACGCTCGAGGTCTCGACCGTCGAAGAGTACGAGCGTCTCATCGAAAGAGAGTTCGCGGAGCCCGAGGGGACCGCCGCGAGAATCCTGGAGCTCTATCCCGCCGAGGACTTCGCGACGCCCCAAGAAGCGCTCGTCCGCGTCTACACCGACCGCGCCTTCACCAGCGGCGCGCGTCGGCTGGCGCGCGCGGCAGCGGCGAGCTCGCGCTCTCCCGTGTACCGCTACTTCTTCAGCAAGATCACGGAGAGTCGCGCGGGCGCGATCCCGGCGAGGCACGGCATCGATTTGCTCTACGTGTTCGACGTGCTGACGGCCATTCCCGTCTTCACCGTCACGCCGGCGGACGCGCAGGTCGCGGACGCCATGGGAGGCTCCTGGGCGGCGCTCGCCCGCGACGGCGATCCGAACGCGACGGTGCTGGGTGCGTCGTGGGGAGCTTACGACCCGAGCCGAGACAACTACGTCGACTTCGGCGCCACCGTCTCGGCCGGCGCGGGACTGCGCAGCGAGGCGTGCGACTTCTGGGACCGCCTGCTCGAGCCTCGATGAAAGCACGGCTCGGCGGCGAACCACGCGTTCGATCGCCACGCCCGACGAGCGATCAGGTATGCGAGCTCCACACGCTTGCCGTGATCGCTTCGCGTCAGGGGGCGCCGAGGACGTCGTCGGAGTCGGCCGCGCAGTCCGCCGTGGACCCGTCCGCCAGGCACCCGAGGCCGAGCAGCGCGGCACAGCTCACGACGAAGAAGAGAGGGCGCGAGATCACGAGCGTCTCCTTTCGAGCCCCGGTGGGCCGACGCGAGGCACTCTCCCTCGCGCGGCGTGAGTGTCCGCGCGTCGACGATGTGACGACGAAAGCCACCCGAGCACGGGCGCGCCGGCTCTGGCACCTTTCGCTTCGTGGCGCTCGGTCCGCTCTCGACGCTCGTCCCGCTCGGTCTTCGCGAAGCGTTTCTGATCGTCGCCGCGATCCTCTACGGCGGTGGCGCGCTCTTCGGGCTCACGAGCATTGCAGGCGCCGTGTGGGTCGGGCGCTCGGTGCGGCGGGGTCGCGAACGCCGCGCGGTCGCCGTCGCCGTCGGGCTCGTCGCCGCGTGCCTCGGCGGCGCCGCCACCTGGATGCTCGTCACCCTGGCGATCGAAAAAGAAGCCACGTGGGCGCTCGCCTTCTGGGGCGCGCTCGCCGTGTCGCTCTTCGGTGCGGCGGTCTTCGCGCTCACCAGTCGCCCACCGCGCTGACACGAATGCGAATCGAGACGCCCACCCGTGGTGCTCGACACGAAAGTGCCCGGCGCGGGCGGCTCGGAAGCCCACGCGGTGACACGAATGTTCGCGACCGTTCGCGGCAGCCACGCTGTTCGCGATGCGAACGCACCCGACCTCCGCCACGCCCTCGCCGCGCACCTGGTTCGTCAGCTGGGCTCTGCTCGCCCTCGCGTGTGGGGGCGAACAGGTCGATCTCGCGGACGCCGGGGCCCTCGACGGCGACACGTGTGTGTGCGACGACGGCCTCTTCTGCAACGGCCTCGAGCGATGCGAGGACGGCGCGTGTGTTCCGGGGGACGCGCCTTGCGAAGGCGCCTGCGACGAGACCTCGGACATCTGCACCGCGTGTGTGGACGCCGACGGCGACGGCCGCGCTTCGGCAGCGTGTGGCGGCGACGATTGCGACGACGACGACCCCAACGTCTTCCGCGGCAACCGCGAGATCTGCGATCCAGCCGGCGTCGACGAGGACTGCGATCCGAGCACGGTCGGTGACCGCGACGCAGACCGCGACGGCTACGAGGACGTCACGTGCTGCAACGGCGACACGTGCGGAACCGATTGCAACGACGCCGCACCGAACGTGCACCCCACCGCGCCCGAGGTCTGCAACGGCCGCGACGACGATTGCGACGGTTCGGTCGACGAAGGCGTTCTGATCACGTTCTACCGCGACGCGGACGGCGACAACTACGGCGTCGACGAGCGGACGGTGCAGGAGTGCTCGCAACCCTCGGGCTACGTCGCACGCGGCGGGGACTGCGAGGACGACCCGCTCGCGGATCCGTCCGCGAACGAGCGCAACCCCGGACAGAGCGAGGTCTGCGACGACGTCGACCAAGACTGCGACGGCCGCGTGGACGAAGGCGTGAGCTGCGATTGCACGCTGGGCGTCGACGGCAGCCGCGCGTGCGGCTTCGATCCCGCGCTCGACGGCGTCGGCAACTGCCGGCTCGGCACGCAGAGCTGCGGCGGCACGGGGCAGTGGTCGGTGTGCGGCGGGGGCTTGGTCGCGCCGAGCGCCGAGGTCTGCAACGGCGACGACGACGACTGCGACGGCATGGCCGACGAAGGGGTGCGCACGACGTGTTGGCGCGACGCCGACGACGACGGCTACGCGCCCGCGAGCGATCCGACGATGGTGATCTGCGGCGAGTGCCCCACGGGGCACACGTCGAGCGACCCGTCGGTCGCCGCGGATTGCGACGACGCCGACGCGATCAGCTACCCCGGTGCCGCCGAGATCTGCGACCGCCTCGACAACGACTGCAGCCGCGCGACGCGCGCGGAACCTTCGGAGGACGCGGACGGTGACGGACACGCGCCACGCGGCGCGGCCTGCACGGGTGGCTTTCCGAAGGACGATTGCCGCGACGACGAGCCCCGCGCGTTTCCGGGACAGACGCAATACTTCGGCGTCGGCTATTGCCCGAGCACGCACCCCTGCCCCTGCAACGGTGGCTGCAACGCCACTGGCACGGGCGGCCGCTGTGGGCTCTGCTCGCCCGGCATGACGCCGACGCGTGGGGCCACGGTCTTCGACTTCGATTGCGACGGCAGCGCCACCCGACGCGCCAACGCGATGTCGTCGCCGGCGTGCTCGTGTGGCGGCGGCTTCGGCTGCAACCAGACCGCGTACTACTCGTACAGCCGCTTCGCGATCTGCGGCAGCAACGCGACGCGTTGGCAGTGCACCTCGAGCTGCCCCTGCTCGCTGAGCACGACGACGGCGCCACTGCCTTGTCGCTGAGCCTTGGTCGCGAAGGGAGCGTCGTCGACACGGGTTCGGGCGCCCCTCGAACGCGGACATTCTCGAACCCACGTCGGGAGCCCAGATGGCGACCGCGACCACCGAAACGATCCGAGCCCCGCGCCTCGCGTCAACTTTTCCTCGCACCCGCCGCGGGATCCCGATCGCGCGCGCCGCGTCAACTTTCGTCGAGGACGCGTGCTTTTTTGATCCATCGACGATCCGCTTCCTAGGATGCCACTCGCCTTCGGACTCCGAGGGCATCCCAGAGAATGGACCTTCTTCCCGACCGTGAAGTCGCCGTGTCCCCCCGCGAAGAAGAGCGCGCGCTCCGCGCTCTCCTCGTCGCTCCGGGACGCGAGCATCTGGAGCTTCCTTCGCTCTCCGACCTCACCGCCGCGGCCACCGCGCTGGCGCGAGGGCAACGACGAAAGGCCCTACTTCCCCTCGCGAGCGCGCCCACCGAATGGGCCCTGGTGCGCCGTGGCCCGAAGGTGCTCGTCAGCGCGTACGACACGCTCGGAGCGCCCGAAGTGCATCAGCTCGACCACGAGATCGAGCTCGAGCGCCTGCTGCGTGGTTGCGCGCACGCGACGCTCGAAGACGCGCGCTATTCGAACGAGACGATGAACCGGCAGATCGCCGAGCATCTCGCCGAGCGTGCGTTGCGAACGCCCATCGCGCCGGATCCGGAAGGCCTCGTCGAGCCCGTCATCAAGCGCGGCGGCGTCTTCGAGACCCCGGACGACGACATCCCGCTCGCCTTTGGCTTCGAGGCGACGCTTCACCCGAACGCGACCGCCACGAAGACCGGCGCCTCACGCGCCGACGTGCACGCGTTGCTCTTCGACGGTCAGCTCTGGGCCTACGTGCGAGGCCGCCGGCTCCCGCTCGGCCGCGGTCCCTTCATGCTCGCGGTGCAGCGCATGGTCTGCGGCGTCCGCGCGCTCGTCGACGCGTGGGAGGCCGGCCGCGCCGCGAACGTGCGCCTTCGCAGCGGCCCCTTCGCGATCGGCCTTCGCCTCACGCTCAAAGAAGAGGTCGCGCTCAGTCTGCAGTCCGGCCGCCAAGAAGTGCGCGCGACGGAGCTCGACGTGCCTTCGGTCGCGCTGCCGATCTTGCGGCTCGCCAACGACGGCCTTCGCGCGCTCGTCACCGTCGACCGCAGCCAGGCGAAGAACCTTCGCGTGCAATCGCTTCGCGACGAGGTGCGTGCGCTGCGCCGCGCGGTGCGCGACCACGCCCGCGACGACGGCTTCGTGAACGCCGAGCCCGAGCGCGTGCGTGTCGCGACGACCGAGATCGAAAGCACGAAGCGCACGGCCCCACCGGCGCCCACGACCAGCCTTCGTTTCGAAGAGCGTTGGCGTGTCGACATGGGCGAGCTCGACGCGGCCTCGACCTGGTTCTGCGGCGATCGTCTCGTGCTCGCGTCGCCGCAGCACACCGTCGCGGTCGATCGCGGCACCGGCGAGGTGCTCTGGGCGCGCGAGGGTGCACGCACGTGTTGGATGGCCGGCACCGCCCTGATGCGCGTGTTGCCCGAAGGCGAGCTCGAGGTCTGCGGTGTGCAGGACGGCGAGCCCCAATCGATCGCGCGCCTCTCGGATCCGGCCCCCGGCCCGAAGGTCGGCGTGGTCGCGGGCGACGACGGATTGCCGCCGCTGGCGATCCTCGCGGACGGCCCCTCGCACCTCGTCGCGCTCGACCTTCGCACCGGCGAGCCGCGTTGGCGCTTCTCGTGCGGCCGCACGCAACCCAGCCTGACGCGCGCGGGACGGCTCCTGCTGGTGGCCGGCGAAGGCGCGGTCCACGCGCTCGACGTCGCGAGCGGCGAGGACCTCTGGCGCTTCGCGGCGCGCGGCCGCTTCACGCGAAAGCCGATCGTGATCGGCGACACCGTGGTCGCGCTCACCGAAGGCGGCGCCCCGACCGCGTACGGCATCGACCTCTTCACGGGCGAGCGTCGTTGGCGTGAGCGCCTCTCGGGTGCCCCGGTCGGCGACCCGCTCAGCGCCCAAGGCCTCGCGATCGTGCCGCTCGCACGCGATCAACTCGTCGCGCTCGACGCGGTCGACGGAAGCGCGCGTTGGCTCGGCCGCGACCCGGGCGTCGCGACGGGCGCCGCGCTGGTGGTCGACGACTTGCTCGTCGTCAACGCCCCCGGCGGCGCGCTCGGCGCGATCGAGCTGAACCGCGGCGAGGTGGTGTGGTCGGTGTTGCTCGCCGACCCGCTCGCCGACGAGGTGCCGCGTTGCCTCGAGCCCGTGCTCCGCGGTGGCGCGCTCTTCGTGCCCGCGGGCGGCGTGCACGTGATTCGGCCGAGCGACGGCGCGAAGCTCGGCGAGCTGCCGACCGATCTGGTGCCCGACCGCGTGCGTGTGGACGAGCGCGGCTGGGTGTACGTCGCCGAGGAGAGCGGCCACGTCGCCGCGTACGCGCCGGCGCCGCAGCTGCGCATGATTCGCGGCGGCGGCTGACGACGGCGACGACCAACGAAGAGACCCCGCGGCGAGGCCGTGGGGTCTTTTCGTTCGTTGGCGTCGGTGACCGTGGCGGTGTCGGTGACCGTGGCGGTGTCGGTGACCGTGGCGGTGTCGGTGACCGTGTCGGTGACCGTGTTGGTGACCGTGTTGGTGACCGTGTTGGTGACCGTGTTGGTGACCGTGTTGGTGTCGGTGACCGTGTGGGCCGTGTCGGTGTCGGTGACCGTGGCGTGAAACGCCGTCTCGGTCTCTGCCTCCGAGGCCGCGAAGCGGCGGTGGCGCGAAGCGCGGTCTCCGTTTCGGTCTCGGTCTCGGTCTCGGTCTCGGTCTCGGTCTCGGTCTCGGTCTCCGTCTCCCACCGTCACCGTCACCGTCACCGTCACCGTCACCGTCACCGTCACCGTCTCCGTCTCCGTCTCCGTCACCGTCTCCGTCTCCGTCACCGTCACCGTCACCGTCTCCGTCTCCGTTACCGTCCACGTGCCCGTCGCCCTCCGCCCTTTGGCTCGTACGCGATCGCCGCGCGCGTCGGCCCCGCCAACGGCACGATCTCCGTCCGCTCGAAGCCCGCCTCACGCGCGCCGCCCCGGCTTCGTCTTCGCGGCGTGCGCCGACTCACCCGAGCGCCGCGCGCGCTGCCACCGTCGCCGTCGCCGCACGCAGCGCGTCCGTCTCCCGCACGACGTCCAAGAGCGGGCATCGCCGAAGCCACGCCAAGTCCAGCAACGACCCCGAGGCCGCGAACGCGATGGCCTCGCATGCCAGGGCCGGGTCCGCTGCGACCGCGAGCTCCGCCGCGAGCTGGGCGGCGAACGCCGCGAAGCGTCGGTTCCCCTCGGCCGCGAGCGCCAGAAACGCCTTCGCGGTCTCCACCCCGAGCTTCGGCTCCTGCATGCCACGCACGTAACGACTCATCATCGCGCGGTCGCCGGTCGCGTCGGCCAGCCGCGACGCGATCGCATCCAGCACTTCGCCATCCCGTCGCCACGCGGCGCCGCGCATACGCGCCTGAAGCGTCGCCGCCGCGTCTTCTCCGAGCCGCGTCGACAGCTCGTTCACCGCGGCGTCGAACGCGGGCCATCGCCCTTCGAGCGCATGATGCCGCGCGAGCTCCGCAAACGCGCGCGCGAGGCTCGGGTCGAGCTCGAGCGCGTGCCGCAAATGGCTCGCGCCTTCTTCGCCGCGATCGGCTTCGAGCAAGAGACGCCCCAGGTATTCGTGCGCCTCCGCGAAGGTCGGCGCGATCGCCAGCGCGCGCCTCAGCGCGACCATCGCCGCGCCGTAGTCGCCGTCCTGAACCGCCAACGACGCCGCCGCGAGGTGCGTCTCCGCGAGCGCGCCCGCTCGCTCGGTCGCGCGCGCGATGCTGCTGCGTGCGACGGCTTCCCAGTCCCGTCCTTCTTCGACGCCCGGTAGGAACCACGCCCGCACGCTCGCGAGCGCGTGCGCGGAGAGCGCCGGCGCGAAATCGGGCGCGAGCTCGAGCGCGTCTTCGAGCAAGGTCACCGCGCCGCCGGCCCCGCGAAACTGCAGCTCCTGAAGGCGCGCCCTCGCCCGCAGGTACGCCTCGATCGCTTCTTGCGGCGCGCTGCCGCGGTAGCTCTGCGTGGTCAGACCGACGCGCAATGCCTCGGCCACCCGACGAGCGACCTTGTCCTGCACCTCGAACGCGTCGAGCAGCGTTCCGTCGATGCGCTCGTTCCACATCTGCTCGCCGCTGCGTGCGTCGACCAGCCGCACCGCGATGCGCACCCGATCGCCCGCCAGTTGCAGCGTCCCGTCGACGACGGCGTCGCAGTCGAGGTCCGCGCCGATCACCCGCGGGTCACGCATCTCGTGAAAGGGCCGCGTCGCGCCGAGCGCGAGCATCCGAAGCCCCTGCGTGCGGGAGAGAATGTCGACCAGCTCCTCCGCCAGCGCGTCCGCGAGGTACGCGTCGTCCGAAGGCCCGCGGTACACGAAAGGCAGAACCGCGAGCGTGCGCTCGTGCCTCCGTGCACCGAGCCGAAGCGTGGGCGCGGTCGGCATCGCCGACACGCGTCGCGGCGCATCGCGGGGCGCCGTCGCGGCCAAGGTCTCGAGCGCCTCGGCCAAGACGTTCGCGTCGCCCGGCCGCGCGTCGGTCTCGCGCGTGAGCAACTGCCGCACGAGCTCCGCCACGTCGTCGGGGATACGCGGCTCGAAGGTGCGCGGATCCGGCGCGTCGCGTTGAAGACGTGCGAGCGCGGTCGCGATCGCGGTCTCGGCCACGAAGGGCACGCGCCCGGTGAGCATCTCGAAGAGCATCAACCCGAGCGCGTAGAGATCCGCGCGACCGTCGACCGGCGCTCCGAGCACCTGCTCGGGCGCCATGTAGACCGGGGTGCCGACCATGCCCGATCGCGAACGCACCGCGTCCGCCGCGAGCCGCGCGACACCGAAGTCGGTCAGCAAGACGCGCTCGTCGCTCGCGACGATCACGTTCGCCGGCTTGAGGTCACGGTGAACCACGCCTTGCGCGTGCACCGCCCCGAGCGCGAGCGCGACCTCGCGCGCGATTCGGATCGCGGTCGCCGGCGCGAGCGGCCCCTCGTCGCGCAGCACGGCGCGAAGATCGCGACCGACCACGAGCTCCATCGAGAGGAACCACTGCCGCTCGTGGCGACCGAGGTCGTGAAGACGCACCACGTTCGGATGCGCGACCTTTCGCGCGAGCCGCACCTCGCGACGAAACCGATCGATTCCGTCCGGCGAGACGTCGTCGACGAGCAGCAGCTTGAGCGCGACACGCTCGCCGACCTGCTCGTCGTCCACCTCCCACACCGCGCCCATGCCGCCGCGTCCGAGGTGGCGGATCAACCGGTAGCGATCGGCAAAGAGGGCGCCGGGCTCGAGGGCGATCACGGCGCGAGCCTAGCGTGCTTCGGGTCGGCTTCGCCGACTTGTGGGGAGAATCTCGCCGGCGCGCGCCATCGGGCGGTGGGGTTGGCGGTGGCGGTGGCGGTGGCGGTGTCGGCGTCGGCGTCGGTGTCGGTGTCGGTGTCGGTGTCGGTGTCGGCGTCGGTGTCGGTGGCGGTGTCGGTGGCGGTGTCGGTGGCGGTGGCGGTGGCGGTGGCGGTGTCGGCGTCGGCGTCGGCGTCGGTGTCGGCGTCGGCGTCGGTGTCGGTGGCGGTGTCGGTGTCGGTGTCGGTGGCCGTGGCCGTGGCCGTGGCCGTGGCCGTGGCGCGAAGCGCCGTCTCTGCCTCGGACTCTGTCGTCACGAAGCGACGGTGGCGCGAAGCGCCGTCTTGGCCTCTGTCGTTGCGAAGCGACGCTGGCGCGAAGTGTGGTCTCTGCCTCGGACTCCGTCGTCGCGAAGCGACGGTGGCGCGAAGCGCCGTCTCCGACACCACCGCTTGACCAATCCCCACGCCCGGCCCACACGCCCGCGATGAGCTCGCGCCCCGACCTTCCGACCCTCGCCGCCGTCGTGCGGGAACACCTCGGCGAGGGTGCGTCGTGGAACGCGGCGCGCGATCTCGTGCGTAGCGGGCGGGTCTTCGTCGACGGCCAACAAGAGACCGACCCCGCCGTCCGCGTCGACGCAACGAAGGTGAAGGTCGACCTCGCCGCCCCGCGCATTCGCAAAGGCGTCCTCTCCGAGTCCGCGCTCGTGCACGTCGACCGCCACGTCGCGGTGGTCGCGAAGCCCGCCGGCGTGCTCACGGTTCCCTACGATCCCGCGGACCGCGACACGCTCGTCGACCAGCTTCGTGCGGCGCTGCGCCGTCGCGACAAGGCCCGCGGCGGCAAACGCTACGACCCCGAAGTCGGGGTCGTGCATCGCTTGGACAAGGGCACCACCGGCCTCCTCGTCTTCACGCGCACCGTCGCGGCCAAGCGCCACCTCGGGCAGCAGTTCCGCGCCCACGACGTGGGCCGCACCTATCTCGCGTTGGTGCACGGCGTTCCCGCCCGCGCGACCCACGACAGCATCCTCGTCGCCAACCGCGGCGACGGCCTTCGCGGCACCTTCGGCAAGATGCGCCCCGCCAAAGGCAAGCCGCCGAGCGACGCGCGACGCGCCGTCACCCACGTCGACGCCGTGCTGCCGCTCAAAGGGGTGTCGCTCGTCGCGGTGCGCCTCGAGACCGGGCGCCAGCACCAGATCCGAATTCATCTGTCCGAGGCCGGTCACCCGCTCGTCGGCGAGAACGTCTACATCCGTGACTACATGGGTCCGCGGGTCGAAGCGGCGCGCCCGCTCCTGCACGCCGCCGAGCTCGGTTTCATCCACCCGGACGACGAAGAGCCGCGGCATTTCCTGCTCCCGCCTCCCGAGGACTTCGTGGATGCCTTGAAGGCCGCCGGCGCCAAGCCCGATGCTTGGCAGGACCTGTTGGCGGAGCGCCCGCCGCGCCGGATTCGAGTGCGTCGGCGCCAAGAAGACGACGAGGACTGAGTCGTCGGCGCGCGGGCCGGTGTGCCGAACCACCCTGTGCCCAAGCGAGGACGGGCGTTCACGACCCCACTCCCACGCTTCGAAAACACCAACGATTTCAATGGGGCACCGGGCTTGCAGTGCGAGCGCGGCCCCGGCAAGCTCCGCCTGTTCGGGGGAACGGCGCGAGCCGACATGGAGGGATGAGAATGCGAACGACGACGAAGCTCGCCACCTTGGCGCTTCTGTGCGCGCTCCCAATGAGCGCCCTGGCGCAGGAGCCCGCGCCCGCACCCGCGCCACAGGCCGAGCCCGCGCCGCAACCGCCGCCCGAGGGGGTCGTGGTGGTCGAGCACGAGCAGGTGGCCCCGCCGCCCGGCTACGAACAACAGCCGCCTCCGGGTTACGGCCAACCGGGCTACGGACAGGCGCAACCTGGCTACGGACAGCCGGTCTACGCACAGCAGCCCTACCAGCCTCAGCCGCGTCGGCGCCGCGAGGCCTTCGATCCGAACGCGACCTACCCAGCCGACGCACGCGTGTACAAGCGGATGCGCATCGGCCTCTTGGCCGCGGGCGCTGCGGTCTTCGCCGTCAGCTACGGCTTCGCGGCCGCGCTGGCGCTCGAAGAGGGCATCGACGTTCCGAACCGCCTCGCCGTGCCGCTCGTGGGCCCTTGGATCAGCATCAACGACGCGGAGGGCAGCTTCGGCCGCTTGGGCTACGCCTTCGCGGGCCTGACGCAGGCGATCGGCCTCACCTTGCTCATCCTCGGTGTGATCCCGCGAACCTACGTCGAGTACTACGCGAGCACCCAGCCGGGTTGGCGGGTGGCCCCGACCGGCGGCCAAGGCGGTGGCGGTCTCGAAGCCGCCTATCGCTTCTGAACCTCGCCTCTCGAAAGCAGAGCCCCGCACTTCGGTGCGGGGTTTTTCGTTGGGGCGGGCTGAAAAACCTTCCTCTCGACATGGCTGCCGAGGATGCGACACTGCGCGCCCCGAGCCGCGCGGCGGCTCCCCTTCGAGGAACAGCGGGTCGCGTCGACCCGACGAGGTGAGCGAATGAAGTTTCGTGGAGGCATGGCCGAGCTCATGCGGCAGGCGAGCCGCATGCAGCGCAAGATCGAGAAGCGTCGCGAGGAGCTCAAGGAGACGGAGTACGAGGCCGGCGCGGGCGACGACCGCGTGAAGGTCACCGTCAACGGCGGCGCCGAGCTCGTGAAGGTCACGATCGATCCGAAGGCCCTCGAAGACGAAGGCCTCGAGATGGTCTCCGACCTCGTGGTCGCCGCCGCCAACGCCGCGCTGAAGAAGGCGCGCGAGCACGTCGACGCCGAGCTCGAGACCGTCACCGGCGGCCTCAAGATCCCCGGCCTCGGCTGAGGTCGACGACGCCTCGCGGCCGCGAGGTCGTCCCACCACGCCTTCCTACGTCTCGTCGCGAGGAGTAGGGAGGCGGTGTTCCGTCCGCGCTCCGAAGGTCCGCAGCGCGACCTCGAGACCACGAATCGAAATCCTCTTCCGCAGCGCTCGGCGCGTCGAAGAAGGCCGCGAAAGAAGACGCGCGAATGCCCACCGATCCCATTCAAGAGCTGGTCTCGCTGCTCGGGCGGCTCCCGGGGATCGGCGAGCGCACGGCCTCGCGACTCGCCTTTTACGTGCTCGGCAGCGACCCCGCGTACGCCCGCGCGCTCGGCGGCGCGCTCGAGACGATTCACGAGCGTGTGCATCGCTGCGAGCGCTGCGGCAACTACGGCGCCGAGTCGATCTGCACGATCTGCACGGACCCCCGACGCAACGGCGCTTTGCTCTGTGTCGTCGCGCGGGTGCCCGACCTGGCCGCGCTCGAGCGCGCCGGAAGTTTTCGCGGCCGCTACCACGTGCTCCACGGCTTGCTCGCGCCGCTCGACGGCATCGGCCCCGCCGACCTACCGCTCGACCAGCTCGCCCAGCGCGTGAAGGACGAAGGCGTCGAAGAGGTGATCGTGGCGACGCCGCTCTCGGTCGAAGGCGAAGCCACCGCGCTCTACGTCGCCGAGGTCCTGCGCCCGGTCGGCGTGCCCGTCTCGCGCATCGCCAGTGGTGTCCCGCACGGTGGCGAGCTCGAGCTCACCGACCAAGTCACGCTCGGCCGCGCCCTCGAAGGCCGCAAGCGGCTTTAGTCGGTGTTCGAACCGCAGCCCAGCTCGGGCTCGGAGAGAACACGAAGCGGTCTTTCCGGCTCGGTCTGCGTCTCGGACTGTCTGCGTCTCGGACGAACGCGATGCGCGCACCACGGTGCCCGCGCATCGCCGCTTGCAGAAGATGATCTTCGTCTTCCCCGACGGCCGCTGTCGCAACCGCGAGTAGTCGACGTAGTCCATCCGCTCGAGCACGAAGGTCTGCGCGCCGTTGACGAAGACCGTGACGTCGCGGGCGGAGCCTCGACCACGATGCGGGTGGCGTCGTCGGGAGTGCCGGGCGGGGCGTCCGCGTAGAACGTGCCCTTCACCCACCCCAGGGCGACGTTCGCGACGGCGGGTCGACGCGTGGATGAGCAGCAGGCGACGCCTCTCAGAGCCCGTAGGTCGCGCCGGCGCCGGCGGCACAGTCGATGCCGAAGCCACTCACGATCTCGCCGGAGCGCGTATAGATGGCGTTGACGACGCCGTCGGCTGGGCACTGCCGCAGGCTGATCGTCGTCGGCGCGTCGAGCGGTGCGGCGACCCCGTTGCCGATCCCGACCGAGGTCGACCAGACGCCCGTGCCGGTGTGGACGCTCAACCCCGTCAGCTCGTTCCCCGTGGTGGTCAGCGGCGCGCAGCGAAGCGTGATCTTTCGCCAGTGCTGGCGCCACGTAGCCCAGACCTGATCCGCGGTGTAGCCGCTGTACCCCACGACCACGGTGTTCGCCGGACAGCGCTGCTGATTGGTCGCCGGCTCGAGGGTCCCGGGCCGGTTGAGCGTGCCTCGCAAGGTGAGGAGGTGCTCGCGAGTGGAGTCCACCGTCGCGCTGTAGCTGGAGTGGTCGGCCGAGGGCGTGAGCACGATTGGCGCGCAGACGCCCTGGAAGTGGGCGATCGCCGGCCACTGCTCGGAGGGAATCGGAGGGTCGTACCCGGGAAGCACGTCCTCGGTGCGACGCAGGTTCAGCCCGACCAGCGCCATCCCCGCCGGACACTCTTCGCGGATGGAGCTCGAGGTGTCTCCATTGACGATGACGTGGTTGCCCGTGCTGGTCAGCGCGACCCCGTCGTAGCCCGGGTGGTTCTCGATCCCGAGCATGAGAGATCCGGAACGTGTCGAGCCGACACCGTCGACGATGAGGTGGTAGTCGCCCGGATCGAAGAACTGGAAGACCTCGGCGACGTTCGACGCGTCGGCCTCGCCGCAGTAGAGGGTCGATCCATCGCAGCTGGCGCGCACGTGGAGCACGGGGCTGTAGTCCGCCGCGGAGGTCACGAAGCGGATCGCCGAGCGGGTGACCACGCGGAAGCCGAAGGCGGTGTCGGGGCTCCCCGCGCCCGCACCACACGTGGAGGCAAAATCGTTCGACTCGCCGAGGGTCGAGACCGCGACGGAGGCGGAGCCGCCCGCCGTCGGCAGGATGAGCTCGGGCGTGCGCGAGACGCACGCGCCGGCCATGCACGCGTCCACGGTGCAGAGGGAACCGTCACTGCACGCGGTCCCGTCGGCCACGTCCCGCTGCATGCAGCTCCCCGCGACACACTCCCCGTAGGTGCACTCCCCGTCGAGTGACGAGCAGTCCACGCCGGTGCAGGGATCCCCCGCGTCGTAGCCCGCGTCCGTGGGAACCCAGGCGTCGACGGGGACGAACGCGTCGACCGGGATTGACCCGTCGACCGGCGGCACCCAGGCGTCCACGACCGGCCCCCCGTCGACCAGGATCGACCCGTCGACCATCGGCACCCAGCCGTCGAGCATCAGCGCCGCGTCGAGGTCCTGCCCCGCGTCGAGCTCCTGCCCCGCGTCGAGCTCCTGCCCCGCGTCGAGCTGCCCCGCGTCGGCGCCTCCTTCGGGTTCGTCGCCGCAAGCGAAGAGCAGCGCCAACGAGACGAGCAGCGCGCGGTGATAGTCACGACCAGGCATCGGAGTCCTTCCCCCGACCCCTTCGATACGGGGTCTGGCCCCAAGCCTGACGCGAGCCACACGCGCTCCGCGGGAAGGAAGGAGCGCGTGTAGGCCCCGCGGCGCGTTCCTCTAAACGATCGTTCAACGGCACCGGGCTCCTCCGGCTCACCCGAGTGTCGCGGGTCCGCGGTGATCAGAGCGGGGACGCGAGCCGACTAAACGTTCGTTGAGTCCCGCCGCTCCCCGCCCGGGATCCGAGCGCGCAGCGCCGCCCCGAGGGCTTCCGGCGAGGCGTCGCTCACCCACTCCCAAGGGCCAGGCTCACCGGCCCCGATCCGGACCGTGGGGGGGATCGCTCCGTTCGCCGCCTCCAAGAGCTCCACGGCGAGCGCCGCCAACTCGGGCGCCGCCCCGCAAGGTCCGAGGATCACGGCCTCGCACCCGAGCGGAGACTCGCAACGCGCCGCGAGCTGCTCGGCCATGCCGAAAGACAGGACGGTGTAGCCCAACGACTCGAGCGTGAGGACGATCCCCTCCCGCTCCAGCGGTTCCGACTCCACCACGACGATCGTGCGCGATCCCTCGGACTCCGAGGCCTCGTCGAGGTGCCGCGGCAGCCCCAACTCGAACACGCTCCCGTGCCCGACTTGCGACCGAACCTGCATCTCACCCGCGAGCAGCTCCGTCAGCCCCTCGGCGATCGAGAGACCGAGCCCCACCCCCGCGCCCGTCTCGGCGAAGCGCTGGAAGGGATGGAAGATCTCTTCACGCACATGTTCGGGGATCCCCGGGCCCGTGTCCCACACCTGCACCACGACGCGCTCGCCGCGTCTCCGAAAACACACGAGCACGCGCCCCTCGCGCGTGTAGCGGATCGCGTTGGCCACGAGATTTTGGATGATGCGCTCCAGTATCGCGGCGTCGGTCTCGATCGTGAGCCCGGAGCGGCACACGACACGCAACTCCAAGCCGGCGGCGGCCGCGCTCGTGCGAAAGAGCGACTCGACACGCTCGGCCAGCGCGCCGAGATCCACCAGCGCGACCCGCACCGACACTACTCCCGCCTCGAGTCGAGAGAGCTCGAGCAGGCCCTCGACGAGGGCGTCCAGAGGCCGGAGCGCGTCGCCGGCGCGCGCGAGCAGCTGCGTGCCGCGTTCCCCGAGGGCCTCACCCGCCAACGCCTCGACGAGCAACGTGAGCGCCTGGAGGGGCTGTCGAAGATCGTGGGCGGCGGCCGCGAGGAAGCGGTTCTTGTCGCGATGCGCCGCGTCCGCGCGCGCCCGCGCCTCCTCCACGACTTGGTTTCGCGCCGCGAGCCGGGTGGCGATGTCCAGGTTCTCGAAACGAAGCGCCAGCGCTTCGTTCAACGCACGCCAGTTCTGCCGCGCGACGCCAGCAGTCGTGAAGAGGAAGAGCGGGATGAGCAGCGCGACCGGGCGGATGGCGGGATCCTCCGCGAGGTAGATCCCGAGACCTAGCGGAACGAGCGCCGCAGCGATCGAGGCGGCCAACGTCGCCGGAGCGCTCACCAGCGTCTGACCGCCACCCGACACCAGGCCCGCCGTGGTGATCGCCCCGGTGGCCACCACGAGGACGTCCGCCCCGCCCGGGGGCAGCAAGACGAACCCACCGAAGATGCCGCCCGCGATCGTCATCACCACCGTCAACGCCGTGGACCACCCTGCGAAGGAGAGCGCATGCCCCCGGCGCGAGAAGAGGCGGTGCAGGGCCAGCCGCGCGAGCCCGACCACGAAGATGGCCACCAACCAGGCGGTGAGCCGTGAGGGAGGGATCCGTCCCCACCCGACGGCGCCGCAGACGATCGCGGTCGGGACCGACGCGGCGACGATGGTCGGGAGATGCGAATACGCGATGCGTAGCCGCTCTTCGCGCACCTCCGCCACATGCTCTCGCCAGAGTCGTTCCCGGCCCGAGGTCATCGCGTCATCGCGTGGTGGCGAGCAGCCGCTGCGCCGTCGGCGTCGCCGCCGCTTGGGCACGGGTCGTGACCCCGAGCGTCTTCAGCACGGCGCTCAAGTGGACACGGACCGTCGCCTCGCTCGCACCGAGGGTCTCCGCGATCTCGCGGGTGCTCTGACCGCGGGCGAGCGCGAGCAGCACCGCGCGCTGTCGCTCGGTCAACGCCGCGTCGATCTCGTCGCTCGGATCGACCGCGATGTCGAGGAGCAGCGGGGGCAGGTAGGTGCCGCCCGCGAGCAGCAGCCCGACCGCGGCGGTCATGATGCGCCCTGGGGTCGACTTGGGGAGGTAGCCGACCGCACCTCGACGAAGCACGCGCAACGCCAGCCCCGGCTCCTCTTCCGAAGACACGATGGCGAGCGGCGCGTCCGGAAACGCCCGCCGGATACGGCTGAAGGCCGCCTCGCCGTGGAGCCCCGGCAAGTTGAGGTCGAGCAGCACGAGCGCCATCGCAGCACCACCGCTGGGCAGCTCGAGCGCCTCCTCCACCGACGCGGCCGACCGAACGCGGATGTCCGAGCCGAGCGAGCCGAGCAGCGCCGCGAGTCCGTCCGCGAAGAGCTGGTGGTCGTCGATGACGAGGATGCGTCGCACGAACGCAGGTGTACCGCGGCGGACGCCGAGGAAGAAGAGCGTCCGCACAGACCCCCTCGAGGCGGTCTTGGTTGAGCGGCGGGCGCGCGACGTCGCGGCAGAGCCGCTCGAGGCTCTTTCGGTCGCCGTCCACCACGACCCGTGGACAGTCACCCCACCGACCTCGGCGAGCGCTCGAGGAC
The DNA here is from genome assembly GCA_020633125.1 of Sandaracinus sp. Classification (GTDB taxonomy): domain Bacteria; phylum Myxococcota_A; class Polyangia; order Polyangiales; family Houyiibacteriaceae; genus JACKEH01. Next base: position 16,742 of record JACKEH010000021.1, on the reverse strand, counting down.
GGGACGATGCGCACGGGATGACGAGCTTGGCGGTCTTCGCGCCAGGCACCGCGCCCAGGAGCTGCACGTCCCCGGCCGTCGCGGCGTAACAAGACGCGAGCACGGCTGCTCGTGGACGAGCGTGTCGCCCTGGGCACTCGGGCCTTCGAGCGAGCGGCCTCCGTCTCGGCCTCCGTGGCGGTCGCGCGCGCGTACGTGCCGTGGACGTCACGCGTGAAGGCGCCGGCTCAACTCAGGTGCTTGCTCACGTAGTCGATGAACGCGGTGACGGCCGCCCGAAGGTGGGAGCGCTCTGGATAAACCGCGTAGACCGGAACGACCAACGGGTCGTAGGCGTCGAGAACCGGTACCAAGACGCCGGAGTCCACGTCGGATTGCACGACCTCCGCCCGGAGGATGGCCACCCCGAGGCCTCGCCGCGCCCCTTCGAGCGCGGAGCCCTCGTCCGGACAGATGATGTGTCGATGCGGCAACTCCGGACGGTCCGGGTGTCCCGGACGGTGCCCCATCGCCCGAAAGAGGATGCACGAGTGACGTCGCAGCGCGGCCGGCTCCTCGAGGGGTCCGAAGCGAGCCACGTACTCGGGGCTCGCCACCGCGATCAATCGATAGCTGCCCACGGGGCGCGCCACGAGGGTCTCGTCCGGACCACGTCCACCCCGGAGCGCGAGGTCGAAGCGCTCGGCGACGGGATCGACGTGCCGATTCGTGGGCTCGAGCTCCAACGCGACGTTCGGAAAGCGCTCGGCAAACCCGAGCCACAACTCCCGCTTCCCGAGCAGATCGATGGGAATGCTCACACGCAGCCGACCCTCCGGGACCGCACGGCTTTGGTCCGCCGCGTTCGCGAGCTCCCGCAGCATCGTGAGCGCCTGACGAGCCGGCTCGAGCAGAGCGACGCCCGTCTCACTCAGCTCGAGCCGATGACGGTTTCGTACGAGCAGGTGTACGCCGAGCAGCTCTTCCAAGCGCGCGAGTCGGCGGCTGAGGGTCGACTTGGGCTGCCTCATGGCGCGCGCGGCGGCCGTCAGGGATCCGGCCTCGGCGATCGCGAGGAAGGTCTCGAGGTCCTCGGACGAAGGGATGGCTCCGTGCATCGCGCTCTCCGGCACTCGTTCCGATTTCGATGCCGATTCGTCCAATGGATACCACCTGTGTGCGCGTAGCGGGGACACGTAGGTTCGCCGTCGAAGAAACCGGTCGTCACGACGGCCCTTCCGTTCGGAGTCCCCCATGCATGCCTCGCGTCGCCCCCTCCTCGCTCTCGTTTCCATGGCTGTCACCCTCGTCGGCGCCTGCGACGACACCCCGGAGGAGCGCGACTCGGAGCCGGTGATCGAGCTGGCCGTGCGGCGGCTCGACGACGGGCAAGACATCGCCGAGTTCGAGGCCGCGCGCGATGCCTTCGTCGCCCGGCTGCGCGAACGAGACGGCGTGGAGGTCGACCGCGAGCTTCGGGCGTTCTTCGACTTCGGCAGCCAGGCGGCCCCGACCGCGCCCGTGTTCGTCGGCATGACGCAGTACGCGACGTCCGAGGCGTTCGGTGCGGCGGGCGAAGCGCTCGGTTCGTCGCCCGAGGCGGCGGCGTTCTTCGCGACGTTCACCCCCGAGGCCTTCACGGCGTTGCGACCCTTGGACGCGGCTCAGCCCGTCGACCTGGCCGCCATCGCCGACCAGCCGGGCCAGGTCCTCGAAATCGCCGTACGCGACTTGTCGGCCTACGAGGGCTTCGACCAAGCGGCGTACGAAGCCGCACGGGACGGCTTCCTCGCGCTCCTTCGCGACCAGCCTGGTTTCGTGGCGGAGTACCAGTGGGTCTCGGTGCTCGACCCCAACACGGTGGTCGGCATGACCGTCTACGAGAGCCAGGAAGCGTTCTTCGGCGTGCTCGGCAACGAGCGCTTCGTCGACGACCCCGCCACCGCCGCGTTCCTCTTCGGCTACCCGCCCGCGACCGCCTACGTCAGCAGCGTCGTTCGCTGACCGTCGTTCGCCGAGCGACCCCGATCGCCCACCTCGCGCTCGTACGCCGGGCGCAGTCCCCCGTGCACACCCACCAGGAGAACACGATGAGCCACGTCTACGAGATCGCGATTCAAGCCGTGAAGCCCGACCAGACCACCTCCTACCCTCAGGCGCGCGCCGACTTCCTTCGCGTTCTGCAGGAGCAACCCGGGGTGGAGCGCGACTGGACCTTCGAGTCGTTCTTCACGATGCCCGAGCCGGATCAGACCCGAGTGCTCGTCGGGCTCACGCGATGGCGAAGCGCTGCGGACTTCGCCGCCGCGAGCGGAAAGCTGATGCCGACGGCGGAGGCGCGGGCGGTCTTCTCGAAGGTCGACATGCGGGCCTTCGTCCAGGTCCGGACGGCCGACGGCGAGCCCTTTCACCTCGAGGACGAGCTCCAGGGCCCGGACCAGGTGCTCGAGGTGGCGGTCCGACGCCCCAAGGCGGGCGTGAGCGAGGAGCAGTTCCAGGCCGCGCGAAAGGGCTTCTTCGACCGCATCGCCGAGCAGCCCGGCCATCTCTTCGACCGCGAGCTCGTCGACGACGACGGCAACCGCGTCGTGTTGATCGGCTGGCGGAGCTCCGAAGACTTCCAGTCGGCGCTAGGAGCACTGCAGGCGTGTCCGGAGATGGGCGCCTTCTTCGGCATCCTCGACGTGCAGGCCTACCAAGCCGCTCGGATGAGCTAGCACGCCCCCCCGCGATCGACTCGGCGACGGAGGCGCAATCCGCCTCGTTGGTGTGCGGAGAGAACACGAAGCACTCCGTCTCGAGCTCGGTCCGCGTCTCGGACGACGACTCCGTGAGGACGGACTCCGTCTCGAGCTCGGTCTTCGTGGCTGTCGCGCATCGCGCGCGGCCACGGTGGACGCGCCACGTCGCCTCGCGCCACCCTTCCCCCGCCATGGCGTCCTTCGAATGCCAAGCCTGCGGCGCACGGGTCGAGATCGAAGACGATCGCCGCACCGGCAAGTGCCTCTATTGCGGCTCGCCGCAGGTGATCGATCGCCCGCCGAGCGCGGACCGTCCCTCGCCGACCTTCGGCCTCGCCTTCGTCGTCACGCCCGAGCGCGCGCTCGAGACCGCGCGCGCCTTCGTGCGCCGTCCCTTCTTCGCGCCGACCTCGTTTCGCAAAGCGAAGGTCGACGACGTCCGCGGCATCTACCTGCCGGCCTACCTCTACACCGCGGTCGCGCACACGGCGTACGAAGCGCAAATCGGCGAGAACTACACCGTCACCGAGACCTACACGACGACCGAGAACGGCAAGACCGTCACCCGCACGCGCACCCGCACCGAGACCGAGTGGCGAAGCCTCTCCGGGCGCTGCTCGTCCTTCGTCGGCGACCACGTGGTCTCCGCGTCGCGTGGTCTTCCGAACGTCGAGCTCGAATCGATCGAGCCGTTCGATTGGCGCGCGATCAAACGCTACGCGCCGCGGCTCATCTCCGGTTGGGCGACCGAAGAGCCGACGCTCGCGCCGGCCGAGGTCGCGCAGGAAGCACGCACCGAAGCCTCGAACGCGGTGGGCAAGCGGCTCGCGCGTTTCATGCCCGGCGACTCGCATCGCAGCCTGCGCTGGCAGACCACCTTCGAGCACGAAGACCTCGAGCTCGTGCTCGTGCCGCTCTGGATCCTCCCGGTGCGTTATCGCGAGGACAAACCTCCGGTACGGCTGCTCGTGAACGGTCAGACCGGCCGCGTGCACGCCAACACCCCGACCTCCTGGATCAAGGTGATGACGGCGATCGTGCTCTCGTGCGCGCTCGTGGTGCTCGCGATCTGGCTCCTGACGGAGCGCCGATGACCTGCACGCGTTGTGGCAGCCCGCTCTCGGCCGGCGACCTGCGCTGCGCGGTCTGCGCGTTGCCCTGCCCACCACCGCCCGAAGGCGAAAGCCCCTACCGAAGCGTCGCGCGGGTCTTGCGCTGCGAGGGTTGCGGCGCCGCGCTCACCTACGACGTGCACGCGCAGGCCCCGCGCTGCGCGTTCTGCGGATCGGTCGCGCACCTCGAAGAATCCGAAGACCCGATCGAAGAAGCCGAAGGCTACCTGCCCTTCACGGTGGCGCCCGACGCCGCCCGCGACGCTCTGCGCGCCTGGCTCGGCTCGCTCGGTTGGTTTCGCCCCGACGACCTCGCCTCCGACGCCAACGTCGACACGCTCACGCCGCTCTGGTGGGTCGGATGGACCTTCGACGTCGAAGCGCTCGTGAGCTGGACCGCCGACTCCGACTTCGGCTCCCGCCGCTCGGATTGGGCCCCGCATTCGGGCCAAACGCCGATGAGCCTGCGCGCCAGCCTCGTCAGCGCGTCGCGCGGTCTGAGCGAAACGGAGACCCGTCGCCTCGCCCCCGGCTACGCGCTCGAAAGCGCGACCGAACGTCCGCACGCGATGGAGGGCGCGCAGATCGAACGCTTCGACGTTCAGCGCTCCGCCGCGCGCCTCATCGTGCAACGCGCGCTCGAAGCCCAAGCCGCCAGCCGCGCGCGTGAGGCGGTGCCCGGTCATCGCGTCCGCAACGTGCACTCGGTCGTCTTGCCCAAGCGCCTGACCACCCGTCGCTGGGCCTTCCCCTGTTACGTGCTCGCCTACCGCTACCGGGACCGCCTCTACCGCGCGGTCGTGCACGGCCAAAATCCGCGACTCGTCTTCGGCGACGCGCCCTATTCGCTCGCGAAGATCCTCTCCGTCGTGGTCCCGATCGCGCTCGCGATCGCGGCGCTGGTGGCCTACGTGCTCTTGCGCCGCTGACACGGCGCGACGCGTCGACTGATCTGGATCATCGTCCGCTCCGCCGCCCGCCCTCAGGCTGCGAATCGGAGGTCACCTTGGACATCTCGCTTCGCACCACCGTCGGAGAGCTCGCCGCGGCGATCCCTCACGCCACACGGATCTTCGAGAAACACCGCATCGACTATTGCTGCGGCGGGCGTCGGTCGCTTGCCGAAGCCTGCGAGCGCTCCGGCACCGACCCGAGCGTGATCGTCGCCGCCTTGAGCACACCACCGCGCGCGACCGACCCGAGCACGGATTGGCGAAAGGCCCCCGTGGACGTGCTGGTGCGCCACATCCTCGACGTCCACCACGTCTACATGTGGGAAGAGCTCCCGCGCTTGAACGCGCTGATGACCAAGGTCGCGCGCGTGCACGGCGACCGACACCCCGAGCTACGCCAGCTCGAGCCGGTCGTTCTGGGCTTGCTCGACGAGCTCCGGACCCACCTCACCAAAGAAGAACGCATCCTCTTCCCCTACGTCCTCTCCCTCTGCGGCACCGCGCCCGGAGTCGATGCGTGCTTCGCCACCGCGGCGGGCCCGATTCGCGTGATGGACGCGGAGCACGAAGACGCGGGCGAAGCGCTGGCGGTCATTCGCCGCTTGTCCGGCGACCTCACGCCTCCGGACGACGCGTGCGGCAGCTACCGCGCGCTCTACCAAGGTCTCGCCGAGATGGAGCAGGACCTTCACCTGCACATTCACCTCGAGACCAACGTGCTCTTCCCGCGCGTGCTCGAGCTAGAAGCCGCGTCTCGAGCGGACTGACATCGGTCATGGTGGGCGCCCTCCCGCGCGCCCAGCCTCTTCCTCACGACGCCTTCGACGCCGGTGCCTCACCGGTCCGAACGCCCCGCGCGCCACCTCTTCCTCACGACGCCTTCGACGCCGGTGCCTCACCGGTGCGAGCGCCCCTGCGCGTCGCCTCACCAACCGCCGTCCCATCGACCCGCTCGGTACCGAGCCTTCCGGAGAGCTCCGATGCTATCGAAGTCCGCCGCTCGAACGTTCTTTCTCGTGGGCACGGCCGCGTGTGGCCTCGCGTTCGTGCTTTTGACCCTGGACACGTTCCAGAAGATCCCCGATCAGACACGCGAGGCCGAGCTGACCGAAGCCGCCATTCGCGGCAAGCACCTCTTCGAAGCCTCCAACTGCATGGGATGCCACACGATCCTCGGCGAAGGCGCCTACTACGCGCCGGAGCTGACGCGTGTGTACGAGCGCCGCGGTCCGGAGTTCATCGCGGCGATGCTCCGTGACCCCGAGTCGATGTACCCGGGTCAACGCCGCATGCAGCAATACGACTTCACGGAAGAGGAGATCGCCGACCTGGTCGCGTTCCTCCAATGGGTCGGCGGCATGGACCTCAACGGCTTCCCGCCGACGCCTCCGCTGGCCTCCGCCGCGGGGACCACCCCGGAAGCCACGGTGGCCGACGGTCGCCCCGCCGTCTTCAACCAGATGTGCGTGGCCTGCCACGCCGTCGGAGGCCGCGGTGGATCGGTCGGTCCGTCGCTCGACGGGATCGCAACGCGCTTCGACCGCGACTACTTCGCGCGCTGGCTGGCCGACCCCGACGCCGTACGTCCCGGGACGACGATGCCGAAGCTCCCCCTCTCCGACGAGCACATCAGCCAGCTCTCGGACTACCTCGCGACCCTTCAGAACTGAGCCCGGACCGAGGACGCCATGAAATACGAATCGCAGCGCATCGCGTACTGGTTCTTCGCCACCTGCATGCTCCTGTTCGGACTGCAGATCGTCTACGGCTTCATCATGGGCTTCGCCCACGCCGGCATGGACGGTCTGCACGACCTGATCCCCTTTCACACCGCCCGCGCGACCCACACGAACCTGCTCGTGATGTGGAATCTCGCCGGTTTCATGGGCGCCGCGTACTACATCATTCCCGAAGAGAGCGAGCGCGAGCTCTACTGGCCGATGCTCGCGAAGGTGCAGCTCGTCGCGCTGGTCGTGGTCGGCGTGACGGCCATCGTCGGCTTTCACGTGGGCTGGTTCGAAGGCCGCAAGTTCCTCGAAATCCCGCGACCTCTCGACTTCCTCGTCGTGGTCGACGTGCTGCTCTTCATTGCGAACATCGCGATGACGATCTGGAAGGGGAAGCGCATCACGACGACCTCGTCGGTGCTCTTCTTCGGTCTGCTCATGGCGGCGCTGCTCTACCTGCCGGGCATGATTCCGACCGACAACCAGACCGAGGACTCCTACTGGCGTTGGTGGGTCGTGCACCTCTGGGTCGAGGGCGTCTGGGAGCTGATCATGGGCGGCATCCTCGCCTTCCTGCTCATCAAGCTCACCGGCATCGACCGCGAGATCATCGAGAAGTGGCTCTACGTGATCGTCGGCCTGACCTTCTTGTCCGGCATCCTCGGCACCGGTCACCACTACTACTACATCGGTACGCCCCGCTATTGGCTCTGGATCGGCGGCATCTTCAGCGCGCTGGAGCCGCTCGCGTTCCTCGGCATGGCCATCTACGGCATCACGATGGCGAAGAAGGGCGGTCGAAAACACCCGAACCGGACGGCGCTCGCGTGGACCGTGGGCACGTGCGTGATGTCCTTCGTCGGCGCGGGCTTCTTGGGGTTCGCCCACACGATCCCGCAGGTGAACATGTACACGCACGGCACCCTGGTGACGGCGATGCATGGGCACATGGCCTTCTGGGGCGCCTACGCGATGCTCGTGCTCGCGATCATCTCGTACACGATGCCGCTGCTGACGGGCCGCAAGCTCTACGACACCCCGAGCGCGACCTTCGCGTTCTGGACGTCGAACATCGGCATGATCGCGATGACCCTCGCGTTCGCGGTGGCGGGCGTCACGCAGGTGGTGCTCGAGCGCCGCATGGGCATGGAGTTCCTCGCGGTGCAGACCGAGATCGAGGTGCACTTCTGGGGCCTCATCCTCGCCGCCTCGCTCTTCACGCTCGGCGTGATCGCGTTCCTCTACAACTTCATCCGCCACGGTCTGCCCAAGGGAGAGGTCCAAGGCGGGCGTCCGGCGGAAGACGACGAGCCCGAGGACGAAGTCGCCTTGGAGACCGCGCCGGGGGCGGCGGAGTGATGCGCGCCGTGGCCGAACGAACGAGCGAGCGCGCCGCGCCCTACTACCGCGCGACGGGCCACGAGGAGTCGGTCTTCCTCGCCGCGCACTCGGCCCGTCTGCCGGTGTTGCTCAAGGGGCCGACCGGCTGCGGCAAGTCGCGCTTCGTCGAGGCGATGGCCGCGAAGCTCGACCGAGACCTCGTGACCGTCGCGTGCAACGACGAAACCAGCGCCGCCGACCTGCTCGGTCGTTGGCTGGTCCGCGGAGGCGACACCGTCTGGCAGGACGGCCCCGTCACGCGCGCGGTGCGTGAGGGCGCCATTCTCTACCTCGACGAGGTCGCCGAAGCGCGCGAGGACGTGATCGTGGTGTTGCATCCGCTCACCGACCACCGACGCGCGCTCTACGTCGATCGACACGCCGAAGAGCTCGAAGCACCGCCGAGCTTCCAGTTGGTCGCGAGCTTCAACCCGGGCTACCGGCGCGGGCCGAAGGAGCTCAAACCCTCGACGCGGCAACGCTTCGTCGGCATCGACTTCACCTACCCCGAGCCACCGATCGAAGCGGAGGTCGTCGCCACCGAAGCGCAGGTCGAGCTCGCGGTGGCGAAGCGTCTGGTGGTGCTCGCGCGCAAGATTCGGGCGCTCTCCGAGCTCGGGCTCGCGGAGACGGTGTCGACGCGATTGCTGGTCGGCGCGGCGCGTCTGATCGCCGGTGGCATCGCCCCTCGCGTCGCTTGTGCACACGCGATCGTGGCGCCGCTCACCGACGACCCGGAGGCACGCGGCGCCCTACAGGACCTCGCCGACCTCGTGTTCTGAACGGCGCGGAGGGTCGAAGTGAGCTGGGACGAAGCACTCTTCGGATGGCTCTACGGCGCGGCGCGGAAGCTGCGTGCCAAGCCGGTCGACCCCTCGGCGCTCGAGCGTCGGGCGTCGCTCTCGGATCTGCGTGATCGCCTTCGTTGGATCGCGAGCGCGCTCGCCGAACGTCCGATGGAGATTCGAGAGGCCGAGGGTCCCGGCACGTGGCGAGGCGACGTGCTCTTCCTGCCCGCGCACGTCGACCTCGGGGGCTCGCCGGAAGAAAACGCGCTGGCCTACGTCGCGTGGGTCGCGTGGGTGACGCACGCCGGTGGCTCGTTGGCGTTGCCACCGCAGGCCTCGGAGCACACGCGAGTTTGGGCCGCCGCCTACGTGGCCCGCGACGTGGTCGCGAGGTTGCGGGACGAGCTCCCGTCGGCGGCCGAGGCGTGTGTCTCGCTGACGCGACGCTGGTTGCAGAGGTCGGGACCACGCAACGCCGCACAAGCCGCGTACGAAGCCTGGCTCGGGGCGAGCTTTGGTCTCGCCGAGGCGTCGACGCCGGACTCGGGGCTCGCCGCGCACGAGGAGCTCTCGTGGACCTCGCTGTTGGCGCGCGTCGACGTGGGCGCGCTGGAGGCCTGTCCGATCTTCGGCGCGCTCGGAGACGACGGAGGCACGAAGACCCACGCCCCGCGCGGGCGCGAGGACGAGGACGCGTTGCCCACCGGCACGGAACGAAAGGGCCGCGCCGTCGAGCACCTCGAGCGGGTCGAGCTGCCCGACGACCCTCTCGAGGACAACCCGCTCGTGCACTCCTTCGAGAAGGTGCACACCGCCGAGGAGTACCGAGGCGGGGTGAAAAACCAGGACGGCGAGGACCAGATGGCCGACCAGATCGACGCGCTCGACGAGCTCGATCTGCGGCAGGTGGTGCGAAGCATGGAGCGCACGCGCTCGCTCCTCCGCGTGGACGTCATGCTCGAAGGCGGCGCAGGCGACGTCGCCGAAGGGGCAGAGACCGAGGGCACGCCTTACCCCGAGTGGGACGCCAAGCGCGGCGCGTTTCGCGAAGCCTGGTGCCGCGTGAAGGCGACGCGAGTTGCACGCCGGAAGCCACGCGTGGAGGCCGAGCGCGAGATCGCCGCTCGCGCGAAGGCGCTCCTGCGCGAGCACCAAGCGGTGCGCGCCGAGCTCGAGCGTTTGGAAGCGTCGAGGCGCTGGAAGGCGCGCCAGCTCGACGGCTCGGAGATCGACGAGGACGCAGTGGTCGATCGGCACGCCTGCCTCGCCGCCCGCACCACACCGCCGGATCGTCTGCACCGCCGGCGTCGGCGCGCCGCCCCTTCGCTCGCCGCGATGGTGTTGCTCGACGCGAGCCTCTCGACCGACGGTTGGGTCGACGACGTGCGCGTGCTCGACCTCGAGATCGACGCGGCCGTCACGCTCGGCGAAGCGCTCGCGTCGGTCGACGTCGAGCTCGGGGTGGCGGCCTTTCACAGCCACACTCGGCTCGATTGCCGCTTCGAGGTCGTCAAATCCTTCGTGGAGCCTTGGGAGACGGCGCGGCATCGGCTCGCGAGCCTCGAGCCCCGTGGCTACACCCGCATCGGTCCGGCGCTGAGGCATGCGACGGAGCTGCTCTCGCGTACCGAAGCGCGGCGTCGGTTGCTGCTCGTGCTCACGGACGGAAAGCCGAACGACTACGACCGCTACGAGGGACGTCACGGCGTCGCCGACGTGCGGCACGCGGTGCTCGAAGCGGAGCGGCGTGGGATTCACATCCACGCGTTCGCGATCGACCACGACGCGCGCTTCCACCTGCCGCGCATGATCGGCAACGGTCGCTACCACCTGCTGCGACATCCGCGCACCCTGCCGCTCGCGATGGGTGAGGTGTTGGCGAGCATGCGGGCCTGACCCATCTGCCGGTCACATGACCCACGTCATGGTGCGACGTCGCGCCGCACCCCACCGTCTTCCGAGGAGGTTGCGATGCGACAACTGACCTTGATGATGCTGCTGCCGTTGCTGGGCGCAGCAGCGTGCTCCGGCTCTTCCGACGCCGAGAACCCGGTGCCCGAGACCCCCGCCGTCGATCCCGACGCGCTGCCGACGCCGGTCGAACCTGTGGACCCCGACACCCTTCCCGTCGTCGAAGCCCAGCTCGGTGTTCCGCCTCTCGCGGCACCTCCCACCGGGCGAACCAGCCCCGCCAAGGTGACGGTCGCGCTCGAGGTGAAGGAAGAGACCCGCGAGATCGCGGACGGCGCCGAGTTCAATTTCTGGACCTTCGGCGGCACCGTCCCCGGACCGATGATTCGCGTGCGGAGGGGCGACTACGTCGAGCTGCGCTTGATGAACCACCCGGACAACACGATGCCGCACAACATCGACTTGCACGCGGTCACCGGCCCGGGCGGCGGCGCGGCGAGCACCTTCACCGCGCCGGGCCACCAGACGCAGTTCTCGTTTCAAGCGCTGAACGCGGGCGTCTACGTCTACCACTGCGCGACCGCGCCGGTCGGCATGCACGTCGCCAACGGCATGTACGGCCTCATCGTCGTGGAGCCCGAGGAAGGCTGGCCCGAGGTCGACCACGAGTACTACGTGATGCAAGGCGACTTCTACACGACGGGCAACTACCGCGCGGCCGGCTTGCAGCCCTTCGACATGCAGCGCGCGATCGACGAGAACCCGTCGTACGTCATCTTCAACGGTCGCGACGGCGCGCTCGTCGGCGAGCGTGCGCTGACCGCGAACGTCGGTGAGAACGTCCGCATCTTCTTCGGCAACGGCGGTCCGAACCTCGTCAGCTCTTTCCACGTCATCGGCGAGATCTTCGACCGCGTGTGGCTCGAGGGCGGGTCGCGGCAGACGCGCGACGTGCAGACGACCATGGTCCCCGCCGGCGGCGCTTCGGTCGTCGACTTCCAGACGCAGGTCCCCGGCACCTACATCCTCGTCGACCACTCGTTGCTTCGCGCCTTCAACAAGGGCGCGCTCGGAATGCTGCGCGTGGAAGGCGACGACGCGCCGGTCGTGTACTCGGGCCAAGAGGTCGACGAGGTCTACCTCGGCGACCAAGCCCCCGAGGTCGTCGCAGCGCTCGAAGCGGCGCCCGAGGGCCAAGAGCCGCTCGCCGTTCGCATGACGCGTGGCGAAGCGACCTACCGCGGTGTCTGCGCGGCATGCCACCAACGCGGCGGCGAAGGCCTCGCCGGCGTCTTCCCGCCGCTGGCCGGAAGCGACTACCTGCAACGCGACGACGCCGAGCTCGCACAGCTGGTGCTCAACGGCTTGTCGGGCCCCATCACCGTCAACGGCAACGCCTACAACGGCGTCATGCCGGCCTTCGCGAACCTCACGGACCACGAGATCGCCGACGTGCTCACGTACGTTCGTGGCAACCTCAACAACCGCGGCGCTCCCGTGGCCAACGAGGTCGTCGCGGCCGCACGTCGCGGGCTGCCGCGGCCGGATCCCGGAGCCCACCCGTGACCTCTCCATCTCGCAGGCCGGCGCTCGCCGCGGTGATCGGCTCGGTCCTGCTCGTCGCCCTCTCGGGTGCCGCGCAGGACTGGCCGACTCGGCTCGTGCGCATCGAAGGTAGCGTGCACTTCCCGTTCTACGGGCGACGCGACGCGAGCCCGGCCGTGCGAGTGGAGAGCTTCGAGCTCGAGGTCGTGCCCGTCACGAACGAGCAGTTCCTCCGGTTCGTGCGAGGTCACGAGCGATGGCAGCGGGATCGCGTGCCGCGCATCTTCGCGGACGAGAGCTACCTCGCGCATTGGGCGAGCCCGACCGAGCTCGGAGACGCCGGACCACGACGACCGGTCACCCACGTCTCGTGGTTCGCGGCGCGCGCCTATTGCGACGCGATAGGTCGGCGTCTGGCGACCGAGAACGAATGGGAGATGGTCGCAAAGGCGGACGAGACCCAACGCGACGCGAGCCGAGACCCGGTCTTCGTGCAGCGCATCTTGCGCTGGTATTCGCGGCCTCGCGGCGAGCTGAGCGACGTCGGCACGCAACCCGCCAACCGCCACGGTGTTCGCGACATGCATGGGTTGGTCTGGGAGTGGATCCTCGACTTCAACGCCGCGATGATCACCGGCGACGATCGGCAACGCGACGACGCCCGCAACGAGCGCTTCTGCGGAGGCGCCAGCGTGCAGGCGCAGGACGTCGCCGACTACGCCGCGTTCATGCGTTACGCGTATCGGTCGAGTCTCCGCGCCCAATACACGGTTCCAAACCTCGGATTTCGTTGCGCGCGATGACGCGCGAGGAGGATGTCATGCGCTCGAAGGGAGCCTGGAAGGTTGCGCTGGTGCTCGCGCTTGCGAGCTGCGGCGACACGAACGAAACGCGGGAGCACACGTCCGCCGAGCACGCCGAGCACGCCGCCACCGAGCACGCCGAGCACGCCGCCACCGAGCACGCCGAGCACGCCGCCGCCGAGCACGCCGAGCACGCCCAGCACAACCCCGCCGAGCACGCGCACCACGAGCCCCTCCCCGCGCTCGAAGCCCCCGACCCGAGCGCGAGCCTTCACGACCTGCCCGACGTCTTTCACGACGCGGACGGCCACCCGACCACCTTCCGCGACTTTCACGGACACCCGACCTTGGTCGCGATGTTCTACGGGAGCTGCACCACCGTCTGTCCGCTGATCCTCAGCGACCTCGCCCGCATCGACGAGGGCGTGTCGAGCGATCGCCTGCGACTCGCGGTCGCGACCTTCGACCCCGAGCGCGACACGCCGGAGCGCCTTCGCGCGCTCCGTGAAGAACGCGGCATGGACCCGGCGCGGTGGAAGCTGCTCCGCGGCGACGAGGAGACGACTCGGAACCTCGCGATGGCGATCGGCGTGCAATACCGGAAGCTCTCGGACGGCGAATACGCCCACAGCGCGCTCCTCGTGCTCCTCGACGGCGAAGGTCGCCTCGTCGCACGTCACGAAGGCCTCGGACGACCGCTCGACGGGTTGATCGCGCAAGCCCGTGCCCTCGCGGGAGCGACGCCGTGATTCGGGTTTCCCGCGGACCGTCCGACGAGCTCGGGCCGGGTGACGTCACCGGCCTGCTGCACGCCTGCCACACGAAGATTCGCGCGAGCTTGGCCGAGGCGCGCCTGCTCGCGAAAGCGAAGGAGTGGGACGAACGCCATCGGGCCTCCGCGCGCGCCGTGCACGACTACTTCGCGATCGCCTTTCCTCTTCACGTGGAAGACGAGGACGAGCGCATCGGCCCCGAGCTGCTCGAGCACTTCGGAGTCGAGAAGGGTCCATTGCTCTTCGAGCTTCACGACGAGCATGCGCGAACGGACGAGCTCCGCTTGCTCCTGCTCTCGGATTGGGCGCGCTGGTGTCACGAGCCGGGCCTCGCGTCCCGGGGCCATCAACACGTGCTGAAGCGCTTCGCCCGCTCGACGGAGGTGCACCTCTTCCGGGAGGAAGCGGTCCTCTTTCCGCTCATCGACGCGCTCCCAGAGCCTACCCGCGTCACCATCGCCCGGGCGATGAGGAGCGCCCGTCAGAAGGGGGTAAGCGCCGGGCCACCACGCCCGGCGTGAGAGAAGTCGCGCCGACGCCACTCACTTGATCGATGTCATGCCGCGCGGCGCGGACCGACCGCACGCTGGTCCTCGAAAGCGAGGTTCCATGCGCCCCCACGCGATGCCGTCCTTCGACGAGTCGCCCTTCATCCTCTTCTGGGAGACCACCCGCGCCTGCGACCTCGCGTGCAAGCATTGCCGCGCGTGCGCGGTGCCGCAGCGCGACCCACGAGAGCTCGACACCGGCGAAGGTCGCGCGCTCTTGCGCGAAGCGGCCGCACTCGGAACCAAGCTCGTGGTGCTGACCGGCGGCGACCCCGCCAAGCGCCCCGACTTGGTCAAGCTGGTCGAGTACGGCGCGAGCCTCGGCCTTCGTATGGCGCTGACCCCGAGCGCGACGCCGCTGGTCACACGCGCGTGGTTGACCGAGCTTCGAGAGGCCGGCCTCGCGCGCCTGGCGATCAGCGTCGATGGCTCCAAGGCCACGACCCACGACCGCTTTCGGGGCGTCGTCGGCTCGTGGGCCCGGTCGCACGCGATCCTCTGCGACGCGCGGGAGCTCGGGCTGACCACGCAGGTGAACACCAGCGTGTGTCCCGAGAACCTCGACGAGCTCCCGCTGCTCGCGACCCAGCTCGCCGCGATCGACATCGAGCTGTGGAGCGTCTTCTTCGTGGTTCCAACGGGGCGCGCCACCGGCATGACGCCGCTCTCCGCCGACGCCGTGGAGAGTGTGCTCGACTGGCTCGAAGTGTTGGTGCGTCGCTCGCCCTACGACGTAAAAACCACCGCCGCCCCCCAGTTCCGCCGCGTTCTCCTGCAGAAGAAGCACGACCGAGACGACATCGTCGGGCTGAACGACGGTATCGGCCGCGCACCACGCGGGGTCAACGACGGCCAAGGCGTGGTCTTCGTCTCGCACGTCGGCGAGATTCAACCGAGCGGGTTCCTCCCGGTCGTCGCCGGCAACGTTCGACTCGAAGGGTTGACGCGCACCTACCGCGAGAGCCCCCTCTTCCGCGCGCTCCGCGACACCGCGCTCCTCGGTGGCAAGTGTGGACGTTGCGAGTTTCGAAAGGTCTGTGGCGGCTCGCGCGCTCGAGCGCTCGCCGTGACCGGTGACGTGCTCGCAGAAGATCCCTCGTGCCCCTATCAGCCGCGGAGGATGGCGTCATGAACGCGCCGGTGGTGGTCGTCGGCGGAGGCGTCGCGGGGCTCGCCGCGGCGTGGCGCCTTCGCGAACGGGGCCAGAACGTGGTCTTGCTGGAGCGGACGGCGCGGCTCGGCGGGCTCGTCGAGTCCGAGCGGGTGGGTGGCCACCGCGGGTGGGTGCTCGAGCACGGGCCGGACGGTTTCCTCGCGAGCAAGCCGGGCATGCGCGAGGTGCTGGAGCAGCTCGGCCTCGAAGACGAGGTCGTCACCGGCGGCGAAGCACGTCGAGTCGCCTACGTCGCGCGAGGGGATCGTGAGGCGCCGCGGCTCGACCCGATTCCGACGAGCCTCTTTCGGTTCGAACGCCGTGCGATCGTCGAGCTGCTGCGCTCACCGCTCTTGAGTTGGTCGGCGAAGCTGCGCCTCTTCGTCGAACCCTTCGTTCGGCGAAACGTCCAGGCCGACACGGTGGCGCGTTTCGTGGTGCGCCGCTTCGGCCGCGAGCTCGCCGAGCGTGTGTTCGAACCGATGATGCGTGGTGTCTACGGTGCGTCGATCGCGGATCTCGGGGTGCGCGAGACGATGCCGAAGCTCGCGGAGCTGGAACGTCGCTACGGCAGCATCGGGATGGCGCTCCTCCTCGCGCCTCGGGCGCCCGCGGGACCGGGTCTCGTGAGCTTTCGAGGAGGCATGCAGGCGCTCGTCGAGCGACTCGCGACCGCGGTCGCGCCCAGCGTTCGGCTCGGGGTGGACGTCGAGTCGATTCGACCGGGCAAGGCCGGGTCGCCGGCCACGCTCTACACCTCCGAGGGCCCGGTGGCCGCACGCGAGATCGTGCTCGCATGCCCCGCGCGGGAGGCCCGTCGTCTTCTCGCGCCGCTCGATTCGGCGCTCGGAGACGAGCTCGCGGGAGTCCGCTCGACCGACGTCTCCGTGGTCTCGCTCGGCTACGCGCGCCACGACGTCCTTCATGCGCTCGACGGCACGGGCTTCGTGGTCGATCCGACGCTCGGCCGACCGCTCGTCGCGTGTACGTGGTCGAGCCGCAAATGGAACGGCCGCGCCCCCGAAGACGCCGTGCTCCTCCGCTGCGTCGTCGCGGATGGCGCGAGCACGCCGGAGCTCGTGCACACCGCGACCGAAGAGGTGCGCCGCTTCCTCGGCATCACCGCCAAACCGCGGCTCGTGCGGGCGCGGCGTCGGAACGGCGCGCTGCCGGTGTATGCGCCCGGTCATCGAGAGCGCGTGGTGGAGGCGCGAACACGCGCGCGACGCTTCGGGGTCGAGCTCGCGGGCAACGCGTACGACGGCGTGGGCGTGCCGGATTGTCTGTCGAGCGGGATAGGTGCGGCAGAGCGCGTCCGCGCGGCGTGAA
>JACKEH010000020.1 GCA_020633125.1 Sandaracinus sp. | reverse complement strand
CGGAGCGGGGAGCCTCTTCGCGCTCGCTCCTGGCATTCTCGCGGCGAGAAGACGAATCATGCGGCGCATCACGCGACTGGTCCTCGCTCTCGCCTCGACGCTCTTCCTCGGCGCCGACTGCCGAAAGCCCGAAGTCGCTTGCATCGATTGGAGCGGCCGAACGCTCGAGATGACGTTGCCAAACTGGGAGGAGTACTCGGACTACCCATCGTATGCGTGCTCCGCACTCGACCTGCCCGACCGAGTCGTCCTTCGAATCCTCGACGAGTCTGTGCAGCTCCAGTGCGGGATGCCCAGGGCGGAGCTCGTCGAAGGCGACTTCCCCAATCTGGAGTTTCTGGGACCGGCGGACGCCACCCTGGTCGTCAGTGGTGACTTTGCCGTCGCCGAGTCGGTCCGAATCCGCGACACCGAATGCTACGGCCGCTTCTTCATCGCCGCAGCCCGCATCGGAGACACCTCGCGGGGCAATCGCCAATTCTGGGTGACCCCAGGTGACGGCGCGACCACGTGGGCCTTCGGCTACCGCGTCGTCCCGAACGACGCCGACGCTTGCGGGGACATCCAAGCCGACTGCACGAACGAGTGCTTCGCGGAGGTCGGCTTGGTCGAGTAGCGGGTGCCACCGACTTTGCTCTCGACCGGTGGAGCGCCTCGCCCTGCGACACGGGGCCGCATCGTGCGCCTGCAAAGACGAGAAGAGCCGACCACCCTATCCCGAGTGGGTGCGACGACCCTCAATCACGCGAGCGACCAGTGGGGCGCGTCGTTCTTCACGCCGAGGCCATTCGTTCGACCTTCGCCTCGACCACCTCACACACCCAGCCCACCCCCGATTCAAGCCGCTCGAGCTCGAAACGCTCACGAGCTTCGAGTTCGGCCTGACGCGGAGACGTCGCCAGGATGCGGTAGGTCCTGCGGTGTAATCGCGACTCGATGCCGCGTCGGAGCGTGTAGGTCGGCTCGCGGTAGAAGAACGTGACGAGAAAGGGCACGCGCCAAGGACGCACGACGCACCTCCGAGTCTGACGCGCGCGCGTGGGACGGCTTGACCACGATTGACATCCGACGCCGCGGCCTCACCGGTGCCGGCCATGCCCGGCCGAGGACCTGCTCCCACGGAGTGCGACCACCCGATTCGCAAGCTCGACGACGTCAACGACGCGGTCTTCTGCCCCGCGTGCGATGGCTGGCTCGAGGAGGTCTGCAGTGATCCCGAGTGCGACTTCTGCACCCGTCGTCCCGAGCGACCGAGCCTCGAGACCAGACCGCGCGAAGTCACCACCGTACCCCCTCTGGGGCCTCGTCCCGACAAAGCGGAGGACGCGGCCGATTCGGACGAGCCGCTTCAGTGGTTTTCGGAGTTGCTGGCCGAGCTCGACCGCGGGTTGAAAGCACGCGAGCAAGCCGGCTGAGAACTCGCGAGCGAGCGCGATCGTGGCCACGGTTTCCGGGCGTCTGCCACACGAGGGCCGCCGCGACCGGTCGCGTTGCGTCGCGGGTTGCTCGTACGTGACACGGGACACCGCTGCACCAACGCGACTACCGCTGTCAGACCGGGCGGGCGCGCGACGTCCCGCGAGTCGATGGCCCTTCGACTCCTCCACACCGCCGACTGGCACCTCGGTGCCTCGCTCCATGGACACGATCGCTTCGACGAGCACGCCGCCTTCCTGGCTTGGCTCCTCGATCAGCTGGAGGAGCACGCGGTCGACGCGCTGATCGTCGCAGGTGATGTGCTCGACAAGACGGTGAGTCCGGCGAGCGCGTATCAGCAGCTCTACGACTTCCTCCGCGACGCTCTCGCGCGTTGTCCGTCGCTCGACGTCGTCCTCGTCGCTGGGAACCACGACCCCGCTTCGAGGCTCGAGGCGCCGGCCTCGCTGATGCGGCAACTCTCTCGGGTGCACGTGGTGGGGACGTACGACGAGGACGACGTCGAGCGGTTGATCGTCCCGCTCCACGACCAATCGGGTCAGGTCGCGGCCCAAGTGGTCGCGATGCCCTTCCTCCGTTCCGGCGATCGGCGCTCCGAAGAATCGACCGCCGCGTGCTTGAAGCGCGTGTACGACGACGCCTTTGCCCGCGCGCGCACTTCGCTCCAGCCATCGCGGGCGCTGATCGGCGTCGGCCACTGCCACCTCGTCGGCGGACGAATCTCGAACGACTCCGAACGCGGCTTGCTGCGCGGTGGTGAGGAGGGCGTCCCCGTGAGCATCTTCCCCGACGACGTGGCCTACGTCGCACTCGGACACCTTCACCTCGCACAAGCGGTCGGTGACGCGCGCATTCGCTACTCGGGGTCCCCGATCCCCCTGGCGATGTCGGAGCGAACCTACGAGCACTCGGTCACGCTGGTCGATCTCGAGGGCTCCAGAGCGCGGTCGATCCACCAGCTGCCCGTACCGCGCGCGGTGTCGATGGTGTCGATCTCCGCGACGCTCGAGGAGCTCCCCGCCGCGCTGCGTGTGCTTCCGCCTCGCGGCTCCGAGCGCGCTCCCTTCGTCGAGCTCCTCCTCACCGTGGAAGGGCCGACGCCGAGCCTACGCCGCGAGGTCGAGACACTCCTCGAACCTTACGCGGCGCGCGTGGTGAGGGTTCGCCCGACCGCGCCGATGGTCACCCCCGGCGAGGCGAACCCCGCGTCGGAGGCACGGCGTGAGGGGCCCACTCCGGCGGACGTCTTCGAGCGCTTGCACTCGCAACGCTTCGGCGCGTGCCCGAGCGACGACCTCCGACGCGCGTTCGATTCCTTGGTGGAGGAAGTCAGAGACGCCGAGGTCGGAGCGTCCGTGGAGCTGGCCAAGGAGCTCTCGCGATGAAGACCCGCATCCTCCGCATTCACGTTCGCAACCTCGCCAGCCTCGCGGGCGACCACGTCGTCGACCTCGAACACGGCGCGCTCGCCGACGCAGGCATCTTCCCGATCGTCGGGCCCACCGGTGCGGGCAAGAGCACCCTGCTCGACGGGATCTGCCTCGCGCTCTTCAAGCAGCTCCCGCGCTTGCCGAACAGCGGCTCGAAAGGCGACGACGGACTCACGCCCGCGGACCCACGACATGCCGTCCGGCGCGGCGCGGGCGAAGGCTTTGCGCAGGTCGACTTCGTCGGTCGCGACGGACGCCGCTACCGCGCGACCTGGCAGGCCCGTCGCGCACGCTCCCGCGCGGACGGCGCGTGGCAGGCCGCGAGCCACACGCTGCAGGACCTGCAAACCCAGAAGCTCCTCGGCGACGGCAAGAAGGAGACGGCGGCGCTGATCGAGCAACGCCTCGGCCTCGGCTACGACGAGCTCGTGCGCTCGATGCTGCTTCCGCAGGGAGAGTTCGCGCGGTTGCTGCACGCCAAGGCGGACGAGCGCACCAAGCTGCTCGAGAAGCTCACGCGTACCACGATCTACGCGAGGCTCTCGGAACGAGCAGCCGCACGACGCGGCGAGGCACGTCGTGCGGTGGAGGAGCTCGACGCCCGCCTCGGCGAAGTCCGCGCGCTCTCCCACGAGGAGCGCGCGTCGCTCGACACCGAGATCGCCGACCTGGAACGAGTCGCGGTCGAGCTCCGCACGCTGGCCGAGGCGAGCGCGAAGGCGGAGCGGCTGTGGCAGGAGATCCAACGGCGCGAAGCCGAAGTGCGGGAGGCGGAGGACGGCGCGAGGCGCGCCGAAGAGTCAGTCGTCGCGCTCGCGCCTCTGCGCGAGGCGCTGGAGCGCGCGGAGCGTTGCCTCCCGGCGGCACTGCCTTTGGAGGCCCTCCGGGTCGCCACGAAGCTCGTCGCCGAGGCGAAAGCGCGGCAGCTCCATGCCGCGGAAGAGCATACGAGGGCACAGGACGAGCACGAGACGGCCTCCCGCCGACGAAACGAGGCCATCTCGACCCGACGAGACGCGGAAAGCGCGCTGGGTCTTCGCGAGCCCGAGCTGGAAGCCGCCACGAAGCTGGACCGTGCGCTTCGCGACGCGGAGCTCGACCGTGGGCACGCACACGAGGCGGCTCAGCGAGCCGAGAAGGCGCGAGGCGACAAAGACCGCGAGCTCGGGCAGCGGGCCGACGAACATCGAACGACCCGTGCCGAGCGCGAAGCCCTCACGGCCGCGTTGGAAGCGGACGTCGCAGGACTCGAGCTCGCCGCGAGTTGGCCGTCGCTGCGGGGCGAGCTGGTCGCATGGTGCGCGCTCGCCGACGAGTGCGTCGCGCATGCGAAGCAGGTCGAGGAGGGCGAACGCCAGCTCCAGCTCGTCACCGCGGACATCGAGCGCGCGGCGCAAGCACGTGGGTCGCTCGAGGCGCGGGTGGCGCTCACGCGGACCGCACTCGACGAGAGCCAGCGTCGCATCGAAGCGTGCGTTCGAAGCGGCAGGACGCGCGAGTCGGAGGAGCGTCTGCGCGAACGCCAGAACGCGCTTCGCCAACTTCGCGACGCGGAACGGGAGCTGTCGACCGCCACGGAGCGGCACGAGATTCATGCACGCGCCGTGGCGGAAGCGGCGCTCGCGTTGGAGTCCCACCGCTCGAAGACCGAGAACGCGAAGGCCGATCAGGAGCACGCCGACGAGCAGCTCCGCGTCGCAGAGGAGCAGCTTGAGCGTGGCCGACGGGCCAATCTCGCGGCGTCGCTTCGCACCGCGCTCCGGAGCGGCGAGGCATGCCCGGTGTGTGGTTCGTGCGAGCACCCCGGCGCGCCCGTAGGTGTGAAGTCCTCGGATCTCGAGCACGCGTGGAACGAGGCACGTGTGGCGCTCGAGCGCGCGGCCGAATGCCTCCGAATCTCCGAGCGCGAGCAGGCCGCGTTGGAGGCACGTTCGGAAGCCGCCGCGCTTGCAGAACGCGACGCGTCGAGCACGCTCGAACAACGAAGCGCACGGGCGGAGCACCTACGCGCCGCCGATGCCCTACTCGAAACCGACAGGCTGGACGGTGCCGCGCAGCACGCACTCGCGGACGTCGCGCGGCAGCTCGAGACCATCGCCGCCGAACGTGAGGCGATCGACCGAGCGCGAGAGGAGCACGACACTCGAACCAAGTCGCACCAGAAAGCCGTCGACGCTCGCGCCGCGGCCGACGTTCGCGTGAACGAGCTCGAACAACGCGCCGCGCAGCTCCGCGGAAGCCTCGACGCCCAGCGAGCGATCCTCCACCGCCTCGAATCCGACGAAGCTTCCCGACGGCAGACGCTCACCCGCGCGACCGGAAGCGCGCCGACCCGCACGACCGAACGCGAACTGTCGGAACGCGTCGAGACGCGTCGCGCGAAGCAAGAACAGCAGCGGCAACTCGACGCACGTGCGCAGAACCTCGAGTCGCAGCTCGAGCTACTCCGCCAAGAGCACGCGAAGCGCCGTGACGACGAAGCGAAGGCGTACGCACGCCTCGCGCAGGCGACGACGGCCGTCGACACGCTTCGGCACCAACGAAACGCGGTATTGGACGGTCGCTCGGTAGCCCAGGTCGAAAAGGAGCTGCGCGACGCGATCGAGGTCGCGCGCCGTGCGGAGACCGTCGCCGAGGCAAGCTACGGCGCGACCACCGCGCGCGTTCACGAGTCCCGTCGCTCTCTCGCTTCGCGCACCGACGACGCACGAGAGCGCGCGCGCGAGCTCGAGGCCGCAGAGGGGCGCGTGAACGAAATCGTCACGCAGGTCGGACTCCCTCGCGAACGGGTCGACGAGACCGTCGCGGAGTGGCCCCAGGCGCGTGTGCAGGCGGAGCGAGAGAAGCTCGCCGAGTTCGAGCGCACCTCGACCGAGGCGCGCGCCGTGCTCGGCCGCGCGCGCGAGGCGCTGAGCGAGATCACACGCGCCGCCGAGGTCGGGAGCCTCGACGAGTTGAAGAGCGTCGCTCGACGCCGCCCCTACTGCGACGACGCCGTGGCGAAGGCGAACGAAGAGCTCGCCTCACGACGGAGCCAGCGTCGCCGAGACGACGAGCTCCGCGAGCGCCAGGCCGCGCTCCTCGCGCAACGCGAACAAGCCGCTGCGCGCGTCGATCTCTTCGAGCGCCTCGTCATGGTCATCGGAAGCGGCCAAGGCGCGAGCAACCACCTCTCGCGCTTCGCCCAAGGCATGGCGCTCGAGATCCTCGTCGAGGCCGCGAACCTTCAGCTCGGTCGCCTCGCACCGCGCTTTCGCCTGCAGCGAGTCGCCGATCTCGACCTGGAGCTCGTCGACCGTGACCTCGCCGACGAAGCGCGCCCCGTCCACGGCTTGAGCGGGGGCGAGACCTTCCTCGTCAGCCTCGCGCTCGCCCTCGGTCTCGCGAGCCTCGCAGGCGACGAGCTCGATCTGGGCTCCCTCTTCGTCGACGAAGGCTTCGGCAGCCTCGACCCCGAAACGCTCGAGACCGCGCTCGCGGCGCTCGAAGCGATTCACGCAGATGGCGTGCAGGTCGCGATCATCTCGCACGTCGAGGGCCTCGCCGAGCGCTTTTCGGCGAGCGTCGTGGTGCGGCGTGTGGCGCCTGGGCGAAGCGTCGTCGAGGTCCGCAGCTGAACGTGCGAGCGCCGTCTCGACCGCGCGATCTCGGCAGGTCACGCGTGAGCTCGGTCGATGTCGCTACGAACCGAGCTGCGGAAGCGACGCTCGGCACCTCCTTCGCCGGGGATCGGTTCACACGTCGAAGGAAAGGCACTTCGACATGCGCTCGGGGACCGAATCGCAGTACGACGCGCCCATGCTCGAATGGGTCACGCTCTTCATCGCGGTGGCCGGCCTGGTGACTTCCACCGCCGTCGCCTTCGAAACCTGGCGCCAGGGAAGGAACGCGGTCCGGCCGGTCCTCGTCGTTCTCGAAAAGCTCACCGACAACCGGTCGCCCGAGCTCGGACACTCGCTCTATCTGGTGAACATGGGCCAGGCCGTGGCGCTCAACATCGACGTCGCGCCCGAGGATCTCGCCGCGATTCAGTAAGCAACGGGGCACGCGCTCGAGCCCCATCCGAGGCGAGAAATCGCGGTGGAACGACGAGGCGCGCTGTGCAGGGGCTATCCGGAGCGCGTCTACGGACGCCTCGAGCTTCGGGTGACCTACACCGACGTGAACGGAAAGCGCTACGGCACGACCTTCCGCACGGGTACCCACACGTTCGCCGACGCTTGAGCCGCGTCAGACGCGAGGCCGTGCGGACGTCCGAACTCCTGGAATGCCCCGCATCGCGATCGACTACTTCGAGGCTTGGCGAGAGCGTGTCTTCGTCTGCGAGTGCGGCTGGAGCGGCCCCGGTTCGCGGCTGACCGCATGCGCGGGCGTCGCACTCTTCACACTCGAGTGCCCTCGCTGCCGAGACACGCTGGCAGGAAGCGCCTACCCGACGATCGAAGAGGCGCGAGTCGCCGCAGACCGAGGCCATCCGGAAGCCCAGCGTTGGCTCGGACGCGAGCGCGATCGGTAGGACACGCGATCACCGCGTCAGACACGGACCGACTCGCGCGTCCTTCGGACATGCTCGAGCTCGACGTCGCCCCCGAACGCCCGACCCTTCCCGACACGGCGAGCCACGCGCGATTCGAGGTTCGGATTCGCGCGGACGGTCCTCCGCTTCACCGACGTGTCGTCTTGGTGCTCGATCGTTCGAGCAGCATGGCCGGTCGCAGCTTCGTGTACGCACGACGTCTGGCAGCCGGGTTGCTCGCACTCCTGCCGGATGGCACCGAGGTGACCCTCGTCGCGTTCGACGCCCACGCCACGCTCGTCCTGCCACCGACGTCGCTCGACGGCTCCGTTCGAATGCGTGCGCTTCACGCGCTTCGAGCGCTCGACGTCGGTCATGGCACCTCGTTCGATGCCGCCCTCGGTCTCGGTCTCGGTCTCGCCGCGCCCAACGGGCACCTCGTGCTTCTGACGGACGGATTCCCCTCCTACGGAGCCACCGAGGTTGCGCCGTTGACGGCGCAGGTGCTGCGACGCGGCGCGACCACGCTCACGACGCTCGGCATCGGAGCGGGAAGTCACGACTTGCTTCTCTCCTGCCTGGCCCGCGCCGGTGGCGGCGACGCCCACTTCGCGGAGGACCTCGGTGCGGACGACCTCGCGGCCGGACTCGGCCACGAGCTCGCACTCGTCGAAGACACGGTGGCGAACGAGGTCGACCTCGTCCTGCATCCCGCGACGAGCGTTCGGCTCGACAAGCTCTGGTACCGCGGCCCCGCCTCCCGCGAGCAGGGCGCACGCGTCATCCGGCTTCCGCGGTTGGTGCGTGGGCGCCCGCTCTCGCTCGCTCTTCAAGTCGCGTGGGAGTCCCGGAATCCGGAACGGCTCGGTTTGGTCGAGCTCCGTGCGCGCGACGCGGACGGACGGGAGCATCGGCGCGAAGCCGAGCTCGCGGCGCGCTACGGTCGCGGCCCGGCCGACCCCGTAGCCCTCGCAGGCGTCCTGCTCACGCGGCTCCATTGCGCGGTTCACGACGCCGCGATCGATGGCTCACGCGCGGCCCCGATCTGGCTCGCGACGCGGATCGCCGAGCTTCGAGCTCTGGCCGATCAAGAACACCTCGATGCCCCGGAGCTTCGCCGGTCGTTCGAGCTCGCAACGCGTGCCCTTCAGGCGACCGGACCACGGGCGCTCGCGCGCCACCTTCGAGCCGTCGAACGCAAGAGCCTCGCCCCCATCGTTCGCACCCGCGTGCACACGGCCATCGCGGAGTTGCGACACAAGTCGTCCATCGTGCCGATCGACGATTGAGCGGAGGAAGCGAAGCCCGGTCTCGGTTGGAGTGTGGCTTCTTCGGCTCGTTCGCAGAATCGAACGCCTGGTCCTCCGTTGCTCCGTCAGAGTAACGTGCCGTCGAACGTCTCCCACACATGGCCCGAACGCGAACTGCCCCGAGACTCGACCCACGGAAGACCTGGAGCCTCCTCGTAGGCGTCCTCGACTACCTGGAGCTCGGGAAGAGCTTCGACAAAGAGCAACGGCAAGACCAGGAGCTGGACGCCACCCTCGCTCGATGGGGCATCCCCGAGCGTCAGCGACGAACGCTCCTCGACCAGGACGCGACGACCGATTCCGTACGCGCGTCCCTTCGCGAAATCGTCGGCAAGGTCCGAAAGGGCGACACCCTGCTCTTCTACTTCGCCGGCCACGGGAGCTTCGGCTCGGAGGGCCCCGGTTTGGACACCCACGACGGGTCACTGCGATTCGCCGAGCTCGCCACGCTGCTCGAGGAGTGCAAGGGATCCGTCCTTCTCACGGCCGATTGCTGCTTCTCGGGGCTGCTCTCCGAGGTCGGGGAGAGCCTTCACGCCCGCGGCACCCCGAGCGCGGTGTTGGCGTCGATCGATGGCTCGGGCTCCACTGGGCAGTGGACCTTCACGCGCACCCTCGTCGATGCCTTCGCGGGCCGTGGGTTCGTCGACCACGACGGCGACGGCAAGGTCTCCCTGGCAGACCTCGCGCGAGAGCAGCGCTTGGCACTCCATGCACGCGACGACCAACGCTCGCATGCGTCGTGGCACGGCATCGCGCCCTCGCTGGTGTTGCGAGAGGTCGACGACGCCCGAACGTCCGACCTCGCATGGTGCTCGGTCGACGGGGCGCCAGGACGCGTGATCGGCAATAGCGGCAGCTCCTACCGAGTGCGCCTCTGCGACGTGACCACCACGACGTACCGCGACGTTCCGAAAGGCTGCCTACGCTCGATTCCGCCGGCGCCCGAGCTCGAGGTCGGCACGAAGGTTTGGGCGACACCGCTCGGTGGTGTGCGTTCGAGAGGCGTCGTCGTCGCGGTCGAGGACGGTTTCCACCGCGTCGAGTACGACCGAGCCGAGCCGCTCGCGCACGAGTGGCTCCCCAAGATGCGCCTGTCGTCACGCGACGAGAAGGCCAGGCCGGCACGCGCCTCGAGCGACCGCGTCGACCCGTCGCGAGTCGAGACCGCGCGGCTCAAGCGGACCGCGGCGCGACGAGAGCGCTGAGCTTCGAGGCAAGCTCGACCGCGACCATGGCGGGCAACGTCGTCGCGCGACCGTGGGCGACGTCGTTCCGTCCCACGACCGCTTGCCACCCCACCCCACGGCGCGAGCGCAGGTCGTCGACGAGCCAAGCCACCTCCGGGCGTCGCGCGTTCGGCTCGCCGCTCAGGCTCACGATCGCCTGCGCGAGCTGACCGCAGGTCGCACGCTCGATGGGGCGGTCGAGCCGCGCACGCAGCGCCTGCTCGCTTCCCGCGAGCCACACCGCCACCGCGCGCAGGTACGACTCGAACGCTCCCGCGGCGCGCATCGCTTGCCCCACCGCCATCGTCGTTCGGTCCGTGCCCTCCAGCACCTTCTCGAGGCGCTCGTAGAGATCACGCGTGCGACGCGCGAGCAGGTCGTCGGGCGCCTCGTGAAACGCGACCAACGCCTCCGCGAACGCTCCGCACGTCGGGAAGCGGTCCCGCGGTGAGAAGTCGAGCGCGCGTTCGACGACGGAGCGCTGCAGGGGATGAAGCCCCGGCATCTCGAAGCGTGCGTCGTCGTGGACGAGCTCGTAGCGCTTCGTCATCACGCGACCGCGCAGCATCGACACCAACACGAGGGCCAACGCGTATTGATCGGAGCGCGGCCGCCCCTGGCCCGCGAGCTGTTCTGGCGCCGCAAACACCGGCTGCTGAAAATGGGCCGTCGCGACGACCGTGCCCGCGTTCTCCCCCTCCAACACACGACGCCCCGCGCGCCCGGCGCCGAAGTCGATGAGCTTCGCGAACCCCTCCTCGTCGATGAGCACGTTCGTGCAACTCACGTCGAGGTGCACGACGCTGCGTTCGTGCGCGTAGTCGAGCGCGCTCGCGATCTGCGTGACGACGTGCATCGCGAACTCCGGCGGCAGGGGGCCCGACGCGTCGATCCAATCCGCCACCGACCGCCCGGCGTGCTCGGACACGAGGAAGAGCCCACACGCTGGATCGGTGTCGAGCCAGGTTCGACACACGCCGGGGTGGTGCACCGTCCACGTCAGCTCGGCCTCGGTGCGCAACAACGCTTCGTGCTCCTCGGCGCGCGGCAGCTTCACCACCACGTCGTGCGCCATGAGCTCGTCGCGCGCTTCGAAGACGACGCCGAAGCCCCCCTCCCCGAGCAAGCGCCCCAGACGGTACCGAGCCCGAAGCGTCGTGCCTTCCGCGACCGGTCTGCCCGACGGCGCGACGACCACGGGCGCCTGCGGTGCGGTCTGCACGACCGCCGCCTCGCCGTCCGTCCAACTCTGTCGCGCCGCAGAGCCGGCGTCGTGGAAGTAGCGATCGTTCGACGCTCCGCCCGCGCCGCCTTCTTCCTCGTCGTCTTCGTAGGGCTCCGCGCCGGTCTCTTCGGGCAGCTCGTCCCAACCGAAGAGCTCGACCCCGAGAACGTTGCGCACGAGCGTCCGCCCATGAACGCCTTCGAGGCGCGATCGGACCTCGCTCTCACGCAGCTCGGTGGCCACGGCAAGCTCTTCGTAGAGCTCCGCCTTCCGCACCACCGACAACCGAAGCTCGGCGAGCTGCCCGGGGTCACGCGGCCACTCGTCCACGAACACGTTGCGAACCTGCTGCCGCCCGTGAACCTCCGACAACCGCCGTTTCACCTGCCCACGTCGGAGCCCCGTGACCTCCGCGATCAGCGGTTCGAGCTCCTGGTCCAGCGCGGCACGCGCGGTCGTCTTTCCGAGAGTCATCGCGACGAGCGTAGGCGCATTCCGCCCAGAATCGGACCCACAAACGCGTCGCTCGCCGACGTGGCTTCGCGCATTCTCACGCCCATGCGCCTGGACGACTTCGATTGGTCACGCCTCACCCACGTCTACGGAAGCGCCGAAGACGTTCCCGACCTCGTCGCCGACCTACTCGACGGCGACGAAGGCACCGTGGACGAAGTCCTCGAAGAGCTGGTGTCCGCGCTCGTACACCAAGGCGACGCCACGAGCGCGACCGCGGCCACGGTTCTCGTGTTGATCGGGACGCTGCGCGAAGGCTGCGATCATGCGGCGGCGGTCCTCGAGCTTCTCGCCGTCGTCGCGTCCGTGGCCGCCGAGTCCGGCCCGGTGACCGTCGAAGAAGCACGAGACGCACGCGCACGACTGCTCGCGGGGGACGTGGACGCGATGACCGTCAACTCGACGTCGGCGCGCGCCGCCGTGTGGGCGGCGTTGGACGACCTCGCCGCCACCCTTCCGCCGCATCTCGATTGGGCGTCGCCCGGATGCGGCTGGGCGATCGAATGCGTCGCCGCGCTCGGCGAACGCGCATCCACGCTGCGGCCTCGGATGCTCGATTTGGTCGCCTCGAATCCGGAACCGGGCGAGCAACGTGTGTTGGAGCCCCTCGCACGCCTTTCCGCACGCGGCGAACACCTCGAGCTCTACCGCGCGTACCTGGGACACGAGGACGTCCGAGCCCGCGCCGACGCCGCGCTGGCGTTGGTGATCGCGGGCGACACGAGCGACGCCACCCTCGACACGCTCGCCTCCGCGGCCACCGGCCCGGCGATTCCACCATCGCTCGAAGACATGGCCGGCGTCGGCGCGCTACTCGAAGACGAAGCGCCCCGATTCTTCGATCGAGTGCTGCGACGTGCCTCGGGCTTTCACGTCTCGATGGACGCGCTCCTCGCGTGGCTGGATGCCCTCGCCATCACGCCTTCGGGGGGAACGCGCGCGACACACGACAGCTTGGAGTTCGGCGGCCCCGCTCGAGACGTGCCCCGAGACGCGAAGTTGATCGCGCTCGTCGACGCCTGCGTGCACGCCCGTGGGCTGTGGAACGGCAGGACGAACGTCTTCGAGATGTTGGGGCTGCCCGGGTCGCGTGAAGAGCTCGCGGCGTGGCTACGACATCCAGCCTGACGCGAGCTCACGTCAGATCCACGCCGGAAGATCGATCTCCGTTTCCTCCACTCCGAACGCGTCGCGTTCGATCTCGTGAAGGTTCTCCACGTAGGCGGGAAGGTCGGCGGCACGGGCGTCGCCTTCGAACGACTCGACCGCGGCGACGAAGCGATCGACCAAACGATCGTGGGGGACGAAGCCGCGTTCGATCATGGCTTCGATGTCACTCCGGTCGTTCGCGGAGAATCGCTTCAGCTTGCTCACGACCACGTCGACGACGTCGAGCGCCTCGACCGTTAACGTCGAAGGCGCATCGCCGAGCGACACCGGGTGCCAAGACGGGACCCGCGGAAGGAAGGGCAACCCGTTGGGAACGATTTCGAGGTAGAGGCTCCAACGCTTCGCGAGGGTGGAGCCTGGACCCGCGAGGTCGAGCAGCCGCTCCCCGACGGCACCGTCGATGGAGAGCGTTCGCAGCACGTCGCTGTCTTTGGTGGCCCGGACGAAGTCCGTTTGGAGCATGAGCGCGGTCGATCCGATCACCTGAAGCGTCGGTCGTTCGTCGCGATCCCACGCCCGCGCAAGCTCCCTCAAGAAACGCTCAACCAGTTTCACGGTTGGCCTCCAGCGCCTCGGCGAACTCGGAGGGCGAGAGCCGCGTCACGATGCGCCAGCGCTTGGCTTCGGCGGACGACTTCGCTTCGATGCGGGCGACCGTCTTCGCGCTTCGGACCTCCGCGTCGACGAGGTCGAGAGGGGCGTCGCCGGAAGGGCGCGGAAGCTGCGGCAAGAAGAGCTCGATGGCGGTCTGCAAACGACGCGCATCGCGGCGATCCGCGGCCGTCACGAAGACCACGTCGTTCAGCGCGGCCGAGAGGTTGTCGAGCAACCACCCCAAACGCGATTGGCGCCCCAGTTTCGCGAGCCGCAACGCGACCTCCCCGAGCGAGACGCGGTCGACGTTCCGCAGCAGCACCGGTCCGAGCGCGGTGAGATGACGCGGAGATTCGGGGCTCGCCAAGACTTCCGCGACGACCTCGCTCGGCTCGTCGAAACGGGCAGGCACGGGGGTCGTCGAGGCGACCAAGTGTCGGGCCCCGTGGCGGGCAAGCGCGTTCTGGAGCGGCGATCCCGCGCGAGGGTTGGGGACGAAGAAGTCCACCCCGACGTTGAAGAGCTCCAAGATTCGCAGCAGCTGCTCCGCGGAAAACGAGCCCTGGCCTCGTTCGATTTGGCTCAGGCGCGGCTGAGAGAGCTCGAGCTCGCGGGCCAGCGCACTCTGCGACCAACGCCGCGCCTCACGCAGCTCACGCACGCGCGCCCCGACGAACGTAGGCGACACCAGAGAGCCGGTGTGTTCATGAGCCTGGCTCATGACGGCATTGTATTCTCAATACCCTAAGAATCAACACGCTGATTTTATTCGCGAACACGCCGCGGTCCACCCGAAGCTACGGGCACATGCTGCGATAGGCTCCTCCGCCCTCGTACTCGTCGGGGCAGTGCTCCCGCCGCTTCTCACCGAAGCGTGCGCGAAGTGGTTCGTGAACGATGCGCAGCATCGGTCGGCCTCGGCGATCGATCGCCACCGACACCCCACGGTCGCCCAAGCACCACCGCGCCGAACGTGGTGCTCGCCCCGTGGGCGGGCGGCCCAGCGTTCGTTCGACCCAATCTATGAGGGCGTTCGGGCTCGCGTCGCTCGTCGCCGCCACTTCCACGAGCCCGAGATCCGCGTCGGCCCAAGCCCGCACCGTGGTCGCTGCGGGAATGGAGTGACCGTAAACGTCGTAGGCGCTCCACGTCGCGCCAACGCACTCGGGACCACGCGCCGGCCCCACGCTGCCGGTCGACATCAGCTCGGAGGGAGGCACCCCGAAGCGCGTCGGCAGCCGCAGCAGTGCCCACAGCGCTTCGTCACGATCGTAGTTCGCAGTGGTTCCCGACGATGGTGTCGCCTCCAGTGGCCGCGACGGCGAAGGCCCCCAACCGCTCGATGCCCCCGACGCGCTCCCGGTGAGGGGCCCCGCGGATGCGCCGGCCACGACCTCCCCGTCCGATCTCCACGCGAGGAACACCACCACCAACGCGAGCAGGACGAGCGCCGCGACGACACCCGCGCCGACCATCCATCCCTTTCGCGACGGTGTCGGCGTCACACGCGCCGACACTCCGGAGGGCGAGCTCGCCAGGGCTTCGACCAACCCCGGCACCGGAGACGGCGGCCCAGACGAAGCACCGAGGACCGCTTCCACCGCGCGCGTCATCGCTTCGTCCGGCGCTGGCGCGTCGGCGCTCGAGCACCACAGAACGGGTCGCCCCTTCCGGTAGTCCGCGAGGAAGTACACATGCGGCCCTCGCGCCACCACGAAGGGCGAGAGCAAGCAGAGCTCACGCGCGCCGCCGTCGTCGCGGTACAGAAAGAGCTCCCCGACCGAGTGCACTTCGGGCGCGAAGATCGGCGCATGACCGCGGTACGGAGCGGGATGAAGTCCGGTCATCGAGGTCGCGATCACGCCAGGGCGTCCGTCCGGCATCGCCGCGAAGCCATCCGCGCGTAGAAGCCGATACCCGAACCATCGGTTCGTCCGCGCCAGCTCGACCACGCCGTCGGCCACCGCGCCCGCAGCATCCGGACGAATCGCGTTCGGAATCGACGGATGCGCGAGCTGATTGCGAGCGGCGACCATCGCCTGCAGCGCCTGCGCGACCGACGGTTCGCCGCGTCCTCGAGGGAGCTGCCCCGAACCGAGCGCGAGCGAGACCACGTCGCGGAAGCCCGCACTCCTCGTGCGCAAATCCCACCCGCAATCGAGCTGTTGCAGGAGCTGAGCACGCGAACCGAGAGACGACTGATCGAGCGCCGCCGCGAGGTCCGCCGGCGGCAAGGACCACCGCCCGGAGCGATAGGCGACCGCGAGCCCATACGAGAGCGCCAGCGAGACCGTCGTCTCCATGAACGTGAAGATGCGGTGCAGTCGCTCCGCGTCGGAGCTTCGGAGCATCGCACCGACGGCACCCAGCGGAAGCGGCATCCGCTCCCACTCGCGCATCAGTTGCCCGTGATGGGTCTCGTTCACACGCGGAGGATACGAGATCCGACACGCGATCCATCGATCTTCGTGTTCACACGCCAAAGTCTTTCACCCCGATTTCACACCCGAGGACCGAAGACCGTCAGAGACACACCGGTCGCGACGTCTCCACCGTCGTGATCGAACCACCGCCGGACCGCCGTGTCGTACTCGTGGACCTCTATTGGACGCGCGACAAAGATCCACGCGTCCCGCTGGGCCACGCGTCGCTGCTCACCGCCCTACGCGAACGCGGGCTCGACGTCCGCTCCCTCGTCGTCGCGGTCAACGAGCCGCATCTCGACGCCGAAGGCATCGTCGCGGCGATTCTCGGACTCACGAAGGGGCTCTCGACCAAAGACGTCGACGTCGCTTTCGGGGCCTACGTCTGGGGAGAGTCGCTCCTGCGGGACGTGCTTCGACGACTTCGTCGCGCGGGCTTCTCGGGTCGCATCGTCCTCGGCGGCCCGCAGGTCTCCTACAGCGGCGCAGGCCTCGAGCAACTCTACCCGGAGGCCGACGCATTCATCCGGGGCTACGGCGAAGAGGCCCTGGCACTTCTGGCGAGCTCGCCGGATCCACGACCCATCGCGGGAGTGCATTGGGCGGGAACGCCCGACGCGCTCACCCAAGCCGCGGTCGACCTCCAGTCGCTTCCGTCCCCTTGGCTGAGCGGCGCGATCCCGCTGGCGAACCAGTTGTTCGTCCGGTGGGAAACGCAGCGCGGATGCCCCTTTCGCTGCTCGTTCTGCCAACACCGCGAGCCCGGCGTACGGCTGCGGCGACGCACCCTCGGGTTGTCGCGCATCGAAGCCGAGATCGATCTCTTCTGCGAGGCCGGCGTCCGCGAGATCGCCGTCTTGGACCCGATCTTCAACGTGGCGCCGCATGCCGTCGGCGTGCTTCGACGCTTCGCCGAGCGCGGCTTCACGGGCCGGCTTTCGCTCCAGTGTCGAGCGGAGGCGGTCGACGAGGCCTTCCTCGACGCCGCGTCGGCCTTGGACGTCTGCCTCGAGTTCGGTCTGCAGACGATTCATGCGGACGAGGGGCGCGCGATCGAACGGGGCAACCAGATCGACCGAGTCGATGCCACCCTCGCCAGGTGCGAGCCCGCGGCCTCGACCACGAGGTCTCGCTCATCTTCGGCTTGCCCCTTCAAACGCGGGCGTCGTTCGAAGCGAGCGTCGCGTGGTGCCTCGAGCGCGAGGTTCCCGTGATCAAGGCGTTCCCACTCCTGTTGCTCCGCGGAACCGCGCTCGACCGCGATCGCGACACGTGGAGTCTTCGCGACAGCGGCGGCACGATGCCGATGGTTCTCCGCTCGAGCACCTTCGACGTCGACGACTGGCGCGACATGGCGAGGCTCTCGGAAGCGCTGCGCGTCACCGAGGGCCGACATCCCAAAGACCTCCGAGAGCTGCGTCGTCTCGCCGCCACCCTCGAGCCGGACTTGCTCCGTTGGGCTCCCCGCACGGAGTACGCGGCGTGAGCGCTCGCGGAAGCCTCACGCGGCCGATCTTCGTGGTCCTCGAAGGGCTCGACGGCTCGGGCAAGAGCACCTGCGCCGCCCAGCTCGCCGAGCACCTCGACGCCGAGCTCCTCACGACGCCGTCCCCGAGCGTTCGACGCTTCCGCGACGAGCTCGTCGAGAGCCTGGGACCGAGCCAGGAGGCGCGGCAGCTCTTCTACCTCGCCACCGTGTTCGCGGCCTCGGAGGAAGTGTCCGCGCTGCTCAGTCGAGGACGTTCCGTGGTGCTCGACCGCTACTTCCTCTCGACCCAAGCCTACGCGGCGTTCCGGGGCTCGCGACTCGTCGTGGACGACCTTCAGCACCTCCTTCGGCCGGCGGACGTCACCCTCTATCTCGACACCCCGCTCGCCACACGCGTCGCGAGGTTGCAGCACCGCGGCGCCAACGCGGCAGACCGGGAGACGCTCACCCCGGAAGCCGACGGTCGCCTTCGAGACGAACACCTCCGGCGCGCGCACCTCGACGTCGTCGGACGCTTCGTACGCGTACCGGGTGATCTCGGGAGCACACGTGAAGTGCTCGAGCACGCGCTCGCACGGGCAGTAGCGCCGTAGCTAGTCCGAATAGCGGCACGGCTATCGACCACTGCATCAACGCACGAAATCACCTGTACCGCGCCCCATCCCGACCTGGCCCGCAGCTTGAAGTACCGGCCGCCATGCACACCTCGCCTCGCCCCCGCACCTCTCCCCACGCCCTCGAACAGATGACGCGCCGCCGGATCGGCTGGCACGACATCGACCTCGCGCTCCGCCTCGGCAAAGAGCTCCACCGCGCCGGCGCGGTCTTCTACGTCCTCCGTCGCTGCGACCTCCCGAAGGAGCTGCGTCGCGACCCGGCCGCACAGCGCGCCGAAGGCACGACCGTCGTGGTCGAGCACGGCGTGGTCGCGACGGTCTACCGCAACCGCGACGTTCGCCACCTGAAGCGCAAGGCCAAGCGTTCGAAGGACGTGCCGGCCGCGCGTCGCCTACGACTCCTCGACGCGGACGGCTGCCTCGTCGGCTTCGGCACGCGTCGCCCGCACGCCGACTGCGCACCGGCGCGAGTCGGCGAGATCGACACCGACTCCTGTCAGCTCGTGAGCTCGAGCGACGTCTCGAAGCGTGGAGGCCACCGATGACTCACCGATTCGACCACCCCGCCGTCAGCAAACCCGCCCTCGCGACGTCCCACGTCTGAAAGCCAGAGGAAGCCATGAAGGTACGCATCACCGGAGCCTCCAACTTCGTCAACCGCATGTTCGAAGCCTGCGGCTCGTTTCAATGGGCGCGTGAGTTCCTGAAGAACTCGATGGAAGCCGGCGCGAAGCGCGTCGAGTTCGGCATCGAGTGGGAAGCCGTCCGCGAGCTCGACGTCTACCGCCGCACCGTTTCCGACGACGGCGCCGGCATGACAGGCGACGAGCTCCTTCGCTTCTTCTCCACCCTCGGCGAAGGCGGCAAGAAGATCGGCGGCGTGCACGACAACTTCGGGGTCGGGGCGAAGATCGCCTCGCTTCCTTGGAATCCCGAAGGGGTCGTCGTGCTCTCCTACAAGGACGGCGTCGGCTCGATGATCTGGATCCTCCTCGACGAGGAGACCGGCGAGTACGAGCTCGTCGAGTTCGACCTCGCCGGACAGAAGCACTGCGTGATCGAGCCGTGCGAGCTCGACGACGGCATCGACTGGTCGAAGGTCGCCCCCGAGTGGGCCCGCGAGCACGGCACCACCATCGTCTTGCTCGGTAGCCCCGAGACCCCCGACACCGTTCTCGGCAACCCGCTGGCCGGCGAGAACGACATCAAGGGCCTCTCGGTCTACCTCAACAGTCGCTTCTGGGACCTCTCGGAGCTCGAGGTGCGCGTCACGGAGCTGCGCAAGAACGCGCGCTCCGCGTGGCCGTCCGACCCCGACGAACGCGACGACGGCAAGCGCCCCAACAACCGGCGAATCCGAGGCGCGCGCCACTACCTCACGGACGTCGCCGCGCCCGCGGGCAAGCTCGAAGCCTCCGGCTCCCTGCCCCTCGCAAGCGACCGCGTATCGGCCGAGTGGTACCTGTGGAGCGGCGACCGCCCCCACGTGCACTCGTACGCCCGCAAGGGTGGGTACATCGCCATTCGTTACAACGGCGAGCTATTCCACCTCACCACGCACAAGGCGCACTTCCGTTGGTTCGGCGTCGTCGAGAGTCGGGTGCACCAGAACCTGACGCTCATCCTCGAGCCCACCGCCTACGACCCGAACGGCGAACGTTGGGGTGTCCACCCCGACCAGAGCCGCAACCGGCTGATCTTCAGCGCAGACGGTGAGAAGGGCATCGAGATCCCCCTCTCCGACTGGGGCCTCGCGTTCGCGGACCAGATGCCCCAGCCCATCCTCGACGCCATTCGCGCGGCACGAGGCGACCAAGAGGGCTCGATCGACGACGCCGAATACCGCAAGCGCCTGCAGGACCGCTTCGGGGAGCGTTGGACGGTCACCACCAAGGTGAAGAAGACGAAGGCCACCGAAGCGAGCTCGCCCGCCGGGCCCGAGCACGGCGAAGTCGAGGTCGGTGGCCAGAACGGAGAGGATCTTCCGACCGAGCACGACGAGACCGCCGACCGCCCGCCCCGCAAGCGCCGGGCGAAGAAGACGGCCTCGCCTCAGCTCGCCCCCGACGGCGAGGGTGAAGGTGTCGAACGGCGACGACCGGTCGACATCCCGCGCTACCGCTACACGCAGAAGGACGACTTCGACCAGCCGTGGCACCTCGCGCTCTGGTCGCCGTCGGACGCGGAAGGCCCGACCGTCTTCCTCAACGCGGACTCGCCCTTCCTGCTCGACGTCGTGCACTACCACCAGCAGCGCTACCCGGACGCGCTCGCGGAGGACGTCGCGAACATCGTGAAGGCCGTCTTCGGCGAGGTCGCGGTCGCCAAGGTCGCGCACTCGCAGAAGCTCGCGCAGCTCGTCCCGACCGAAGAGCTCGACCGCGAGTACCGAAGCGAACGCGCGCTCACCCTCGCCCTCATGGGCCTGCTCGCCGAGGAGAGCCTCATCGTGCAGCGCCTCAAGCAACTCGGTCGCGCACGTCGCGAGGCGCACGAAGCGCAGGAAGCCACGGCGTGAGTTGGGGGACCCTGCCGTGCGGACCGGAAGGCGTCAGCTGACCCCTACGAGCGGCGACCGCTCGGGAGGCTGCTCACCCACGCGAAAAGCGACCGCGCGAGTCCCTGTAGCGAGCGGTCGACTCATCCCACGTATCGTCGCCACTCAGGAGCAACGCGCCGGCGATCAAGCCGAGCCCAGCGGCCAGCGCCACCCAGCCAACGGCAGAGCTGTTGCGCGCGCGGCTGGCCTCGAAGCCCTCAAGGCTCTTCCGTTTCCCGCAGAACTTCAGCGCACCCGCCGCCACTTCGCGCTCCTTCCCCTCGGGCGCTCTTTCCAGAAGGTGCACTCGTCTTCCATTCGCCACTTCGTCGAGCGGCGCCACCTCGACCACACCGTCTCGGTCATGAGCGACGAGCACTCGCCCGTCCTTCGCCGATGCGCCGACGATCACGCCGTGGACCCATTGCTCGGTCGGTCCGAGCATTCGAACCTTGTCGCCGACCTTCGGTGTCAGCCCGAGCACCCCGGTTTCGCGGAGGCGCGCCAGCATCCCCGCCTTGTCGAGCTTCGCCATCGAGGCGCGGAACAGCGCGAGCTGTCGTTCGTAGTCTTGGGCCTTGGGGTCGCTCATGACACCTCGCGCAGTCTACTCGGGAACGCGGAAGTAGCCCAGGATGCACGCGGGATCGCGCACGGCGATCTGGACGTGGGTTTGCGTACGGATGGCCGCCCCCGGATAGGCAGGCTCCCCCTCGACAAACACGCCGCGAACCGTCTGGTAGTGATCTTCGAGTCCGAAGTTGAGCACCGCGCAGTCGAGCTCTCGGAGCGTGAGGTCGTCGGGCTCATGCCCCTTGGCTGGCCGGTTCTCCGGCATCTGCCTTTCGGTGACTCGGAACGCCTCGACGAGCCCGTCGTAGAACCCGGCCAGCAGCTTCGTCGCCTGCGTGTCGGTGAGATCGAAGCACGCGCCGAGCTTGATGTACGCGCCGATGACCGCGGGTTCCTTCAACTTGCCTCGTCGTTGCTTCCACTCCGCGAACTGCCGCGCCCGATGCGGCCCGTGCTCCCAGAAGTAGATGCCACGTCCGAGCCAGTCGTAAGTGTTGTCGCTCGGCTCCAGATGGTGGCCGGTGACCAACACCGCCTCTGCCACCGACCGATCGCACCCGTGGTAGCCGACGACCAGCCGATGCGACTCGAGCGTCATCGCGACGAATCTCGCGAACGACACGACGAACGTCAACGACGGGAACGCGACCGGATCCGGTCATGTATCCTCCACCCCCTTCGGAAAGGAACGTGATGGCGGTGAAGCGGAAGACGGATGAAGGCGCGAGCTCGGCCCCCAAGCGGCGGGGGCGGCCTCCGAAGGATCGTTCGGCCGAGGCCGCGGCTTCGGCGCCGGCGAAGGGCAAGCGCGGCAAAGGCGCGAAGGCGGCGAAGTCCGGGGCGAACCTCGGGTTCGAGGAGAAGCTCTGGCAGGCGGCCGACAAGCTGCGCGGGTCGATGGATGCGTCCGAGTACAAGCACGTGGTGCTCGGGCTGATCTTCCTGAAGTACGTCTCGGACGCGTTCGAGCAGCGGCGGGCCGAAGTGCTCGCGGACGAGTTCGGCGACGCGGAGGACCGCGACGAATACGAAGGCAAGAACGTCTTCTGGGTGCCGCCCGAGGGTCGGTGGGAGCACCTGCGCGAGCGGGCGAAGTCGCCCGAGATCGGCGTGCTGATCGACGCCGCCATGGACGCCATCGAGCGCGAGAACAAGACGCTGCGCGGCACGCTGCCGAAGGACTACGCGCGGCCCGCGGTGGACAAGACGCGGCTCGGTGAGCTCCTCGATCTGCTGAGCGACGTCGCGCTCGTCGACGAGAACAAGGACCACCGCTCGACCGACCTGCTCGGGCGCGTCTACGAGTACTTCCTCGGGCGCTTCGCGAGCGCGGAAGGCCGCGGGGGCGGCGAGTTCTACACGCCGCAGTCGGTGGTGCGCGTGCTGGTCGAGATGCTCGAGCCCTACTCGGGCCGCGTCTACGACCCCTGCTGCGGCTCGGGCGGCATGTTCGTTCAATCCGAGAAGTTCGTCGAAGAACACGGCGGCAAGAAGAGCGATCTCTCCATCTACGGACAGGAGTGGAACGCCACCACCTGGAAGCTCGCCAAGATGAACCTCGCCATCCGCGGCATCGAGGCGAACCTCGGCGACCAGTGGGGCGACACCATGCGCGAGGACAAACACAAAGGCCTCAAAGCCGATTACGTGCTCGCGAACCCGCCCTTCAACATCAGCGACTGGGGCGGCGAGCACCTCCGCGACGACCCGCGCTGGAAGTTCGGTGTGCCCCCCGCTGGCAACGCCAACTTCGCCTGGCTCCAGCACATCGTCAGCAAGCTCTCGCCACGCGGCGTGGCGGGCGTGGTGCTCGCGAACGGCTCGATGGCCTCCCAGCAGTCCGGCGAGGGCGAGATCCGGAAGGCGCTGGTCGAGGCAGACCTGGTGGACTGCATGGTCGCGCTGCCGGGGCAGTTGTTCTATTCGACTCAGATCCCGGTGTGTCTGTGGTTCCTCGCGCGGGACAAGCGGGGCGGTGTGGGCGTCGGGGGCAAGAAGCTCCGCGACCGCTCTGGCCAAACACTCTTCATCCACGCCGGCAAGCTCGGCACCCTGGTTGATCGAACGCACCGCGAGCTCGGCGATGAGGAGATCGCGCGCATCGCGGAGACCTATCACCGGTGGCGAGGTGAAGGCCAGGGGAAGTACGAGGACGTCCCGGGGTTCTGCGTGAGCGCCAAGAGCGGGGCCATCGAGCAGCACCAGTTCGTCCTAACACCGGGCCGCTACGTCGGCGCAGAAGACCTTTCAGAAGAGGATGAGCCGTTTGATGAGCGCGTGAAGCGCCTGGTTGCGACGCTTGACCAGCAGTTCCGCGAGGGGACGAGACTGGATGCAAGCATCCGCGAGAACCTGCGAGGATTCCGTAGTGAGTGATTGGCGACGGATGTCGTTGGGTGCCGCCGGCGTCACGCTCATCGACTGTGACCACCGGACCCCGCCCGCCGCACCCGTTGGCTATCCTTACGTTACTATACCGCAGCTTAAGGCTGGACGACTGAACCTCTCCGAGGCGCGGCGAATAAGTGCTGAGCACTTCAAGCAGTGGACACGAAAGGCAGATCCTCAGCCGTTCGACGTTGTGC
This sequence comes from Sandaracinus sp., assembly GCA_020633125.1. GTDB lineage: Bacteria > Myxococcota_A > Polyangia > Polyangiales > Houyiibacteriaceae > JACKEH01. The sequence goes on along the minus strand of JACKEH010000020.1, from coordinate 40,420 downwards.
TCTCCCGGCGGTGTAATCCCGGTGAGACAGCCTTCGTGCCTCTCGACGCTCAGTTTGCGTTGGGGCAGAACCTAGTCCTGCTTCGCACGGATGGAGCGACCATTCTGCCCGAGTTTCTTCGGTGGCTCGTTCGCGGTCCCATATGGTGGGAGCAAGTTCAGAAGTTTCTGAACGTAGGAGCAGTTTTTGATAGCCTGCGCTGCTCGGACGTTCCGAAGTTTGAACTAATGATCCCTCCGATCGTCGAGCAGCGCTCAATCTCTCGGGTTCTCGGGACGCTCGATGACAAGATCGAGCTCAACCGCAAGATGAGCGAGACGCTCGAGGAGCTCGCGCGGACACTCTTCAAGAGCTGGTTCGTCGACTTCGACCCCGTGCACGCCAGGGCCGCGGGCAAGAAGCCCTTCGGCATGGACGACGCCACCGCGGCGCTCTTTCCCGATTCGTTCGAGGACTCGAAGCTCGGGCCGATCCCGCGTGGGTGGCGGGTGGCGACGTTGGGAGACGTCATCTCCGAGCTGGAGGTCGGCAAGCGACCCAAGGGCGGCGTGAAGGGCATCGAGCACGGTGTCCCGAGCATCGGGGCCGAGAGCATCAAGCGCGTCGGCGAGTTTGACTTCAGCAAGACCAAGTACGTTCCGGTCGAGTTCTTCGAGGCAATGGGACGCGGCTACGTGCAGTCGCGCGACGTGCTGCTCTACAAGGACGGAGGGCGGCCAGGAGAGTTCGAGCCTCACGTGTCGATGTTCGGAGACGGGTTCCCGTTCGAGCGCTGCTGCATCAACGAGCACGTCTACCGGATCCGAGCGAACGAGCATTACTCGCAGAATCTCTTGTACTTCGCGCTCTCTTCCGATGGGACGATGCACGAGATGCGGATGAAAGGTGGAGGTGTCGCCGTGCCTGGCTTGAACAGTACGGCCGCAAGGTCGCTGCTCATGACGGTTCCTCCACCCGCCATCGTTCGGGCTTTCGACGAAGTGGTGGAGCCGATGATTGCGCGCATCCTCCTGTGCTCGAAGGAGTCCCGCACCCTCGCCGAGCTCCGCGACACCCTCCTCCCGAAGCTCCTCTCCGGCGAGCTCCGCGTTCCGCTCGACGTCGCGGATGCCCCGGCCACGAAGGCGGAACAGCTCGGACTCTTCGGGGACCGTTGACGCGTGTGTGACCCATGAACTGGGATTGGATGCGGTCTCCACACGGTGTGACATTCGTGGCTTCCGAAAAGGCGGACCACGATGACGCGTCGTGGGAGGAGCTTCGGCAGCACGCTCGCGAGATGTTGCGGAGATGCGACCAGGTGGGTGAGCTGGCGGCGGACGATCCCAGCGTAGAAGCGGCTCGGATTCGAGTTCGTCGGTGGCTGGAGCGCGAGGCGCGCGGTGCGTTCGCCCGGCTCCATCACCTTCCCGCGGTCGCTGATGCTCACGGTGGCGTGCTTCACGATCTCCACGCGCTCCAATCACCCGACGTCGTCACGACCTACGCGCTGGAGGACTTCCTGCGCCTAGTCTTCGAACGACTCGACGAATGGGAGCCACGACCTGGAACGGACGACGATCCCGTGCGTGCGTTCACCGCGGCGGAGGTGGACAGCCTCACCGCGTTGCTCTCGCTCCACCTGACCCAGGGGGCGCGACCCGCGGAGTCGCTCTTCGTCGTCATCCCCGACGAGCCAGTCCCGAGCGGAAGGGCGCGTGTGATTCCGGATCCCGGTGAGTCTTGGTTCAACCAATACGACTTCCTGGTCTTGACGAAGGAGTCGCTCCGCGCCCGCCTTGTCCGTCACTCCGAGCTCGCACACGAGCTGCGAGCGGAGCGGGACCCGGAGACCTTAGAGGACCTTCGGCGGTTCCAGGCCGCGATCGTCGAACGCCACCCGGAGAGAGCGGCGGACGACCCGTTCCTCTGGTTCCTCCACCGGTGGGGCGAGGACGCGATCGTGAACGCTACCGTGCGCGCGACTCGCTCGAGCGCCATGTTCGCCCTCCTCTGGCACGCGGACGCGTCGCCGCTCTCGTGCGTTCCGCATGCCCAGCGTACTCTCGAGCTCTTGGCCGGACTGACGAGCCTCGCGGGCGCACGGCCGAGTCGAACCACCTGCCGCCTCGTGGTGGTGGGGGTCGAGGAATGGGCGGATCGCCCCCAGAAGGTCGACCCTCCGATTCATGCGGACACCACTTTCGAGTGTGCTTTTCCCGATGGTGTCGTGCCGATGCTCTCCGATGAGTGGTGGTGGGCATTCGGCCGCCGCTTCGCGTTCGATCTGCACGAGTACGCGACACAACCGAAGACCTGCGGTGGCCGCTTTCGGCGCGCCCTGCACTTCTGGTCCCGGGGAGAGGCGTTCCACCGCAACGCCGGGGGTTCGGCCTTCGACGTCGCGGATCGCTACCTGGCGTACATGACCGCCCTCGAAGTCGCGGTCTCGAGCAGCAAGGGGAGCGTGACCCAGTCGATCAGCAAGCGCGTCGCCCGCATCACCGGCCGGCCGGGCGTCGAGCGCGAGATGAAGTGCCACTACGAGATTCGCTCTCGCTACGTCCACGACGGTCTCCTACGCGTGAAGCGAGAGGACCTGTCGCAACTTCGTGAACTGACTCGGTTGGTGCTGCGTGACCTGGCGAAGTGGAGCGTCGAGCACGGTCTCGACGCCGACCACGCGAAGTACGCCGAAAGCAGCGATGGACGTTAGGTCGGCGCTTCGACGCGTGGCGGCTTGGTGCGGCGCGGGAGCAACGGAATCCATCCATCCGAGCTCGCCCAAATCGCGGTCAACGTGACCGTCGGTACGTTGTGCGGAAACGCGAGAAGAAGGGCGCCATTGCCGTATCCGAGCAGGCGATCGGCGAGCTTCTCCTCGGGCCATCCCTTGTGACTCAACGCCATGCGCATTCGGCGCTCGAGATAGTCGCGCAGGTCGTCGCGCTCGTGCGCGTCTGGAAGCACCCTGGAGCCTGCTTCGAAGATGCCGGTCGATGCTTCGACGAGCTCGGCGGCGATCACGTCCACCTTCGTGAGCCCGAGGCCCGGTAGCGAGGCGCCGAGCTTGAAGAGGCCCTCCTGTCGAGCCCGCGCGAAGCCGATGGTGACGGTCGCCGCACGAAGGCGCTCCGGGTCTCCGAGCGGACCGACGTGCGCTTCGTCGAGCTCGCCTTCAACCGACTGCCCGAGCCACTGAGCGAGGACGGTCTTCGCATGGCCGCCCGCGCCACAGAAGTCATCCCAAAGGAGGATGCGGTCGGCGCCCGAACGCAGAGCCTCTTCCAACGTCGACACCGGAACTCGGAGGTTCTGGTCGAGATCGAGCATGAGGTACGCGAGGTGTCCGCTACTGTCGGCGAGGCCGCCCAGCGGACAAACGAAGTCGAAAGGCTCGCGCTCTTGCAGGGTGGACCTCAGCGCGCTGGCGAGACTGTCGCGTCCGACGAACGTGATCTGCTCGATCACGCGCAGGGCGGCGCGTGCGCGCTCGCGTGTCTCGAACTGACGAAGGAAGGTCGCCACCGTCGCTACGTCGGTCCGGCCGCCGTCGACGCGCTGGTAGGGGCCGAGTCGCTCGGCGACGCGTTGGATCCTCGAGGAGGCGGTGCGAAGAAAGTCCTCGAGGTGTCGCTCGGTGCGACTCGGCATACGCGCCGCGACGTGTGCGGAGAGCGCGCCATTCCTTGTGCCGAAGAAGCCGGCGTCCTCGAGTCGTTCACTCGCTTCGCGAAGCTCCTTGGGTTCGAGCTTGAGCGGGATCGTCACGTGGTCCGAGGTGTCGAAGCCGAGCTTGCTCACCACTTTTCGCGTCGCGAGGCAGGTGGCGACGCGAATCGGCGCCGACGCGAAGACGTAGACGCGCTCGCGTGCGAGTACCTTGCCGGCTTCGGCGCGTTGGGCGGCTTCGCCCGCCGAAGCGAGGCCGAGGTCGAGGTACGAGTCGCCGACGAACGCGTAGGCGTCGAGCTTGACCTTCTTGACGCTCGGGCGGTCTGCCACGACGTCGAGCCCTTGGTCGTTGATGCCGAGGGACGAGCACGCCTGCGAGGTCGCTTCGATGACGTCGCGCTCGAACGAACGGTCGTCGAACTTGCGGGTCAGTCGTCGCCACGCCCGGTCGAAGCGCTCGTCTTGGGGGCGCTCGATCTGAAACGACCTCTTCGGCAGGTCTCGATCGCGGAGCTTCGCGAACTCGTCGCGGAGCAACACTTCGGCGTCCGTCAGCGCGAACCACTCGGCGATGCGGGTGATGTCGAGCGCCTCCAAGCCACGGCGAGTCATCGCCTCGAGCGCACGAACCTTCGGGTGAAAGTAGATCTTCTCGTAGAGTGTCGTCCGCGTGACGGCGAGCTCGTTGAGCACGGTCGTCGCCGATCGCGGCAGGGCGAGCACGAGCGTGTCCTCGTCGTGCTCGACTCGAGCCCACGTGCGGTAGTCGGGCTCGCGGTCGCCCGTGCGCGGACCGAGGAGCTCCGTTCGTTCGCCCGGAGGAACACGGACACAGTGGAGCTTCCCGATCGTGCGCCAGACATCCACCGCGCAGGGGACACCCGCCATCAAGCAGTCGCGGGTCATGTAGTCCAGCTTGTCGGCGTCGAAGGCACCTGAGATCACGAGCGAGAGGAAGGCGTGGCCCTTCACGGCAGGCGCGCCGATCATCAGCTTCGCGATCAGATCGCACGTCGCCTCGACGTCTCGAACGAAGTCGGCGCCCACCTGTCGCGCAGCGAGGAGATTGCGGAATGCCTGCGTGCGAACCAGTCCGACCGCGATCGCTTCGCTCGCGCTGGGCTTCTTGCGCGGATGTAGTTCGTCGAAGATCTGCGTGCGAAACGCGTCGACTCCAGGCAGCTTCTCCGCGACGTGCTCGCCCGCATGGCTGAACACCGTGTGGCCACAGTCGTGGAGAAGTGTGGCGACGCGTACCAGCTTGTGCGTCTCGTCGTCGATCAGCGGCTGTCCGACTCGGCCTGAGTTTCGTTCGAGCGCGGTGAGAATCTGCGACGCGCAGTGCATCGCGCCGATGGAGTGCTCGAAGCGCGTGTGGACGGCGGACGGGTACACCCAGTGCACCACCCCGAGCTGGCGAATACCGCGAAGGCGCTGCAGGAGTGGGCTGTCGATCAGCGCGACCTCCCACGGCTCGAGGCGAATCGACCCCCAGACGGGGTCGTTGATGATTCGCGCCTCCGGAATGCCCGAACGCTCGATTCGCGCACGGTACGGGTCGAGGAGGCGCGATGCGAGCTCCTCGAGCTCTTCCTCGATACCGACCGAGCTCACGCGGGAGGGGCGACGCTGATGGCACCGGCGTCGGCGGCGGCGGCCTTGAGGGCGTCCGCAAACGCTCGCCCGGCCTCGCGAAGCCAGGCGGCGTGATCGAACTCTTCGAGCTCCGCCTTCGCTTCCAACGCGGCGAGCTTGAACTTCGCCTTTCGAAGCGTCGGATTCACGAAGCCGAGAATGAGGTCCTGCTCAGCCTGGAGTAGCAGCTCGTTGGCCTCGTGGAAGACTCCGAACACCGGGTCGCGGCGCACCGTCGAGAGCCCGACCACCTTCACGTCCGACTTCTGGAGGAACGCGACGACGGCTCCGAAGGCGTCGTGGATCACGCGACCCTCCGCGTCGAACTCCTCGGGAGCTCCCTCTGCCCGGGCGGCGAGCAGGAGCCCCTGAAAGAACGTGTGGCGCGAGATCTCCGTCGGGCCGGGCATGGCCTGCATCGTGATCCTCCGATCGATCGAAGCAAGCCGACGGCAACACCCCTCGCAGCCGGCCCCCGATCACCGCGAAATGGAACGACAATCCGAGGGCAGGCGTCAACGGCGTGCTTGCTCGTCAGCAACTCGGAGCGTGATGCGTCTACCTCAGGTGGGCGTCTACCCCAGTTGAGGTATGGAAGAATCCACCGCTCTCACGGTACGGTCCGAGGCGATGCGCACACGGCGGCCGAGCTTCACGAGGGGGTCGTCACGATGAGCGCGACGAAAGAAAACGAGCTGGAGACGGTGGCGCTCTCGTGGTTCGCGGAGCTCGGCTACGAGGTTCACGACGAGGAGTACGTCCCCGGCGAGCTCGGACCCGAGCGGCAGTCGTTCGACGAGGTCGTGCTTCGTGGTCGGCTCGAGGCCGCGCTGCATGCGATCAACCCCGACGTGCCGCCGCCCGCGATCGACGAGGCGATTCGGCTCGTGCTCCGTCAGGACCATCCGACGCTGCTCGGGAACAACCAGGCGTTTCATCGGCTCTTGGTGGAAGGGGTCGCGGTCGAAGCCCAAGTGGGCGGAAAGGCCCGCGGCTTCCAAGTTCGCTTGATCGACTTCGACGACGTCGAGGCGAACGACTTCTTGGTCGTGCGGCAGTTCACGGTGGTCGACGGGGCTCGCGGGACCGGGCAGGTGCGGCGGCTGGACCTCGTGGTCTTCGTGAACGGGCTGCCGCTCGGGGTGCTCGAGCTGAAGAACCCGTCCGATCCGGAAGCCGACGTCTGGAAGGCGTACACGCAGCTTCAAACCTACAAGCAGGACCTGCCGACCCTCTTCGCCTACAACGCGGTGGTCGTCGGCTCGGACGACGTGGAAGCGCGCATCGGCAGCCTGACGTCGCCGCGCTCGCGCTTCGCGTATTGGCGCACCGTCGATGGCGAAGAGCTCGCGCCCGGTTCGTCGCAGCCGCTCGAGGTGTTGGTCTCGGGCGTCTTTCACAAAGAGCGCTTCACGGATCTGATCCGACACTTCGTCTTCTTCGAAGGCTCGGGTTCGAAGGTCGCCAAGATCCTCGGGGGCTACCACCAGTTCCACGCGGTGCGTGTCGCGGTGGACAAGACCCGCGCCGCGATCGGAGAGAAGGGCGACCGACGCGTCGGCGTGGTGTGGCACACGCAAGGCTCCGGCAAGAGCTACTCGATGCTCTTCTACGCCGGGAAGCTCGTGGCCGATCCCGTGCTCGGCAACCCGACCCTCGTGGTGCTCACGGACCGCAACGACCTCGACCTGCAGCTCTTTCAAACCTTCTCCCACGGCGCCGCGCTCCTTCGACAGACGCCCGTCCAAGCGCGCGACCGAGAGCACCTTCGTGAGCTGCTCCGCACCACGTCGGGCGGCGTCTACTTCACGACCATTCAGAAGTTCGCGCCCGAAGGGGAGACCTTCGACGCGCTCTCCGACCGCCGGAACATCGTGGTCATCGCGGACGAGGCCCACCGAAGCCAATACGGCTTCGGGGGGCGCATCGACCGGAAGACCGGAGAGAAGCGCTACGGTTTCGCGAAGCACCTGCGCGACGCGCTGCCGAACGCCTCGTTCATCGGCTTCACCGGCACGCCGGTCGAGCTCGAAGACAAGGACACCCGGAAAGTCTTCGGCGACGAGATCGACGTCTACGACATCCAGCAGGCCGTCGCCGACGGGGCGACCGTTCCGATCTACTACGAGGCGCGGCTGGCCAAGCTCGACCTCGACGAGGCCTACAAGCCCAAGATCGACCCCGACTTCGAAGAGATCACCGAGCAGCAGGAAGAAGACGCGAAGGAGTCGCTGAAGACCGAGTGGACCGCGCTCGAGCGCATCGTCGGGCACCCCAAGCGGCTCGAGATCGTGGCCAAAGACCTCGTCGAGCACTTCGAGAAGCGCCTCGACGCGCTCGACGGCAAGGCGATGGTGGTGTGCATGAGTCGGCGCATCTGCGCCGAGCTCTACGCCGAGATCCGCAAGCTGCGGCCGCATTGGCACGACGACGACGTCGAGCACGGCGTGATGAAGGTCGTGATGACGGGTTCCGCGAGCGACGCGGAGCTCTTGCAGCCGCACGTGCGTGGCAAGCGCGACCAAGAGCTCGTCGCGCGTCGTTTCAAGGACGAGAAAGACCCGCTCAAGCTCGTCTTCGTGCGCGACATGTGGCTCACCGGCTTCGACGCGCCGTGCATGCACACGCTCTACGTCGACAAGCCGATGAAGGGCCACAACCTCATGCAGGCCATCGCCCGCGTGAACCGCGTCTTCGGCGACAAGCCGGGCGGCCTCGTCGTCGACTACCTCGGAATCCTCGGCTCTCTGAAGTCGGCGATGGCCACCTACACCAAGAGTGGCGGGCGGGGCGATCCGACGTCGATGATGGAGAAGGCAGTCGACGTCCTCGACGAGAAGCTCGACCTGCTCCGCCGTCTCTTCCACGGCTTCGACTACGCATGCTTCTTCACGGGCACGCCGAAGGAGCGCCTCGCGCTCTTGCCCGCCGCGCGAGAGCACGTTCTTTCGCTCCGCGAGGCGCCGCCCGCCAAGGGTGCCCCGGCACCGCAGGACCGCGAGAAGGATGGCTACGACCGATTCCTCCTGCTCGTGACGGAGGCTTCGAAGGCCTTCGCGCTCGCGGCACCGCACGAGCGCACGGACGAAGTGCGCGACGAGCTCGCGTTCTTCCAGGCCGTGAAGGCCGGGCTCGTGAAGCTCGCCACGAGCGGCAAGAAGGCGTCCGCGGACGAGCTCGACCACGCGCTCCGGCAGATCGTGTCGAACGCGGTGATCAGCGAAGGCGTCATCGACATCTTCGCGGCCGCCGGCATCGAGCGCCCCGACCTCAGCATTCTCAGCGACGAGTTTCTCGTCGAGGTGCAGGGGATGAAGAACAAGCGATTGGCGGTGGAGCTGCTGCATCGCCTGCTCAACGGCGAAGTGAAGGAGCGTTTCGCGGGCAGCGTCGTCGGCCAGAAGAGCTTCGCCGACTTGCTTGAGAAGGCGATGGTTCGGTACCGGAACCGCAGCCTCGACAGCGCCGCGATGATTCAGGAGCTCATCGACCTCGCGAAGGCGATTCGAGCCGCGGCCGCGAAGGGCAAGGAGCTCGGCCTCTCGCGCGAGGAGTTCTTCTTCTACGAAGCCCTCGCCGAGAACGAGAGCGCCCGCGAAGTGATGGGCGACAAGAACCTCAGCTTCCTCGCCCACGAGCTGCTCGACCTCGTGCGAAAGGAAGCGACGGTCGACTGGACGCTGCGCAAGAACGTGCAGGCGAACTTGCGTGCGCTCGTGAAACGCCTCCTGCGCAAGCACGGCTATCCCCCCGACCTCGAGAAGGCCGCGGTGGAGACGGTGCTCGCCCAAGCCAAGCAGCTCGGCATCCGCCTCGTCGACGGCGCGCCCGAGGTTCAGGACGACCCGACGTGGAGCGACGGAGTCGGGGTCGTCGAGGTCGAGCTCGAGCTGCCCTACCCGATCGCGGTCGCCGACGCGATCACGTCCAGCCAGGAGTCGCTCGCGCTCGCGGTGAAGTCACGCTGGGAGGGCATCGAGCGCTCGATCGCGTTTCTGGTGCTCTGCGAGATTGCACTCCTACGCCGGCGTGGATCGGACGCGCTCACGAAGGTCCTGAAGGGCGCGGACAAACCGCTCGCGCTCGGGAGCTGGCTCGAGCTCGCGTGGCGCCTGGCGGCGCTCTTCGCCCGTGACGACATGCACCCAGTCGCGCGCGCGGCGCGCTCGTTCGTGAGCGAGAAGGGCAAGCCCTCCGAGCTCGCCTTGGAGGTTCAGACGCGGGTCGTCCCCCTTCGCAACACCTTCGCCCATCGCTCCGTGCCCGAAGCCGAGCTCGCCGAGCAGGAGCGCCCGGTGCGCGAAGCCTGGGAGAAGGTCCGCGCTGCGCTGGCGCCCCTCGCCGAACTCGAGCTGCTGAGCCGGCAGGCCATCGAGGAGTTCGAGAAGGGAAGCGTCTTCCGCGTCCGCGTGCGTCGGCATCAGGGCGCCAAGACCCCCTTCGCGCTCGTCGAGACCACCGCGACCGACGCCCTCCCGAAGGATTGGTGCGTGCTTCGCGACCGAGATGGGCACGTCCTCCCGCTCGCGGGCCTCGTCGCGAGCCGCTACGCGAAGGGCCTCTCGCGTCACGAGGTCATGCTCGCGCGAGGCGTGTGGCCTTCGGGGGAGAAGGCGACCCTCACGGCCATTCAATCGACCGACACGGAGAAGCTGCTCGTGCCTTGAGCCGAGTGTTCCGAGTCTTCTTCACCGACGTGTCAGAGACAGGCGCGAAGAGACGTCGGTACACGTGCTGCGCAGCAGCGTTCGACGGGAGGGTGCATGTCAGTGACGGTGTTCAAGGAAGTCGGCTACTCGATCTCGAAGCTGGTCGGAGAGATCGAATCGGGGGAGATCGGTCTGCCCGAGATTCAGCGCCCCTTCGTGTGGGACAACACGAAGGTTCGCGACCTCTTCGACTCGATGTACCGCGGCTTCCCCGTGGGCTATTTGCTGCTCTGGGCCACCGACGTGCCGCGTTCGAAGCGCATCGGCACGGACGTGAAACAGCACGAGGCGCCTCGGCTCCTCGTCGTCGACGGCCAGCAACGCTTGACCTCGCTCTACGCCGTCATGACGGGAACGCCGGTCATCGACGAGCAATACCGTACGCGTCGCATCCAGGTCGCGTTTCGCCCGCGGGACGAGACCTTCGCGGTGCCGGACGCGACGACGCGTCGCGACCCGGAGTACATCGACGACATCACGCAACTCTGGCGCGGCGAGCTCCCGCATCGACGCTTCGTGAAGGCGTTCGTCGAGCGTCTGCAGGCGAGCCGCGACCTCTCGGACGAGGAAATCGACCACATCGAGGAGGCGATCGACCGACTTCGCGACGTGCACTCGTACCCCTTCACCGCGATGGAGCTCGCGTCGAGCGTCGACGAAGAACGGGTGGCGGAGATCTTCGTCCGCATCAACTCGAAGGGCGTCACGCTCAACCAGTCCGACTTCATCCTCACGTTGCTCTCCGTCTTCTGGGAAGACGGACGCAAGCAACTCGAGGCGTTCAGTCGGCAGGCCAAGGAACCCTCGGCCAAGGGTGCGTCGCCCTTCAACGCCTACATTCAACCCTCCCCGGATCAGCTCCTCCGCGTGGCCGTCGGCCTGGCCTACCGGCGCGGAAAGCTGAAGTCGGTCTACACGCTGCTGCGCGGGCGCGACATCGACTCGGGGCAGTATTCGGAAGAGACGCGCAAGGAGCAGTTCGCGCGTTTGCAGGAGGCGCAGGCCGCCACCCTCGACCTGACGAACTGGCACGAGTTCCTCAAGTGCGTGATGCGCGCCGGGTACCGTCGCTCGAACGAAATCACCTCCGAGAGCGCGATCCTCTACAGCTATGCGCTCTGGCTCGTGGGCCGGCGCGACTTCGGAGTCGACCTCGGGCGCTTGCGGGAAGCGATCGCGCGTTGGTTCTTCATGGCGACGATCACCGCCCGCTACACGGGCTCGTTCGAGACGATCTTCGAATCCGACATCGCGCGCTTCGCGAACCTGAAGACCGCGGACGAGTTCGTGGCCGAGGTGGACCGCATCGTCGCCACCACGCTGACCAACGACTTCTGGTCGATTCAGCTCCCGAACGCCCTCGGCACCTCGTCCGCCCGCAGCCCTGCGCTCTTCGGCTACTTCGCGGCCCTCAACCTGCTCGACGCCAAGGTCCTCTTCTCGAAGCTCCGCGTCGCCGAGCTCATGGACCCGCACGTGAAGACCAAGCGCGCGAGCATCGAGCGCCATCACCTCTTCCCGCGCGCCTACCTCGCGACGCGAGGCATCACGGACCGCAAGGACGTGAACCAGATCGCGAACTACGCCTTCGTCGAGTGGCCGGACAACCTCGCGATCAGCGACACCGCGCCGAGCGAGTACTTCGGCGAGTACATGGAGCGCCACTCCAAGGCCGAGCAGGCCAAGATGCGCTTCTGGCACGCGCTTCCGAAGGAGTGGGAGTCGATGCCCTTCGACCGCTTCCTCGAAGCGCGTCGACGCCTCATGGCCGACGTGGTTCGGGCCGGCTTCGAGAAGCTGTCGAATCCCACCGCCGACGACGTCGAGGACGAAGCCGAGAGCGTGCGGTCGACCCGAGAGCTCATGCAGCTCGGCGAAGGCGCTCACATCGAGTTCAAGTCGAGCGCGCGCTACAACCTCCACACCCGAGCGCGGGACGAAAAGCTGGAGCAGGTCATCGTCAAGACCGTCGCCGGCTTCCTCAACGCCGACGGCGGCACGCTCCTCATCGGTGTGAACGACGACGGCGAAGCGGTCGGCCTCGCGAACGACTACGAGCTGACGAAGAAGGGCAACCGAGACGGCTTCGAGCTCTTCCTCTCGGACCTCTTCGAGACCCACCTCGGCAAGCCCACGCTCGGTCAGCTCTCGGTCACGTTCGAGGCCGTCGACAGTCACGACGTCTGCCGCGTCGACGTCCGGCCGTCGATTCGCCCAGTGTTCGTCAAGCCGCCCAAGGGCCCGAAGACCGCTGACTTCTACGTGCGTTTCGGCAACTCGACCCGGCAACTGCACGCCGACGAGGTGCTCGACTACGAGAAGGAACATTGGGACGACGCCTGAGATTCGCGGCGCTTTCACCCTCCTCGATGCGCCGACGCACGAGGAGGGTGTCAGTCGAGCTCCATCTCGTAGTCCCAAGCGTCGAGGTCGTCGGGACGCTCCTTCGGGACCGGGCCCGAGGACACCACGACCAGCGTCACGTTGGTGGGCGAGACGGCGCAGAGCGCGGAGAGGGGCGGACGTCGAAGCGCCTCGGCGAGCGCGAGCGCGAGCTCGTCTCGCTGCGCCTCGGTGCGTGCGCACGAGACACGCGTCTCGGCTTCTTCGAGGGCCACACGCAGACGTGCGACCAGCTCGTCGGGCACCTCGCGCATCGCGCGGACGCGGGCGAGGAGAGCGCCGGGCGACCACTCCGGCTTGGGCGGAGTCGGAGGAACGACGGGGACGAGCCGCGGCACGAAGCGCGGCGTCGGGGCCTCGAAGTCGAGGGAGGTTTGAAGGCGGAGGGCGGCGGTGGAGGGGTGCATGCCCGCGGATAGAGCAGGCAACATGCCGAGCCTCTGCGTTCACAATCGCAGCGCATCCGGCCCACTCGTCGACGCTTGTCTATCGCATCCGCTATCGATGATAGACTTAGTGCGATGATCGCTCCCGACCTCTTCGTCTTCGGTGGCGTGCGACGCAACGCCCGCGGCAAGTCGATGCCCGCGGTGACGATGGCGTCGTCGACCGCCAAGCCGCTGGCCAAGCCTCAACGCGTGTTCGTCCTCTTCGACAAACACGCCGAGGTGCGACCGGGCGACATCGCGCCCGAGACGGTGGCGAAGCAAGTCGAGGCCGCGGCCAAGAGCGCACGAGGTGACTCCAGGGTCTCGCGCCTCGAGCTCGAGGCCGTCGCAACCCCTTCGGACCCGTACGACGTCGACGCCGTGCTCGCCCAACTCGGCGATCCCAGCGCGCCGAACGAGAAGAGCGTCGTCGCGCGCCTGCGCCGCTGCACGGGCCCGGTCGGGGTCGGCTTCGAGTCCGGCACCCCCGCGCAGATCGCGGCCCTCGTCGAGCTCTGCGGCATCCTCGGTCTCGAGACCTGGGCGCTCTGGCTGAACGAACGCGGCCAGCCGGAGTCCACGCGCATCTTGGACAAACGCGAAGGCACACGAAGCCTCCGCGAAGAGCTCGACCACTACGGCAAGCTCCCCAAAGGACGCTCCTTGCTGCTCGTGGGCGAGAGCGGCACCGGCAAATCGCATCGCGCGCGTGCGCTGCACGAGCGATGGAATCCGCGGCGCACCGATCGCTTCGGCGAGGTGAACTGCGCGGCATTGCCCGAGCACCTCTTGGAGAGCGAGCTCTTCGGTTACAAGAAAGGCGCCTTCTCCGGCGCCGCCACCGACAAGCCCGGTCTGATCAGAGAGTGCGACGGGGGCACCCTCTTCCTCGACGAGATCGGCGAGATGCCGCTGCCCCTTCAGGGCAAGCTGCTCGACGTCCTCCAGCTCGACGAGAAGTTCCGGTGCCACTTCCGTCCCGTGGGCGCGACCAAACGCGAGACCGCCTCGGTGCGTTTCGTGTTCGCCACCCATCGCGACCTTCACGCACGCGTTCGCGAGGGCGCCTTCCGAGAAGACCTCCTCGCCCGCATCTCGACCCACGTCGTGAAGCTCTCGCCCTTCCGAGCGGCGCGACACCGCGTGCTCGCCGCCTACCTCCGCTACCTCATCTCGATTCGCTCCGCGTTCGAGAACGCCAGCTTCCACTTCGAGCGCCGCGCGTGGCTCGACCTCGCCAAGCTCGCGTTCGACGACGACGCCCCGTGGTCCTGGAACCACCGCGACGTGCAGCAGTCGGCGGAACGCCTCGCGTTCGACGCGTGGGCGGCGCAGAAGTACGCGCCCGAGGCCAGCGGTCGCGTGATGCTCACGTCACGCGAGCTGAGCGTCGAGCTCGCGCGCCTCCGCCAGAGCTGGGACGAACGCGGCTCGAGTGCGTCGGCGGACGAGGACGAGTGGGCCCCGGTCCGAGAGGCTCTCGCGCCCGGCGTCTGGGACGAGCTGCCTCTCCTCCAACGCTGGGAAGCGCGCTACCTGTGGGAAGCGCGCCGCGCGGCGGGAGGCAACGGCGCCGAAGCCTGGCGACGGCTCGAAGAACGCGGCGTGTACGTGCGCGGACGAACGACGAATCCAAGCGACGCGTTCGCGAAGCGGTGGCGCGTGTTCGACTGGCGTTGAACTCGCGGGCGGCGCCAACGGAAATCGGCTCAGCGGGAACGCCGAAGGGCCGTCCACCCTTCCCTGGCGAGCCGCTCGTTGCGTCGGCGCAAGGTCGCATCGACGACGTCTCGCCCCTCGCTCGCGCACCAACGCACGTGGCGCTCCGGCCAATCCGAGGCCCGGCCCTTGCCGCTCATCAGAATGCCCGGATGGGCAAGGTGGACGACCAAGCGGCGGGTTCCCAACACGTCGAGCTCGACGGGAGCCGAGTAGAAGAGCATGCGCGCCTCGCGGTTCACGGCGGCATAGGTCGCCCCACGTACGAACGCAGCAGCCTCGCTGCCGAGCGTGAAGAGGAGCTTGGCCTTCGAGCGTGCGAAGTAGTCCGTGAGTCGCTCGACGTTGCCCGTCATGCGGCGCGCGAGCTCGACGAGCCGGGCCGGTGACGGACGAGCGGCGATGCCGAACGATCGTCCGTACGCGAGCTCGGCCTCGCGAAGGTTCGTGGCCATCGAGCGCCCCTTCGACTTGCGCGTGTTCGCCAGGAAGTAGGGCATCAGGTCGAGCGTGAGGATCGACGCACGGTCGAGGCCCAACGGCCCGAGGTAGCGGTCGTCCAACTCGTTCGCCGACGCGGACACGCCGAGCTCGAACGACGTACGCTCGACTCGCACCGGCAGGTTCATCCGGCGCTCGCCGACGTTCGCCGGCGCGACCGCGGCAGCTGGATACACCCCGAGAAAAGCCACGGGAGCGTCGAAGGAGCCTCCAGGGTCGGTACGCGGCACGGGCTCACCGTTCGGAAGCATTCCGCGGGAGTCGGGGAGGTGCCGCATCCACGGCCGTTCGGAGGAGGGATCGTGCTTCATGGGGTCGAAGACGCGCCTCGACCTCGAGCTCTGACAGATGTGGAAGGAGTCCGACCTGGTGGACCCCCGCCCCTTCCTCGTCGCAGGAGCTCAGTAGGGGTACGCGTCGAGCAGCCACGCGTGCAACGGCTCACGTCGTTGCGGGTGGACGGCGAGCCGGCGAACGATGGCAGCCGCGGACGGTTCCGCGCGAAGGCGCTCCACCCAATTCTCGACGTCACCCGGTTCCGCGCACGAAAGACTCCAGAGCACCGACGACGTGGAGTCGAGCTCGGCGAGTTGCCGACCACACTCGGCGGCGCGCTCTCGTTCTCCCAGGGCATCGAACGTCCGCGCCAACCAACGCAAGCGCCGGGCTCGCAAGTGCTTTGGCGCCGCATGCCAGAGCTCTGCGTCGACGAGCTCTTCCAACGCGGCCTCGTACTCGCCTCGAAGCGCGGATGCGACACCAAGCGCACAACGCACGTACGCCCCCGTCTCCGCCGAGACGCCCGGAACCACGAGAAGCTCCGCAGCCACACGACGAAGCGGAGCGTCGCTGCCACCGGCGAGCCCGCGGAGTCGGAGGGCCTCACACAGCGAATGGCTCGTCTCTTCGATGCGCTCGATCGCCTGCCAACCCTCGATGGCTTCTTCGAGGTAGCGGCAGGCCCGTTCCAAGTCGACGAACGCGGCCAGGCGACCGAGAGCACCGAGGAGTTTGAGGTCTTCGGCGTGCCGCTCGAGGCGCGGTGCGACGTACGCCTCGGCGCGCGCCAACGTCGCCTCGATTCCGTCGTTTCCTCCGTCGGCCTGGGATTGGACGACGTGGGCCACCAACGAGAGCCGCAAGGGACGCGGGAGCTCGGCGAGGCGCGCATCGGTCGGCCACTCGAGCACGCCTTCGTTGGTTTGGTGACGCATCGCGATCGCGTAGGCGAGCTGCAACCGCGATCGCTCCTCTTCGGACGTCGCTCCGCTGTCGAGGAGCACACGCGCGGTTCGGGCGACGCCCCCCCACCCGAAGGTCGAGTCTCCGTGAAGGGCCGATCGGGACAAGAGCCACACCGCCCGTCGCCGTGCCTCGGGCGCGTTCGCCCAACGTGCGACGAGCTGGTCTTCGAGGTTCGGAAAGCTGCGGTCGAGAACCTCGGCCACCGTCGTCACGGGGATCACTTCGACTCCGACGAGCCGTCGTCGCACCTCGTCGGCTTGCGAGGCGGCGACGAACACACGCCGCAGCCCCGGCGCCCAAGCACGGAGCACGTCGAGCTTCTCCACGAGACCGTCGACATGCCCCACGCGACCGTCGACTTCGACCACCCCGAGCGAGACGGCATCGGAGGGCGGCGGGAGCTGCAGCTCACGAGACGCCGCGGCGCCGAAGAGCGCCAGCCCGTACGACGCACCGTCCAACGCCACCGCACGCCCAGGCTCTGCCACAGGCGACACGGGCAGCGCCTCCCACCGCGTGCGAGGCACGGGGCGACCGAAGCTGGGCACGTCGCGGCGCACCAACCACGACACGAGGTTCGCCGCCCGCAGCGCGTCCCCGACCAACGGCGCCGATCCGCGAATCGAGTCGGGTCGCTCCGGTCGGAGGCGCCAAATCTCGCCGTGGGTGCCCTGCACGCCGACGAGCCAAGCCTCGCCCGCTTCGAGCGTGCTCGAGCTCGCGACGGGACTGGCGGAGATGGCGTGGCGCGTGACTCGCGCCACGAGTTGTCGCGCCGTCGAGTCCCCGGCCTCGGCCGCACGCAGCGCGTCCCCGAGGCTTCTCACGAAAGCCTCGGTGCCCACCACGCACCGGGCGACGCGACCGCCACCGCGTTCCCGAACTCTCCCTCGAGACGCGCGCCCTCGATCGAATCGAGGGTGGTGGCCCACGTCGCGGCGAATGCGTCGAGCTCACGCAGGCGTGAAGCGACCAAAGGGCGGCGCGCCGCACGCAGCACCGCGCGAAGCGACTCGAGCTCGTCTCGTGTCTCGGCGATCGCATGTGCCTCGAACGACGCCACGCTTCCTTCGTGCAGAAGTGTCGGCAACATCCGCAGACGCTCGGAGAGCTCGCCGCAACGATCGAGCACCACCGACTCCAACACTTCCAACACCGAGGCGTCGCACGCCCGCGCGAACGCGAGGCACCGGTCCTCGGGCGTCTCGTCGCCTTCGTGCAGCGCGTGGCTCCACGCTCGTTCGTCTGCCGCTGCGTCGAAGCCGAGCCGCGCCAACAGCCCGACCGTCGAAACGCGCTGATGCCACACGGGCGCGGCCGCGGCGGCCTCGAGCCGCGTGCGCAGCCAACCCGACACATCGAACTCTCCGAGCAAGAACGAGAGCTCCGGGACGTCGACGACGGGATCCGTCGGGGCCTCGAACTGCAACCCTCGCGCGCCACGCAGAACACGAACCACGCCCCCGACGACATGCACGAGCACACGCCCGTCGTCGGTTCCGAAAACGAGGGTCGACTCGCCCTCGGACGCGTCCAGCAACGTCGTCTCGCCGCGGCCCTCGACGGCCCCGCTCGCGGAAACCAACGGCGCCTCGAACGAAAGCACCTGAGCATCGCCGTCCCAGAACCGCGTTCCAGGCAAGACGGCAGAAAGCGTGGGCTCCGGATGAAAGACGGGGTTGTCCTCCAAGCCCTGGCGAAGCGACTCGCTCACCCCATGTGCGGTCCCCAGACTGAGGCCTCGTGCGAGACCTTCGGTGACCCGAGACCGCTCGACCCAGGTCGAGAGCACCTCGTCCGAGCCCAACCCGAGCAAGGCTCGAAGCTCTTCTGCGCTCTTGGTCATCGCACACCATCCTCTTCGGCACCGACGTCCGAGCTCGGTCCGTTCTGACACCGCCGCAGCGCTTCGAGTCCCGCGAGCCACGCTTCGTGGGTCGCCGCGTCGATCGAACCTGCCTCCAGCCGCCGTTCGACTTCTCCTTTCAAGACCTCCCGAAGTCGGTGATGGCGTTGGTGGACCGCGTTCACGATGCGCTTGCGGTCTGCCGCCGACGCCTCGGGCGTCAGCCCCTGCCGCAGCGCGAGAGCCTCGGTCGTGACGTTGTCGAACGCGAGCTCGAGCACCTCGCCCAACGTCACCCGGGACCGCTCCGCGAGCGCCTTCGGTTTGGAGGCCATCGCCCCGTCGAGCAGGTCCTCCGTCCACTCTCGAACCGCCGCGCGAGCGCGAGTGGGGTCGACCTTGGCGATGTCGAAGTCGTCTTCCGAGGTCGTGGCCTCCGTCGCCTCACGCGCGGCCAGTCGCTGCTCGGCGCGTGCCCGGCTCCGGAGCTGCCGATACAGGTCGGCGGCTCGGTTCGAGATCATCTTCGCCACGTAGGCGTTGGGATGCTCGACCTCGTCGAGCTGCCCGGCGCGCGAAAGGCTGAACAGCTTCGAAAGCACCCACGCCACGACCTCCTCCCGAAGCGCCTTCCTCACCCGGGTTTGGGCCATTCGCTGAATTTCCGCGAGCAGCGCTCGCTGCTCCGGCGGTCGAATTCGCTCCTGGGTTCGTAGCGCCTCGAAGGCGGTTTCGAGACTCATCGCGGCACCTCGAGCCAGCGCGCCACCTGCTCACGCCGCCACGACGGCGGCAGGGCATCCAAACGTTCGCCGACCGCTGCTCCGAGGAGCCCGTCGCGTAAGATGCGACGAGGCTCACCGTCGCAAGCGACCAAGGGCAGCCACCCTGGTTTCAAGGTCACTTCGAGCGGCAGCGCGAACACACGAGCGGACTCGTCGCGCAGACGACCCCACGAGGGCGCCCCCTCGACTTGTCGTCGCATGCGGTTCGCGACGAAGTCGGCCACCACCACGCCGGGATGCGCGTGGGCGTCGAACTTCGGGACATCGACGACGACCACCCTGAGCCCTCGAGACTCGAAGCCCTCGACGTGGTCGCGTTCCGGATACCCGATCGCGTCGCGTACCGCGTGCCCGACGTCGACCACTCGAAGCTCGATTCGCTGTTCCATGCCCGAGAGTCGGATCCCACGCGTTGCGACCGTCACCTCGACCCGACGAACGTCGGACGCGCGCGCCAACAGCACCACGCGCTCGAGAAGTGCACGAAGGGCGGAGAGGTATCGGTCGAGGTAATTGCCGCCTCGCTCGGCGCCTTCGTCCAGTCCCTCCGTCGACGCATCGACGGCGACGGTGACGGCATCGGCCTCCTGCGAGAGCAAGAGCCCGAGCGCCCTCATGGCGTTTGCGAATCGATCGGACTCGGCGTTCAGCGACCCGAGCAACGCGCGGTCGTGTGAGCTCAACCACCGCTGAGCGGCCGGCAGAGATTCGTAGGAAGGCTCGCGGCCCGACAACAACGCATCAGCAAAGCCCCGCACCGGTGGGGCCTCAGACGCACCCATCGCCCGCACGACCTCGGTCAGGCGCTCGTTCGCCGATCCTTCGAACCAGCTCGCCAGGACTCCGCCGGGCGTCCGGAGCCACGACGCGTGCAGTGGGTAGGTCAGCTTCGCGACGGGTCCGGTCGCGACGACGTCGAGGGCGTCTCGCAACGCCTCACGCGAAACGGGGCGGCGAAAGAGAACCCCCGCGACGACGCTCGAAGAGTCTCCCTGCAGCTCGCCGGATTCGTCGACATAGAGTTCCCAGCGCTTCACGTCCTGCACGGTACAACAGCCGCGCCGATGACGACCGAGGAAGCGACGCCGAAAGGAATGCAACTGACGAAGACCCTCCTCCTCAGGGTGGGTGGCTCGCCGGAACCTTGATCACGGCAATTCGGGAACACGGGGCGACGCGAGTCATCGCACTGGTCAGCGGGGACGCCCCTCAGACCGGACAGAAGGGCTCGTACACCAAGCTCGACGAGATCGCGAAATCATCCGGACTCGGCCGCGAAGCGTTCGAAGAGCTCCGCGTGCCCGCTGACGACTTGGGGGAGATCTTTCGCCGCTGTGTTTCGTGTCTCGAGTCCGTGCCAGACACGGCGCTCATCGAGTACTCGGGCGGGACGAAGTTGATGTCCTCCGGCGTCGTCCTCGCGGCAAGCGTTCTACCGGAGAAGGTCGAACGACTCCCCGTGGTCGGCGGGCCGCGTCGCGACCTCGTGAAGGTGACGATGGGCTCGGAGACGCAGAACGCGAGCCTCGAGCCGGTTCGGGACCGACACCGCAGCGCCCTGGCCACGGCGCATTTGGATCGCTTTACCTACGCGAGTGCGGTGACCGCCCTCAAGCGCGACGGATGACCGCCTCAAACGCGCGCGCAACCTGGCCGCGGGTTCGCCGCGTGGGACGCCAACGACCATGCGAAGGCTCCGGAAGCGCTCGAACACTTCGAGTCCTTCGTCCATCGATGGCTGTCCGCCACTCCGAGTGCTCGCGGCCCCGGGCCCTTCCGAGGAACCTCGAGAGAAGAACCCCGAATGGCACGCATTGGTGCTCATGGACCTCGTGCACGCAGCGCGACGGCCCGCGGAGGCCGAGCGACACGACGACGCGGTTCTCCTCTAATACCGTGCGCTGGAAGGAATCGCGCAGTGGAATCTCATGCACGAACACGGAATCGAGACCGGGGCGGTCACACCGGAGCAGAACGCCCGATTGAAAGGCTTGGCGATTCCGGCGGAGAACGGTGGCTTGGTCCTCGGCAACGCGCGCGCGTGGGACGCAATCGTATTGCTGGGCGGCCCGCTGGCCGAGCAGGGGCGGCGCTTGCAGGGCGGCGAGGGAATGCAGCTTCACGCCCTGCGAAACAAGTCGATCCTGGCCCACGGGTACAACCCCTTGGGCCCAAAGGACTTCGAGCAACTCGACGAAGTGATCTCGGCCGCCATGACCGCGTTCACGAAGCATCTCCGCAAGTTGGTGCCCGTCCTCCCGCAGCTCCCCAAACGCGAGCTCCTCGACTGACGAGTCGCTCGTGGCGCCCGCATCGTTCGATCCGAGCGGGCGCCGCGAGTTCCTCGAGACCAGGACGCCGAGGGGCCTTGGACACGCAGGCCGAAGCCACGTAGGCGTCGACTCCGCCACGACGCGCGGGCCGGCGCGCGACGTCGTTTGCCGCGATGCGCCGGATGGCGCTGGGGGTCACTTGCCGCGACGCGCCTTGCGCTCGCCCGCGACGGTCGCGACCGCGACGACCACGGCCGAGACCGCGTGCGCGATCTTGATCCATGCCTTGGTGCTCATGACATTCACCTCCTTCCCACCGCGCGAGGTCCGCTTCGACGGCGCGCGACCTCGGACAGACGCCGAGCCCCGGTCGGTTCTGACAGAACCGAACCCGTTCAACCAAAGCGTTCTCGTGGAACGAGGCGCCGGACGCTCTCCGTTCGAACGGTGCGAATCGACTTCGGGCCGCGCGGCGTCGTGGAGAGCCCATGGCCCTTTCGTCGGCGTCGGACGAGGCATCCTCTCCCGTCGAAGCGTCGTTCCTTTTCGAGACCGAAGGCCCTTCGCTGCACGACGTCGGACGAGGCT
Source organism: Sandaracinus sp. (assembly GCA_020633125.1). Taxonomy (GTDB): domain Bacteria; phylum Myxococcota_A; class Polyangia; order Polyangiales; family Houyiibacteriaceae; genus JACKEH01. Next base: position 18,634 of record JACKEH010000020.1, on the reverse strand, counting down.
TTTCCTCGACGACACTCGTCGCTCTTCGACGGCGAGCTTCGCCGCTTCGGCGAACGCACCTCTGGGCGACGTAGGCGGCCCCGTCAGACTCGGACTCCCCAAGGCGTCGAACAGGCATGGCCCGTCTCGACCCCACGCGTGATGCGCTCTCGGATGATCTGGCCGAACTTCTTCGCCACCGGGCGTCGGCGCCCCTTGCAGCGATGGCGCCCAAGCTCACGACGCTCCATGCGGAGTCTCTGCGAGCCCCAGCTCGATCGAGCCGACGCCGTCGCCTTCGCGCTGGGCCAGCTCCCGGCACACGACCGATCGGATGCGCGAGCACTACTCGTTCGTGCGCCTGTCCGAGGTGCGCGACGCCGCCGATCGGGTGGCGGGCTTGGTGTTCGGCGACACCGAGTGAGGGCTTCGACGAGGCGCTGCGAAGGCCCGCTCGGGCCTTCGAAGGAGCCCTCCAAAGAGTCTCCGGAGCGTTCTCCGACCCATGAGCCGAGGAGTCGTCCGAGGAGTCCTCCAGGAGTCTTCCAGGAGTCTTCCAGGAGTCCTCCGAGGAGTCCTCCACGAGCGTCCGGAAGGCTCGGTATTCACGGGCGAAACGTCGAGCGGAGTCGCGATCGCATCGTGAGGGAGGAGTCCTCCGAGGAGTCCTCCGCGGCGAAGGTTGAATCGTGGTCCGACGGAAGCGAAAAGCCCGGTTGGCGCTTGGCCTAACCGGGCTGATTCGTTGGACTATTCGGAGCGGGAAAAGGGATTCGAACCCTCGACTTCAACCTTGGCAAGGTTGCACTCTACCACTGAGTTATTCCCGCAGGGACCGTCGAAACGGACCGAGTAGATAAGCTGCGACGGCGGGGGAGTCAAGGAATTCTGGAGAGGCCGAGGGCAGAAAATCGGCGTCCCCGTTCGGAGGCGCGTTCACGTGGCTCGAGTCGTTGCTCGGCGCGTGGTGGACGCGTCGTCACACCTCGCCGCTTCGGCCGCCGACGTCGGCACACACGTCTCGTGTCGCGCACCAGAGTGGGCACATCGGCGGCCCGTCCGAAGTACGCCCGAGAGGGCGAGGAGGACCCTCGTTCGTCGAGGCCGGCACGTCACGTGGAGCCGCTCGTCCCGGCTCAGCTCGGACCGCGGGCCACCTCCGCCCGCGGCGGCATGGCTTCGACCGGTGCCTCCTCCACGACCTCGACCTCGGACCGCACGACCACCGGCCGCACGACCTCGGGGCCGCCCCCCGCAGTCGGACTCACGACGACTCTTCGCGGGCCACTCACTCCCCCGCCACCGCCTCGGCCCGCTTGGCGTCGAGCCTCGCGTCCGCGAAGGCCTCGAGCGCCTCCGCGAGCCTCGGGTCGGCGCAGGCCTTCGCGGCCTCTCGGGCGAGTCGCTGAGCGGCTTCGGGCTCTTCGGCGGCGAGGGCCATCGCGGCACCGAGGCGCTGGTCGGCGGGCGCGTGGGGGTCTTCGAGGGTCTCGAGCACCCGCACCTTCGGCACCCCGGCCTTGCGGTAGTCGGCGCTCATGGCTTTGCCGAGGTCGTCCTTCCACGTGTCGAAGGCGCGGCCTCCACGCGCCAGTGCGTCGGTGGTCGCCCGCGCTTGGCCCCGCGCCGCGAGCACGTGCGCGACGGTCGTCTCGGCGACGGCGGGACCGACGGGGCCGAGCTCGACGGGCACCTCCCCGTTCGTCGTCTTCAGCACGAGGCGGAAGCCGCCCCAGAACTTCGAGGCGGGCTCGAAGCGTGCGTCTTCGATCTCGCGGTGCGCGACGAAGCGCGTCTGGCGGCCTTCCTTCCACGAGAGGCCGTCGGCGCCGATGCGGAGCGGCGAAGGTTGGAGTCGATTCAGAATCCAACGACCCGTCGTGATCCACACGACGAGCACGAGGTAGCCGAGCGCGTAGTCGGGCAGCGCGAGCTTCGCGAGCGCGATCGGCAGCATCGTGAGCGGTGACGCGAGGAGCGTGAGGGGGACGGTCGCGATCATCGTGCCCGAGCGATGCCGCACGACGTTCAAGGTGCGGTCGCGCGCGCCGAGGCCGACCGCCGCCAAGAGCTCGAGGCCTTCTTCGACGCTCGCGACTTGGAGCTCCCAACGATCGCCGCCGCGACGTTCGAGCAAGACGTGGGTCTCGACGCGCACCGTCTGCCCTTCGTTCGCGACGTAGGAATGCGCGGGCACCACGTGGCCGGAGACGAGCTCACCCGCGGGAATGCGGTGGACCTTGCCCTTCAACGTGAGCTCGACGGTCGCATCCTTCTCGCGTGCGCCGAGGGGACCGGGCAGCGCCACACGCGACTTCTCGCTCGAGGACTTCACGAAGGGCAGCACGATGGTTCCGACGACCAAGAGCGCGGTGGCGACGGCGCCGATCGGTTGTCCGACGGCGCGACGCAAGGTCTCGGCGAGCGCCTCGTCCACGCTGGCCACGACCGCCCCGAGCGCGACGCCGGCCCCGAAGAGGGCGTACGCGACACCACGCACCGCGCGCCCGAGGCCACGACGAATCCGGCTGACACGCTCGAGCACGTGTTCGATCACGCGAGAAGCCTACGTCGTCTCGTGACCGGGCGGACGTCCGGCACGCCCCGTCAGCCCCGGCGCGCTCATTCCGGCGCGGGCAAACCGATCGCGGCCAACAACGCACGGCTCAGCGGTATCCGTGCGTCGCGAAAAGCATCGTGGTCCATCGGATCGTTCGCGTGAATCACGGTGGCGAAACACGTGCGCTCCTGACGCTCGACGCAGCCGACGAACCAGCCGACGTTCTCGGGCGCGCCGTCCATGCGGTACCAACCGGTCTTGCCGCGCAGCACGCCGTGGGCGTCGCGCGCGCGCTCGGTCACCTCGAGCACCGCGGCGCGCGCTTCCGGCCGCACGTCGAACGCGTCTTCGTGCAGGCGATGCCAGAAGGCAACCTGCTCGCGCGGCGAGATGCGCAGGCTCCCGTTCAGCCAGAAGGCGTCGAGCTCTTCGCCGATCTCGGCGTTGCCGAAGGCGAAGCGTTCGAGGCCCACTTGCATGCGCTCGCGGCCGACGAAAGGCGCGAGGCGGCGAAAGTACCAGACCGTCGAGTCACGGATGGCGGTGCGGAGCGTGTGGTCGTGGTTCCAAACCTCGAGGCCCCGATCGACGCCGTCCCACGGGAGCTCGTGATCGGGGCCCGAGAGCACGCCGAGCTCGAGGGCGAGCAGGGCGTGCGGGATCTTGAACGTCGAGGCCGCCGGACGACGCGTCTCGCAATCACCGACGCAGACGCCGCCGCTTCCGTCCGCGCGCCAAGCCGCGAAGGAGCCGTCGAAGCCGGCCTCTTCGAAGTGGCGCGCGAGATCGGGTCGTGGGGTGAGCGCGACTTCCGCCAGAGGAGACGGGACCGGAGCCGGGACGGCAGACGCCTCGACCGTCGACCCCTGGGTCGAACGCGAGGTCGGTTCGGGACACGAGGCGTGCCCACAAGCGAGGCAGAGGAAGAACAGCGAAGTCGTACGCATGAGCGCGGCCCGAACGAACGAGGGCGAGGTCTGGCTTCCCGAGTCGGCCCGAGCGCGACGCCTTCGAGGCGCGCGATCCGTGGGCGCACGCGTCAAAGACACACGCTCCCGAGGAGCGGCAAGGCGCCGAGCTTCACGCTCGGGTCCTCGCGCGTGAGCTCTTCCACGAGCCGCGGGAGCTGCATGGCCGGCAACATCTTCGCGCCCGCGTCCATCGGCGAGAAGAAGTCGTCCCAATGGCTGAGCAACACCGCGTCGGGCGTGAACGCTTGCATCACGCGGCTCGTGAAACGCGACGTGGTGGTCCAGCCCGCGACGCACATGAGCAGCAGGTCGACGTCACGCGGCACCTTCACGTCGAGCAGGTCGGCGCTGCCGAGGTGGTAGAGGCGTTTGCCGGCGACCCGAAGCTCGACGCCGAAGACGGCGCCGCATTTGTAGTGATGCGTGCGCAGCGGCACGTCGGCGCAGTCGGCGATGTCGCCGGGAAAGGGAATACGCCCGAGCGCGAAGGCCGAGTGCACGCTCGGCACGAAACGAAGCTCGAAGGGCCCGACCTCCGCGCGCACCGGCTCACCACGCATCGTGGTCTCGACGTCGACCACGCGATCCGCGGCGACGCCCTCCGCGCGGCACAGATGCGTGCACGAGCGCGAGCCGTAGACCGTGGCGCCCGTGAGCTTGGCGATGGTGGGCACGTCGAGGACGTGGTCGAAGTGCGTGTGCCCGGTGACGATCGCGTCGGCCTTCGGCGCGAAGCGACGCGCGAGCGCCACGTTCGACGCGAGCGGGCGCGCGATCGCGGTCGGAAGCGAGACACGCGTCACGTAGGGGTCGATCAGGATCGTCGTGCCTTCGTGCTCGATCGCGAAGCCGGCGGTGCCGAGCCAGGTGACGCGAATCGGAGACCGTGAGGTCGGGAGGTCGAAGGCGCGAGACGAGAAGCGCAGATCGGAAGGCCGCATGCGACGCGAGAGGGTAGCAGCTCGCCATCGCTCTCCTCACGGAAGGACGAGCACCCGCGCTTCGCACCCTGGGTCGGAGTTTCACGCGCGGCTTCGCACGCGACCTCGTTCTCGCGGCGGGCTCCGCTCTCGGCTCGAACGAGGCGCGGACGAACTACCACCGCCAGCGACACCGACACCGACACCGTCAGCGCGCGTAGCGACGACGAGCGAAGGCCGCGACGAAGAAGAGCGCCCCGAAGGTCGGTGTGAAGACGTCTCCGAGCCAGACCCAGGGCGTGACACCGCCGAGCTTCGGCACCCGCGAGACGAAGCCCGTGCGCACGAAGGTCGGCGTCTCGATGACGGTCTCGCCGGTCGCCGCCACGTGGCTGCTGACGCCGGTGTTCACGGCGCGCACGAGCTCGCGGCGCGTCTCGATGGTGCGATGACGCGCGACGAGCTGGTGCAGATGGGGCTCGCGGGTGTCGCCGAACCACGCGTCGTTGGTGACGTTCACGAGGAAGTCCGGCCATTGCTTCGCGACGGTGCGTGCATGCTCGGCGAGCACGTCCTCGTAGCAGTTGAGCACGCCGATCGACGCGCCAGCGAGCGTCACGCTCTCGGGCCGCGCGCCTGGACGAATGCCGGGACACGGAAACATGTCCTGCAGGGGCGGGAGCACGTCCCAGAGCGGCACCGTCTCCCCGAACGCGAGCAGCTCGACCTTGTCGCTCACACCCGAAATCACTCCGTCCGCACCGAGGGCCACGGCGGAGTTCCAACGGTCGCAGCGGTCTTCGCCGCGGGTGATGACGCCGAAGAGCACGGGGCCGCGCACACCGTCTCGCAACACGCCGGCGGAGCCGCGATGGTCGCGGGTGCCGCCGCGCGGGTACGGGATCGGGTGCGCGGACTCCGGCCAGATCACGAGCTCGGCGCCCTCGGCTTCGAGCTCCCGCGTCATCTGGCGGAGCAGTCGCAGCTGGACGTTGGCGAGGCGAATGTCGTGTTTCTCTTCGATGCTCACGTTCGGCTGCACGACGCCGACCTCGATCGCCGGTGCAGACGCACGCGCGGCTTCGACCTGCGGCAGGCGCCAAGCGCCGTAGAGCGCCGGGCCACCGAGCGCGAGCGCGCCGACGACGATCGGCAAGGCACGCGGACGCCGCATCGCCTCCCACGCCGCGCTGCCGACGAGCACGAGCACGAAGTCGAGCATCGGCGGGCCTCCGAGCTCCGCGATCTGCGCCCACTCGATCCACCCGACCGCGCCGGTCGAGAAGCGCCACGGGAAGAGCGCGGGGCTGAGCGAGAAGACCAGGCTGATCGCGGCGGGGAACGCGAGCCAGCGCGGCACGCCGACGTTCGTGTCGCTGGACGCCCCTTCGGACGCGGCCGACCCCGGAGAGCGCACCAAAGACACCGAGCGCTCGGGCCGCACCACGACCTCGGCGAAGAGGCACGCGAACGCGAGCGTGAGCCCTTGGCTCGCGGCCAAGAGCAGCGCGACGGGAACGCCGGCGACGTAGGGAAAGCCGGCGAAGTCGTAGAGCAGCCCCGGGATCCAATAGAGCGCCGTCGCGTTGCACCCCGTGCCCGCGAGCCAGCCGAGCACGAACGCGCGGCGGTAGCGCCGCTTCGAGCCCGAAGGCGCCTCGAGCAACGAGAGCATCGCGAGCGGGTACGCGAAGGCGAGCGCCGGAAGCGGGCCTTGCACCACCGAGCCCGCGAGGAAGCTGCCCGCCGCGACGGCGAGGGCGCCGTGTCGCAAACGTCGCCAACCGCTCATCGCGACGCGCTCTGCCGGACCGTCATCGACGTTCCCTCAACGCAACCGAACCACGCCGCTGCGCATCGTGAAGCGCGCCGGCAACCCGCCGGGCGCTTCGCCGTCGACGTCGAGCAAGACCGGCGCATCGACGAGCGGCTCCGCGACGACCTCGCGACCTCGCCAATGCCGAACCCCCGACTGCTCGAGCAACGAGCCGCCGTAGAGGTGCCGCGTGAGCCCGAGGTTGCCGAGCACTCCGTCACGCTCGATCGCCACGACGTCGAAGAGGCCGTCGTCGATCTTCGCGCGCGGTGCGATGTGCATGCCGCCGCCGAAGTAGCGCCCGTTCGCGACCGCGAGGTTGAGCACCGAGAGCTCTTCGAAGGCGCCGCCGTCGATCGAGAGACGCACGCGTTGGTTTCGGTAACGGCTCATCGCGCGCAGCGTGCCGACGAAGAACGCCGCGCGGCCGCCGATCCACTTGGGTGCGTCGTTGACGATGCGATCGACGAGGCCGCCGATGCCGAAGCTCGCCACGTTCACGAACGCACGCGCGACCTTCGTGCCGTCGTCGGCGCGGTGCTCGAGCCAACCCACGTCGAGCGGTTTCGGCGTCGCGGCGAGCAGCCGACGCGCGGAGGCCTCGGGTGCCTTCGGAATGCCGAGCGTCTTTCGAAAGTCGCCGCCCGTGCCGCACGGAAGCGGGCCGACCCACGCGCCTTCGCGAACGGGCGTGCCGTCCAGCTCGAAGAAGCCGTTGATCGCTTCGCTCAGCGTGCCGTCGCCCCCGACGACCGCGACGCCGGAAGCGCCTTCGCGAAGCGCAGCTCGCGTGAGCTCGGTGGCGTGCCCGGTGGCGGTGGTGCGGCGCACGTCGACCGAAGCACCGCCGGCTTCGAGCGTGCGTACGAGGGTGGGAAGCTCACGCTCGGCCCGACCGGCACCCGCGCGAGGATTGAAGACGACGACGAGCGGCTCGCCCATGGGCGGCAGACGGTAGCAGGACGCCGTCGCCGTGGTCGAACCCTCCGCGCAGGACGACCTTCGGACGCCTCTCGACACCGCCGAACGCGCATCGACGACGGTCGGCGAGCCACTCCCCCGTGGGTGGTCCTTCGACACGACCTCCTTCGAACGCACGAACGCCGCACGCGCGGACTCGTGTACGTTCCCCGGCCATGGGTCGCCGCGCCGTCGTCTCCGCTCTCGCCTCGAACCCCGAAGCCGCGCTCGACGCGCTCGTGCTCGAAGACCAACCGACCCCGCAGCCCGGGCCCGGAGACGTGGTCGTCGCCGTGCGCGCCGCCAACGTCGGCTGGGTCGATCTGCTGATGACGAGCGGGCAATACCAACACGTGCCCGAGCCGCCCTACACGCCGGGGCTCGAGTGGGCGGGTGAGGTGGTCGCGGTCGGAGACGGCGTGACGAGCTTCGCGCCCGGCGACCGCGTGATCGCCGACGGCCTGCTCACCGGTCCACGCTCGCTGGGCAACCACCGACGGTGGGGCGGGTTCGCGAGCTGGGCCGTCGCGCCCGAGAACGCGCTCGTGCGCCTGCCCGACACGCTCTCGTTCGAAGAGGGCGCGTGCCTGCTCGGAGGCCACGAGACCGCCTACCACGCGCTCGTGAATCGCGCGCGACTTCGCGCCGGCGAGTCCGTGCTGATCCTCGGCGCCACCGGCAGCACGGGCTTGGCCGCCGTCCAGATCGCGCATCACCTCGGCACCAAGGTGATCGCCGCCGGCCGCACGCCCGCGAAGCTCGAGGTCGTCCAAGAGCACGGCGCGGATTGTTTGCTTCGAACCGTCGACGACGAAGGCAACCCGCGGCGCTTCAAAGAAGACGTCAAGGCGCTGACCGGAGGCCGCGGGGTCGACGTGGTCTACGACGCGCTCGGCGGCGACCTCTCCACCGAAGCGCTCCGCGCGTGCGCGTTCGGCGCGCGTTTCGTGGTCGTCGGATGGAGCGCGACGCCTTTCGTGGCGCGCGGGGGACGCGACCCGAACGTGCTGCCGACGAACTTGATCTTGATGAAGTCGATCGACGTGCTCGGATCGCCGGCCGCGATCGCGGTGCATCGAGACCCGAGCCTCCGTCAGGAGCGCCTCGACGCCGTGCTCGCGCTCGCGACTTCGCTACCTCCGCGTGTCGACGCGACCTACCCGCTCGAGCGGCTCACCGACGCGTTGCGTGCGAAATGGAAGAGCACGCATGTCGGAAACGTGGTCGTGACCCCGTAGTCCCCTTCGCAGCCGAACACGGCTCGCGAGGAGGGCGGCGCATGCATGCAGCGAAGTCGTGCGAAACGCATCCGAAGGCGACGGGTACAGGTGCAAAGGAAACAGCCGCCCCCGGCGGAACGGCGGAGTGTCGGTGGATTGCCCATGTTCGTTCGCACCGGCAGCCGGCATCCTCGAACGCCATGGGGCGCACTCCCGTCGCACTGCTTCAAGCGTTCGAGGCGGCGGACGAGGTCGACGATCTCGACGGCTGGTCGGACGCGCTCGGATCCGGGCTTCGCCACGCCGTTCAAGCGCGTGCAGTCCAGATGCTCCGCGTCCACGACAACGGGCGCCGTCTCGAGCGCCTCGGCGCCGCGGACCCGCTCGCGGGCGCGATTCTCGAGGCCGGCCACGCGACCCTGGACGAAGCGCAGCTCCAACGAATCTACCGTTCGGGAGCCACCGTCGTTGGCTTGAGCGAGGTTCACGAGACCATTCCCGAACCACTCGCGAAGGCGATGGGCGACGCCGGGGTGCAGGACATCCTCGGGTTGGTCGCGCCCCCCGGAGTGAGCGTGGGCGTCTTCCTCGAGAAGAACGAGCGCCTCGACGAGCGTGGGCGCGGGGCGTGGCTCTCGCTCGCACACTACGTGGGGGTCGGCGCGGCGCTGCGTGCGGATCCGGAGCCCGTCGATGCCTGCCTCGACGGGGACCTTCCGGCGAAGCTTCGTGGCGCGCTCGCCGAGCTCGACCGCCGCCGCCACGCCGCCCGCAAGACACGCTCGCCCAAGGACGCGGCGAGCGCCCTCGCGTTCCTCGGCGCGCTCGCGGACGATGGTTTCGCGGTGGTCGAAGAACGCCGCGTCGGTCGCACCCGTCGCCTCGTCGCGATCCGTCCGAAGGACCCGGGCTCGCGTGCGTTCCGTTCGCTCGACGACGGAGAGCGCCAAGTGCTCGACGGCCTCCGTCGCGGCCTCTCGCTGCAAGAGATCGCCTTCGAGCTCGACATCGCGGAGGCCACCGTCTCCGGCCGGCTCGCCCGCTTGCGCACCAAGCTCGGCATCGACCCGCGCTCGGAGCTCGTCCACGTCGCCAGCCTCGGGTCGAAGCGATGAACGAGCTCGACGACGAGACGCTGCACCTGGTGCGCTTCGAGCACGACGACCTCGAAGTGATCGTGCTCGACCTCGAGGTGCCCGAGCCTTCGCTGCCGGAGCTGACCGCGAGCGAACGCGAGGTCGCGCTCGCGGTGGTGGATGGCATGAGCAACGCGGAGGTCGCCGAAGCACGCGGCGTCTCGCTTCGCACCGTCGCCAACCAGCTCCGCAGCATCTTCGCGAAGCTCGGCGTCAGCTCGCGTTGGGATCTGGCGCGCCTGTTGGTGCAGCGCTCGCTCGACGACGAGCCCTTCGCCGCGCCGACCGTGATCACCTCGCGACCGCGCCCCAGCGCGCGTTCGGGCCTGGTGAACTCGCCGGCGACGACCGCGATGCTTCGCGCGACCTACGACGGCATCGGCATCTGCTTCGACACCACGCGTCGAGAGCTCGACGTCGATTACGTCGACGGCGAAGCGTTGCTGCGCGAAGACTATTGCGCGCTCTTCGACGGGCTCGCCGCGCTCACCGGGCGTCCCGGCTTCGGTCTCGACCTCGCGCGGGCGATGCCGGCGGGCACCCTGGGCTTGATGGAATGGCTCTCGCTCAGCGCGCCCACCCTCGGTGACGCGCTCGGGGTGGTCAGCGACTACGGCGACCTCCTTCACGACGGCGGCAAACGCGTCACACGCACGCGTGGTGACCAGCTCGTCTTGGGCTATTGGGTCGAGGGCATGTGCCCGCCCCGGGCAGTGCTCGATTGGGCGTTCGGCTGCCTCTACGAGCGCCTGCGGGAGAACGTGCCGGAGCGCCCGATCCAGGTGAGCCTGCAATACGACGACCCGGGCGACGGGTTGGCGGAGGCGCTCTTCGGGTGCGAGGTGCAATACGGCGCCGCGACCAACGAGCTGGTGCTGCCGCGGGGCCTGGCGGATCACGCGATGCCGCACGGCGACGCGGGCGTCCACGAGCTCCTCAAGGAAGTCGCGTTCCGACGCGTCGCGGGGCTCGGCCGACCGGCGGCGATTCAACGGGTGCGTCGCGCGATCGCGTGCGCGCTCGACCACGGTGACCAAGTCGACGCCGGCGCCATTGCGCGGCGCTTCGGCATGTCGCGTCGCTCGTTCCTGGATGCGCTGGAGGTTGCGCACACGAGCTTCGAGCGGCTCGTCGGCGAGGTGCGTGTCGACCGCTTGGTCGGGGCCCTCGAAGCGCGCCGCGCGGCGCCGGTGCACGTGCTCGACGCCCTTCGCGGTCTCGGCGCCTGAGAGCACGCCCGACTCGCACGGATCCAATCCGTGCGAGTGGAGGCGTTGCTCGGTGGTGGGAGGGGGCCTCAATCCGACTCTGCCGGTTGGGGGAGGGAGCGCGTCGCTCCCTCGAGAAAGGAGAAGAGCGGGAATCAGTGCAACGGATGCCCGCTCTGAAACGACGACGACCCCCGAGGCACCGAGGCCATCGAGGGTCTTCGCCGCAGGCAGGTGCCGCGCTCAGAGCAGCACGCGAAAACGTCCGTCCGCGAGGTCGAACGCCCGAAGGCGACGGTTCGTGAACGCTTCGATGACCGCGAGGTTCGTGGTCGCGTGAAGGCTCAAGACGTCGGTCGTGAAGCTGCCCTCACCGGCCAACGCGAGGGGAACCATCAGCTGGTCGGCGAGGTATTCGTCGACCGCGGCGCCGGAGTCGCGCCAGGCGGCGAAACGCGACGCGACTTGCTCGGCGACCGTTTCGGCCAAGACGCCACGCTCGCCGAGCCCGGAGAACACGTTCGTGGTCCCCGCCTCGTCGCGCGCGACGAGCCAGAGCGCATTGCCCGGCCCCGGGCTTCGCACGCTGCCGCTTCGCAGACGCAACGACGACTCCGGCAACGCCGACGCGAGTGTCGAGAGCTGACGGCGTGCGATCGACTCCGGAAGATCCGACACGATCGCGTCGGCCTCCAGCGTGAGCGCACCGCGACGCGCGAGGTGCAGCGGCGCGAGCGTCGCCTTGCCGGGCGCGACGTGGAGCACGACCTCGCCACCACCCGCCGGGTAGAAGCCCGGCTTGCGGAGCTCGACCGACAGCTCGGCGCCCATCGCGCGCATCACCGGGAGCCACGCGAGCTCGAGGAAAGGCACGATCGGCGCCCACGCCGCGTGCGTGCCGCCGCGCAGCGTGATCGTCGACGGACCGTCCGCGAGCGCGAGGGGCAGCGCGATCGTCTGCATCACGAGCGCGACCGAGCCCGCGCTGCCGATGTCGAAGGACTTGTCGACGCCGCGCAGCTCGCCCGGCCGAAACGTCAGCGTCGGCGAGCCGAGGCGCGCGCCATCGACCTTCGCCGAACCGATCGCCGCTGCGGCGTTCACGCAGGTCAGGTGCTGACGCAGCAACCCACCCTTCTTTCGCTTGCCACGAATACGGTCGATCACGAAAGGCGTGCCCGTCAGCAGCGAGAGCGTGAGCGAGCTGCGGAGGATCTGACCGCCCCCCTCGCCCGCGCTGCCGTCGATCACGATCGGCGTCGTGTCGGTCGCGGCGCGCAGCACGACCTCGTGCGCGACCCCGACCTCACGGCCGACGGGCTCGTCGCTCGAGGTGACGGTCGCTTCACGCGCGACCGCCGTCGGCAACACGCCCTGCTCCTTGTCCCAGAGCAGACCGTGCGGCCCACGCACCGCCAGGAAGCGGTGGTACGGAAGAAACGGCGCTTCCTCGTCCTCGCGGGAAGGCGTGAGCGTGACGCCGCTCGCGCCCACGTCGGAGACCATGGCGCCCGCGACCGTGCGCCGATCGTCGGGCGCACCGCGGTGCACGATCACGAGCTCGAGCGCGTGAAGGTTCGCGTCGCTCCAACGCGCGCGGTTCAGAAGGTCTCGAAGGGAGAGAGTCATGGCGGAGCTCCATCGGACGTCGCCGTAGGCGCGCCGGAGAGTGTGTCGCATCGGAGGAAAGGAAAGAGGCCCGACGCACGGGTTTCGTTTTTACGCGGGCGCCGAGCACGCACGACGAGCACGCACGACGAGCACACGGCAGCACACACGACGAAAGTCACGGGGGAAAGAAGGCGAGCGCCGGCCGACGCACACGCATCGGCCGGCGCTCTCACGATCACGCACTTTCGATCGTCGGTTTCTCGGGAGTGGTCGTCGCGACCGCCGCCTTCAGAACGTGTCGGCGGTCACTTCGGCGTGACGCAACGAACGGATCGCGCCGCTCGTCGGGGCCTTTCAGCCCTTCACGCACACGACCTGACGAAGTACGTGCACGACGTCCACGAGGTCGGCCTGCGCCGCCATCACGGAGTCGATGTCCTTGTAGGCCATCGGCGTCTCGTCGATCACGTCCTCGTCCTTGCGGCACTCGATGCCCGCGGTCGCCTTCGCGTGGTCCTCGAGCGTGAAGCGCCGCTTTGCCTCGGCGCGGCTCATCGCGCGGCCGGCGCCGTGCGAGCAAGAGCAGAAGCTCTCGGCGTTGCCCTTTCCGCGCACGATGTAGGAGCGCGTCCCCATCGAGCCCGGGATGATGCCGAGCTCACCCGCACCCGCACGCACCGCGCCCTTGCGGGTCACGAAGACGTCGGCGCCGAAGTGATGCTCCTTCGCCACGTAGTTGTGGTGGCAGTTCACCGCCACGTCCGCCGTCGTGAAGTCGGCGGCTGACCCCGCCGACCCGGTGGAGCCGGCACCGAGCACCTTGCGGAGCGCGGCCAGCGTCGCGCGCATCATCACCTCACGGTTCTCCCGCGCGAAACGCTGCGCCCAATCCACCGCCTCGACGTAGTCGTCGAAGTGCGTCGTCCCCTCCGGCAAGTACGCGAGGTTCTCGTCCGGAAGGTTCACGTGCCACGTACGCATCTCCTGCTTCGCGAGCTCGATGAAGTACGAACCGATGCGGTTCCCGACGCCGCGCGAACCGGAGTGCAACATCACCCACACGTCACCCGCCTCGTCGAGGCAGAGCTCGATGAAGTGGTTGCCCGTGCCGAGCGTACCGAGGTGGCTCACGTGGTTGCTCTGCGCGATCTTCGGGTGCTTGTCGCAGATCACCGCGAACTCGCTCGCGAGCTTGCTCGCCCACGCGTCCGCGACCGGCGCCGGCGGGTCACCCCACGCGCCACGATCCCGCTTCGTCGAACGCGACACCGTGCGGCCGTGCGGCACCGCCGCCTCGATCGCCGAACGCACGCCCTTGAGGTCGTCCGGCAGGTGCTCGGCGCGAAGCGAGGTCTTGACCGCCATCATGCCGCAGCCGAGGTCCACCCCGACCGCGGCCGGGATGATCGCCTGCTTCGTCGGAATCACGGAGCCGACCGTCGCGCCCATGCCCCAGTGCACGTCCGGCATCGCCGCCACCCACTTGTGGATGAACGGCATCGCCGCGACGTTCGCGAGCTGATGGCGCGCCGCATCTTCGACCACGACACCCCGCGTCCACATCTTCACGAGGCCACCGTCCGGGGTCGTCATCACGTCGTAGTTGCGCTGCTCGTCCATGGCTTCTTCTCCTGCTTCCGCCGCCTCGGCGGGACGTCGTGGAGTAGAGCGAGACGTGTGCCAGCTGGCCACCCGACTCACAAGATCACGAAACAACAACACATTCTCGACGACACCCCCACGAGGGCCATGCCGATTCAGATGGTCTGATATCGACACTTATCTTCTGCTATCGTCGCTCCGAGGCCGCCATCCGGCCCCGTCGTCGCGGTCGACGCACCATCAGAGGACATCGGAGGGGACATCGAATGCGTCGGGGGGCTCGTGTTGGCGATGGTGTGTGGCGGCGAGTCCGAGACTCCGTCGACGACGCCCACGGCCTCGCGGCAAGCGCGAGCGAGGGCTCCGCTCGGAGAGACGACCTTCGCGGTTCTCGTCGACATCGCGATCGCGCGTCCGGCTTGCGGTTGGTGAGATGAACGACACACGCCCGACGGTGGTCCTCGGCTTCTACGGGAGCACCCTCGACGCGCCGAAGGGCGTGCAGCGTTGGAAACGTTGGCGACCGACGCTCAGTCTGCTTCAGCACGACGACCTGTTGGTCGATCGCCTCGAGCTGCTCTGCTCGCCTCGCACGGACCTGCGGGTCTTCCTCGAAGACGCCAAGCGGCTCTCGCCGGACACACGCGTCCACCGCCACGACTTCGTGGTCGACGACCCGTGGGACTTCGAGCAGGTCTACGAAGCACTGCACGCGTTCGCGCGAAGCTTCCCCTTCGACGCCGAGCGCGAGCGCTACCTCGTGCACCTGACGACCGGCACACACGTCGCGCAGATCTGTCTCTTCTTGCTCACGGAGAACGGCTTCTTCCCGGCGTCGCTGCTGCAGAGCTCGCCACCGCGGCGCGGGCCACGCGACGCCCCCTCGAACGACGAGACCGAGCCGCGCTCGGACTACGCGATCATCGATCTCGACCTCGCGCGCTACGAGCGCATCGCGCGCCGCTTCGACGCCGAGCGCGAAGAACGCACGGGCTTTCTCAAGGCGGGCATCGCCACCCACGACGAGAGCTTCAACGCGCTCATCGATCGCATCGAACGCGTCGCCGAAGCGTCACGCGCGCCGATTCTCCTCTCGGGCGAGACGGGCGTCGGCAAGACCCAGCTCGCGCGACGCATTCACGCGCTCAAGGCCGAGCGTGGCCAGAGCAGCAAGACCTTCGTCGAAGTGAACTGCGCCACGCTGCGCGGCGACCAAGCGATGTCGACGCTCTTCGGGCACGAACGCGGCGCCTTCACCGGCGCGACCGCCAAACGCCGCGGGCTCCTGCAGAACGCGCACGGCGGCGTGCTCTTCCTCGACGAGATCGGCGAGCTCGGCCTCGACGAACAAGCGATGTTGCTGACGGCGATCGAAGACAAACGCTTCGTGCCGCTCGGGGGCGAGCGCCCGATCGAGAGCGACTTCCAGCTCCTCGCGGGCACCAACCGCGACCTGAACGTCCGCGTGCGCGAAGGGCGCTTTCGCGAAGACCTGCTCGCGCGTCTCTGCCTCTGGCACTTCCGCCTTCCCTCGTTGCGCGAGCGCCTCGCGGACCTCGAGCCGAACCTCGACTTCGAGCTCGAACGCTTCGCGCGACAGACCGGGCGTCGGGTGGTCTTCGCGAGCGATGCGCGTCTCGCGTTCGTGCGGTTCGCGACGAGCCCGAGCGCGCGGTGGTCGCACAACTTTCGTGATCTGGGCGCCGCGGTCGTGCGCATGGCCACGCTCGCGCCCGGCGGCCGCATTCGACGCACGGAGGTCGACGACGAGATCGCGCGGCTTCGCGCGACGTGGGGAGAGGAGCCGAGCGCGTCATCGCTTCACGCCATGCTGGGCGACGCGGCCGACGAGCTCGACCTCTTCGATCGCGTTCAGCTCCAAGCGGTGGTCGAGGTCTGTCGCGCGAGTGACTCGCTCTCGGACGCGGGACGTCGGCTCTTCGACAAGAGCCTCGCGCGGCGCACGAGCAAGAACGACGCGGACCGGCTGCGAAAATATCTGGCGCGTTTCGGACTGGAGTGGCGCGTGCTTCGTGGCGAAGGCTGAGGGTGTCATCGACTCGTGTCGGAGCGTGGATCCTCGACAGGCTCCCCCAGCGCATGCGGACTCGGATACGATCGCGAAGTGCACGCTCGGCTGCTCCTGCTCGTGCTCCTCGGTTGTTCGGTCGACCGGGCCGGCTTGAGCGTCGACGGCGACGGGTCCGTGGTGGCGCGCGACGCGGGACACGAAGCCGCGGACGCGGGCGACGTCGACGGCAGCCTGCCCGACCGGGACGACGCAGGCTCCGACGCCGGATCGTCGCCGGGCGAAGACGGTGGAATCGACGGTGGGGTGGACGCCGGAAGCGATGCCGGAAGTGACGCCGGAAGCGACGCCGGCGCGAGCTGCGACGGCCTCGCCGCACCGACCCGCGAAGGCCTCGTGGTGCACTACGACGCGAGCGTCGGCGTGACGACCACGCCTGGCATGGACGGGCGGCTCTCCGTGGTCACGTGGCTCGACCAGAGCGCGCGCTCGAACCACGCCCTCGCGCGCGACGTGGCGTACGAACCCGAAGGCTTCGGTGTGGGTCGGCCCTCGGTGCGCACGAAGGGGCTCGACGAGAGTCACCTCGAGCTGCTGAACCCCCGCGTCGACGACTTCACGATCTTCGTGGTCCTGCGCACGAGCTATCGACGCAACGCGGGCAACTGGTTCGACTCGCCGTGCATCCTCGGCGGCGACGGCGCGGGCGACGTTGCCGACGCGGCGCTGGTGCTCTCGGACGCGAAGCTCGGGTTCACGCGCCAAGAGTCCGGACACGGCATTCGTTCGTCCGGTCGCATCGACGACGGCATGCCGCACGTGATCTCCACGTCGCGCGACGGCGGAAGCGGCGACGTCGTGATTCGCCTCGACGGCGCGGTCTTCGCCGATGGCTCGTCTACCTCCGGGCGCATCGAAGCGCCGAACAACTGGTGGATCGGCGCGCACCAGGACCACGCGCGGGGCCGAATCGACGCATCGTTCGCGGAGGTGCGCGTGTACGAGCGGCGCCTCTCCGACGAAGAGCGCGACGTGGTCGAGAACCACTTGCGCTGCCAGTGGATCGACTGAGGTCGAGCGGGGCGGCGGCTCAGCTCGGAGGTCGCTCGGGCGCCGCCGACTTGCCCAAGTCCCGTAGCGCCACCGGCGGCGTCAACGTGCGACCGCCTTTGGTTCGCCCGACGCGTTGCGCGCCGTAGATGCTTCGGTGGCCGGTGAGGAAATACGCGACGACCGCGACGATCACGACGTGAGGTAAGACGTTCGCGCCGAGCAGCTCGACCGCCATGATCGAGAGCGCGACCGGTGTGTTCGAAGCGGCGGCGAAGACCGCCGCGAGACCGACGCCGGCCGCGAGCTCGAGCGGCAAGCCGAGCAGGTGCGCGAGCGCGTTGCCGAGCGCGGCGCCGAGGAAGAAGAGCGGCGTGACCTCGCCGCCGAAGAAGCCCGCGCCGAGCGTGACGGCGGTGAAGAGCAGCTTCAGCGCGAAGGCGTAGCGAGGCAGCGCGGGGTCTTCGAACGCGCGCACGATCGTGGGCACGCCGAGGCCGAGGTAGTCGTCGGTGCCCACGACTTGCCAGAGCAACACCACGAGCGCGCCACCCGCGAAGAGCCGGTAGGGGAGCCGCACGAAGAAGCGCTTCGACGCGACCTTGAGCAGGTGCGTGAGCTCGATGAACACCGCCGTCGCCGCGGCGATGGCCACCGCGAAGACCAGCCATTTGGCGAACACGAGGGGGGTCAGCGCGAGCGGCTCCGGGCTCGGGTAATGCGTGTGGCCGATGCCGAAGGCGTGGGTGGTGCGATCGCCGACCACCGCGGCGACCAGCGCCGGCAACAAGGGGCGGCGTTCGAAGCGACCCACCGTCGCGACCTCGAGCCCGAAGAGAAGCCCCGCGATCGGAGTTCCGAAGACGGATCCGAAGCCGCCGGCCATGCCCGCGACGAGCAGATCCCGCCGCATCGTCGGCGCCACCTTCAAGCGGTGACTCAGCGCGTCGGCGAGGCTGGCGCCCATCTGGACCGCGGTGCCTTCGCGGCCCGCGCTGCCGCCGAAGAGGTGGGTGAGCACGGTGCCGACGAGGACCATCGGGGCCATGCGGGTCGGGATCGGCGGCGCCTCGGCCGCGTGCACGATGCCGTCGTCACCGACCTCCCCGGCCGAGACCGTGTCGAGCACGAGGTCACTGCCCGCCAGCACCTGGCTTCCGAAACGTTCGTAGAAGAAGCCGATCGCGAGGCCGGCGACGGGGAGAGCGAAGACGAGCGTGAGGTGCTCGCCGCGAAAGTGGGTCGCTTCTTCGAGGAGCCAGAGGAAGAGCGCCGAGGCCGCGCCGCAGAGCACCCCGACCAGCGCACCCAACACCGTCCACCGGCCGAGCTCGATCGCTCGTTCGCGTCGCTCCTCGGAGGTCACGTCGAGCGACGTTGTCCGAGACGAGCGGGTGGGTCAACGAAGTGTCCGTGGCTCACCGAGCGATGTCGGCGCTCGGGTGCACGGGTGCGGACGCGGCACGGGCATGGGCACGGGCACGGGCACGCGCACGCGCGTGCGCGACGGAACGCGAAGAGGCCGCTCTCGAAAGAGCGACCTCGTTCGTCGACTGCGGCCGAAGCCGCGTT
>JACKEH010000002.1 GCA_020633125.1 Sandaracinus sp. | reverse complement strand
ATACATCGGCCGCTACGGGCTCGACGACGTCGACGCGAGCTTCGACGCGATGGTCGAGCTCACGCAACGCTTCAGCTCGGAGTTCGCGGTGCGCCCCTTTCTCGCGGCCGATCCGGACGGCATGCTCGATCGCCTCGAGGCGCTCATCCCCCACGAGAGCGCGCACGTGCGGCGCTTCGTCAGCGAAGGCACGCGCACCCGCTTGCCCTGGGGCAAGAAGGTGCCCGGCCTCGACGCACGCGCACCGCGAAGGCTCGCGATGCTCGCCAAGCTTCGGCACGACCCCGATCGTTACGTGCAGCGTTCGGTCGCCAACCACCTGCAGGACGCGCTCAAGGACGACCGCACGCTCGCGTTCCCTTTTCTGCAGGCATGGAAATCCGAAGGGCATCCGACCACGGAGTGGATCGCGAAACACGCGGCGCGGGGCCTGCTCAAGGCCGGCGATCCCGAGACGCTCGCGCTCTTCGGCTTCGAAGCGCAGACCGTCGACGTGGTGTCGTTCGCGGTCTCCCCGAAACGTGTGGCGATCGGCGGCGAGGTGCGAATGGTCGCGACCCTTCACAACCCCGGCAAACGCGAGGCCCAGGTCCGCGTCGACTACGTGCTCGAGAGCCCGGGCGCGAAGCGCACGACGAAGAAGACGTTTCGCTTCGCGGACGTGACCCTCGCGCCCGGCGCGACCGAGACCGTCGAGGCGAAACACGTCTTCGCGCACCGCACGATTCGAACCGTGCGCGAGGGCGTGCATCGGATCGCGCTGCAGGTGAACGGGCGCGGTGGGGGCGAGGTGCAAGTGACGGTGCGCTGAGCTCGTGTTCGGTCGCGGGCCCTACCCGCGGCGCTCGCGCTTCAGCTCTTCGAGCTGGTCCAAGGTCTTCGGCCAATCGCCCTTCAGCAATCGCGAGAGACCACGGTCGGCGAGGAGCACGCCGCCGTTTTGGCAGGTCGCGCAGTAGTTGGTCTCGTGGTCGGCGTACGCGATGCGCTGCACCGGGTCGCCGCAGACCGGGCACGGCTGTTTGTATTTGCCGTGCACCGCCATGTCGGGCCGAAAGGCGGTGACCTCCTTCGGCCAGTCGTCGCCGATCTCGTCGCGGAGGCGATCACGCCACGCGATCAACGTCGACTGCATCGCGGCGTGAAGGCGCGTGATCTCGTCGTCGGTGAGCTTGGTGGTCCAGCGATGAGGCGGAAGCTTCGCGGCGTGCAGGATCTCGTCGGAGTAGGCGTTGCCGATGCCGGAGAGCACGCGGGGATCGGTGAGGGTGCGTTTGACGGTGTGGTTCTCGGCGCGGAGGAGCGTCGTGAACGTAGGCAGGTCGATCGTGAGCGGCTCGAGGCCACCGGGGTCGTGCTCGGCGAGCGCTTCGTCGCCGCGGACGACGTGCAGCTTCGCGCGTTTCTTCTTGCTGGCTTCGGTGAAGGCGAGCGAGCCGCGGTCGAAGTCGAACATCGCGAGCCCGATGCGGCCGGGTACCGCGGCGCCCTTCTTCTTCCACTGCAGGCGGCCGGCGATCATCAGGTGAATCACGAGGTAGAGCGGCTCGCCTTCCAGCTCGCCGAGACCGATCACCAAACGTTTGCCGAGACGACGAAGGCTCGTGACCGCGCGCCCGAGCGTGGCGGAGAGCGGCGGCTCGACGGTGCGGAGCAAGAAGGGGCTCGCGAGGCGAACCTGCTCGAGTATTGCAGGCGCCGGGTTTCCGTCGACGGCGTCGGCAGCGTCTCGGGGAAGCAAACGGCGGCGCATCGCGTCCAGGTAGAGCTCGACGTCGGGCAGCTCCGGCACGGGAGGACGATAACGGCTTTGTGGTCGGCTTCGCCGACTTCTGGGGAGGTATCTCCCCAGCCCCGCTCGGAGGTCTCTCTTCGCTCCGCTGCGCTTCGCTCCGGTCGATCTTCTTCGCGCCGGCCGGAGGAGAGGGGACTTCGTCCCCTCGACCCCCACGAGTGCTTCGTGAACGGCCTCTCGGCGTCGGCGGTGCCTGCGTCGCCACCCGGACGCACCCGCAGACGCGAGTCGGCGCTCCGCCCACACATGAAGTAGGATGCGGCCCGTGAGCGAACCGGACGCACCGTCCGACGAACAGAGGACCCTCGACGACGACGACGACCCTTGGGCACCCGAGCCCACGGAGGTCGTCGATCCGTTCTCGCCTGGCTTCTTTTTCGGGGATCGCTTCCGAATCGACGCGCCCCTCGGCACGGGCGCGATGGGCGCGGTCTACCGCGCCACCGACCTGCGCACCCAACAGCCGGTCGCGCTCAAGGTGCTGCTCCAGAACAAGCAAGACGGCGAGGGGCGGCAGCGCTTCGCCCGCGAGGCCCAGATCCTCAGCGACCTCGACCACCCCGGCGTGGTCGGCATTCGAGGCTTCGGCCACGCGAAGTCGGTTCCCTGGCTCGCCATGGAGCTGGTGGAAGGCGAGACCCTCGGCCAACGCATTCGCCGGGCCGGCAAGCTCGAGCCTTCGGTCCTGACCCCGATCCTGCGTGACCTCTGTTCGGCCCTCGGGGTCGCCCACGCGGCCGGCATCACCCACCGCGACCTCAAGCCCGATCACGTGATGCTCCCGAAGACCGACACGGATCGGAGCCTGGTGAAGCTGATCGACTTCGGCCTCTCGCGGGCGAGCACGAGCGGCAAGCTCACCCGCACCGGCACCGTGCTGGGCACGCCGCGTTACATGGCCCCCGAGCAGATCTCTTCGGCCGCCAACGCCTCGGCCCGCTCGGACGTCTACGCGCTCGGCGTGATCGTCTTCGAGGCCCTCACCGGCGACAGCCCCTTCGCGGCCTCCGACCAAGGCCAGCTCCTCGGTGCGATCTTGCAGGGGCGCACCGATTCCCTCCAAAAACACCGCCCAGACCTGCCGCACGAGCTCGACGACGTCATCCAATGCGCGATGGCGACCCGGCCCGAAGACCGCTACGGCACCCCACGCGAGCTCTACGACGCCTTCGTCGCCGCGAGCGGCACCCAAGGGGCCCCGCGTTTTTCAACGCCCGCCCCTCCCCCGCCCGGCTCGTTCACGCCCGCGCGACCCCAGGCGGCCCCGAGCGCGATGACCCCTTCGGCCGGCGCCTTCACCCCGACGGGGCTCGCCAACGGACCCGCCACGCCGGGCCGGGTGTTGGTCTTCGCACTCCTCGGGGTCGGAGTGCTCCTCCTCGGCGCCGTCGTGGGCTATCTCCTGTCGCGATGACGGGGGGAGCAGAGCGCTGATGGCGACCGGGCGGATGACGCTCGAGCAGCTCGTCGCACAGCTCGACCTCGGGCGGGTGTCGGACGACGTCGCGCTCGACGCGACGCTGAAGCCGACGCTCGCGCCACGTCTGCGCCGCAGCGTCCCGACCACCGAGACCGAGGCCGAGCCGCCGGCAGAGGAAGACCCCAAGAGCCTGCCGCCGCCGCCGGAAGACGAGCGCACGAGCGACACGCTGCGCGTCAAAGGCCCGCTCGCGGAAGGAGGCATGGGCCGCATCGATCTCGCGGAGCAGATCCGCCTGCGCCGCGACGTCGCGCTCAAGACGTTGCGCGACGAGTTCCTCGAGCCGGCCTTCGCCGAACGCCTCACCCGCGAGGGCCGCATCCTCGGCCTCGTCGAGCATCCGAACGTGGTGCCGCTCTACGGCCTGTGGACCGACGAACGCAACGCGCCGGTCCTCGTGATGAAGCGCATCGAAGGCGTGCCTTGGCGCCAGCTCATCAAGAACCCGAGCCACCCCGCGTTTCCGAACGACGCCGACGACCGCCTCGCGTGGCATCTGCAGGTGCTGATGCGGGTCTGCGACGCGGTCCATTACGCGCACAGCAAGGGCATCCTCCACCTCGACCTCAAACCCGACAACGTGATGGTCGGGGCCTTCCGCGAGATCTACCTCGTGGACTGGGGCGTCGCGGTCTGCACCGATCCGAAGCATCGGCATTGGTTGCCGATGGCGGACGAGGTGCAAGAGGTGCTCGGCACACCGGCCTATCTGGCGCCCGAGATGGTCGACGTCGCGCGACGCGCGCTCTCGCCGCGCACCGACGTCTACCTGCTCGGCGCGACGCTGCACGAGATCCTCGTCGGTCGCCCGCCGAACCGCGGCGACACGCTGCAGGCGATGCTCTACGCGGCCTACGACGCGCAAGCGCCGGTGTTGCCGTCGACGCTGCCGCCCGAGCTCGCGAGCATCTGCCGCAAGGCGATGGCGCCCGAGCCCGCCGATCGTTACCCGACCGCGGAGGCGTTGCGCGAAGCACTGCGGCAGTTCTTGCGGCATCGCAGCGCAGCGTCGCTCGCGCGCGAAGCGCAACGGGCCCTGCGCGAGCTTCGAGAGCTCGTGATGGAGACGACGAGCCAAGCGGTGCTGACGGGTCAACACCGCATCTCGGAAGGCAGCGACGAGCGCAACGCGCGCACCCAGCGGGTGTTCGGTCGTTGCCGCTTCGGCTTCGCCGAGTCGCTGCGCCAATGGCCCGACAACACGGAGGCGGCCGAAGGCCTGCAAGAGGCCTTGGTGCTGATGGCGAAGTACCACCTTCGCCGGGGCGAAGCGGCGAGCGCCGAGACCTTGTTGCAGGAGCTCGCGTATCCCGCGAGCGCCGACACGACGGGCGAGGGCGCCGTGGACGAGAGCGACGAGATCGTCGCGCTGCGCACGGAGGCGTTGCGGCAACGCCAAGAAGCCGCGCGACTCGAACGCCTCGGCCTCGAGCTTCGCCGCGACCCCGGCCGCAAAGCACGCGGCAAGGTCGTGATCTTCGGCGCGCTCTTCGTCGCGCTGCCCGTGGTCGGCGCGTGGGTGCTCGGCAAAGCGGGCGTCTACGACTACGCGTGGTGGCACACGCTGATCTTCGATCTGGCGCTCGCCGCCTTCTTCGGGCTCGGTAGCTTCTTCCAGCCCAAGAGCATTCGTGGCTCGGCGCGCGCGCGCAGCATGGCGCTCAGCCTCGTCTTCATCGCGTTGCTCGCGACCTTGATGCGCATGCTCTCGCTCGCGATGGGCCTGTGGGACCTGCGCAGCACTTCGATCGAGCTCTTCTTCTTCGGCAGCGGCAGCGTGCTCGCGGGATTGCTCGCGGACCGACGTTTCTACTTGGCGGTGCCGGGCCTCTTCCTCGGCGCGATCTTGGTGACGCTCTTTCCGAAAGAAGCGCAGCTCTGGATCGGGCTCGGGGCGTTGCTCGGAGCGTTGCCGCTCGGGTGGAGCTGGATCCGCAGCGGCTGACGCGCGGATCGAGGGTCGGCTTCGTGCGTGTGTGACGTGGCGATCTCGTGGTCACCGTGGCGACTCACGACGACTCCGTCTCGCAACGACGCCGCACGACGCCGCGGCCTCTCGAGAGACCCGCGTCGACTCGCTCGTCTTTCACACCCTCCGGTGCACTGGTACCTTGTCGCGGTGCGTGTGGAGGAGCTGGTCGTCGGGGAAGACACGCTCGTCGTGTTGAGCGTTCCGATCTCGCGTGGAGCGCTCGCCCGGCTGAGCGCAGCCGAGCGCGACGTCGTCGTCGGGGCGCTCGAGGGACGCTCCAACCGAGAGCTTTCGCTCGCGCGAGGGACCTCGATTCGTACGATCGCCAACCAGCTCGCCAGCGCGTTTCGCAAGCTCGGCGTCAAAGGGCGCGCGGAGCTGGCGGCGAGGCTGGCCTCCGTCGACGTTTGACCGCCCCGATGGTGGATCGCGCGCTCATCACACTCGTCGAGGGGGCCTACGATCTCCACGCTCCCGACGAGACCTGGCTCGTCACGCTCGGCCGCCGGATCGCGGCGGCGTACGGCGCGCCGATGGGTGTCTTCGCCTACGAGTTCGACGTGGACGACGCGGGGGTTCGACCACGTTCACGCTTCTTGGAGTGCGACATCGACGCCGCGCCGCTGCTCGACGGGATGTTCACGTACGCCTCGCCGGAGGCCGTCCATCGGTTCTTTCGCTTCGGCCCCTCGTGCGGTTCGTTCGCGGACGCCCTCGCCGAGACGACGGGCGACGAGCCCCTCGAAGAGCAGGGCCGTGCGATGTGGCGCGCTGCCGGATGCGAAGACCTCTTCGTGGTGCGAGTCGCGGGACCACCGGGCCGATTTCTCCACGTGACGATCCCACGCGAACGTTTCCTCGGGCGCACGTCCGAGCGGACGCGCACGCGATGGAGCCGAGTCGCCGCCCACCTGAGCGCGGCCTATCGCCTCCGAACGGTGCTCGGAGACGTCGACGCGCGCTTCGGCTCCGAGGGCTCCGAGGGCTCCGAGGGCTCCGCCGTCCTTCACGAGTCGGCGCAGCAGAAGCTGCGTCGGTCGATCCGAGCCCGCGAGCGTGCGCGCGGCGAGCTCGGCGTCGACGATCCGGATCGCGCCCTCGAGATCTGGCGTGGCCTCGTCGACGGTCGATGGTCGCTCGTCGACGAGTACGAAGAGGACGGTCGTCGCTACGTGGTCGCGCGTCGAAACCCGCTCGGCACGAAGGATCCACGAGGGTTCACGGAGCGCGAGCACGAGGTGGCGGAGCTCCTCGCGAACGGCGCCTCGACGAAGGAGGTCGCGTACGCGCTCGGCATCTCGGTCGCGGCCGTGGGCGCCCACGTGAAGGCCTTGGTGACCAAGGTCGGTGCGCGAAACCGTACGCACTTGATCACGGCGCTGCGGCATCGCCTGCGGCCCCTCGGTGGACGCGACGTCCGCTGAGCGATCGCGCGTGGCTCACGTACGAAGGACCGAGCCTGAAAAAATGACCATTCCCCTGCTTCGCGCGCGGTCGGGATACTCGCCCCGATGCGGAGACCGTGTGCCCTCGCGTGGTTCGCGACGCTGGTCCTGACCTCGGGCGCGCTCGACGTCTCGGGGGCGTGGGCGCAAGACGACGACTCCGCTTTGCAGCCCTCCGCCCCGCCGGAAGCGGACGAAGAAGGGCGCGCGCTCTTTCGCGCCGGAGAGCTGGCGTTCGAGGCCGGTCGATTCGACGAAGCGCTGGCGCATTTTCGACGCGCCCACGGGCTCACTGGGCGGCCGGAGCTGCTCTTCAACGTCGGCGTCGCGGCAGACCGCGCGGGTCGGCACGACGAGGCCATCGAGTCCTACGAAGCGTTCTTGCGAGCACGCCCGGAAGCCACGATGCGACCTCGCTTGGAGGCACGTCTCGCGGTCCTACGGCGCTTGAGCGCCGAGACGTCGGGCGGCGCTCCCGAAGCCGATGCGCCGGAAGCCGATCCGGTCGACGCTCCCGAAGCCGACGGCCCGCGGACTGCCGCCGGACCACCTCCGAGTGAGCCCCCCCGACGCCGCACGTGGACTTGGCTCACGGCCGCGACGGCCCTCGCCGCAGGCGCGGCGGCGACCGGCGTGTGGTTTCGCGCGCGCTCACGCTACGACGCCCTCGAGGCGAGCTGCGCGCCGAGCTGCAACACGAACGACGTCGACGGCGTCGAACGACGCGTTCGCACGACGCGCGCGCTGGCGTCGGTCGGCGCGGTCTTGGCCGCCACCTCGGTGGTCGCGTTCGTCTGGGAGGGGCGAGCTCGCGTCGAGGTCTCGGTGTCCGCGGTGGGAGCACGCCTCGATGCACGCTTCTGAACGGTCGGCCCGCGCGAAACGAGCGCGCCAGGAACGCTCGACTTTGGAGAACCTGGCACGCGAGGAGCGCTCGGCCTTCGGGAAACCACGCCCGACCCACGTGTCGGTGCGGTTCGCGGCAACGGCAATCACGGCATGTTGGCTCTCGACCGCCCTCGGCTGTGGGTTCGATCTCGCCGCCCTGCGTTCGGGTGACGCGGCGGTCCCGGTCGACGCGCTCGTCGACGCACCGGTCGACGCCCCTCCTCTGGACGCGAGCCGCGACGCCGAACCCTCGGACGCAGCGCACGATGCGTTCGTCGACCACGACGGAGGTCGCGACGCTTGTGCGGCGGAGGATCCCTGCGGTGGCGGCGACGACGACTGCGACGGATCGATCGACGAAGACGCGTGTCCCGAGGCGCTCGAATGCCGACGCGGTGCATGCCGAGCGCCCGTCGGATCGCTTCGATGGGAGCAGGTCGCTTCGTCGAGCGCCGACGATGGCATCGGTCGGGATCGGGCGCGCGCGGTGTCACGCGCCGCGGACGGTTTCGTGGTCGTCGGCGATTGGTCCGGCGGCACCCTCACGCTGGGAGAAGCGAGCTTCGTCGCCAACGCGCAAGACGTGTTCGCGGTGACCTTGGGCTTCGCCGATGGCGCGGTCGTCGACGCTGCGCTCGTCGACGCGATGGCGATCGGTGGCGCGGCCTCGGACGAAGGACTCGGCGTTTCGAGCTCGACGGGGGCGAGCTCGGGCTCGACGGTGGTCGGACGTGTCGGAGGCACCGTGAGCTTCGGGAGCGCCGTGACGACGGGACCGCTCAGCGGGTTCGTCGCGCGCTACGGCACGCCCTCGAGCCTGACCCCGAGCGCGATCACCCGCCTGCCGGCGTCCAGCACGGTGCGCGCGGTCGCGACCTCGGGAGAAGACGCGATCGTGGCGGGCGCGCTCGAAGCGTCGGTGTCGTGGGGTGGCTGCGCGGTCACCGTCGCGAGCGGTACGAGCCGCGCGTTCGTCGCGCGAGTCCGCGGCGACGGCAGCGTCGCTTGGTGCACGTCGTGGGACGGTGAGGGCATCGCGTCGGCGAACGCCGTGGCGGTCGACGGAGGCGAGGTCTTCGTGGCGGGTGCGTTCGAGGGGCGCCTCGAGCTGACGACCTCCGTCGAATCACGTGGGTTCGATGCCTTCGTCGGCCGCCTCGACGCCGACACCGGCACGCTCCGATGGGCCGTCGTCGCGTCCGGAAACGGGGTCGAAGAGGGCTCCGCGATCGGACTGCACGGCGATCACGTGTACTTCGGCGGTGCGCACGCGAGCGCGGCGACCGAGCTCTCCCGCGACGGCGCCGTCCTCGGCTCGCTGCCTCCCGCTTCGGATCTCGACGCCTTCGTGGTCGCGTTGGGTCGCGACGGCGCGTTGCGGTGGACTCGAACGAGCGCTGGAACCTTCGAGTCGCGCGTGCGTGGGCTCGCGGCGGTCGAAGGAGAGCTCTTCGTGATGGGTGAGCACGGGGGCGTGTCGTGGTCGGGGTGCTCTGCCGCTGGCGCAGGGGCACGCGACGTCTTCGTCGCATCGCTCGCGGCAGACGACGGCGCGTGCCGGTGGGTGCGCTCGCACGGAGGGCCTGCCGACGACCTCGCGGGAGGCGTGGCCGTGGACGAGGATCTCGTGGTGATCGTGGGCGCGATCAACGACGGGGCCGTGGTCGACGGCACGGCGTGGGCGACGGTCGGAGAAGACGCCGCCGGGCGCGACACCGACGTGTACGTCGCCGCCTACGCGTGGTGACGTCGAGACGCGCGAGGAAGGCCCGGCCGTCCGAACCGATCGCGTGAAGAAAAGCGCGAACCTTCCCCGACCTGTGGTGTCGTGGGCCCCATGCTCCGCGATCGCGCGCCCTTCGCGCTCTGGATCCTCGCGTGTGCGCTGGCCTTGCCCGCCCGCGCCGACGCACCGCCCGGCGGGCTCGAGCTCGCGCTTCACGGCACGTCCGAAGCGTCGCCCGGTCGGGCTTGGCGGGTGGTCGGACAAGCCTTCGAAGTGCGCGGCCTGGCGCGCCTTCGGGCGTTGCCACGCGCGGAGATCGAAGCGCGCTTCGTGCCCGCGACGACCGGGCTCTCCGAAGGTCGCCGGGTGCAAGCGAGCAGCGGCCCGGACGGCCGTTTCGTGCTCGACGTGCCGATCCCCACCGACGCGCACGGCCCCGGAAACGCCGTCTTCGTGATCCGCCACGGCGACCAAGAACGCGAGATCGAGGTGCCGATCGGGCTTCGCTCCGCCGACTCGATCGTCTTTCACACGGACCGCGCCTTCTACGAGCCGGGCGAGCCCGTGCACCTGTGGGCGTTGCTCCGCGATCGCGCGACGGGCCGTCCGCTCGGAGGCCGCCGGATCGAGCTCTCGTCCGGCCTCGAGGGGCTCGAGCCGCGCACCGTCACCACCGACGCGAGCGGCGTGGCCTACACGCGCTTCGACACGCCCGACACCGACACCACGCAACACACGCAGGCCTTCGCGCGCACGCTCGACGTCTCGATCCCGATCGCCGCGAACCAGAGCCTCTCGGTCGGCCGACGCACCTCCGAGCGCCTCTTCGCGACGATCGAAGGCCTCGACGTGGAGGTCGCCCCCGCCTCGACCATTCGCCCCGTCGTCGTCGTGACCGCGACCAGCGGCGCGCCCGCGGTCGGCGCGCGTGTGCGGCTCACCGTGACCGGCCTCGATCCGCAAGACGCCACGACCGATCGCGAAGGGCGCGCGGTCTTCGAGGCGCAGGTCCCCGCCTACCTCGCGACCGAGACGGGCCGCATCGGGGTCGCGGCGGAGATCGAGCACGCGGCGTTCGGGAGCGCACGCGCGTCGGGCGCGGTCACGCTCGCGGTGCCGCTCGCGCTGCAGCTCGAGCTCGTCGCGGAGAGCGGCGCGCTGGTCCCCGAGGTGCCGTCGGCGTTGGTGCTCCGCGTGACCGACGCGCGCGGCGAGCCGGCGGTGAACGCGTCGCTTCACGTGCGAGGTCCGGGCCTGCCACGCGGTGAGGTCGCCATCCGCACCGACCGCCACGGGCTCGCGCGTGTCGAAGCGTCCGTGCCCGTGACCTCGGTGGTCGCGTTGCACGACGGCTCGTGTGGCTCGGGCCGGGGCGCGCTCTTCGACGTGCGCATCGAAGGCCCCCGCGATCGCGTCGCGCGGCGTTGTGTCCCGGTGGTCGACACGGCTCTACGCGCCCGTCTGGAGCCTGCCGTCGCGGCGCCCGGAGAGCGGATGGAGGTGGTCGTGACCCGCCGTCCGCAGGCCCGCGGGTGGCCGGTGGCGGTGCTCCTGCGTGACGGCCACGGCGAGCTCGCGGGGTTCTCGGTGCTCGCGCCGAACGCGGATCGTGCACGTTTCGAGGCTCCCACCACGCTCGGGGTCGCCGAGGTCGAAGCGCGGCCGGTCGATCCCGACGCGCCGACCACCCTCGGCGTGCCCTTTCGTGACGTCGCGTTGATCCGTCCGGCGGCGCCGAGCTTTCCGACCCTTCGACCGAGCGCCGACGTCTACCCGGTCGGGGGCGAGGCCGTGGTCGAGGTCGGGCCGACCCCGGGTGGTTTCGTGGCGCTCGACGTCCGCGACCTCGCCCAACACGGCGGCGAGCGCGCGTTCGCCGCGTATTTCCTGGGCCACGTCTTTCGGCACGCGCTGCTCGACCCGAGCACGCCGGAAGCCAACACCCTGATTCGCGCGGCGTTGGTCGCGCACGTCGCGCAGGTCGAAGACTCGATCGCGATCACCCCGCGGCTCGACGCCTTCGGGCGCCCGCGCGAGCCGGAGCACGACGCCTCGAGCTTCTTGCCGGCGCTCGGCGATCTTCGCGACCCCCGGCCGGACGCGATCGCGCTCGTGCGTTGGGGGCTCGGCGAGGCGTACCAGACGCTCGAGGCGTCGATCGCGGACGGCTCGGCGCCGGTCGAAGGCGAGGGCACGCGGCGTCGCTTCGCGGACGACGCCCTCGAGCAGGTGGGTATCGAGCTCGAAACCATGGGCGGGGAGCCGGCGACGCTGGCGGCGCTGCTCGACGCGGATTCGAGCTTCGATTTCACCCGCGCGGCACGTCGGGTCGCACGCGCCCGTCTGGTACGCGTGCTCGCGTCGCTCGCGGCCGCGCTCTCGGAGGGCGTGCTCGAAGATCAGCCACCCGAGCGGTGGCTCTCGATCCTGGTGCGTTCGGGTCGGCTCGCCGCGGAAGATCTACGGGATCCTTGGGATCACGTGCTCGGGCTTCGTACGCGGCCCGCGACGGTGCCTGCCCTCGCCGTCGCGCTCGGCGAGCGTGCGTTCGCGTTCCCGGGACCGGACGGACGACTCGGCACCGCGGACGACGTCTTCGATCCCTTCGCACGCGAGGTGCCGGCGGGCTCGCTCTACGCCGTGGCGTGCGGCGAAGACGAGTTGCAGCGCGCGCTCGCCTTGTTGGCGCCCGGACCTGCAGCGCTCGAAGCGATGCTCGCCGCCTACGAGCGCGTCACCCGCGCGATGGAGGCCGCCCGCATCGGCGACGCGGCCACTGCCGACGCGACCCAAGGCCTCGCGGACTCGACCCTCTTCGAGATGGAGACCGGCACGCTCGGGGTCGGAGGTTTCGGCGCCAGCGGCAGTGGCAGCGGCTACGGCTCGGGAAGCGGAGGCTTGCGTGGTCGAGGCTCACGGGCGCCGAGCATTCGGACGGGCTCTGCGATGGCGGGGGCGATGGGCTCGCTTCGGGGCCTCGTGCGTGACGACTTGCCCGCGACGCTTCGCTTCGTGCCCGTGCAGGCACTCGCCGCGAACGCGCCGACCGAGGTGCGAATCCCGCTGGCCGACGCCGCGACGACCTACCTCGTCGAGGCGATTCATTGGCGTGAGGACGGCTGGATCTGGAGCCGGAGCACACGCATTCGGGTCGACCGCGAGGTCGTGGTGGACGCGCCGGTGCCGGTGACCGCGACCGAAGGAGACGTGCTCGCGTTGCCGGTTCGGGTGCGAAGCCAAGGCGCGCAACGAACGCTGCGGCTCGGGGTGCGGGGCGAGGACGGGATCGCGTTCGACGCGATCGACGTCGGCGAGGTCACGGTGCCGGCGGGCGAAGCGCGGTCGCGGATTGCACACGTGCCGCTGCGGCGGGCCGGCCGGGGTCGGGTCGTGGTCGCCGCCTTCGAAGGCACCACGGCGCGTGACGCGATGGGTCGTCCGATGGAGGTGCTTCCGGCAGGAAGGCTCGAAGGAATCACGGTCGATTCACTGACCCCAGTCGGTGGTGAGGTGTCGTTCGAGATTCCCGAGGGCGCGACCTGGCGTCGGGCGCCGACGTTGACCGTGTCGGGGGCCGGGGCCGTGTTGGCGCAGACCCGCACGGGATGGGTCGCATGGGCCGATCGGCTCGCCGGCCGCGACCCGGACGAAGAGGCCCTTCGTCGGCTGCGGGGACAGCTTCCGTATCAAGCGTGGGCCTCGGCGTTGGCGGTGGGCGTGCTCTGGACGGACGGGACCACCGAGGACGCCGCGCTCACCGACGCCATCGCGCGCCTCACGCCGACCGATGGCGCGGGAGTCACCGAGGTCGAAGCGTGGACGCTGCTCGGTCTGGCGCCTGCGTATCGCGCGCGAAACCGTCGACCGGCGGTCGCAGTCTCGCTCGGTCGTTTGATCGACACCCTCCGCGAGCGGGTCGAGGCCGAGGCGGCGCTCTCGAGCTCGCGACCGGCCTTTCACGCGGCGGCGGCGGCGGCGCTGGCCTGGATCGGCGAAGCGCGCGCGTCGCGGGAAGCCGACCGACGGGCCTCACGGCACCTCGCCACGTTTGGCGACGAGACCTGGCTGCAGTCCTACTCGGAGACCGCGCATTCGCAGAACGTCGGCGCGACGGCCCTCCTGGCGTTGGGTCGCCTCGGCCGCCGCCGCGAGCTCGACGCGTTCCCCTTGATGCGCACGATCTCGCGTTGGGCGTTCGAGACGCAGACCTCGCCCCCCCGACGGGCGTCGTTCGGTGCGCATGCCACCGAGCTGGCGGCGGCGGCGGCGTCGCTCGTGGCGCGGCCCACCCTTCCTTCGGTGCGGATTGCGCTCGATGGTGTGGAGCACGAGGTCGCGCTCACCGAAGGGCGGGGCGAGCTGGCGCTCGGCGAGCTGGCGACGGGGGCGCACGTGTTGCGGTTGGTCGCGGGGCCGAGTGAAGGCGCGGTCCACCTGCGGGTCGACGGGGAGATGCGGCGACCGTGGGAAGACACTCGCGGCCCGATCGCGCTGCACTGGCGTCTCGCAGACCAAGATGACGACCAGACCGACGCCCGCACGCGTTTGGCGCCGCCGACCGACGCCCGCACCCACCTCGTGCTCGAGGTGCGCAACCGTTCGCCGCGCACCCTCGCGGGGGTCTGGGTGGAGGTGCAGCTGCCGGCAGGGGCCGAGCTGGACGAGGCCGCCCTGACGCAGCTTCGTCGGAGCGGGCGCAGCGCGGCGGTGGCCGGCGGCACGCTGCGGATTCAGGTGCCGACGCTGATGCCGACGCGGCGCGTGCGGCTGCCGCTCAGCCTCCGTTGGAGCGTGGGGGGGCGTCTGGTCGCCTTGGGAACGGCGGCCTGGCCGGTGGATCGACCCGACGCACGCAGCGTGCTCCGACCCGTGACGGTCGCGGTGGGAGAGTGAGATGAAGACGAACGCCCACCTGACGCTCCTCGCGCTGGCGCTCCTCGTGAGCCCCACGAGCCCCACGAACCCCGTCCGCACCGCGAGCGCCCAAGGTCCGATGCGCCGCGCGTTGCCGACGGGCGAGCGCAGCGGCCTCGAGCTCGGCATCGAAGGCCCGCTCACGGTGCAGCCCGGCCAGACGGCGCGCTGGATCTTGGTCGCCCACGAGGTGATTCGCGACCGGGATCTCCGCCCCGCGGCGGGTGCGCGGCTCGAAGCGTTCGCCAGCTACGACCCGGCCCACGCGGTCGCGGAGGTGCGCACCGACGCGCGAGGGCGCGCGGTCGTCGACGTGCCGATTCCACGAGACCTGCCCTCCGGCTTCGAGCTCGCCATCGACCTTCGCAGCGACGGCGCGCGCCTCTCACGCCGGTTTCGGGTGCAGGTGCAGGTCGCGCGAAGCACGCCGCTGCGGCTCGTGGCGCTCCGCAACGAGGTCCGTCGAGGGGACCGCGTACCGATGCTTGCGCACCTCACCGACTCGGCCGGACGTCCCATGGCCGACACCCCGGTGAGCTTTCGATCGTGGGGCGAGCGGGGACCGCTCGGCGAGCCGTGGATCGAACGGACCGACGCGCTCGGTCGCGCGGTGGCCTTCGTGCGGGCGCGTGAGAACCGCACGGTCGTGCGCGCCACGGTGGTGTTGGACGACGAGCGCACGCTCGAAGCCGCGGCGGGTTTCGTCGCCACCGCGAGCGAGCCACGCACGCTCGTGCTGCGTGCGGTGCCACGGCACCTCGTCGCCGCGCCGTCGACCGAGGTCGAGGTGGACGTGCAGGTGCGCGACGCGCGAGGTCTGCCGATCGCAGGCGCCGAGATTCGGGGCCCAGCGCTCACGAGCGACGACGAGCCTGAACGCGCCACGACGGATGCGCGGGGTCGCGCCACGCTGCTGGTTCGTACCCCCGCCACCGAAGGCGAGCATACGACCCGCTTCGAGGTCGTGGTGCCGGGCTTGTCGCGCTCGAACGTATCGTCGTCGATACGCGTCACCCGAGGCACACCCGTGGTTCGGGCACGGATCGAAGGAGGCGCGTTGCTCCCCGGGCTGCCTTCGAAGGTGTGGCTTCGGGTCGTGGGTCCCGACGGAGCGCCGGTGCGTGGGCCACTGACCCTCATGCTCGGTGACCAATCGGTCGAAGGCTCCACGGACGAAGCGGGCGTCGCCACGGTCGAGCTCACGACGCCGTTGGCTCGTGGCACGCTCGAAGCGCCGGACGGCTGCGGCGGCGGGACCGCGATCGAGGCGCAGGTTCGCGTCGGCACACATCGGGAGCGGCTCTGCTTGCCGAGCGATCCCGACGGCGTGGTCCGGGTGCGGACCGAGCTTCGCGACGGGCAGCTCGAGGTCGGCGTGCGACGCCGGGCAGACGTGAGCCGCGCGCCCGTGGTGCTGACCGCCTCGGTGTGGCGTCCGGGTGGCCTGGTGCCGATTCGCTCCGCGGTGCTCGACCCTGGCCAGGACACGCTTCGTTGGCCGGCGGAACACGAGTCGCTCGTGATACGTGCCCGCGCCTTGGTGACCGAAGGACTCGTGGAAGTACGCGGAAGCACGGCGGTCTTCGATCCGACGAGGGACCTTCGAGTCGGTCTCGAGGGCGATACAGTGGTGGGCACGCGCCCGCTGATCGCGGTGGCGTGGCCCGGCGACGCGACCCCTCCACGCCTGGCGCCGACCACCCCCGCTGCGCGTGCGGCCGACCAAGCCGCCCGCGCTCCTTTCGACGACGCGGCCCCCGCCGTCTGGCGTGATGGCGAGGCGTTCTTCCTGCCGCCCCCCGAAGAGCCCGTGACCCGTGGTGTGCTCCGCGACCCCTGGCGCCAACGCGCGCTCTACCGGACCGGTCGTCTGGCCCTCGTGCTTCGCGCGATCGAAGAGGAGGTCGACGTCGCGAGCGGCAGCGGGGAGCTGACCGACGTCGCGCATCGGGTGAACGGCCGCTGGCAGATGAACCGCGCGTTGCTCGAGCGCGCGGTCAGCGGGCAGCCGGTCGGCGCGGAGGGCGCGCGCGACCTCGGCGGTCTGCCGCTCACGCTCGACGACCTGTCGCGGGCCGACCGCTCGCTCACCTACGACCACGTCGCGGCGCGTATCACACGTGCTCGCTTGCTCCGGGTCTTGGTGGCGCTGCGTGGCCTGGTCCAAGAGCGCGGTCTCGACCTCGTCTTCGCGCGCCGCGGAGACGTGAGCACCTGGTTGCTCGCGCTCTTGGAGGAAGGCCGGGTCGAGGAAACCGACCTGCGCGACGGATGGGGCACGCCGCTGGCGCTGGTTCCGATGCGCCAGCCGCGCTTCTCGCTCTTCGTGCCCGTGACCGGCTTCGAGCTCGTCGCGGCGGGGCCCGATCAGGCGGTCGGCACCCGCGACGATCTTTGGGATCCGCTCGCGCGGGTGTTGCCGAGCGGCGGGCTCTACGCCGAAGCGGTCGACGAGGACGGACTCCTGCTCCGCCTTCGTGGGGTCTCGCTCGCGCACGCGACGATGGCGGAACTGGCGACGATCTACGAGACCGAAGCGAGTGAAGCCGGCGTGTCGGCGACCTCGCTCGCGGGTTGGGACGACGTGCCCACGCCGCCGACCACGCCCCCGATCGACGCGCGGCTCGAAGCCCGCCACACCTACGCAGGCCTGCTCGTTCCGGGGGCGTCGCTCGACACCTTGGAGCTGCCGAGCACCCCCGCGCGATACCGCGTCGTGCTCTACGACGGCGAGACGCCCGTCGCGTACCGCACCCACACGCGTGGCCGCGCGGCGGCCTTCGTCGGCGAGCTGCCGCGGCGGCTTCCCGAGAGCCCGCTTCGAGTCGCCCTGCCCTTCGTGGCCTTCGGCGATCTCGAAGGGCTACGGGTCGAGGTGGAGGCGGAGGGTGCGGACGTTCGCGTCGTGGAGGGGCCGAGCGCGATGGAGGCGGGCTTGCTCGGCACCTGGCAGGCCGACGTGCGCGCGACCAGGTCGGGCTCGATGGTGGTGCGCCTCCTCGACGCGGCCGGACGTGAGCACGCGCGTCACACGTCGCGTTTCACCACGGTGACCACGTCGGCGACCCGAGACCGACGCACCGCGGCCGTGATCGCGGCGAACCGAACGTGGACCCTCGACCCCGAGATTCCGTCGGATGCGGTCGCGGTGCACGGCGAGCTCGTCGCGCTCGCGCCGCGGCGTTGGCATCGCGACCCCGCCCTCGAGCGCGCGCTGGGCTCGCGGCCTTCGTTGCTCGTCTGGGCCGAAGTGCTGGGAGGCGGCGCCCCGAACGACGCGACCCGCGACGTCATGAACCGCATGACGGGGCTACGACCGCTCGAGCAGGCCTGCCAATCGCTGGTCACGGCGGCGCTCGACATGTCGGTCACGCCGCTGCCGGCTGCAACGGGCGACGTACGTGTGGACGCGACGTTGCTCGCGGCGCTCTCACCCGCCGCCCCGCCGCCCTGGCAGGTGCGGGACGACGTCTTCGAGCGGCTCCGACGCACGCTCCGCGACGCTTCCGTGACCCACGCCGACGACCTGCCCGCGCTCGCTCGTGCCGCCGCGGCGCTGCTTCTGACCGACGGCCGCGACGAGAGCGGTCACGCGATCCTCGCGCGCGCCCGCGCCTTGGTCGACGAAGCGACGATCGAAGACCCGCGGGACGAGGTCGGCACCTTCGCGGCGCTCGCGATCGCGTTGCACCGCGCGGGCGAGGTCGAGGAGGCCCACGCCACGCTCGCCGCACACGCCCGGCGCGCCTGGCTGGTCTTCGACGCCCCCGACCTCGACGGCACCTTCTGGTGGGTCGCGGCCTCGGCCTTCGGGGTGGCCGGCGACTCGGCCGAGCTGGTGGGGACACCCTTCGACGCCGAAGGCGTCGCGCGGCGCGAGATCACGTCGCCCACCGAGCTTCGAACCACGGGCTCGGGCTTGGTGCTCGCGCGCTTCGCGGCCCGCTACGAGCGGCCCGTGCAGGACGTCGAGGGTCCCTTCACGCTCGGCCTCGAGGGCCACGGCGGCAGGCTCGGTCGACCCGCGGCGCTCGAGATCACGATCGAAGCGAACGAAGCGAGCACGTCACCTCGGCTCCTGGTTCGGCTGCCGCCGGCCGCACGCATCGACGCTGCGGCGCGGGCGGCGCTGGCGGGAACGCCGGGCGTGACGTCGATCGAGCCCGCGCGAAACGGCGCGTTGCTCGTGCACCTCGGCCCAATGGCGAGCGGCGAGGTGCGGCGGCTTCCGCTGCGGCTTCGATGGCTCGCGGCGGGGCGGCGACCGGGCGTGGGCTTGGCGGCCTGGGACGCGACGACGCCGTGGCGAGCTTCGTCACGCGCCGCTCGGGAGCGCGTGATCGAGTGACTCCGAGCTCGCACGTCGCCGCCTGGCTTGGTCGGCGCGCGCTGCTCGGGAACGCGTGATCGAGTGGCTCCGAGCTCGCACGTCGCACCACTCGGGAACGCGTGATGACTCCGAGCTCGCACGTCGCGTTCGGGCTCGCACTTCGCGTTCGGGCTCGGAACGGCGCGCACCCCTCGGGAACGCGTGATCGAGTGACTCCGAGCTCGCGCTTCGCGTTCGTCGGCGCCGCACTCCGTGTGCAACGCGGTCTCGCTCGTACGTCGTGCAGGGCGAGGTCTCGTGATCGAGGAGCTCCCGGACCGCGAGCGCACTTCGCGTGCGCGCTCGAGCCTCTCGTCCCCGCTCCACGCGCAGCGTGAGGTTCGCTCACGCGATCGTACGTCCCGCGTGGGCCATCCGACGTGGGTCGCGCTCGGGCTGGCACGCCGCGTGAACTACGCAGCGACCACCTGCCAACACGAACGCCTCTCGCGGAACGCGCGAGCGGAAGAGACCATGAAGACCCGACTCGCGATCCTCACGCTCCTGGCCTCGGCGGCGTGCGCCCCACACGACGAAAGCGAGACGATCGTCCTTCTCGGCGACCCCTGGAACCCTGGTCTCGCGACGCACTACGTCGTCGGAACGGACGTTCCCCTCGAACTGACCGAGCTCTACTACCCCTTCGGCTACGACAACGCGTTCTTCGAGATCCGCACCCTCGCGCCCTGTCCGGACAGCGAGTGCCTTCCGCTCGAAGACCTTCGGATCGAGAGCACGAACCCCGAAGCGTTCGCGATCGACCACACCCCCGAAGGACCGATCGGGCGGACGCTCGCTCCGGGCTCCGCGGAGCTGGTCGTTTGGGCGAAGGACGAGGAGCTCACCCGCGCGTGGGTCACGATCTTCGAGCCGGAGCGCCTCGAGATCTGGTCGGAAACCCTCGACGATCGGCCCGATGGGAGCGTGCGTCACGCGACGCGGGTCCGCCGGATGGCGGGGGGCGTGCTCGACCTCAACGCCCGCTTCTTCACGGACACGCGACGTGTGTACGGGGCGAATCTGGTGGAGTTCTCGTCGGACGCCCCCTTCGAGCTCCCGACGTGGGCGCCCACGGGCAACGTGGTGCGAATCACCGGGGACGAGGTCGGCGTCGAGCGGATGCACGCGCGTTCCGCGGGTCTGTCGACCTACGTCGAGGTCGAGACCGTGGACGCCGTCGACACGTTGGCGCTCCTGCGCGAGCCCTACGCGTTCGTCGAGCCGAGGGCGGACTGGAGCGTCGTCCTTCCCTTCGCACGGCGCGACGACGAGCGGGTGTTCGGGAGCCTCCCCGTGGAATGGGAGGTCGACGGCGAGGTGGTCGGGGTCGGCGCGGTGCTCAGCTGCCTGAAGTCGCCTGGCGCGAGCACCGTCGTGGCCCGCCTCGGCGACGTCGTGGCCCGCATCGCGATGGAGGAGCGGTGCGCCGACACGGGCATCGACCCGTGGTACGTGGACGACCTCGTGGACTGATCGGCACACCCCGGCGGCACACCGACGCAAATCCGACACGATGTGCAGGGCTGCGGTGCTCGGCCTGCAAGAGGCCGAAGGCCGAACCCCGTACACGCCACCCCCGCACTCGCGCTGCTCCCGATGCGACACGGCTCGCAGGGTTTCAAAAGGGGCGGCTAGCCCCTGCATCGAC
This sequence comes from Sandaracinus sp., assembly GCA_020633125.1. Lineage (GTDB taxonomy): Bacteria > Myxococcota_A > Polyangia > Polyangiales > Houyiibacteriaceae > JACKEH01. Next base: position 185,315 of record JACKEH010000002.1, on the reverse strand, counting down.
GCCGCGCTCTGCGTGGGTCGATAGTCTCGCGGAATCGTGCACCTCCGCGGACTACGTCCGCTCCGTTGTGCACGATTCACGCTTCGAACTGCCGCGGAGCACCGCAGGAGCCGACCGGAGCGAAGCGCAGGGAGACTCCGAGGCACGGAGGGGAAGGGGGAGGCAGAGCCTCCCCAAGCGGGCGGTAGGCGCGCAGGCCGAAGGCCGAGCACCGCAGCCCTGCAAGAAGCCGAGCACCGCAGCCCTGCACACGGTCGGCTTGCTCGGCACCACCCCCGAGCGCCATGCTCGGGGTCCCATGTTCGGCATCGGCAGCGGCGAGCTCGTGATCATCGCCATCGTGATGCTCCTCGCCGTGGGACCGAACCGCATGCCCACGCTGATCAAGGCGGTGGGCAAGGGCATTCGCGAGTTCCGCAAGGCCAGCACCGAGCTGCGCAAACAGAGCGGCATCGACGACCTGCTCCGCGACGACGAGCTCGCGTCGCTGCGAAAGCTCCCGCAGCAGGTCATGAAGGAGCCGCCTCCGACGCTGAGCGCCGACGATCGGCTGCGCGAGCGCCCGCCCGAGGGGGTCGATCTCGCCGACGCTCGGAGCCGCGCGGCCCTCGACGCCGGAGACGACGACGACGCCTCCGTCGGCCCGATCGCGCGCCAAGCCGGACCCGACGCTTCGTCCGACGGCTCGTCCGACGAGGAGGCCGCGTCGTGAGCGACAAGCCGGAGGTCCCCGAAGACGACGTCGAGATGGGCTTCTTCGAGCACCTCGGCGAGCTTCGGGTCCGCTTGGTGCGCGCGGTCTGGGGCATCCTCCCCGGCCTCGGCGTCGCTTGGTACTTCAAGGAGCGCCTGCTCGAGATCCTGCTCGACCCGCTCATCTTCGCGTACCGGCAGAACGGCATCGAGCCCGAGATTCACTTCCAGAGCCTGCTCGACCCCTTCGTCGCGTACCTGAAGATCTCGATCATCGCGGGCATCCTCAGCGCGAGCCCGTGGATCTTCTGGCAGCTCTGGGGCTTCCTCGCGCCCGGCCTCTACCGAAAGGAGAAGCTGCTCGCGATCCCCTTCGTGCTCGCCTCGACGCTCTTCTTCGCGGGCGGCGCGCTCTTCGGGTATTTCGTCGTCTTCCCCTACGGCTTCCAGACCTTCCTGGAATTCGCCGGCGAGCTTCCCTCCGGGGAATTGCGTTTGACGCCGACGATCATGATCGACGCACAGATCTCGCTCTCGGTGCGCATGCTGCTCGCCTTTGGCGTGGTCTTCGAGGTGCCGGTGATCGTCAGCGCGATCAGCGCGCTCGGCTTGGTCTCCTGGAAGGGCCTGCTGCGCTTCGGGCGCTGGTGGATGATCATCGCGACGGTCATCGCCGCGTTGCTGACGCCGCCCGACGTCGCTTCGCAGCTGATGATGCTCATCCCGCTCATCGTGCTCTACTTCCTGAGCGTCGGCGTCGCGTTCCTGATCGACCTCAAGCGTGGCAAGGCCGCGAAGGCCGCCGCGGACGAGGGCTACGAGCGCTGAGGCGCTCTCGCGGCGCCCCGTCGCGCCGCCCTAAACCTCTGTTTTTGCTCCGCTTTTCCCGACCACGATCTCGTCCACGAGGGCCGAATCGGGGTTGAGCGACGAGAAGAGCCGCTTGCGGAAGACGCCCTTGCTGGTGACGAGCTGGCCGGCCATGCGGTCGATCGCGGTCACCGCCATCACCGTCTGCAGGTAGCCCTCGATCAAGTCGTCCACGCCGATGCCGAGCTTGTTGAAGTCGCGGCTGTCGACGAGGAGGAGGCGCTCGGTCTCGGTGTCCCACGCGCCGGCTTCGGTCTTCACCGAGAGGTTCGTGCCGAGCATCGACCAGCTCGACGCCCCGTCCGGAAGCTCCGCCTCGAGCGGCTTGCGAGCGCGGCGCGCGTAGATCGCGACGGGGAAGAAACCCGAAGGTCCCGCGCCGACCATGAAACGCAGATCCGCCGCGTAGATGCGGCTCCTCTTATCCGGAACCGTGCCGACGTGGTAGAGGCGCCCCGCCCGCCCGCGACTGCTCCAACGCAGGTTGCCGATCAGCGCCTGCACGATGAAGCGGTCGTAGCGCTGCTCGGTCGCCATGAAGGCGTCGAGCTCTTCGCGGCTCGTGATCGTGTACACGCCCTGACCCGCGTTGCTGTACGGGTTCTTCACCACCGCGACGCCGCCCATGCGCTGCACCCAGAGCGGCACCTCGTTGCGCGCGACGTCCCAGATGGTCTCCGGGGTACGCAGCTCGAGGCCGTCTTGGCGCGCGTCGGCGTTGAAGAGGTCGTAGGCCTTCGACGCGATCGCCTTGTTGCGACCCCCGGCCAGGCACGCGAGCACCGGGTTGAAGATGAGGGTCTTGGTGACCGGCGGGATCCGGGTCCAAGGGCGCTGCGTCACGTAGCGCATCGCCGCGCGAATCGGCTGCCAGGCGCCCTCGACCCGCACCTCGAGCGCCCCGTCGTCGAAGCGCCAGGGCGGATCCTCGTCCCCCACGAAACACGGCACGAGGTGCACCAGCTCGCCCGTCAGGTCCGAGAGCGTGGCCGCGTAGCCCGACGCCTCCATCGGGTTCTTGTCGTAGAGGACCGCGAGCCCCCCGGCCGGGAGCTTTCGTTTGTCTTCGAGCAGCGGCAGGAACGAGCCCGCGACCAAGGTGCGGTAGCCGGCGTGCTCGTCGGCTTCGTCGAGGAGCGGCATCGACTTCTGCCCCGAAGGGCAGGAGTTCGTCTCGATGACCACCATCTGCCGGTAGCCCCGCTCGCTGGTCGCGAGGAAGAGGTCGGCGCCGCCCCAGCGAAAATGTTTCGGGTGGCTCTGAAGGGTCGCCACCACCGCGTCGCGCTTCGCCTCGGGGTGCAGGTGCACGTAGCGCTCGGCGATGCGGGCGTTGCCGAGCTGGAGGAAGTTTCGGACCAGCGGGTGCAGCTGCGCGTTGCGCACGCGGTCGTAGAAGTGCGCGGTCGACTCGAAGTCGCCGGGCGAGAAGGTCTGCACTTCGGGGCGGGATACGGCGACCGAGCTCACGGGAGGCCAAGGCTCGCATGCAGGGCGCTCCCATGCGAAGGGGAACGTCGCCTCGCCACGCCCCCGTCACGCGCTACCTTCGCGCCCCATGAGCGAGCAGCGCGACCTCGGACTCACCTTTGCCGGCGGCGGAAGCCGCGCCTTCTACCAGCTCGGCCTGCTCGAGCGCTGGGGCGACCAGATGTTGCCCCGCGTGGCGGGCGTCGCGGGTTGCAGCGCGGGTGCGGCGATGGCGGTGCTGCTCTACTCGGGCCGCATCGACCGCGCGCGGAAGTTCTTCGCCGAGCGACGCCAAGGCGTGCGTGGGCACATGCAGTGGTCGCGCGTGCTGGAGGGCAAGCGACCCTTCCCGCACCACGACATCTACCGCGCGACCTTGATCGACGCGCTCTCCGAGGGCGGCCTCGAGAACCTGCGCAACCAGCCTTTCCCGATTCGTTTCCTCTGCGCGGCGTTCCCGAAGGCGATGCCGAGCGTGGTCGGTGTGGCGCTCGGCCTCGGCTTCTACACGCTCGAGAAGGCCGTGCGCCCGAAGATGGTGCACCCGACCTTCCCGCAGAAGCTCGGGTTCACGCCGCGCGCCTACGACGCCCGGGATTGCGAGAGCCCCGAAGAGCTCACCGAGCTCGTGCTCGCGTCTTCGTCGACGCCGCCGTTCACCCGGCGCGGCCGTTTCGGCCAAGAGCTCCTGCTCGACGGGAGCATGGTCGACAACGCGCCGGCGTATTTGCTGGAAGACATTCCGGAGGTGAAGCGGCACGTCGTGTTGATGACGCGCCCCTACAAGTCGGAGCTCGTCGGCGAGCAGGGCGATCGTTTCTACGTCGCACCGACGCGACCGCTTCCGATCTCGCGTTGGGACTACCGCCAAGACGCCCCGGTCGACGAGACCTTCCAGATCGGCCTGGACGAAGCGACGCATCACGGTCCGGCGCTCGAGCGTTTCTTGTCGCGCTGAGCCCTGACTCTTCCCTCGAGGAATTGCCGTTTCTCCCGAGCATGCTCGGGAAGCGAGCACACGAGGCCACTCGGCGCGAAATCCTCGACGCCGTCGAGCAAAGTGTGCCGGATCGTGCCTCCGCCTCCTTTCGAAAGAGTCGGCGTTCTTCGAGCGGTTCCGGGTGTTCGTTTTCGCGTCTTCTACCTCGTTCGAGGGAGGCGAAGCGACTTCACCTCCGTTAGGCTTCGTGACTCGTCCGACGCTCCGTTCGCACCACCCACGTGGTTTCGAGCGACGCGGACGAAGCAAGGGAGGGACGGACGATGCGCCGAGGTTGGCTACTGCTCGCAGCACTTCTCGGGTGCAGCGCACCCACCGAGCCCACGCTCGAAGCACACGTGCCCGTGCTCGAGGCGAACACGTCGATCGCGGAGGTGAACCGCGTGACGTCGTTGCCGGTGCAGGGCGGTCACTCGCTCCTCGTGGGTGACACGCTCTGGGTCGCCGACCCGGAGCGCGACCGCGTCTACGTGCACGACCGCCTCGACTTCGTGCCCCGTGTCGTTGCCGAGGTGGTGCTTCCCGAGGGCAGCACGCCCTTCCGGCTCGCCCAGGTCGGAGACGAAGTCGTCGCGAGCCTTCGCGGTGTGGGCGAGGTCGCGCGCATCGACGTCGAGAGCCGCACCCTCCTCGGGACCCACGAGGTCTGCGCGGCACCGCGCGGCGTCGCGGCGGATCCCTCGCGTGACCGTGTGCTGGTCGCGTGCGCTGGCGGCGAGCTCGTCGCGCTCTCGCCCGAGGGCGAGGTCCTGCAACGGGCGACGCTCGGGCCCGACCTTCGCGACGTCGTGGTCGACGAGAACGACGCGATCTTCGTGAGCGTGTTCCTGGCGGCCGAGATCTGGGAGGTCGATGGATCGCTGGAGGTGATCGCGAAGCACGACGTTCCGGACCAGGCCGCGCCGCCTCCGATGGAGATCGACGAGCGCGAGGTCGTCGACCCGAGGCCTCGAGGTCCCCGCCTCGCGAATACCGCGTGGCGCATGCGCGCGGCCGTCGGCGGTGGCGTCACGGTGTTGCACCAACTCTCGGCCGTGAGCGCGCTCGCCGCGGTCGCCGAAGACCCGCGCGGCACTCCCCAGGATTACGGCAGCGGCGAGGGCGGACGGGGCTTCTGCGGCAGTCCGGTCGTGGGCACCGCGCTGACGCGGCTCGACTCGGCGCGCGCCTGGAACGTGCGCGCGCTCTCGCGCGGCGGCTTCTTCGTCGACTTCGTCGACGGCCCGACGGGCACGTGGCTGGCGAGCGGCGACCGCGGCGTCTTCCAGGTCGATCGGGCCGGCGTGTCGCTCGACGGAACCCAATGCGAGGGGCCCTTCGTGACCTTCGGCATGGAGAACAAACGCGTCCCGAGCGTCGAGCGGTACGGCGAGCTCCTCCTCGCGGCGGTGCGCGACGACGCGAGCGTCTCGGTCCTGAAGCGCGACCCCGTCTCGCCGATCCTCCACGGCCGCGGCCCGCAGGTCGTCGCCGAGGTCGGCGACGTCGGCCACGCGCTCTTCCACCAGACCACCGAGGTTCAGATGGCGTGCGCGTCGTGCCACGCCGAGGGCCGCGACGACGGCTTGGTGTGGAACTTCGGGCGCGGCGAACGCCGAACCCAGAGTCTCGTCGGCGGTGTCGCTGCGCTCGCCCCTTTCCATTGGAAGGGCGACGTGAGCGACATGGCCGAGGTGATGGCGCAGACCTTCGAGGGCCGCATGAAGGGCCACGCGCTGCAGCGCCTCGAGGTCGCGTCGCTCGAGCATTGGCTCGACACGCTCGAGGTGGTCGCGGCCACGGCCGACGAAACGGCGGTCGCGCGAGGCGAGGCGGTCTTCGAAGCCGCGGATTGTGCCTCGTGCCACTCGGGCAGCTTCGGCACCAACGGTCTGTCCCGTTCGATCGGCGGCGAGCGTTGGCAGGTGCCGATGCTTCGCGGCGTCGGCCTTCGCGCGCCCTTCTTCCACGACGGTTGCGCTTCGTCGCTGCGCGAGGCCATCGACGGCTGCACGGACCACGAGCCGCATCCCGGCACCGCGGCGTTGAGCGAGGTGGAGCGCGACGACCTGGCGGCGTTCCTCTCGGCCTGGGACTGAACGTCGAGCGATGGCGAAGACGGCCGGCGTGAGCGTCGGCCGTTTCGTTTTCCGTCGGCGTGCTCGGTCCGCCGCGGCTCAGCGGTGCGCCGCGTACACCCGCATCGCGTGTTTCCCACTCGGCCGCGCGCGGTACCGATCTCGGTCTGCGTCGAGCGCCGCCACGCCCAGCTGCAACCCGCCCGAGACCGGATGCTCTTCCGGACGTACGAACGGCGCGAGCAAGGCCGCGAGGGTCAGGTCCGCGGCGGTGAAGGCCTCGCCGACCAGGTACTCGCGCCCTTCGAGGCGTCGGTCCAACGCGTCGAGCGCCGGCTCGAGCGCCGCCTGTGAACGCGCGGCGCCCGCGGCGTTCACCTTCATCGCCTTTCGAATCACGGGCTTCGCGACGCGCGAGAGCACGGGCGCCGCGCTTCGTTGCCAGCCTCGCGACGAGGCTCGAAAGATTGGCGTCAGCACGTCGACGTCGCTCTGAAAGAACGCGTGGTAGACGAGGCGCCGCACCGCAGGCCCGACCACCTCGTCGAGCTGATCCTCGATCGCCTCGACCTCCCGGCGTTCGTCGCGGTCGCGCGGGTAGAGCGCGCCCGGCGAACGATCGTCGAGCCAACGCAAGATGTCGGTCGAGTCCGTGAGCCGCTTGCCGTCTTCGGTGACCAACAAGGGCGTCGTGCGCCCGCCGCGAGGGATCGTGCCGAGCAGATGCAGGGGCGGCACGAGCCGTCGTTCGACGTAGGGCGTGCGGGTCAGGTCCAGCGCCCACCGCGCCTTCTCGCAGAAATGACTGAAGGGAATGGTGACCAAGACGTTCGGCACGGGCGAAGCGTCGCGGGATCCCGTGGCTTCCGCAATCGGGGACCGCGGCGATTCCTGGGGTGAGGTCTCGGAACGCGTTTGGTAGCGTCGTTCGCGGACGGCGCCGCGGGGGCCGCGCGCGCGTGTTCCGTCGGGGGGATCATCATGCGCACCACGCTCGGGGGAGCTTGGGCGGCGACGTGTTTCGCGTTCGTCGTGTCGGGGTTGGGCTGCGGAGGCGACGACGCGCCGCCGACCGGCGACGGAGGCACACCCTTCGTTTGCGCGAGCGACACGGACTGCGACGACGGACTCTTCTGCAACGGCGTCGAGACCTGCGCGCCGGGCGAAGGCGCGGACGGCCGCGGATGCGTGGCCGGCACGCCGCCCTGCCTCGAATCGCAACGCTGCTTGGCCGACGAAGGCCGCTGCGTGACGAGCTGCGCGGTGGAGCCGGACGCCGACGGAGACGGCGTCGACGCGGCGGAATGTGGCGGCGCGGACTGCGACGACACCGACCCCGACCGCTTCCCCGGCAACGTCGAGATCTGCGACTCCGTCGGCCACGACGAAGACTGCGACCCCGCGACCTTCGGCGACCGCGACGCGGACGGCGACGGATTCGTCGATGCGCTCTGCTGCAACGACTTCGAAGGCACGATGCGCTGCGGCGACGACTGCAACGACCGACGCCGCGACGCGCACCCGGGCGTGCCCGAGGTCTGCGAAGGCCTCGACAACGACTGCGACGGATCGATCGACGAGGGCCTGCTCCGCATGCAGTGGCCGGACGCGGACCGCGACCTTCACGGCGACGAAGCCTCCGAGGGCGTGATGGTCTGCCCGGGCGAGCCGGGGTATTCGCCGGTGCGCGACGACTGCGACGACACCGCGCCGACGCGCCATCGGGCGCAGCTCGAAATCTGCGACGGCCTCGACAACGACTGCGACGGAGTCTCCGACGAAGCGCCCGTGTCGGTGCCTTGGTACCCCGACGAAGACGACGACGGATTCGGAGCCGCGGGTGGCACCGTGGTGATCTCCTGCGCGCCGGTGCCCGGCTATTCGACGCGCTCGAGCGACTGCAACGACGCGGATCGCATGGTGAATCCGGCGGCCGCCGAGCGGTGCAACGGCATCGACGACGACTGCGACGGATTCGCCGACGCGCCCGGCACGGGCCCGGGCGACACCGAAGACGACGACGGAGACGGAGTCGCGGACGTCGTCTGTGGCGGCAGCGATTGCGACGACGCGAACCCCTTCGTCGGACCGCGTGCGCAAGAGCTCTGCAACGGCATCGACGACAACTGCGACGGCGTCGTCGACGGCGCGGACGCGAACGCGCTCTGGTACCTCGACCGCGATCGCGACGGCTACGGCGACGAAGGCTCGCCGCCGATCGAGTCGTGCGAGCCACAGCCGGCGCGGGTGCCACGGGGCGGTGACTGCAACGACGAAGACGCGAGCGTGCGACCCGGGGTGCGCGACGTGTGCGACGACGTCGATCAAGACTGCGACGGACGAATCGACGAAGGCGGGATTCGTTTCGCGTTCTTCCCGGACGCGGACGGCGACGGTTGGGGCGTCGCGGATCCAGGCGCGGTGATCTTCCGCTGCACGGCGCCCGCGGGCACGAGCGAGCGCTCCGGCGATTGCGCGGACACCGACGCGATGCGCTACCCGTCGGCGCCCGAGCGCTGCAACTCGGTCGACAACGACTGCGACGGAACGAGCGACGAAGCGGTCACCGAGGTTTGGTACCTCGACGTCGACGGCGACGGTCGCGGCGCTGGCTCGCCGGTGACGACGTGCCTGCCGGAAGGCTTGCTCTCGAGCTTCGGCGACGACTGCGACGACGGAGACGCGACGCGTTTCCCGGGGAACACGGAGTCCTGCGACGGACGCGACGACGACTGCGATCCGAACGTCGACGAAGGCGCGGCGAGCGCCTGTGGGGCCCTCGTGAACGCCAGCGCGAGCACCTGCGCGGCCGGCGGATGCAACGTGGTCTGCGACGGGACGTGGGGCGATTGCGACGGTGATCCGGACAACGGCTGCGAGACCTTCGTCGCGCGAAACCCGGTGCATTGCGGGACCTGCGGCAACGCGTGTGGCGCGGGCGACACGTGCGGGCTCGACGTCGCGGGCGTCTGCGATCGCTCGCCGGTCGTGCAGCTCGCGACGGGGCAGAGCGCGAACAACTCCACCGTGATGGCGTTGCGCGAGACGGGTGGCGTGGCCGCGTGGGGAAGCGCGTACATGCAGCGCGGCACGTTCTTCTCGCTGCGAACCGCGCCGACCACGACGACCCTCGCGGGTCTGGTCGAGGTCGAGATCGGCCAGGAAGTCGGCTGCGGTCGGCTCGCGAGCGGGCGGCTGCTCTGTTGGGGCGAGAACGACGCCGCGCAGCTCGGTCGCGGGGTGATCGCGACGGGCACCTACGCGCCCGGCCCGGTCGTCGAGATCGACGACGCACGTACGCTCGACGTCGGGCTCGCCCACGGCTGCGCGGTGCGCGCGACCGGCGAGGTGTGGTGTTGGGGCTACCGGACGTACGGACAGACGGGCTACGGCACGTTCTCGAACTCGTCGCCGGCGTGGGCGCAGCCGACGCCTCTGCCGGTCCCGGGCATCGACGACGCGGTCGACGTGCACTGCACACACCGCGCGACCTGCGTGCTGCGTGGTCCGGCGGGCGCGCGCTACGTGTCGTGCTTCGGCGACAACGGCAACGGCATCGTCGGCGACGGGACGACGACGGGCGTCGGTGGCGCCGACACGCGGGTGGACGGCGTACCGCCCGACGCGATCGCGTTCGCGTCGAGCTCGGCGCAGCTCTCGAACGCGTGTGTGCTGACGTCGGTGGGCAGCGTGCATTGTTGGGGCGAGAACCCGAACTCCTCGCTCGGCCTGGGCAGCGCGGCGGGCTCGATCGTGCGAAGCGCGACGCAGATCGCGGGCATGCCGCCCGTGGTCGAGGTGGCGCTCGGCAACACGTCCGGCTGTGCGCGCACCGCGAGCGGCGAGGTGTATTGCTGGGGCCACCAGATCACCGGGCTGAGCTGGATCGACGGCGTGACGACGGGCACGCGCTTCACGCCGATGCGCGCGGGCACGACCGCGCGCCCGATCGACGACGCGGTGGCGATCACGGTCGGCACCTACCGCTGGTGCGCGGTGCGCGCGAGCGGCGGCGTGGTGTGCATGGGGAGCGACGAGACCGGCGCGCTCGGGGATGGGGATCCGCAAGCGAACGTGTTGGAGCCGACCGACGTGTTGGGCCTGGACTGAGCGCAGCCTGCGCTTGGAAGGAGGAATCCGTGCGAGCGCAGAGGCGGCTCGGTGTGGGCGGAGCCCCAATCCGGGCGAGCGGCGCGCCGTGCCCTCGGAGAGAACGACGAACAGCGGTCGCTCGGGGTCCATCCGCTCGAGGGACTGGGATCCACGTGGACGAGGCTCGGGAGGCGGCCCGCTCCCTCGAGAAGGGAGCGGGTATCACGGCCAGTGATGCCCGCGGGCTCTCGCTTCAGAACACGACCGACGCGCAGATCGGCGGCGCGCACACCCCGGCGTCGAAGGGCGAACGACAGACCAAGCCCGGCTGACACGAGTCGTCGAGGAAACACGCCTCGCCCTCACCCGGGCGCCGCACGCAGCGGAAGGTCGTCGCCGTCTCGTCCGGCACGCACGATCCGTCGGGGCCGCACTCGTTGCCCGCGCGGCAGACCTCTCCGGCGGCGAGGTAGGTCGCGCACGCGTTCTCCGAGAAGTCGCAATAGGTGCCGGCCTCGCACGAGTCGTCGAGCATGCACGCCGCGCCGACGCCGCCTCGCACGCGACACACGCTGCGCTCGCCTTCGACCGCGCACCCGAGCCCCTCGACGCAGCGCACGTCGCCGACCGCGCAGTCCTCGCCTTCACCCGGAATCGCGCCGCAGAAGCGATCGCGGCACGCGAGCCCGGCCGCGCAGACGAAAGGTCCCATCGGACCGAGCGCGCACGCTTCGCCGTTCTCGGGCAGCGGCTGGCAGGTGCCTTCGTCGGGACCCGGCATGAACGCGCACGCGAGCGAGGTCGCGCAGGCGACGCCGTTGCCACACGCCTCGCCTTCGCCCGGCGCGGTCGTGCAGGTGCCTTCCGCGCAGTACTCACCGCTGGCGCACGTGTCGTCGGAGACGCAGCTGCCTCCCGGGTCCTGCGGCGCGCACTCGCGCCGAGTCGCGGCGAGGCACCGCAGATCCCCCATACACGCGTCGGGACCGGTGCAGCTCGCGCCAGCGCCTTCGGTCGCGAGCGGACGGCACGAGCCCTCGTCGCCGCAACGTTGCTCGGCGGGGCAATCGCCGACGCTCCCACACGCGCCACCGGCGCTCGGCACCGCGCACGCGCCTTCGGAGCTGCAACGCGTGCCTTCCGCGCAGAGCCCTTCGACACACGGCCCCTCGCTCGGCAGCTCGCGTGAGAGCGCGCTCGGCCACACGAGCGGACAACGCACGGTGAAGAGGTCCGCGGGCGGCACGTCGCAGGCGCCGAAGGCCTCGTCGAGCGCGTCGAAACACGCCGCGGGAATCTCGGACGCGAGCTCGAACGCCGGATCGCCGGTGAAGCGCCCGAGCTGCTCCCGGCACGCACGCTCGACCCGCGCACGACAGGCGGTGAGATCGCCGAAGCCAGGAACGTCGCCGCACCCGCACGTGGTGATCGACGCCTCGCATTGGCGCGCCGCGAACATCGGACACCACGCGTCCACCAACGCCGCCCCTGCCGCCCCGTCGCGCGTGGCGTCGACCGACGCGTCGGCCGGCGCGGCGTCGTCGTCTCCGCAGGCGACCACGAAACACGAGAGCGCCAGAGCGAGGGGGAGCAGGCGGGTGGACATGGGCGCGGTGATAGCAGGGACGTCGGCGCGCGTCGTGTCCACACCCACGCGAGTCGTGTCGTGCGCGCGAGCTCTCGACGCGGCCAGGTGCGCGTCGCGTCCACACCCACGCGAGTCGGGTCGGGCGCGCGAGCTCTCGACGCAGCCAGGTGCGCGTCGTGTCCACATCCACGCGAGTCGTGTCGTGCGCGCGAGCTCACGACGCGACCTCGCACCGCGTCACGCCACCCGTGTCGCTCCCTCGCCCGTCCTCCCCACGAGCCCTTTCCGCAAGAACATCTCGGGTGCTCACGTTCACCCCTCGCTCTTCCGCCCGCTCCCACCCCGAACGGCGCCACGTGTCGTGCGCGAAGCTCACGACGCGGAGCAGCGAGCACTCGCATGGCTCGAGCCGCACCAGCGAGCACGGGTCGTGTCACGCGCGCAGCTCGTGACGCGAACCGCTCCTCCCGTCCCGCGGCCGAACCCCCATCCCGCAGGACCGGCACGTCCACCGATCGCCTCGCTCGAGCAAGGGCGCGCGGGACGCGACGGACGGGTTCGTGGTGACCTTCGAGTCGAGCCGCCGCGCGGGTCGCCTCGAACCCGGGGCCCGAACCCGACCGGCGTGTCCCGCGCGACCGACACGTCCGTCGCTCGAAACCACCGAGCCACCGACCACGGTGAACGGCAGCGCCGCACCCACACCGACACCCTCCCCGTCCCTGCTATGTTCCGCCCCATGGCTTCCCTTCACGCGACCCGGCTCCGGCGCGGCCTCGGCCTCGCCGTGCTCTCGGTCGCGCTCGCGGCGGGCGTTCACGCGCAGCCGCCGGAAGCCGCGCCGGAAGAATCCGCGCCCGAGGTCCTCGAAGCCGCCGAAGAAGCCCCGACCACGGCGGAGGGAGAAGGCGACACCTCGTTCTTCGACGAAGAGCCCACCCCGGACGACGAAGGCGACGGCGACACCGAACCGCCCCCCGAAGGCGCCGAAGAAGACGACTTCTTCGACACCCACGGACGCGACGACGTCGAGAGCCGCGACGTCCGGGTGCGCTACTTCGTCGAGGCCGTCCGCATCCAGGGCAACACCCGCACCCGCAGCTCCGTGATCCGTCGCTACGTGCCCTACGAGCGCGGCGCGGTGCTCGACCCCGAGGACGAAGAGCTCGAGACCCTCACCTGGCGCCTGCGCGGCACCGGCTGGTTCGACGAGGTCTCGCTCCGCCTCGAGCCCGGCGAGCGACGCGGCTGGGTCGTCCTCGTGATTCGCGTGGTCGAGCGCAACACCATCGCAGTCGGCGGCCTCACCTTCGGCATCAGCGAAGGCGTGCAAGCCACGCGCGACACCTCGGTCGATCTGCTCCCCTACGTCGGCTTCACGCTCACCGAATCGAACTTCTTGGGCTCGGGCTCGTCTCTCTCCGCGTCCGTGTTGCTCTCGTCCCGCGCCAACGGCTTTCGCCTCGAGCACGAGCACCCGCGCCTCTTCAAGCGCGACTGGTCCCTTCGCTCGGCGTTCTTCTACCACCGCGCGCGCCAATACTTCGGCAACGACCCGCTCATCGACGCGGGCGAATGCGATCCCGACGACGCCGATTGCCTCGAAGAGATCGCGGCGCGCAACGCGGTCGTCTTCTACCAACGCGGCGGCGTGGTGCTCGGCACCGGCCACGACCTCGGCGCGAGCACCCGCTTCTTTCTCGACTGGCAGGGCGAGATGGTCGATCTGCGCTCGCGGCCCGACGCGGCGAGCGAACGTTTCGGCAGCATGGTCCGCCCGATCGACTTCGCGATCGAAGACGGTCTCTCCTTCGTCAGCCTCGTGCGCTTCGGCCTCGTCTACGACCGCCGCGACGACCCCGTCGTCACCACCCGAGGCTTGCACGTGCGTTTCACCGGCGAGCTCAGCCACCCGGTGCTCGGCAGCGACTACGACTTCGTGCGCACCCAGCTCTCGGTGCGCGGCTGGGTGCCCTTGCCGTGGGGCCACACGCTGCGTCTCTCGCTCTTCGCGGGCGGCGTCATCGGACAAGCGCCCTTCTTCCACCAGTTCCACATCGCCGACCTCACCGACCTCGTCCCGGGTCGCATGCTCGAGATGCAGCTCGATCGGCGCCGCGCGCCCAACTTCTTCGGCACCGCCATCGCGCCGATGCGGGTCGAAGAGGTCGCCGCGCGCGTCGACGTGCAATACGAGCTGCCGCTCTACCGCAGCCGAAAGGGACTTCGCGCGCTCGACCTCTACGTGAACGGCGGCCTGTTGCTCCTCGCGGATTGGCGCGATCTCCGGGTCGCCGTGCCCGGCTACGAGGGGGCCGCGCGTCTGCCCGTCGACCTCACCTTCGACATCGGGCTGCGCATGGACACCCGCGTCGGCACCTTCCAGCTCGGCTTTTCCACCCTCCTCGGGTTCCTCGATTTGTGACGAAGCCCTCGCTCGACCGCGTTCGCGATCGTTCGCCGCGCAGCGTCCTCCACGCCGCGTTGGCGCTCGCGTTGAGCTTCGTGACCACGCTCGCCGCGGCGCAATCGCGTGTGCCCGTGCGCGACATCGGCATCACGTTCAGCGACTCCGGCGTGCCCGAGCTGCACTTCAGCGTCGCGGACCTCGCCCGCGGCGACGAGGTCCGTGAGCGGCTCGGCAGCGGCATCGCGCAACACCTGAGCGTCACGGTGCAGGCCTACCGCGTCGGGTCTTCGCAACCGATCCTGGAGCGCCAAGCCACCTGCGCGGTCTCGTACGACATCTTCGCGCGCCAGTTCGTCGTGCGCCGCGGCCGCCGCGCGGTCGTGATGGACCGCTACGAAGACGTCGTCGAGCAATGCCTCGTCTTGCGCCGCGTCCCGCTCGGCAACGCCAACGAGTGGCGCGCGCAACGCGGACGCGAGGTCTACTTCGCGGTGCGCGCGGAGCTGAACCCGATCAGCCGTCGCCGCTGCCGCGAGCTCCTCCGTGGAGGCCGCGAATCCGACGGCCCCATCGGACCGATCGTCGTCAACATCGTGCGGCGTGAGATCTGCGAAGCGGATCGTGTCGTCGAGTTCCGTTCCCCCAACGTGCGTGTGCCGGGGGCGCCGTGAGCCGCCTCTCGCGTTTCGAGCGGCGCATCCTCGGCGCGATGACCTTCTCGGCGTTGGCCACGCTGATCGGCGCGTTGGTCCTCGGCCGTGCCGCGCTCTTCGACGCCTACCGCGTCGGCGTGAACCCCGCGGTTCGCGCGCGCCTCGACGAAGGCGTCGAATCACACCGCGCGCACCTCGACACGCTCCGCCGCGAAGCCGAGACCATCGCCGACGCGATCGCGTTCCACCGTTCGTTTCCCGGCGCGGGAACGCCTACCGCGCCCTTCGACGCGCCGAGCCCCGACGAGGACCCGGAGCCCGAAGGGTTCGGGGGCTTCGACGAAGACCTCGAAGCCCTCGACGAGCCCGCGCAAGACGCGCCGACCGAAGCACACCCCGAGCTCGACGCGGTCGAGCGCTACTTCCACGACGCGCTGACACGTTACCCGAGCGTCGGCGCGCTCGCGCTCTACGAAGACGGCGTCGAGAGCCTGCGCGTGGAAGAGACCTCGCGCCTCGATCCCGAGCGCGCGCGACCCGTCACGCTCTTTCGTCCACTCGGCGAACGGCGACGCCTCGAGGTCGTGGCCACGGCGCCCGCCGAGCTCTTCGCCGCGCTGCAGGCCGCCGGCGAAGAAGCCGAGCTCTACACCCGCCTCGACGCCCGCGCCGAGCTCGTCAGCGGCACCTACGCGTGGGTCTACCTCGCGTTCTTGCTGCTCGTCATCGTCGCGGCGCTCGTCATCGCGGCGGTGCTCGCGCGGCGCGTGACCGGACGCGTGACCACGCTGGCGGTCGCGGTGCGAAAGGTCGGTGCCGGCGACCTCACGGTGCACGTGCCGACCGAAGGCAACGACGAGATTCGTGAGCTGACGCGCGCCTTCAACGGCATGGTGCGAGACCTTCGCGACAGCCGCGCGCGCATCGACTACCTGCAGCGCATCGGCGCGTGGCAGGAGTTCGCGCGCCGTCTCGCGCACGAGATCAAGAACCCGCTCACGCCGATCCAGCTCGCCGCGCAGGAGATGCACCGGAGCTACAAGGGCGACGACCCGAAGTACCTTCGAAAGCTCGAAGACGCGTGCGCGATCATCGAAGAAGAGGTCGAGACGCTGCGACGGCTCGTCAGCGAGTTCAGCAACTTCGCGAAGCTGCCGCGCGCCGACCTCTCGCCCGCGGACCTGCGCGACTTCGTGCGGGATCTGCAGCGTGGCGTCGCGGCCATCCTCGAAGACGTGGGGGCCGCCGGCGGTCGCGCCGCCGAGGTCGAGATCGTCACCCCCGACGACGCGATGCCCGTGCGCATCGACGCGATGATGCTCAAGCGCTGCACCGACAACCTCGTGCGCAACGCGCTTCAAGCGCTTCGGGGTCGCGAGCGAGGCGGCCACGTGCGGGTCGAAGCGCGGACGCACGAAGAGGGCTTCGAGCTGCGCGTCGAAGACGACGGCCCCGGCGTGCCGGAGAAGGATCGCGAGACCGTCTTCGATCCCTACTTCACGACCAAGAGCGACGGCACCGGGCTCGGCCTCGCGATCGTGAAGAAGGTCGTGCTCGAGCACGGCGGCGAGATTCGCTGCGAAGCGAGCGAGCTCGGCGGCGCCGCCTTCGTGATTCGCCTGCCTCGCGCCGAGTGACTGACGTGAGGGACGCGCGAGATCGCGCGCTCGAGGCGGGGGCGGGGTGTGGGCGGAGCGTCGGGAGGTCCAGCAGACCTCCGCGGCCTCCGGAGTGGCTGAGCGAAGCGAAGTCCGGAGGAGGTCGCCCTGCTCGACCGGACAGAGCGGAGCCCGCGCCCCGCACGCGCCGTCCCCTCGACTGCGCTTCAGCTCACCTCGTCGTTTCCAGCTTGCTGGACGTCCGCATCTCTCTCAGGGCGCCGCCGGCACCGGTTCGAAGCCGCAGGCACGCACCGCGTCGTCCAGCGACGCGTCGGTCACGCAGACCTCGTCGACCTTCACGCCGTCCGCGCGCAGCCGCGCCAACGTTCCCTCGAGCGAAGCCGAAGAAGAAGGCGTGACGAGCACCCGCGCCGCGAGCTCGAGACCGCTCGCGCGAAGCGCCTCGTAGCCACGCAGGAACACCTCGTACGCGCCGGCTTCGTACTCCGCGTCGTGCACCGCCGCGTCGAACGCGACCACCAGCACCACCGCGCCATCGAGCCCGGCGTGTTTCGCTTCGGCCGCGAAACCCTCGCCCGCGAACGCGTGCCCGAGCGTCTGCATCGAGACCCACGCCCCGGTCGCCTTCGCCGCATGCAGCACGTGGAAGAAGCCTCGATGCTCCGCCGGCTCGCCACCCAGCAAGTAGATCGATTGCGCCCCCACCTTCGCCGCGTACGCGACCCGATCGAGGAGCTCGTGCGCGAAGACCCCGCCCGGCTGCGCGCGATGCAGCACGTCGTGGTGGCGCGCGACGAAACGCGACGTGCCCCCGTGCTCGATGCCCACCGTGCCCGGTCGCGCGCACGTCTCGTCGACGTCCGAACGCGAGCGCGCCGCGAACTGCCGCATCACCTCGCCGTGCCGCTCCAGCAACGCGAGGTTTCGGAGGTAGCCCTCGAAGTCGCCGTGGGTCGGCGCGGACTTTCGAAACGGGTTTCGTGGCGCAGGCTCGTCGGGGTCGACGAGGTGCGCGCCGAACGCCCAACGCGAGAAGACCCAACGCGCGCCCGCGCGGTGCAGGCGGTAGCCGAGGTCGACGTCTTCGAGGCCCCAACCCGTGAAGTCCTTCGCGAAGCCGTCGACCCGCGAGAGCAGCGACTTCGGCATCGAGACGTTGCCCGTGTAGCAGAGCGTCCACGGCTCCGAGAGCCAGTCGAGGTTGTCGAGGCAGCTTCGGAGCACCGGCTCGCGCGAGCGGTCCGGGATCACGGCGAGCTCGTCGAGGTCTCGCCCGCGCACGTCGGCGAGCGTGTGCACGAAGCCGAGGTCGTGAAGGTTGTAGCCGCTCAGGTAGCCGAGCACGACGGCGTCGCGCTCGCGCCGATGCACCCAATCGAGGTGCCACAAGAAGTCGGGACCGACCGCGACGTCCGCGTCGAGAAACGCGAGGTGATCGTAGCGTGCGTGGTCCGCGCCCCATTGCCGCGCTTGGCCGGCGCGAAACGTCGCGTCGACGCCTTTGGGCCGGAGCAGGCGCACGTTCTCCGGCATCTCCGCGAAGATCGGCGAGAGGTCGCTCTCGGATCCGTCGTCGACGACCACGACCTCGTAGCGATCCTTCGGGTAAGTCTGCGAGGCGAGGCGCGTGACGACCTCCGCGAGAATCTCGGCGCGCTCGTACGCGGGCACCACGACGCTGATCGCGGTCGGCGTCTCGGGCGCGGCGGCTTGCCGCTCCACCATCGCGTCCAGGCGCGGCACCGAGAGCGGGTCCCCGTTCCACTCCAGCGTCGGACGCACGGTGAACGCCCGCGCGAACCCCGCCGAGCGGGCGGCCTCACGCGCCGCCGGCGGATCTTCGCCGTAGGGGTACGCGTAGAGCGTCACCTCGATGCCGAGGTTTCGTTCGAGCATCTCGCGGCTGCGCTGCGCCTCGTCGCGAAGACGCGACGCGTGGGCGACCTCGTCCTCGTCGTAGAAGCGCCAGCTCGGTCGCACGTGCGACACCGAATGCGCGCCGAGCGTCCAGCCCGCGTCGCGCAGCGCGCGAAGGTCGTCCCAGCCGAGGAAGTCGGCGCTCGTGCCGACGTAGCCCGTGGGCACGAAGAGCGTCGCGGGCACGCCCAACGCCTTCAGCACCGGCGCGGCGTGCGCGCGAATCGAGACGTGCGCGTCGTCGAAGCTGAGCGTGAAGGTGCCGGGCTCGAAGGGCGCGGCGAGCGACGCCGCACGCAGACCGCGACGCCGTTCGGACTCGACCAACTCCGCGAGCTCGTCGCGCCCGACGCCGAGCCGCATCGTGCGTGCCTCTCGCGTGACGTAGTGCAGGTAGAGGTGCCGCGGCGACATCCGAGGCCGCGACTCTACTTCGCGCAGGGTGCGCAACGCACCGATCAAAACTTCCAAGTCGCACGAAGTGTCGTTCGCACCCACCCTCGCCCACCTTCGAACGACGCCAGTGCAATCGTGCGGGATCGATCGTCCGGGGCTCTCCTGACGAGTCGCGATTCGCCACGCGAAACGCGCACGTCCTCGGAGGCGCGCGGGATGCGCTTGCTATTCTTCGCGCTTGCCGAGGAGGACTCCCATGCCCGATTCGACGAATGCTCCCACGACGCGACGCCCCTACGGTTGGCTCGCGCTGACGCTCGGCCTGACGCTCGGCGCGTGTGGCGAAGACGTCCCCGACCCCACGCTCGTCGCGCAGCCGCCGACCTTCGCGTCCGGCCCCGAGGTGGAGGTCGAAGCCACGCACGGCGGCTCCGTCGTCGTCGCCGGCGATCAACCGATCGAGGTCGTGCCGCACGCGAGCGGCGAGGTGCACGCGTACGTGGTCGGCGCACCGCCGCCCGCAGGCGCCGAGCTCGCGGTGACGGTCCCGGTCGCCCAAGGCGTGCGCACCGTCGAGCTCGAATGGAACCCGACCACCGTGCGCTTCGAAGGCCGCGTGCGTCGGGTCGAGGTCGTCCCCGGTCCGGTCGACGTGGTCTACGTCGCGGGCGGCACGCGTTGGGTCGGCCACGCGCCGACGGTGGTGGTCGCGCCTGCGGTCGTCGTCGCGCCCGCCGGGGTCGACGTCGAGGTCGCCGCGCCTCGCGAAGTGATCGTCACGCCGCCTTCGCCGCGCGTCGTCATCACGCCGCCGTCACCACGCGTCGTCATCACGCCTCCCGCCGTGCAGCTCGAGGTTCGTGGCGGCAAACACCGCAAGCACCGCAAGCATCGCGGTCGGGGCCGCGGACACGGCCACGCGGACGTTCGCGTTCGTATCCGTTGATGCCGCCGCTCGACCGCGCGCTCGTCGGCTCGGTCGTCGCCGTCGCCCTCGCCGGCCTCGTCGCAGAGGTCGGCGACTTCGTTCTCGGCTGGCCCGCCGAGGTCGCGACCGCGCTCTCGCTCAGCTACGAGCACAACCTGCCGACGTGGCTCGCGAGCGGTCTGCACCTGCTCTGCGCCGCGGCGCTCTTCGTGAGCGCCGAGCGCGCGACGGCGGATCGCCGGGCGTGGGTCGGTCTCGGCCTCGTCTTCGTGCTCGCGTCGGTCGACGAAGCGGTCGAGCTTCACGAGCAACTGGACGGGTTGTACGAGGGCGAAGGCGCGCTGCACTTCGGGTGGGTGGTGCCCGGCGCGGCGATCGCGCTCGCGGTGGGGCTGTCGTTCTTGGGCTTCTTGCGCCGCTTGCCCGCGCTCGATCGACGCCGCTTCGTGCTCGCAGCCGCCCTCTTCCTCGGCGGCGCGCTCGCGATGGAGCTGCCGCTCGGGCTCTGGACGGAAGCCCACGGCGATCAGAACCTCGGATACGGCGTGCTCGATTGGATCGAAGAGAGCCTCGAGCTCGCGGGCCTGACCACCTTCCTGCTCGCGTTGCGCGCGCGACTTCGCCGCGAGGCGGAGGCGACGGAGGCAAAGGCGGCGTCGTGAGCCCCTACCTCGTCTCACCCCGCTACGACTGGGCGTTCTTTCTCGGCCCGCCCGCGCTCGCGTTGGTGCTCGGCATCGCGCTCGCCGGCACCCCGGCCAACACCCCGCTCGCGTGGCTCGGCGACAGCCCCGCGGGCCTCGGGCTCGGCGTGCTGATTCACGCGCACCTCGTCGCGGTGGTCTTTCGCAGCCACGCGAACCCCGCGATCTTCGCGCGTCACCGGCTGCGCTTCGTCGTCGTGCCGCTCCTGCTCTTCGTCGCGCTGCTCGCTTCGGATTGGATCGCGGTCGCCGCGACGGTGGTCGCGACGTTCTGGGACGTCTGGCATTCCGGCGCGCAGACCTTCGGCTTCGCGCGCATCTACGACCGCAACGCCGGTGTCCCGCCCGAGCGCGATCGCAAGCTCGACTTCGCGATGAACCAGATCCTCTACGTCGGCCCGGTGCTCGCGGGCGCGACGTTGATCGATCACGTCGGCGACTTCGCCCTCTTCTCCGATTTCGACGATCCGATCTCGCGTGTGCTCGCGCAGGTTCCCGGCGAAGCGCTCGCGCGTCGCCCCGTGATCGCGTGGGTGGTCGGCGGCGCGATCGCGTCGGTGGTCGCGACCTATTTCGGCGTCGCGTGGTGGCGCATGCGCCGCGGCGAGCCGGTCTCGGTGCTCAAGCTCTGGCTCGTCACGTCGACGGGCGTCTGCTCGATCGTGGCGTGGGGCTTCGACACGTGGGGCGAAGCGTTCTTCGTGATGAACCTCTTCCACGCGGTGCAGTACCTCGCGCTCGTGTGGTGGTCCGAAGGCCGACGAATCGCGCGCGGGCGGCTCCGACGCGCGGGGGCGCTGCTCGTGTTCTTCGGCGGGACGTTCGCGTACGGGGCGTTCGCGGCGACGGTGCCGGCGGAACGGCATGCGCTTTGGAGTCTGACGATCGTCGTGTCGTTGATGCACTTTTGGTACGACGCGTTCGTTTGGTCGGTGCGGCGAGGGGACGTGTAGGCGCTGCTCAACGACGGGCTTCACGCTTCGACTTCGCGCTGCACTTCGCGCTGCACTTCGCGCTGCAGAGACGCGCTTCGCGCTGCAGAGACGCGCTTCGCGCTGCAGAGACGCGCTTCGCGCTGCAGAGACGCGCTTCGCGCTGCAGAGACGCGCTTCGCGCTGCAGAGACGCGCTTCGCGCTGCAGAGACGCGCTTCGCGCTGCAGAGACGCGCTTCGCGCTGCAGAGACGCGCTTCGCGCTGCAGAGACGCGCTTCGCGCTGCAGAGACGCGCTTCGCGCTCAACGACGCGCTTCGCGCTGCAGAGACGCGCTTCGCGCTCAACGACGCGCTTCGCGCTCAACGACGCGCTTCGCGCTCAACGACGCGCTTCGCGCTTCGACCACGCGCTTCGCGCTTCAACGACGCGCTTCGCACTGCAGAGACGCGCTTCGCGCTCAACGACGCGCTTCGCGCTTCGACGACGCGCTTCGCGCTTCAACGACCGCTTCGCTTCGCTCACGTGGTGTTCGAGGCAGCCCTGCTCCGTCGAGTTCGAGAAGTGGGGGTGCTGGCATCCAAGGGGCTGCTTGGGGGGACGGGGTCTCCAGGCCGGGTGGGGCTGACTCATGCGCTCTGGTGCGAGACAGTCGCGCCAGCCTTCATTCGTCACGGTGTCGCGCGTGCCGGCTGGCACGCCTCTCTCGCGTGGGGCGCTGCATGAGCCAGCCCCACCCGACCTTCCGACCCCTCCAACTCGCCTACGACCTCATCGCCGCGTTGCCCGAGCTGGTACGCGCGGTGGCACGGCACGACCGTCCGCTCGCGGACCAGCTGCGACGTGCCGCTCAGTCGATCGCTCTCAACCTCGCCGAAGCGCGCGGACACACCGGCGGCAACCGGCGGCTTCGCCTTCAGTCGGCGCTCGGCAGCGCGTACGAAACCCAGACGGCGCTTCGCGTCGCACAAGCGTGGGGCTACGTGCCGAACGCTCCGGCCGAGCGAGCCTACGAGCTCGCGGACCGAGTCGCGGCCGCCTGCTGGCGGATGCTTCACGCGCGGTAGCCGCCCGGCGGCCCGGCGCCGCCGCCTCGCGCGGCGGCCTCGGCGTCGGCTACGCCTCCGCCGCGCCGCGCGCGGAGCGCGTCTCCAGAGGCACGACGCGCGCGGCCGCGAAGCGGCGTCTCCGAGGCGCGAAGCGCGCGGCCGCGAAGCGGCGTCTCCGAGGCGCGAAGCGCGCGGCCGCGAAGCGGCGTCTCCGAGGCGCGAAGCGCGCGGCCGCGAAGCGGCGTCTCCGAGGCGCGAAGCGCACAGCCGCGAAGCGGCGTCTCCTGAGGCGCGAAGCGCGTTGCCGCGAAAGCGGCGACTCCGAGGCGCGAAGCGCGCGGCCGCGAAGCGGTGTCTCCGAGGCGCGAAGCGCACAGCCGCGAAGCGGCGTCTCCGATGCACGAAGCGCGTTGCCGCGAAAGCGGCGTCTCCGAGGCGCGAAGCGCGCGGCCGCGAAGCGGCGTCTCCGAGGCGCGAAGCGCGCGGCCGCGAAAGCGGCGTCTCCGAGGCGCGAAGCGCGCTGCCGCGAAGCGGCGCCTCCGAGGCGCAAAGCGCGTTGCCGCGAAGCGGCGTCGCCGATGCGTGAAGCACTGGCTCAAGGCGTCAGCCGCTCGATCGCCCGCCGCAGATCCCGCCGCAGACAACGATCGTCGCGGTCGTCCGCGCGCTGCACGCGCAACAACGCCGGCAACGCCCGCGGATCGCCGAGCACCCGGAGCGCGCGCACCGCGTCGCGGCGGTCGTCGCAGTCGGCCGAGGTCTCGACCGCCAAGAGCATGCGTACGAACGCCGGGAGCTGCGCTTGCTGGGGCATCAATCGCGCCGCGGCGCCGCTGCGGGTCGCGGCGTCCGGGCTCGTGACGAGCGTGGCGACGTCGGTCGCGAGCTCGCCCGGCACGTCGCCGATCGGCCCGAGCCCTCCGGGCGTCGCCACCGCCGTGACCGCCTCGGTCTCGTCGCCGCCGCAGGCGGAGCGAACGCCGAGACACGAGACCACGAGCACGGTGAGCGCGCCCATCGCGACGAAGGCGCTCTTCGGCAACGCGGGGGCGGGCTTCGAAGGCGGAGCCGTCGCGATCATCGTCGGCGCGAAGGCGACGGGCTGCGAGTCTCGAGCGGCGACCGCGGGTGGGCTCGTCGCGCCGAAGGGCGCGGGCGTCGCCACCGTCGCGCCCACGTCGGGGCTCGAGGCCACCGTCGCCGCGGGAACCGAGCCGAGCGCCCCCGGAATCGACGCCACGGTCGCGCTGGCGTCGGGGCTCGAAGGCATCGCCACCGTCGCTCCGTCCCTCGAGGGTGTCGCCACCGTGCCGCTCGCCTCTTCCTCACGCGACACGCTGCCGCGCGGCACGGTCCCGCTCTGCGCACCGACCGCCGTCGACGGCCCGAGCGCGTGCGTCATCGTTCGCAGCGCGTCGCGAATCGGCGCCACGTCCGCGGGCCGGGCGTGTTTCGAGCTGGTCAGCATCGATGCCACCAACGCGTCGAGCTCCGGAGGCACACCCGACGCACGCGTCGCGAGGCGTGGCGCGTCGGCCGTGAGCTGCGCCGCGAGGATCTTGCCGAGCTCGTCTTGTGGAAACGGCAGCTCGCCGGTGCAGATCTCGAAGAGCATCACGCCGAGCGCGTAGACGTCCGCGCGCGTGTCGACCGGCTCGCCCACCGCCTGCTCGGGCGGCATGTACCCCGGCGTGCCCATCACGGTGCCCACGCGCGTGAGGGCGCTGCCTCCCGCGTCCGCGACACGCGCGATGCCGAAGTCGAGCACCCGCGCGTGAAGCTGGTCGTCGACCACCACGTTCTCGGGCTTGAGGTCCCGGTGCACGACGCCGTGCGCGTGCGCGACCGCGAGCGCATCCGCGACCTGCGCGCCCACACGCACCGCGAGCTTCCAATCCGGCCCGAGGTCGATCCACGCGCGGAGATTCTTGCCCCGCGCGAGCTGCATCACGAGGTACGCGCTGCCGTCGGCCAAGGTGCCGTAGTCGATCGCGCTCGCGACGTGGGGGTGCTCGAGCTTCGCGCTCACCATCGCTTCGCGCGCGAAGCGCTCGGCGAGCTCGGCGTTGCCGGCGAACGAGGCGTGCACGACCTTGAGCGCGACCGGCTTCTGCAGACGCAGATGCTCCGCGACGAAGACCGCGCCCATGCCGCCTTCGCCGAGCACGCGCTCGATGCGGTAGCGACCGTCGACGACGTCGCCGATGCCGAGCTTCGTCGAGCTCACGTGGACCACACCGCCGGTTTCGGAAGGGCCCGCAGCGCACGGCGCATCACGCCCGCGTCGGCGAAACGCGCGTCACGATCCTTCTCGAGCGCCCGCGCGACCAACGTCTCGAGCTCGGGCGAGGCGCCGAGGTCGTGCCGCGACTCCGCGAGCGAAGGCACGGGCGCCGAGAGGTGCATTCGAAAGAGCTCGGGGATCTCGTCGGACACGAAAGGAAAGGTGCCCGTGAGCATCTCGAAGAGCATCACGCCCATCGCGTAGACGTCCGCGCGCGCGTCGACCGGCTCGGAACGAATCTGCTCGGGCGCCATGTACGTCGGGGTGCCGAGCACCATGCCCTGCGTCGTCAGCTGCGTGCGCGGCCCCCACGCGTCGTCGTCGAGCTTCGCGAGCCCGAAGTCGAGCAGCTTGGGCACGAGGCCTTCGGCGGTGCGTGTGAGGAAGACGTTGTCGGGTTTGACGTCGCGGTGAAGGATGCCGTGCGCGTGCGCGTAGGCGAGCCCCGCCAACACCGCGTCCGCGAGCACGAGCGCCTCCTCGGGGTCGAGCCGCTCACGCACCAAACGGTCTTCGAGCGACTCGCCTTCGAGCAGCTCCATCGCGAGAAAGAGCCGCCCCTCCTCTTCGCCGAGCTCCCGCACGCCGATGACGTTGCGATGCGTGACGGCGGCGAGCGCACGCGCCTCCCGCTCGAAGCGCCGACGCAGATCCCAGCGTTCGAGCACCGCGGGGTGCAGGACCTTCAGCGCGACCGGCGTGCCGTCCGTGGCGCGTGCGCGGTAGACGGTGCCCATCGCACCCCCGCCGAGCGGCGCTTCGATGCGATGCCCCGCCAAGGTGGCGCCGATGGGGAGAGGGTCGCTCAAGGAGCGAGAGGCTAGCGCGGGGGCCGTGAGGGGGTCGAGGGTGAGCGCCGGACAAGGGCAGTGGCGGTGGCCGTGGCCGTGGCCGCGACCGTGACCGTGTCGGTGACCGTGTCGGTGACCGTGTCGGTGGCCGTGTCCGCGGCGCGAAGCGCGGTCTCCGTCTCCGTCTCCGTCTCCGTCTCCGTCTCCGTTTCCGTCTCCGTCTCCGTCCCTGTTCCCGTCTCCGTCTCCGTCTCCGTCCCCGTCCCCGCTCAAGCCGCCAGCTGCGTCTCCACCAACTCGAACCGAAACGGAATCGGATCCCGCGCTTCCTCCCGCCCGATCAACAGCAGCATCAGGTCCGTCGACGTCACGAGCCCGACCATTCGCTCGAGGTCGTCGACCACCGGCACCGCGTCGATCTTTCGCTCCGTCAACACACGCGCGATCTCCGAGACCGACGTGCTCGGCGAGCACGTGATCGGCGCGGGGGTCATCGCTTCGGCGAGATGCGCGTCGTCGAAGCGAAGCCCCCCGCGTCCGTCCGGCGTCGCGCGCAAGAGCAGATCGCGATCGGACACGATGCCGAGCAACACGCCCGCGCTCACCACCGGCAAGTGCCGAATGCGATGACGCTCGAGAATGGCCCACCCGTCGGCGAGTGAGAGCTCCGGCGGAGCGACGTAGACACGGCGGGTCATGGTCTCGCGAGCCAGCATGCGCGCACGAACAGCAGCTCGCGTGCCGCGCAGAATCCCCTTCACGACGCACGGCGAAACGAACCCTTCGCGCAAACGCTGCGCCTTCCGCGACGTCCGTGCGCCACGACTCGCGAAGGGTCCACCGTGGGCCTTCGCACGTCCGCGCCCCCACGAACGCGAGACTCTCGGAAGACCGTCGAGTCTCCTGCCTCCGTGCTTTCCGAACGAACTCACGCAGGCCGGGGACGAGGCACACGGCTTGCTCACGCCAGCGGCCGAGCGAGAGGGCGACGATGGGGGAAGCGCGCGTTCACGGCATCGAGGACGAGGAGAGCCTGCGGCGTTTCACCGCCGCGTTGCTCGACGACCTGCAAGCGCTCGAGCGCGTGCTCGACGATCCACGCCTCGAACGTGGCGTGCGACGCCTCGGCGCCGAACAAGAACTCTTCCTCGTCGGCGCCGACGCGCGCCCGCGTGGCGTCGCCCCCGCGATCCTCGCGCGCGCCTCGGACCCCCGCCTCACGCCCGAGATCGCGCGCTTCAACCTCGAAGCGAACCTCACCCCGCGCCTCCTCGAAGGCGCTTGCCTCTCCGCCCTGCACGACGAGCTTCGCGAGGTGCTCACCCTCGTGCGCGCCGAAGCCGCGCGACAAGACGCCTTCCCCGTGCTCACGGGCATTCTCCCGACCCTCGAGCCCCACGACCTCGAGCCTCACGCCTTCTCGCCGGGCGCCCGCTACGTCGCCCTGGACGCCGCCGTACAACGCGCGCGAGGCGAAGAAGCCTCCGTGCACATCGAAGGCATCGACGAGCTTCGCCTGCGCAGCGCCTCGGTCTTGCTCGAAGCCTGCAACACCAGCTTCCAGCTTCACCTGCAGACCGACCCCGAGCACTTCGCGCGCGACTACAACCTCGCCCAATGGGTCAGCGCGCCCTTGCTCGCCGCCGCCGCCGGCTCCCCGCTGCTCTTCGATCGCCGCCTCTGGCGTGAGACCCGGATCGCGCTCTTTCGCCAATCCGTCGACGCCCGCTCCGAAGCCCAACGCGCACGCGGCGGCCGCTCTCGCGTCAGCTTCGGCGACGCTTGGGTGCGCGAATCGATCCTCGAGCTCTTCCGTGAAGACGTCACGCGCCACCGCCCGCTCCTGATCGGCGACGACCGCTCGGAGCCCGAAGACGATCTCCCCGAGCTTCGCGCGCTGCGCCTTCACGCCGGCACCGTCTGGCGCTGGAACCGCGGCTGCTACGGCACGCACCGCGCCGACGACGGAACCCGACGCGCGCACCTTCGCGTCGAGTGCCGCGTCTTGCCGAGCGGCCCGTCGCTCATCGACGAGGTCGCCAACGCCGCGCTCTTCTACGGCCTGATGCTCGGCGCCGCGCAGACCTACGGCGACCCCGCGCGCACGCTGCCCTTCGAGAGCGCCCGCGAAGCGTTCCTCGCCGCCGCCCGCAGCGGCCTGGGCGCCGAGCTCGTGCTGCCGGACGGAACGCGTGGCGGCGCGGTCACGCTGCTCCGCGAACGGCTCATCCCGTTGGCCCGCGACGGCCTCCGCTCCGCCGGCGTCGACGCGAACGAAGCCGACCACTACCTCGACGTCGTCGACGCCCGCGTACGCGAGCGTCGCACCCTCGCCGCGTGGCTCCTCGCCGGGCACGCCTCCCTCGCCGACACACGCCCCAGCACCCGGTCGGCCGCGCTGACCAATGGCCTACGACTCGCCCAATCGGACGACGCACCCGTGCACACGTGGGCGCCGCTCACCGCCGCCACCTGCGACGCGCCCCCCGATCGCCGCGTGCGCGCGTGGATGTCCACCGACCTCGTCACACTTCGGCCGGCGGACCGTGTCGATCTCGCCGCCAGCATGATGGCCTGGCGTCACGTGCGGCACGTGCCGGTCGAGGACGACGCAGGCAAGCTGCTCGGCATGCTCGACCTTCGCCGATGGCTCGTCGCGCTCTCCCGCGGTAATCCTCCGGAGGCGGTGCGTGATCTGATGGACCCGAGCCCGATCGTCGTGAGCCCCGAAACCGACGTGCGCGACGCGCTCGGGCTCCTGCGCACGCACGACGTCACCGCCCTCGCGGTGGTCGAAGACGATCGCCTCGTCGGCTTGATGACCGAGCGGGACTTCCTCGCGCTCACCGAACGGCTGCTCGCGCCATGACGAGCCCGCGCGTGCGCCTCGTGCGACCCGTTCCGAACGCCCCGTGCGTTCCGGACGACCCGCGGGTGCGTGTCGATCGGCGCGAGGGCGACGGACCGACGCTCGTGATCACGGGCGCGATTCACGGCAACGAGCCGGCCGGCCTGATCGCCGCGGAGCGTTTCGTGCGCGCGTTGCCTCGGCTTCGTGGTCGCGTGCTCGTCGTCGAAGGCAACCGCGGCGCACGCGCGCTCGGACGCCGCTTCGTGGTCCGCGACCTGAACCGCCTCTGGTCGGAGGCGAGCGTCGCGCAGAAGCTCGACGACCCCGACGCCGAGCACGAAGACCGCGAGCAAGCCGAGCTCGCGCGCCTCTTCGCGAAGCTCGAGACCGAGCACGGCGGCCCCCTCGTCTTCGTCGACCTGCACACCACGAGCGGCGATTCCCCCGCCTTCGTCTGCGCCGCCGACACCCTCGCCAACCGCGAGCTCGCGCGCTCGGTGCCGCTGCCCTTGGTGCTCGGCCTGGAAGAGACGATCGAAGGCACGATGCTCGGCTGGCTCGTCGGCCGCGGGCACGTGGGCATCGCGATCGAAGGCGGGCGTCACGACGACCCCGCGGCGATCGGCGCGCACGAAGCCGCGCTCGTCTGCGTGCTGCACCGCCTCGGCATGGCGGAGTTCGACGCCGTTCGACGCCGCGAAGCGCATCAAACGCTCGCGCGCGACGTGCCGTCGGTCGTGGAGATTCGCCACCGCCACGTCGTCCGCGAAGGCGACGGCTTCGTGATGCGCCCGGGCTTCACGTCCTTCGACCCGGTGGCGCGCGGGCAGACTCTCGCGGAAGACCACGAAGGTCCGATCGTCGCGGACGAAGACGCGCTCGTCTTGATGCCGCGTTACCAAGCCCAAGGCGACGACGGTTTCTTCCTCGCGCGCCCGGTGCGCCCCTTCTGGCTCGGCGTGTCGAGCGCGGCACGCACGATGAAGGTCGACCGCGTGCTGCGCTTCTTGCCGGGCATCGCACGCGACGACGAAGGCGCGCTGGTCACCACCACCCGCCAGCCGCCGCCCGGCGTGGTCGGCGTGATGCATCTGTGCGGCTTCCGTCGCGTGCGACCGCACGGCGAAGGGCTTCGGTTCGAGCGGAGGCGCGAAGCCGAGCGTTGGCCGGGACGCTGAACGCGCCATCCCCAACGCCCCCCAATCCCGTGCCCGTGCCCGTGCCCGTGCCGTCCGAGTCCGTCTCCGACTCCGACTGGGTGTGGTTCTCATCCTGACGCGAGAACCAGCACCAGAACCGCGCTTCGCGCCTCAGAGTCAGAGTCCGAGACGGCGCTTCGCGCCACCGCGTTTCGATGGCTCGCCCCCTGACGGCGGCCTCGCGCGCCGTCGGGCTCCCTCCCTTCGGTCACTCGCGGAAAACGGCGACTTTCGCGGCCTCACGGCTTCGCCGACACCGCTTCGCGCCGCGAACACCCAACGAAACGTCGTGGATTCGTAGCTCCGACTCCAAGGCTCAAGCCTCGGCCACCGCCTCCGCGAAGTACTGCTCGAAGAAGTGCATCACGACCGACGTCGCCTCGACCGCCGGCTTCCCACGACACGACGCCGCGAGCTCGCGCAGGTCGAAGACGTGATCGACGCGCTCGAGCGCGACGCCGTCGAGCATCGCGACCCGGCACGACGCGATCGCTTCCTCTTCGAAACGCGAGAGGTCCGGATCGGGAAGCACGGTGCGAACCGCCTCGCGGAACTGCGTGTACTCCGCGGGCGTGAAACCCGACGCCCACGCGGGAAGCGCCTTGGCACCACGCTCGCCGAGCACGCGACGAAACGCGTCGGTGTCGCGAATCAGCGCGAGGTCGTCGTCCGCACGGATCGACGCGATCGTCGCGTCGTCGTAGCCGCGCAAGATGCCCTGACGAATCGCCTCGGTCGCCGCATCGCCGTCGCCGAGCTTGCACAAGGCACACGCGGCGTTGTGGTAGATGGCGATGTTGTGCGGCGCCACGCGCAGCGCGCGCTCGACGATCGCGCGACGCTCCTCGGGCTCGCCGTGGAAGACCGCCATGTAGCAGGCGTTGTTGTGCACCCGCAGCCACTCCTCACGCAGCGCGGGACGACTCGGCTCGGGCAACCCCATCAGCCAATCGAGCATCCGCATCGCGACCAGCGGGCGCTTCGGGAAGAGGCCGAGCGCGAAGGCGGAAGCACGTGGCAAGTCGACGCCGTCGAGCGTCGCGAGCGCCGCGAAGACGGCGTCACGGTCGTCGGAAACGGAAGCGAGGAGGTCGGCGAAATCGGACATGGCGCCGACGGTAAGGCGTGATCGCGCGGTGGCGAGTCGCGTTTTCGAGACGCCGTGGAGATTGGCCACTTCGGAACGCCGCTGGCCGAAACGGAGAGCTCGGATTCGTGTTCGCAGGGCGAAACGCCGCGCTCACTCGAGCTCGTCGACCAACTTCACGAGGCGCCGCCCGACCCGGCTCACTCGAGCTCGTCGACCACCTTCTCGAGGCGCCCGCTCCGCACCCGATCCGGCTCACTCGAGCTCGTCGACCACATCACGAGGCGCCCGCTCCGCGCCCGATCCGGCTCACTCGAGCTCGTCGACCAACTTCACGAGGCGCCCGCTTCGCACCAGATCCGCGGGGCTCACCATCGGGGTTCCGTCGACGAGCTCGCCGTTCGTCAACGTCGCCGCCCGCGACGCCCATGCACCGAGCGACACCGGCCGTGGCTCCACGAGCGCCTCCCCGAACGCGTCGCGCCACGCCTTCGCGACGAGCTCCGAGCAGTAGATGCGCTCGTCGTCCCAGAGATAGCTGCCGTCGTAGGGTCGGCCCGCGTAGGCCCGCACCGCATCGGCGAAGCGTGGGTAGGTGGTCTCGTCGAGCGGCGGCCGGTACACCGCGAGGCGCCCTCGACGCGCCCACTCGCCGAGCGGGGTCGGCCCCACGGGCGCGAGCGCTTCCCACACCACGAGCTCTCCCTGTTCTTCGAGCACCACGCCGACGTGTGTGTAGCGACTCCGCGTCACCGCACGAATCGCCGCGCAACGCTCGCCACAGCGCAGGTCCTGCAGCACCACGTCGCCCGGCCGCACTTCGAGCCCCAAGGCCTCGGCGCGCTCCTCCCACGCACGGTCGGCCGCGCCGGACGCGTAGAGAACGACGAGCCCGACGACCGCGGCGGCGAAGAGGACGAAGCGCACCGGCGTCCGACACCCGGATCGCACGTCGGTTCCTCGTTTCGAACCACTCGCCGTCGACACGATCTCGCGTCGACTTCGACGTCAGTCGCCGCGACGCGAGCTCCGCGTCGACTCCGAGCTCACGAACCGACGCCGCACGCGCGAAGCAGCCTCCTTCTTTCGTGGCCGGCGTCGCTTCAGGAGCTCGGCTGCGCGACCGGCTCCATCAGGAGACCACGCAGCGAGACCACGATGCCGACCGCCGACGAGAGCCCACCGAGCATCAAGAACGCCGAGGGCCCGCCGATCGCGGCGACGAGCGGGTGGCTCACCAGCGGCGACGCGAACTGCCCGAAGAACACGCCCATGACGACCACGCCGATCGCGGTCGCGCGATGCGCCGGGGCCGCGAGGCGCACCGTCCACTGGCTGAGGTTCGGCATCATCAGGCCCATGCCGATGCCGCCGACCGCGATGGCGACGAGCACCCCCGCGTAGCTCGACACCAGGCCCACGCCGCCGAGCCCGAGGCCCATGGCGAAGAACGTCGCGCCGAGCAGAAAGAAGCTGCCGAAGCGCACGACGAGCTTGCCGAAGACGAGGCTCACGAGCCCGCCCGAGAGGGTGCCGACCGCGATCGCGAGACCCGCGGCGGTGCCCCCGAGACCGAGCCGACGCTCGAGGTCGAAGGGGACCTGCACGGGGATCGTGTAGAAGACGATCATCGCCAGGAACGCCGCGAAACCGAGCCCGAAGACCGAGAGCCAAGGCGTGTCGCCTTCGGTCGAGGCGGCCACCGACGCGGTCGCGAGGCGGGGCTTGGGCAGCATCCACGCGAGCACCATCACTGGAACCGCCGTGAGGTAGACGCCGTAGGGACCGCGCCACGATTGTTCGGCGAGCCACCCGCCGAGCAGCAGGAAGAGCACGCCGCCGAACGACATGAACGACGCCTGAATGCCGAGGAAGCGGCCCCGCTCCATGCCGTCGAAGTAGTCCGCGATCAGCGCGGTCGCCGAGGTCATCACGGCCGCGACCGACACCCCGAGCAGCGCCCGGCTGACCAAGAGCCACGTCAGATCGTCGAGCCAAAGACCTGCGCTACCCGTGAGCGCGTACACCGCCGCGCCCGCCGCGAGCACCTGCCGGCGGTCGAGCCGGTCGACGACGCGCCCGAGCGGGATGGCCAAGAGCGCGATGGCGAGCCCCGGAAGCGTCAGCAGCAGACGCACCCACGCCCCGTCCGACCCCTCGAAATGCCGCTGCATCGAGGGCAACGCGGGCGCGATCGTCGCGCTCGACATCACGGTCAAGCTCGAGGCGGCGAGCAGAGTGAGTCGACCGGTCCGCGAGAGCATGCGCGGGAGGGTCGGTGGAGGCCGGGATTCGTTACCGGCCCTCTCGGTGACACCCGCCGAGATGGATCACGTTTGATCCACGTGTGGGCGGACGGGGGACGATCGAGAGACAAACGTCGCAAGCGTTCGTTTTGATTAGATATTTCGACGCACGAGATATCCCCTCCCGGCCGTGGGTCGTCTGATCACGGGCACTGGCGGGCACGGATTCGAGCAGGCTCGGACCTTCGACCTCGGCCCTTCGACGTCGACGTCGACGTCGGACCTCGACCTCGAGCCTCGACCTCGAGCCTCGACCTCGGGCTCAACCTCGACCTCGAACCTCGAACCTCGGGCTCAACCTCAACCTCAACCTCAACCTCAACCTCGACCTCGACCTCGAACCTCGAACCTCGAACCTCGACCTCGGGCTCAACCTCGACCTCGACCTCGATCTGGACCTCGACCTGGACCTCGACCTCGAGGTTCGACCTCACCTCGACCTCGATGTCGGGTCTCCACCAGGCAGCAGCGGCAGGACAACAGGGTACAGGCCACGGGGCCTCGGCACCGGTCGCCGAAGCGTGCCGCGCCGGTCTTTGCGCCCGGCCAGATGAAGCGTCGCTCGCCGCTCTGACCGCCGCGAGTTCGAACGCCGTCGCGAGCGAAGCGCCACCGCTGAAGCCCCGCGCCGACAGCTGCCGTCGAAGACGCTGCCCTCACCTTGGCCGAACGCCGCATCGCCCGCGCGCGAGCCGAAGCGGCCCTTCACGAAGCCCGCGCGCTTCGCGAGCTCGCAGCGTGTCGAGATCGCACGCGAAGCCTTGGTTCACGCACGCCAACCCGCGCCCACCCTCAGCGGCGTCGCACCGGACGAGGCCGAGGAATGAGGCGGTTGGTCCTTCTGGCGCTGCTCGTCGGCGCGTGCGGCAGCCCCGGCCGTCGCGCGACCGTCGATCTCGTCCCCTTCTTCGAAGCCGAAGGGGTCGCCGAAGCGCGGCGTGACGCGCCCGACCTCGTGGCCGCCGCCGATCTCGCCCGCGAAGACGCGGAACGCGCCGCGGAAGAAGGCGACGGCAAAGCCGCCGACGACCACGCGACCCGCGCACGTCTGTTGCTCGACGCCGCGTTGGTCGAAGCCGAGCGCATCCGACTCGATCGCGAACGGCGGTCGATCCTCGAAGAGGCCGAAGCCGCGGCCGCCGAAGCCGACGCGCTCGAAGCCGAACGGGTCGCGATCGCCGCGCGCGCTCGCCACGAAGCCGCAGCCGAGGTCGCGCGGGTGCAGATGCAGGCCGCGTTCGCCGCCGCCGAGCGTCTCGAAGAGCGCGGCCGTCGGCACCGCGGCGCCGACGTCGACCGCACACGTCGCGACGCCGCGATCGCGCTCGAAGCCCGCGCCCAGCTCCTCGTCGCCGCCGCACGCGCGCTCGGCGCGAGCGACGAAGAGCTCGCGCCGCTCGAAGCGACGGCGACCCCGCCCACCGATCCTGCCGCGCGGCTCGCCGCGGCCGACGCACGTCACCGCGAAGCCTCGGCCGTGCTCGGTCGACGGCGCGCGACGCTTCCGGTGGGACCCGAAGCGGTCGCGTCGCTGGTCGAAGCGGCGCGCGAGCACGGGCTCGACCCCGTCATGACGCCGGAAGGACTGGTGCTCCCCGGCGCGTCGGACCACGTGCTCGTCGACCTCGCCACCGCCTTTCCCCACGGTCCCGTGGTGCTGCGCGGCCGAGGTGCCGCGGCGCGGGCGCGACGTCTCGCAGGCGAGCTCTCCGCCGAACGGATTCAGTCGGACGAGCGGGCCGGCGCCGAAGACGCGGTCTTCCCAACCTACGTCGCCCCGTGAGGCGCTTCGTTTCTCGGACAGGACGTTCCCCCATCGGGCGAAGCCCGTCCGCGGACCTGCCCGAGTCCATACCCGATGCCCGAGTTCACGCCCGTGCCCGTGCCCGCATGCCCCATGCCCCATGCGTGCCCATGCCCGAGCCCGTGCCCATGCCCATGCCCGTGCCCGATTCGTGAGAGAGGGCGCGTTCGAAGTGTCGCTCGCCGAAAGGAATCCAGCGCTCAGGGGTGCACGTGCACGTGCGATCCCCCGGTCAGCACACGCGATGGCGCGATCCCCAAGAAGCGCCGAAACGCGTGGCTCAGGTGCGCGGAGTCCACGAAGCCCGCCTCGAGGCCGGCGCGGGTCAGCGTCTCGCCTTCGCTCACCCGGCGCGCGACCTCGTGAAGCCGACGCCACGTCCGCAGCTGCCGCGGCGTGATGCCGAGCTCCTGCCGAAAGAGGTGCTGCAGCCGCGAAGGCGAGAGGCCGGCCTCGTCCGCGAGGGTCGCGAGCGGCAGGTTTTCATGGGCCGACTCCGCGATGCGTCGCGCCGCACGGTCGATTCGCACGTCGCGCGCGCGCCGACGTGGCGGCGGGCCGACCCGCGCGTTCACCCACCCGGCGAGCTCGGGGCCGGCGAGCTCGCCTTCGAAGACCGCGCGCAGCGCCGCGCGGGCGCCCCGTTCGGGCGCGAGGTTTCCGAGGTCGGCGACCCCCGGCGCGAGGTGCAGGACCCCGATCCGCGCGTCCTCGCACGCGAGCTCGTGACGCGCTCCCGCGGGCAAGAAGACCTGCTCGACCGCTTCGAAGCGACGGCCTTCGAGCCGTAGCCCGAAGGGGCCGTCCACCGCGAAGAGCAACGCCGGCGCCGCGTGCGCGTGCATCGCGACCCGACCGAGCCGGGCGACCGTGAGCACGCGGTCGGACCAGAGGTGGATGCGAGCCACTCGCCCACGATAGCAGCCGGTTCGTACAAGCCGACCTCGCGTCCGCGGTCATGCTCGAAGGGTGGAAGCCGAACGTCTCGCCGTCTTCGCCTCGGGTGGGTTCTTTCTCGCGGGGCTGCTCTTCGGAGTCTGGAAATACCTCGCGATCGCGCGCAGCCCCGATGCGCAGGCGCCGGTCTACGTCGACATCGCGCATCGCGCGGCGCTGCTCTACGCCTTCGCGTGCCTCGTCGTCGAACGCTTCGCGCAGCTCAGCACCTTGTCGGCGTCGCTCGAGCAGGCGGCCGTGGTCGCGCAGGTCGCGTTCTTCGCGCTCGGCCTGGGCACCTACGTGGTGCACGGTCTGCTGCGTGACACCGACAACCAGTTCGCGAAGCCGCATCGGCTGGGACGCGCGACGCTCCCCCCGGCGCTGATCGTCGTCTTCATGGTCGCGCTCGTCGTCGCCGAGGTCGGCGGATTCGCCGTGCTCTTCTGGGGCGCGATCACCGCCTGAGCATGTCCGACTCGCATTGATCCAAACGGCCGGGCTCGGTGGTGGGAGGGAGCCCGAATCGGCTTTGCCGGTTGGGGTGAACGGTGATGCTCGGGCACGCTTCCGAAGCGACGGCGCGCAGGGGGCATCGACGCGGGGAGCGCCGCTCGACGAGGAAGGGACGATGCCCGCCCGAGGGGGTCCTCGATCCGACGGAAGAGAACGCCCCGCAAACGGGGCGGACTCGCGACGACGGAAAGAGAAAGGCCCCGCGAACGGGGCCTCGATCTCCATCCAAGGCCCCCGAACCGGGGCCTCGGATCTCACCAGCGGTCGCCGCCGCGGCCACCGCCACGACGGTCGTCGCCGTAGCCACCGCGACCACCACGGCCACCCTCACGGTCGCCGTAGCCGCCGCCGCCGCGGCGCTCACCGCCGCCGCCGCCGCCGAAGCCACCGCGGTCACCGCCGAAGCCGCCGCGGCCCGCGCCGCCGCCGCCGAAGCCACCGCGGCCGCCGCCGGGACCACCGGCGCGGGGCGCGCGCTCGGTCGCCTCGTTCACGCGAATCGCGCGGCCGTCGAGGGTCTTTCCGTCCATTCCCTCGATCGCCGACTGGGCGGCCGCCGCGTCCTCGAAGGTCACGAAGCCGAAGCCGCGGCTGCGGCCGGTGTCGCGATCCGTGATCACGCGGGCCTCCACCACGCTGCCGAACTTCTCGAACGCGCGGAAGAGCTGGTCGTCATTCGTGCCCCAGCTGAGGCCACCCACGAATACCTTGGTCGTCATCTCTACAAACACTTTCCGTCTCGGGAGCTGCTCCCGAGACCCTTCTCGTCATCCGTGAGGCTGTTCCCCACGAATCGCGTCGCCCTGTGAACGACGCGAGCTCCTTGGAAGCGGCGCGACCCGTCGCGCACACACCGCCCGAACACCCGGCGGCGGCTTCTCTTCTCTTCGTTGCGGTCTCCAGCACCTCCAGTCGAAACGATGCGGGGTGCGAAACCGGGCAACGATCGGGCCCCTGTGGGCCAGCGTGGCGAACCACGCGCCGCAAGAGTGACAGGTCGCGAAGGCTTGTCCAGGGTCGGCTGGTCGATCTCGATGCGATCACGCAGTCCTCGATCGCGCGCCGTCGGTCCGAACCGACGGCGATTCGCTCGGCGTGGCGCGATCGGAACGTCCCCCATACCCGGTCGCAAGCTCGATCCGAATTTGCCGTGGATGATCGGCGCGGAGGTCGTTTGCTGCGGCGACGAAGGACGGGCCAAGCCCATTCGAGGAGGTCGGCGCGCGAGATCCGGGTCGAGGGCCGCGGATACCCGACCGGGGGTACTCGCCGAGAGTCGTCGCGTCTCGAAACCCACGCGGCCCGAGCGAAGCGCGTCGAGGGACGAAAGAGTCGACGAGAAATCCCGAGCGCGCGCGCTTTCGCACCGGCGCTTCGCGTGAGATGTGCGAATCTACGCCGACCGCCGAGGTCCTTTGATCCGATGGCCGCGACCACGATGACGACCGACTCCGCCAGCCTCGATGCCCTCGCCAAGGAGCTGGGCCAAGCCTGGGCCAAGGAGGAGCGTGACGCGCTCCACGCCGAAGGACGTCGCGCCGCGGGGGGTTGGCCGGGAGTTCGCAGCGAGGCGCGCAACCGCGCAGCTCGTTTCTTCGCCGATCAATCGCCGACCGAACGCGATCGCCTCGCGACCCTGCTCTACCACAGCGCACGCGACTGCTGGCTGGACGCACGCGAGCCCGACGGCGACGACGAAGACGACTTCTGAGCGGGTTTTTGGTCGGCTGCGCCGACTTCTGGGGAGTGAGCTCCCCAGCCCGCACTTTTCTGGTCGGCTGCGCCGACTTCTGGGGAGTGAGCTCCCCAGCCCCCTCCCTGCTCGCCGACGTCTCTGCGCTTCGCTTCGCTGCGCTCCGTTCGGTCGGCTTCGCTCCTCCGGAGGCGAGGGGACTACGTCCCCCTCGACCCCCCGCGAGTGCTGCGTGAACGGCCCAAGACGTCGACTTCGTCGACTCTTGGTGGAGGTCGGATTCTTGGGCGCGCGCCGACTTCTGGGAGGGGCTCGCTTGGTTCGGTCGGCGTCGCTCCTCCGGACGCGAAGGGACTCCCTCCACCGCGTCGACTTCGTCGACTCTTGGTCCGTCGCGGAGAGATCTCGCGTGTGACGGGGCGCCCGCGAAGCCGCGCGAGTCACGACCGAGGGCGCGTCGGCGAGCTTCACGAGCTGGTCGCCGTCGAGCTCCGCGTCGGCCGATGCTCGACGCCGAGGTCGCCTCATGCATCGAGTGCTTCGCGAACCCGCCAACGCAGCGCCGGCAACACCTCGCGATCGAAGAACGGATTCTTCGTCCGCCACGCGCGGCTTCGCCAGCTCGGATGCGGCAGCGGAAAGCGAAGCGGCCCGTACGACCCGAACGCTTCGACCGTCTCGGTGAGCGTCGGCTTCGCTTCCGCGCCGAGGTAGCGCGCGATCGCATAACTTCCCACGAGCAACAGAAGCGGCGGACGACGTAGCCCCTCGAGCACGGGCGGATGCCAACGCGGCGCGCACTCGGGACGCGGCGGCAGATCCCCGCC
Organism: Sandaracinus sp.; assembly: GCA_020633125.1. Classification (GTDB taxonomy): domain Bacteria; phylum Myxococcota_A; class Polyangia; order Polyangiales; family Houyiibacteriaceae; genus JACKEH01. Next base: position 146,640 of record JACKEH010000002.1, on the reverse strand, counting down.
CGCGCGACGCCCCGGCCAACACAGACCCATCGGCAGGATGCCGACCCGCTCCGGATCCACGAACGTCGCCTCGTCGATCGCAAGCCACTCACGCAGGTGCTCGCCCGACGCGTCGTCCCACGGCACCCCCGACGCGTGCACCTTCGCGCCCGGCGCCTGACCGACGATCACGACCCGCGCGTTCGCGCCGATCCGAAGCACCGGCCGCGGCACATGCGGAAGCTCCGCCGCACACACGGTGCAACGACGCGCCTCGTCGACGATCGGGAGCACCACGGACGTAGGCCTCACCCCGTCGATCGTTACGCCGCGCCCGTGCCCGTGCCCGTGCCCGTGCTCGTGCCCGAACCCGTGCCCGTGCCCATGCCCGATTCGTGAGAAGAAGATCGGACGCCAGAGCTCGGCCAAATCGGGCGTTCACCTTGGCCCCTCTCGCTCGATTCGTGGACGACGCGTGTGTGATTCGTCGACTGGCGCCAAGCGGGTTTGGAGAAAACCGGAGTTGCTTCCCACGACTCGTGTCCGTGCCCGGCTGGCGTGCGGCTGAGCCCACCCTCCGCAGCGAGCCTTCCTCCTAGACGTCCTCGCGCTCAAGGCGCGACGCAACGAAGCGTCGCCGACGCGATCTCCGCGATCGGTTTCGGCGGCTCCAACGTGCAACGCCGCAGCGGCGCGTTCGCGAGCCCTCCCGGACGCAGCTCGAAACGCGTCACGAGCCCGGCCTCGTCGTAGGCGAAGACGGTCGCCGAGCCCGGCGCGCCGATTTGCGCGACCACGTAGTCTCCCGCGCACGCGCACACGTTTCGCTCGAGCGCCTCGAGCGTCTCCGGGCATTCGCACGCGTGGGTCCCCGCCGGCAGCACGAGCTCGCGCGCCTCGCGCAGCCCGAGCCCCGCGACGAAGACCCCGGCGAACCCCAACACCGTAGCGAGCCCGAGCCCGCCTCGCCCGAGCCGCGTCGCGCCCGTCCACGCCCGAAGCCCGAAGCCCACCGTGGCGCCGAGCGCGACCGCCAAGACGAGCCCGAACCAGAGCCCCTCCGCGAAGAGCGCACGCAGCGGGGTCCCGAACGACACGTCGCTCGATTCGAGCAAGGGCGAGAGCTCGGCGAGCTCCGGCCTCGCCCACACGAAGACCGCGAGAGGCAACGCGCCCGCGGCCACGCAGGCCGCGAGGGTGAGGACACGATCGGTCGGACCGAAAGGAGCCGCGCTCGACATGCGCGCTTCCTACACGATGCGCGCGCCGCCGTCCGCTTCCGAGCGACGCGCCAGCGTCTCCTCGAGCCCCTCCGCCGCCGCGACGTGTCGACTCCAGTCCCCGACGAAACGCGCGAAGGGTGCTCCGTCGACGATCGCGTGGTTGGCCGCCACCGTCACGCAGAGGCTCTGCGTCGGAGCGCCGTTCGCCGCGCGGGCCACGCGGCCTCCGACGATCACCGAGAGATCGTGGAGCCCCGGCGCGCTCATGCCGAAGCCCGCCCCCTCGCCGAACATGCCGACCGCCGAGACGAGCACCGAGCCCGTGTGACGCTGAGCGAGATCCGCGAAGCCGAGAAGCCCCCGGTACACGGTGCGCCGCGCGAAGGCGGGCGTCGCGAGCATCGCGCGCGTGGCCAGACGTTTGCCCGGCGACGTGGTCGCGAAGCCTCGCCGCGCCACCGCACGAAGCTCGTCGTGCACCTCACCCGCGTCGCGGCGCTCGAGCCCTCGCACCACGTGTGCGTAGGGAAAGCGGCGGCCGTCGACCTCGATCTCCACGATCGTCGTCGCGTCGACGACGTCGAACTGCACGAGGCGCCCGCGCCAATCGCGGCGCGCGTGCACCTCGGGATGTCGCGCGAGGGTTCGCCCCAACGTGACGAGCAAGAACGCGGTCTGCGAGAAGGGCTCCCCGGTGCGAGCGCGATGTTCGTCGAGCAGATGGCGCGCGCGCGTGACGTCGAGCTCGACGAGCGCGTGCATCATCGGCTTGTCGCGACCGAGGTGGAGCGTGTCGAGCACGAGCTTTCGCTCGGGAGGAAACGGCACACGACGCGAGGTCATGGCGCGATCGTACGTCGCCCTTCCGCCGCGCGCGCGCTGCGCCTACCGTTCGCGCCATGGCGGACGTCACGCTCTACCAGTTCCCGGGGGCCTACGGCCTCGTGAGCCTCAGCCCCTTCTGCACCAAGCTCGAGGCGTACCTCCGCCTCGCGGGCGTGGGCTACGAAGCCAAGCTCGGCGACCCACGACGCGCGCCGGTCGGAAAGCTCCCGTACGTGAAGCTCGGCGACGCGCTGATCGGCGACTCCAGCACGATCGTCTCGGTGCTGAAGACACGCTTCGGCGATCCTCTCGACGCCTCGCTCGACGCCCGCGATCACGCCGTCGGCCACCTCGCGCGTCGCACCGCCGAAGAGCACCTCTATTGGGGTCTGCTGCACGCGCGTTGGGTCGACGACCGCGCGTGGAACGGCGGCTACCGCGACACCATCGCTGGGATGCTGCCCGCCCCGACGCGCGCGTTCCTCCCCGCGCTCCTGCGGCGTGGCGTTCGCAAATCGCTTCACGCGCACGGCCTGGGGCGCCACGCCGAAGCCGAGATCGCGCGGCGCGGCACCGAAGACCTCGACGCCTTCGTGGCGCTGATCGGCGAACGCGCCTTCCTCTTCGGCGACGCTCCGTCGAGCTACGACTGCTCCGTCTACGCCATGCTCGCGCACCTTCGCGCGACCCCCACCGAGCACCCGCTCGTCGTCGCCTTTCGCGAGCGCCCGACCCTCGCCGCGTATTGCGATCGCATGAACGAACGCATCGCCTGGCCGACCTGACGAGCGACGAGTCGCACGCACGAGGCGAACGCGACGCTCGGACGGCACGACCCGGCCTGCGACGACGAGAACGCACGAGGGTGAACGCAACACTCGAACGGCACGACCCCGCCAAGCGACGCAACACTCGAACGACACGACCCCGGCCAAGCGACGCCGAGAACGCAGCGCACTCGGACGTCCGGCTCGACGCAAGCGAGTCGAGGGGATCCCCGCCGTCGAAGCCTTCGACGCCCGGTGCTACCTTTCGGCCGTGCGTCGCTCGCTCTTCCTCCTCCTCGTTCTCTCGGCCTGCGACTGCGGCGGCACCGCCGGTCCCTCGCGCGACGGCGGTGGAGGAGGAGGAGGTCGCGACGGAGGCGGAGAGGGCTTCGACGCCGCCGGGCTCGACGGCGCGCGCCCGGGCGTCGACGGCGCGACGCCCGAACGATGCCGCGACCTCGGTGCGATCGTGCGCGACTTCCGAAGCTCGCACCCCGACATGGAAGCCGCGATCGGATCCGAACGTGGGCTCGTCCAAGAGCGCCTCGACGGCGACGGCAAACCCGTCTACTCGGGCGGCCCTTCGACCACCGTGCAGAGCACCGAATCGTTCGCGCAGTGGTACCGCGACGTCGCCGACGTGAACGAGCGCTTCGAGGTCGCGCTGCCGCTCACGCAGACCTCGCCCGGCGTCTTCGTCTTCGAAGACTCCGACTTCTTCCCGATCGACGACCGCGGCTTCGGCAACGAAGGCAACCCGCACAACTTCCACTTCACGACCGAGATTCGCGCGACGTTTCGCTACCGCGGCGGCGAGACCTTCACCTTCCGCGGCGACGACGACGTCTTCGTCTTCGTCAACGGCCGCCTCGCGCTCGACCTCGGCGGCGTGCACGGCGTCGAAGAAGCGACCATCGACTTCGACGCGCGCGCGGCGGCGCTGGAGATCGACCCCGGCAACGTGTACTCGCTGCACGTCTTTCACGCCGAGCGGCACACGAGCGAGTCGAACTTCCGCATCGAGACGAGCATCGACTGCTTCTTGCTCGAGTAAGTCGAGCAACCCTGCCCGTGCCCATGCCCGTGGGCTCGTGGCGACTTGGGAAGCCGCGGCAGGCGTGGGAGAGGTGCGAAACGCGTGGACGCATGACGCGTCGTGAGCCGCTGGGGCACGGGCACGGGCACGGGCACGGGCACGGCGTTGCTCAGCGATCGGCCGCGCGCGCGCTCAGCGAGATGCGCCGCCGCTGCCGGTCGACCTCGAGCACCTTCACCGTGATCCGATCGCCCGGCCGCACCACCTCGTTCGGGTCGCGCACGAAACGGTCCGCGAGCTTCGAGACGTGCACGAGCCCGTCTTGGTGCACGCCCACGTCGACGAACGCGCCGAAGGTCGTGACGTTCGTGACGACGCCTTCGAGCACCATGCCTTCACGCAAGTCTTCGAGCTCCCGCACGTCGTCGCGAAACTTCGGCGGCTCGAAGCTCGCGCGCGGATCGCGCCCCGGCTTCTCGAGCTCGCTCACGATGTCGCGAAGCGTCGGCTCACCCACCCCTTCGCCGACCCATTTGCCGACGTCGATCCGACGCGCCTGCTCGGCATGGCCGACCAAATCCCGAAGCGCGACCTTCATGTCGCGCGCGATCTTCTCGACCAGCGCGTAGCGCTCCGGATGCACCGCCGAAGCGTCGAGCGGATGCGCGCCGCCCGTCACGCGCACGAAGCCCGCGCATTGCTCGAAGGTCCGCGGGCCGATGCCACCGACCTTCTTGAGCGCGGCCCGGCTCTCGAACCGCCCGACCTCTTCGCGATGCGCGACGATCTTCTTCGCGCGCGCTTCGCCGAGCCCCGCGACGTACGCGAGCAAGCTCGCGCTCGCCGTGTTCAGCTCCACGCCGACGCGGTTCACGCAGCTCTCCACCACCTCGCCGAGCTTCTGCGAGAGCAGCTTCGCGTCGACGTCGTGTTGGTATTGCCCGACGCCGATCGACTCCGGCGCGATCTTCACGAGCTCCGCGAGCGGATCCTGCAGACGCCGCGCGATCGAGATCGCCCCACGCACCGTGAGGTCGAGCTCCGGGAACTCCTCGCGCGCCACGTCGCTCGCCGAATACACGCTCGCGCCGGCTTCGTTCACCGACACCACCAACGCGCCTTCGAGCGTCTGCCGCGCGAACGCTTCCGCCTCGCGTCCGCCCGTGCCGTTGCCGACCGCGACCGCCACGGGTCGATGCTTCTTCACGAGCGCACGCAGCACCCGCGCGGCTTCGTCTTCTTTGTGCGCGCCTTGGCCGAGGTAGATCGTCGCGTTCTCGACGAAACGCCCCGTCTCGTCGACGACCACGCATTTGCAGCCGGTGCGAAAGCCCGGGTCGATGCCGAGCACCGGCTTGCCCCCGAGCGGCGCCGCGAGCAGCAACGCCTCGAGGTTCTTCGCGAAGACCTCCACCGCCTCACGATGCGCGCGTTCCTGCGCCTTCGAGGTCACGTCGTTCTCGACGCTCGGACCCACCAGACGCGAGAGCGAGTCGGCGATCGCGTCCGCGTAGACGCGCGCAAACGGCGAACGCGGCCGCAGCCCCACCACACGCTCGACGCGCGGAAGAAGACGCGCCTCGTCGATCTCGGTGCCCACCCGAAGCACGCCTTCGGCCTTGCCTCGCGCGATCGCCAAGAAGCGATGCGACGGCATCTTCGCCAGCGGCTCGCGGTGGTCGTAGTACTGCTCGAACTTCGTGCGTTCCTTCGTCTTCGACGCCACCGCGCGTGTCTGCACCACCGCTTCGCGCTCGTAGGTCTCACGCACGAGCGCGCGCACCTCGGCGTTCTCCGAGACCGCCTCGGCCACGATGTCGCGCGCTCCCGCGAGCGCCGCGTCCGCGTCCGGCACCTGCGTCTCCGGCGCACCGTCCGTGCGCACGAAACGCTTCGCTTCCGCGAAAGGATCGCCCTGATCGGGCTGCGCGAGGATGCGTTTCGCCAGCGGCTCGAGCCCACGCTCCCGCGCCATCGTCGCGCGCGTCCGACGCTTCGGCTTGTAGGGCAGGTACAAGTCTTCGAGCGCTTGTTTGGTCTGCGCGCCGCGGATCGCGCGCTCGAGCGCCGGGGTGAGCGCACCTTGTTTCTCGATCTCCGCGAGCACCGTCCGGCGCCGCGCTTCGAGCTGCAGCCACGCGTCGCGCGCCTCTTGAATCGCGCGAATCTGCACCTCGTCGAGCCCGCCCGTCGCCTCCTTTCGGTAACGCGCGATGAAGGGCACCGTCGCGCCCTCTTCGAGCAGCTTCACCACCGCGGCGACGCCGCGCGAAGGAAGGTCGAGCATCGCCGCGAGCGCGGGCGTGGGGTCCGGGGTCGCGTCGGTCATGGACGAACGGACGTACGCGCGCCGCGACGTCCGGACAAGGCCTCTTCGGCGACACCTGGGTGTGAAGATCTTCGGTGCCGGCGAACCTCGGTGCGGGAGATGCGATTGGCGGGTGCGAGCCCTCGTGGGAACGACGAACGGCATCGCCCGCGCGCCCGCTCGAACGCACCGAGGGCGGAAGACGATCGATCCGATCGGCCGCGACGATCCTCGTGGCAGAACGACGCGTGGCGCCGCTCCCACATGAACGCGTCGATGGCAGAAAACGATCGATCCGTGTCATTTCCGCCTTCGTCTCCCCAACGTAGTCTCCTCTCGTGCGGCGGGTGGTTCTCCTCGGCTTCGACGGCTTTCAAGGGCTCGACCTCGTCGGTCCGCTCGAAGTCCTCGACGCCGCAGGCCGTGTCGCCGCTCGCGACGTGACGCGCCAGGACACCTACCGCCTGCAGATCGCGTCACGCGACGGGGGCCCCATTCGAAGCCACGCCGGCCTCCGGGTGATGGCCGACGTCGCGCTCCCGAAGCTTCGTGGTCCAATCGACACGTTGATCGTCGTTGGCGGTCCCGGCGTTCAAACGCACCGCGAAGACGCCGCGCTCGTGCGTGGGCTCGCGCGCCTCGCTGGCCGCGCCCGCCGCGTCGCGAGCGTGTGCACCGGCGCGTGGCTCTTGGCCGAAGCCGGCCTGCTCGACGGACGCCGAGCCACGACCCATTGGGCCGCGTGCGACGACCTCGCCGCACGATTCCCCGAGGTGCGCCTCGAGGCCGATCGCCTCTTCGTCGAAGACGGCCCGGTCTGGACGTCTGCGGGCGTGACCGCCGGCATGGACCTCGCGCTCGCCTTCGTGGAACGCGATCTCGGCCGCGACGTCGCGCTCGCCACCGCGCGCTGGCTCGTGATGTTCGTGCAGCGCTCCGGCGGCCAATCGCAGTTCAGCGCGCAGCTCTCGGCCCAGCTCGCGGAGCGTGACGTGCTCCGCGAGCTTCAAGCGTGGATCGCCGAGCACCCCGAAGCGGATCTGAGCGTACCCACCCTCGCGCGACGCGCCGCGATGTCGCCCCGCCACTTCGCCCGGGTCTTTCGCGCGCAGGTCGGCCAGACGCCCGCCGAGTACGTGGAGCGCACCCGGGTGGAGGTCGCGCGCCGCCTGCTCGAGCGCACCGGCCTCGACCTCGGCGAGGTCGCCGCCGCGTGCGGCCTCGTCTCGCCGCCGCGTCTGCGCCGTGCGTTCGTGCGCCAGCTCGGCGTCGCACCTTCCGACTACCGAGCCCGCTTTCGCGCGCTCGCCGAACCCACGGAGCTCCCATGGAAATCGTCCTCTTCCTCTTCGACGGCATCACCGCGCTCGACGTGATCGGCCCCTACGAGGTGCTCTCGCGTCTCCCTGGCGCCCGCGCGCGTTTCGTCGGCAAGACACCTGGTCCCGTCCGCACCGACAACGGCATGCTGGGCCTCGTCGCGGACCTCGGGATGGACGACGTCGAACGCGCCGACGTGCTCGTGATCCCCGGCGGCCCGGGAACGCGTCGGCTCGTCGAAGACGAAGCGGTGCTGGCGTGGGTCCGCCGCCTCGACGGGACCACGCGCTACACGACGTCGGTGTGCACCGGCTCGTTGGTGCTCGCCGCGGCAGGTTTGCTCGAAGGCGCACCCGCCACGACGCATTGGGCGATGCTCGACGAGCTCGCATCTCTCGGTGCGCGGCCGGTCTCCGAGCGCGTGGTGGAGGACGGCAAGCGACTCACCGCGGCGGGCGTCTCCGCCGGCATCGACATGGCCCTCACACTCGCCGCGCGCCTGACGAGCGAGCCCGTCGCGCGCGCGATTCAGCTCGGCATCGAGTACGACCCGGCCCCGCCTTTCGACGGCGGCTCGGTCGACAAGACCCCGGCGCCGATCGTGGAGATGGTGCGCGCCGCGCTCGGGAAGTGAGCCGAAGGGCCGTGAGAGCACTCGGCTCCGAAGCGCGGCCCACAGAAGCGTGACGAGCAGCGAGCTCGTCACCTTCCGTCGGCTCGCAGCGTTCAGAAGCTCGGTCCGAACGTCTGCAAGCGACCGTCGACCCGGCACACGGTCCCGTCGCTCGGGTTCTGCAACGTCGCACCCACGAAGGTCAGGTCGACGATCGCGGCCGCGCGATCGTAGGCGTCGATGCGAAGGGTGCCGCCGATCGGATCGGGCGCGCCGCCGCTGAGCACCGGCCCGGAGTCGCGCGCGAGGTTCGTCCACGTCGTCCCCACGATCACGTTGATCACCGCGCCGGTGTCGACGCGATGTCGCGACGAGAGCATCTGGGTTCCCGAGAGCCCATCGAGCGCGACCTGCACGCTCCCGGTGAGCCCGCCGCCCGAGGTCGCGGAGACGGCGACCGACTCGCCGTTGCGCACCACGACCACGTTCTCGTCGAAGCTCGGGGTGCAACCCGAGAACGTGAGGTCGACGCGTGCGTTCGACGTGCCCGCGTCCGAGCCCGGCGTGCCGCCGTCCTCCCCGCTCGGCGTGCCCGCGTCGAAGGTCCCACCGTCGGCCCGTTCTCCCGCGTCCGACGGGAACGAGCCTCCGTCGACGAGGGGAGCACGGTCGTCGTCGCCGCAGGCGATCGCGAGGAGGAGGAAGAGGGGCAGTGCGCGCACGGCCCCTGGTACGGCCAAGAAAGCCGGGACCTTCCGCGGGCAAAGCAGATCTTCCGTCGGCTCGTCCGCCAGCGGGCCAGTGACGCACACCCAGAGGGTGGTCACCTCACGACCAGCCGACGTTTCCTCCGATCTGCCCCAACCCACGCAACCACCGACGCCCGAGGTCGAGCCAGCCCCGCCGCCGACGATCCCGGCGGAGGAGGAACCATGGGTGACGATCTTCGAGTGGGTGGCGCGTCGAGCACGCGTCTGGAGCTGGCGATTTCGGACGCGGAGATTCGCGCGAGTCGCATGACCTCACGGCTCGGGACCGCGAACGACGAGCTTCAGCGCGGCGGCGGTTCGATCGAGAACGCCGAGGCGCTGCTGAACGAGACCTCGGAGCTGCTCGCCGAGCTCACCCGCGAAGCCCGCTCGGGCGGCACGATCGACCGCCTGAGCGCCCTGCGCGAGACCCTCGCGGCCACGGTGCAAAACGCCCGTCGTGAACGTGCCGTCGGCGCCGTCGCCGAACGCCGCGGCGCCACGGGCGGCAACCCACTCACCCGCGACGTGCGGGTCGCCGCGCAAGCCATGCGGCGCAGCGGCGATCCGTCGAGCTTCGCCGGCTTGCTCGTCCGCGGCGGCTCCGACGCGCGCATGCGCGAGCTGGGTCGCCTCAGCGAATCCGACCTTCGCGCCGCGCTCTCGCAGGCGGGCGTCTCGAACGAAGACGCCGACCGCGCGATCGACGCGCTGAAGTCGAACATCGCGTTGCCCTTTCAGCGACGCGTCCAGCAGCAGGCCGTCCGTGGCCTCGAGCGCGCGGCCGCACGGCTCGAACGCGCCGCGGTCGGCATGGGTCCCGAGCTCGAGGCACAGCTCGATCGCCTTCGGGGACCCGCACGCGGCGAGCTCCTCGAGTCGCTTCGGTTGATCGGCGCCGACGCCAACGCCGACGAGCTGCAGGGTTTGCTCGACAACGGCGCGAACGCCGAGCAGCTTCGCCTGCCGCTCGCCCGCGCGATGCGTTCGCTCGCCGACGTCGTCGGTGCCCGTGCCCGCGACGCCGCCGAAGGCGAAGGCGCCACCGCGCTGACCGCCGGCCCAAGCCGCGAGTTCCCGTGGGCCGCCGACGAGGTTCGCCAACGTTGGGGCCTCGAGGAGGGCGGGGGCGGCATCGTCGGCGACGCGATTCGCGAGCACGTCGAGGCGTCGAACGCCGAGCGGCACACCGACGAGATCGTCGGCAAGGCGATCCTCATGTTCAGCGGCGTGCTCGCGGGCGGCGCCTTCTCGGGTGGCGGGGGTACGATCGGAGCGGCCGTCCGCGAGGGCCTCGAGGTCGCGGCGATTCGAGGCGAAGCGGCCGACGCGGGCGCCGATGCGGCGGCGGAGCTCGGCGACCTGTCGCGCGCGCAGCAGCAAGACCGACGCGCCACGATCGCCACGATCGGCGCGATCGGCGCCGTGGCGGCCGAAGGCGCGCTCGGCGCGACGCTCGGAACCGCGCATCACGACCTGGTGCACCAGGGAGCCAAGAAGCCGCTCGTCGACGCGGCGATCATGGCCACGGAAGCCGCGCTCACCGTGACCGTCGAGCTCGAGAAACACCGACTCGAAAGCGCGGTGGCCGGCGGACACCACTGACGCCGGACGAGCTTTCGAGTCCCGGCGCGTCGCCGGAACCCGCGACGCGGCTGCAGACGGCACCACACGCCGCTCAGGCTTGCGCCACCACCCCGCGCTCTCGCCGCATCACCTCCCGCACCACCCGCGCGATCGCGTGGGGGTGCGTGAGCATCGGCGAGTGTCCCGCGCCGTCGACCGCCACGACCCGCGCGTTCGAAGGCGCCGTCACGATCAGCGGGTCGCGGTCGCCGTGCACGAGCACCACCGGCACCTTCACCTTCGCGAGCTTCGCCACGAGCGCCTCACGAAACTCGAGGTCGCTCGCCTCGGCAAGCGCCTTCGCGTGACGGCACGCGACCCCCGGGCGACGCAGGTGCGACGCGGCGTGAACGATCGGCCCTTCGTCCTCGAGCGCGTCGGATCCGACCACGGCCTCGCGCAGCCGCGCCGGCGTCGCGCGCGAAAACACCTGCGAGGTGAGCCACGGCATGCGCAACCACGTCGAGGCGCGAGCCTGAAGGAAGAAGGGCGACACCAGCACGAGCGCCTCGACGTGCCCTTCGAGCGCCGCGTCGATTGCCGCGACCGAACCGAGCGAATGCGCGACAACGATCGGTCTCTCGGTTCGCACCAAGGCGCGTAGCCACCCCGCGTCCCGCGCTCCCTCCCCGGAGAGTCCGAGGCCCGGCAGCTCGACGGCGAGCAACGTTGCCGAGAGCGCCGCACGAAGCGGGTCCCACGCGGCGCGCGTGAGCGGCAGACCGTGCAGCGCGATCACCGAGGCTGTCGGCGGACCTTCGACCACGGTGCGCACACCCGCCGCGTCGACCACGCGACCTTCGCGCGTGAGGAAGTCGGTGGCCACGAGGTGGTCGAGCCAACGTTCGAGCACCTCCCGCCACGGCGGCATCGCGATGCTCTCCTCTTCCATCACCTGCCGCGTCGCCGAGACGTCGTAGCGGTCGTTCGAGAGAAACGAGAGCGCCTCGGGCTCCACCCCCGACAAAGCACGCGGCAAGCGGCGCGCGAGGCCAGGCGAGACCACGAGCTTCGGCAAGGGCACGCCGAGGTGCTCGGTCGCGGCGCGCAGCAACGCGAGAAAGCTCGGCGTGTTCTCGTCGAGCACCACCAGATCGCGTGAAGGCAAGGTCTCGCGCTCGACCGCGGCCCGAAACAGACGCGCGACGACGTCGACGGAGACGATCGGCACGAAGGTGTCCTTCGCTCCGGCGAGCGCGGGCATGCGTCCGTGCCAGAGATCCGCGATCGCGTCGCCGAGACCGAGCAACTGGGTCGTCCGACCGTCCGTGTGCCGACCGAGCACCGACGAGGGATGCACGAAACGCACGTCGTGACCGAGCGTGTCGGCGAGCTCGGCGACCCGAGAGACCGAGAGCAGCTTGCTGGTCTCGTACGCGCCGTGGGCCTCGGCGAAACGACGAAGCGAGACCGGCGAGGGCTCGCCCCTCGCGACGAGCGCGCGCCACTCGCTTCCGAACGCGCGGTAGCCGCCCGCGTGCACGAAACGAGGACGTTTCGGGAGCGCGGCGGCGAATCGAAGCAGCGTCGTCGACGCGTCCACGTTCGTGCGCAGCGCGTCGTCCCAGGCGAGGCCGAACGCGAAACGCGCGGCGAGGTGCACGACCGCGTCGACGTCGTCGATCGCCGCGCGGCCGGCTTCGTCGAGCCCGAAGCCCTCTGCGTCGAGGTCGCCTTCGTGCACGTCGAGCCGCCGCGTCTCGCCGCCCCACGACGCGACGTCGCGGGCGAGCGCCTCGCGTCGATCGACCGCCCGTCGCACGGTGGCCACCACCTCGTGGCCGGCCCGCGTCAGCTCCGCCGTCACCACCTGCCCGAGGTATCCCGTCGCGCCCGTCAGCCAGATCTTCATCGTCGTCTCCTCGCCGACGTCGTCGCCGGCTCGATCGACTCTGGCGATCGCGTCGAGGCGCGACCATGTGGACGTCCGCAGGACCGCCCTGCGAAAGTGCAGCGCGATGAACTGGAACGATCTCCGCGTGTTGCTCGCGCTCTACCGCGAGGGCACGGCGAAGGCGGCGGCCAAGACGCTCCGGATCGATCCGGTGACCGTGACGCGGCGACTCGAAGCGCTCGAGCGCGACCTCGGCGTCACGCTCTTTCAGCGCACCACGCGTGGCCTGTTGCCGACCGAGGTGGCGCACCACCTCTTCGAGCTCGCCGAGCGGGTCGAGACCGCGGCCTTCGCGGTGGAGCGCGGCGCGTCGGGCGCACGCGAGACGATCGCGGGCCTCGTGCGGGTGGCCTGTCCGGCCGACCTCGGCATTCGCATGATCGCGCCCGCCTTGCCGCGGCTTCGCGCGGAACACCCCGAGCTCGTCGTCGAGCTGATCACCGGCGCGTCGATCGTGGATCTGAATCGACGCGAAGCGGACGTCTCGTTGCGGCTGGTCCGGCCCGAGCTCGCAGAGCTCGTGTGCCGACGCGTGGGGGCGATCGCCTACGCGGTGTACCGGCATCGCGACGGAGCGCCGAAGCGCTGGATCGCGTGGGTCGAAGGCGCGAGCGGCTTGCCCGAAGGGCGTTGGATCGACGCGCAGCGTGGCGACCAAGCACCCGCGGTTCGGGTCGACCGCACGGCCGCCGCCGAAGCCGCCGCCGCAGCCGGCCTCGGGCTCGCGCTTCTGCCGACGGCGATGGGCGACGCGCATCCCGCGCTGGTGCGCGATCGCCCCGACGAGCCGCCGGTGTTGGTGCGCGACGTGTGGATGGTGATCCACCGCGACCTTCGCGCCGTGCCGCGCATCCGGCGGGTGATGGATTTCTTGGCCGGGGTCGTGGAGCAGAGCGCGCCAGGGTGATCTCGGTCGCGCCCACGCCACCCGTGCCCGTGCCCGAAGAACATGCCGTCCCGTCCGGCGCCCGCCTCGCACGAGAACTCCTTTTCGCCCCGCGCACCGATCTCAGCCAAGCGACATCCGGCTGCGTCACCGTCTCGCCATCCTCTCCGTCTCAGGGCACGGGCATGGGCGGGAAAGAGCGAAAGCCGATCGGAGTGGTGTCGCGCGTCGCCGCCACCCGACGGCCTCAGTCGCAAAAGGACGACTCGAAGCCCGTGCAGCCCAGAAACGACTGCTCGCAGGCCGCGCACAAACACGCGTCGCATGCAGGAGACGGCGTCATACACGGCGTGTGACACGCCCCGCCGACCCTCGACTCCATCCCTCGGCAGGTCGTGGGGAGGAGGTAGCAACTCGCACAACCGAACTCGACCTCGCGCTCTACCGATCCGTTGATGCAGTCCGCGCCGCACATACGTCCCGCGCTGCCACCTCCGAGCGACGCGTAGCAAGCGTCGAGACAAGGCTCCGGCGGCGCGCTCGCGCTTTCGAGCGCCGTCGCATCGGCGGTTCCGCACGCGGGAACAGTGAGGCTCCGACCGCCATGACACGCCGTGTACGACGCGGCGCAATTCGCCAAGAGGCAATCCGTGCACGCGCGACTCGTCGGTGCCGAGCAGGACGACGCGCACGACGCGTTCTGACACGCGAGCAACCCGTCGAGGCAGGGCCGACACCATGATCGGACGGGGGCGGCACATGGGGAGACACAGCTGGCGTCGGAGCAGGCGGCCGTCTGGCATCGCCGGTACGCGTCGAAACGCTGCTCACACCGGTAGAGGGGGCATCCCTCGATCAAGACGCCCGTACACGCCGAGGCCCCCTCGCCGGTTTGCTCGCACACGTTGGCGAAACACGCTTCGTCGTCGAGGCAAGCCGCAAAACTCCCGTCGATCGCCTCGAGCCCGAACTGAAGGCTCATGACGAAGGTCGAGAGGCAGGTGCCGCACTGCCCGCTCGTCATGCCCCCGAGCGTTCGTTCGAGGCAGCGCCCGAGGCATTCCGTGTCGGCGACGCAGGAGGTCTCGCAAGCGGCGATGGCGCTGCGAAGCGTGCTTCGATCGAACACCGATGCATCGGCGGTGGGATCGCACTGGCCTCCATCGCAGGCTTCGTCGATGGCCACGTCGCAGTCGTTGTCGACGCCGTCGCAGGCTTCGCGCGTCCAACCCGGCGAGGCCGTGGCGCGCGTGTCGTCGCAATCCGTCCGAGGTGCCCCGCCGACGCAGGTCGAGGTCGGTGACGCGAACCCGTCGCCGTCCTCGTCGTCTCCGGCCGGTCGAACGCCATCGCAGTTCGTGTCGACCCCGTCGCAGAGCTCGTCGGCCCCCGGATGCACGCTGGAGCGCGTGTCGTCGCAGTCTCGAAGGCTCGCCGGCAAGTCCACGCAGTCGGCATATCCGTCCGCGTCCTCGTCCTCGCCGGGGAAGTCCAGCAGACCGTTGCAATCGTCGTCGCGACCGTTGCACCGCTCGTCCGCTCCGGGATGAACGTCGCCACGGGAGTCGTCGCAATCCCCGTCACGCGACGCGCGCCCCTCGACGGGCGCACAGGAAACGACGGGGGTGTCCGAGGCGACGCCGTACCCGTCTTCGTCGTCGTCGACGTACCAACTCACGGCGACGGACTCCTCGTCCACCCGAAGATCGCAATCGTTGTCGACGTCGTCGCAGATCTCGAGCGCCGAGGGATTCACCGTCGGGTCGGCGTCGTCGCAATCGTCGTCGTTGTTCACGAACCCCGTCGTGTCGGCACACGCCACGACCGGCATCGCGGAGTCGCCGGCACCGTCACGGTCGGCGTCGACCCACAACGGGACCTGAACGCCTTCGTCGATTCGGCCGTCGCAATCGTCGTCGATGCCGTTGCAGACCTCGGTCGCGCTGGCGTAGACGGCGGCGTTCGAGTCGTCGCAGTCCAGGCCGCAGCGCTCGCCGTTGCAACACTCGCTCGACACGCGATCGTCGCCGTCGGCGTCGCGATCGCCCAACGTGTCGGGTCGACAATCCTCGTCGACGCCAGCGAGATCGCACACCTCGGTGGCGTTCGGGCTCACGTCGCGATTCGAGTCGTCGCAGTCGTTGCCTCCACAGGCAGTCGACGCGACTCCGTCGCCGTCCGCGTCGGGTACGTCACAAGACACGCAGACGTCTGCAGCCTCGTCACAGCCACGTTCGCCACAAGGGGGCGAACCGGACACGCACGATCCGGAGGAACAACGTTCGAGTCCGTTGCAGAACAGACCGTCGTCACAGTCGGCGCAACTCTCTTCCGCATCCGTGTGTCCAGCGTCTCCCGACGAGCCACCACCGTCACATGCGCAAACCACGCACGCGAGAACAAGCCATCGCACGCTCCACGTCGTCGCCATGAATCCCCCGTTCCGAGCGAGGCGCGAACCGCTCGTCCCCGAGAGGTTCGAGGAGACCGACCCGTCGGTCAAGCGCGGCGACGGGCCGATTCTCGGCGGATTTCTCTTCGCGCCGTTGCCCGCTACCCTCGTCGAGAAGGAGCTCGCGATGAACCGAGGGTATGTGGTGTGCGCCGCCGTGAGCTTGTGGGCATGTGGAGAGTCTCTGGACGTCGTTCCTTCGGACGACGGGGGCGCACTTCAATTCGATGCTGGTGACGCGGGGCCCGCGGTTCCTCACGTGGGCGTACGATCTCGGTTCTCGGTAGGAATCGATCACACGTGTCGTCTGGACGACGACGGTGCCATCGAGTGTTTCGGTTTGAACGATCTCGGTCAGTGCGACGCACCCACGACGGGACGCTTCGTCGCCTTGGCGCCGAGTTGGGGCTCCGAGACGGTCGGCACGTGCGCGCTACGAGACGACGGCGCGGTTCTGTGCTGGCCCGAGTCGGCCTGGGCTCCGGAACCGGGAACGTTCGACGCGATCTCTCGGCGTTGCGCGCGGCGAACGGACGGAACGTTGGTGTGCGCCGGGCCCGTCGAACCCGAGTGGGTGGTCGCCGAAGGGGGTTGCGGCATCGACCGTGAGGGGTTGGTGACCTGCAACACCCGAGACTGCAGCCTCGACGGATGTCCGCCATACCTCCCTCCCCCCGACACCTTCGTGCAGCTCAGCGGCGGAGATGCGACGTGTGGTCTACTCCGAGACCGTACGGTGCGTTGCTTCGACGCGAACGGCTCGCGAGCTCCGGTCCCGGGAGAGTTCCTTCAAGTGAGCACGTCGATGTTGGACCGCTACCGAAGTGGTTTGGCGTCGGCTTGTGGGGTTCGCGTCGACGGGTCTTTGGTCTGTTGGGGCGAAGGTGTGCTGGCGACCACCCCGCCACCCGAAGGGCGATTCACGGAGGTGCAAGTCGGCCTCGTGCACGCGTGTGCGCGTGCCGTCGACGGGGCGCTCACGTGCTGGGGCCACGACATACTCGGCGCGTCGGTTCCTCCAACCACTCGACGATACCGAGGTGTCGCCGTCGGTAGACACAGTGGATGCGCGATTCGGGAGGACGGTGGACTCGACTGCTTCGGCGACGTGTTGAACGGAGACCGCGGGTTCGAAGGCGTGGTGGACGTCGTGGACGTGGACGTAGGGTGGGCGGGCAACGCGTGCTGGGTCACTGGCGCCGGCGAGTTGGGGTGTACGAACGATCGCCCACCTTCGGACACGTTCGAGTCAGTGTCCGTCGGCTGGCGCCATCAATGCGGCATCACGACCGACCACGCGCTTCGTTGCTGGAGCTCGCACGCGACGTTCGACGGAGGCTGCTACGCCGGTCCTGGCGCATGCGGCCGCGACCCCCTGCCGATCGAGGGACGTTTCGTCGAAGTCTCCGCGGGAGCCCAACACACCTGCGCACGCTCCGAAGACGGCGAGGTGCTTTGCTTCGGCGCGCGGGACACCGCCGCATGGCTCTCGAATCCGACGGAATCTCTGACGAATCTCGACACGGAGCCGAGCGGCGGGGTGCAGGGATGGAGCTGCGGCTTGAACGCCGAGGGCTTCGCGCGGTGTTGGGGTGCGCGTGAGGTGGAGGTTCCCTCCGAGTCGCTGACTTCGCTGACCGTGGGACAAGGGGTTTGTGGCCTGCGGGAAGACGGAACCTTGGCGTGTTCGACGGAGTTCCCTGCGCCGGTGGGCACGTTCGTCGATGTCTCGTTGAGCGCCAAGTTCGCGTGCGGCATCCGGTCGGGCGGCGCGCTCACGTGCTGGGGCGGGATGCGTCGATGATTCCTTGTCGTGGGCGCTCGACGTTCGTCGTGCACGCACCCCACGTCGAGCGTGCTCGGGCGGGCGGCGTGAACGACGGGGCGACTGCGCCACGTGAAGCGTGATCTTGCACCGCCGAACGAACGTGCTCCCCGACGACGGCACCTCCGCATGGAGGGCAGGAGCAACCGCCCCCCAAAAAGTGAAAGCCCGTCGGAGCGGGGTGGCTCCGACGGGCTTCCCCCCGTGCGGGAGGCGAGAACGACGACGACGGGAGAGGGATTGGGATTCGGGGTCGCCGGCGCCGTCCTCGCGAACGTTCACTCCTGGTAGGTCACGGTCAGCGTGTAGTTCGACGCCGTGTATCCGTTGACCGCCACGAAGGCTTCGGTCGCACCGCTGGGCACGGTGAGCTCGCAGACCTCGTTGCTGTCGGAGGCGTAGGGACGGCACGCGTAGGTGCTGCCCGTGGGACGCGCGCCGAAGCGCACGTAGAGGTCGGCGTCACCGCTGCCGGCGAGCACGGCGCGGAAGGGCGTGCCCGCCGCGACCGGGATGCTGTCGTAGAACTGAGCGCGCCCCTGCGGGAGCGACTGCGAGTCGCTGAGCGTCTGAACCGTCGGGGTCGGGGTCGGCGAGGGCGACGGCGACGGGCTCGGCGACGGGCTGCCGCCGGAGACACCGAGGAAGCTCAGGTACACGTCCGCACGTGTGTTCACGCCGTAACTCGTGCAGTTCGCGTCGCCGTAGCTGGTCACACCCGCGACGAGGTAGGCACCGGCCGAGTTGCGGTAGAGGGCCGGTCCGCCCGAGTCGCCGTTGCACGTGTTCCGGCCGTTTCCGCCGTACGCGAAGGTCGACGCGCTGACCTGCGTGATCGGCATGACCACCGCGCGCTTGATGCCACCGCCGCTCTGCGTGCGGCCATCGCTCACGCCGTAGCCGACGTGCAGCAGATCGACGCCCACCCACGCGCTCGTCATCGAGCCGTTCACCCCGATCGGCGTGACGCCGGGCGGCGCGGACGCGAGGTCGAGGTACGCGATGTCGTTCACCAGACGGCGCGAGTCGTACGAGGGATGCGGCACCGCGCGCACGACGCGGGTGCTCGTCTGAATCTGCCGGTTCGAGGGGCCGGTGATGAACGACATCGACGACACCCGCGCGCCCTCGACACAGTGGGCCGCCGTGAGCACGCGCGTCGGCGTGATCAGGGTGCCGGTGCAGAAGGTGCTCGAGCCGTAGGCGAGCGCGCCGACCGCGGGGAGATCCGAGAAGGCCGAACCGCCCACGATCTCGTCCCCCTTGCCGTCGACGTCGGTGCCCTCCGCGCCTTCGAGGGAGCCGCCGCCAAGAAGGCCGGGCTCGTCGAGGCCGGCGCAGCCGCCGAGCGCGAGAAGGAGAGCGAGAGCCGAGTGCTTACCGAACATGTGAAGTCCTCCGCACGCCGGTCGGCAGAGCGCAGCTCACCCTCCCGGCCCGGAGCGAATCCAGGTCGGTGAAGGGGGCTCGCTCGACCCTCGCGATCTACGCGAAGGGGTCCGGCGTGATTCGACCCCCTAGTGCGCAACCGACGTACAGAGCGATCAACGAAGTCGTGAGATCACGCACTCTCATTCCATTCGAGAAAGCCATGAGCCGTCCGACTTCTCAGTGAATGGGCGTCGCGTATGGCGTCCCCGAACGAGGATCGCCGTTTGATCCATCGATGGAACCTACGAGCTCGTTTCCACCGACCGTTGCGGTCGAGGCATCATCGGTAGAGCAGGGTCTCGAGGCGGCGAATCTCGAGGATCGACGGACGCCGCGCTCGAACGCGCCGCCCCCAGAGCGCGAAGCCGGTGAGGACGAGTCCGGTCCCGAGCGCGCCGAGCACCCTCGCGGCCCACGAGTGTTCCAACCCTCGGTTGTCTTCGTCGTCCCAACCGGCCCTCATGCTCTGAACAGAACGCCGCAAGAAGTCGACGAGCGTTCCGAACGCCAGGCCGCCACCCACCGCGACGACGACCACCCCGGGACGAAGCGAGGGGAGATCGGCGCGGAGACGCCGAAGCTCCGCGCGTTGCCGTTCCATCTCCAAGAGCATCTGGCGCTGCAAGCGCTGGGTCGCGTCGTCGATACGAAAGCGGGCGGGGGCGGGCGCGTGGTCGACAGCGTGGTCGACAGCGTGGTCGACGAGGGGAGCCTCACCCGACGAGACGTCTTGAGCGGCCGTGGGGGAGCTCGAGATCAAGCCGAGCACGAGTGCCGCAATCAGGGGACGCCAACACGACGACCCGATCTGCAGCAGCCAACGACCGACATCCGAATATGAAATGAAAACAGACATTTGAGGGCTACCACCGAAGAAGGGCTCACTCCACCAGGCTCTCGAGACGGCGAATCTCCAGCACCGCCCGCCGACGCTCACGAGCGAGGTGCCTCCAGAAGAGCAGGCCCGTCAGCACGAGGCCGGCGCCCAAGGCGCCGATCACCATGGCGGGCTTGGAACGCTCGAAGGGGTCGCCGTCGCCGTCGTCCTCGTCCCGCCAATCGCTGCCCCACTGCCGGAAGACGCGTCGCACGACGTCGGCGGCGGCCCCGAACGCGAGACTTCCACCCAACGCCACGAGGATGGGGCCGGCCCGAAACGACGGGATGTTCAGTCGAAGCCGGGCGAGCTCGGCGCGCGCTTGCTCCATCTCGTGGAGCGTCAGCCGGGTCTCGGAGTCGACGATGCGGTAGCGATCCGGCGCCTCGGGAGCGGGCGCGGGTGCCACCGCCAACTGCCGCCCCAAGTCCACCGGGGACTCCATCTGCGCTCGGGCGACCGAGGTGAGAGCGAGAAGGCCGAAGAGCGCGGCCAAACTGGGAAGCGAACGAGTCATGGAGTCTCCGCGCCGCGAACGGCGGCGACCGACCCCTGAGCAAACGATGGGCCATCCGGAAATTCCGGCCCATCGGCCTTTTTTCGTATTTCGTAGTGAATCCGAGGCACTACGGACTGTGGTCGCTTCGCCACGGCCGATCGGCACATGCGCCGAAACCGATCGACCCGTGGTGGTCGAGCGCCGCCCGATCGCGAAGGCTCAGATCCCGATGCCTCCGCCCGGCTCCTCGGGACGTGGCGGTTCTTCACCCTCGCGTGGTCCCGAGCCCGCCAACGCAGCGAGCCGAGTGACGCGCCACGCATCCAAGTCCACCGCGAGCACCCCGAACGCGTCGGGCGCTTCCGGATCGGTGGCGAAGTAGCGGCCCGCGACGACGTACGCGACGCGACCGTTGGGAATCGTGGTCTCGAAGCGCCAGCTCGCGACGCTTCCCGGGGTGCCGAAGCCGAGATCGCGGTTCCCGGTCGGGAGCGCGATGCCGGGCAGCGGCGTGCGGCTCGCGTAGCCGACCTCGACGTCTTCGAGAACGACGCCGTCGAGGAAGAAGCCGAGCGGACCCGGCGCGTCTTCGGAGACGTGCATCACGTGCGCGCGTGCCTCGGTTCCGGGAGCCGTCATCGCGAGCCGCGTCGACACGACCTCGAAGCGCCGCACGTCGCGAGAGCCCGTCGGTCCACCGAGCACGACCAAGTAGCGCTCGCCACGCGCGAGGTCGCCTGCGGTGCCGCCGGCGAACACCGACTCTCCGCCCAGGTCGCGGCCGATCACGCTGACGTACGCGTTGCCGGGCGGAACACGCATGGGCGCGACGACCTCGCCGAACGCGAGGGTGCCGAACGCGACGCTCGCGACCTCGACTGTCGCGTCGATCACGCTGGGCGAGGCTTGAAGCAGCGCGACCTCGGGATCGGGGCGCAGGAAGATCGTGCCGCTCGAGCCCCCGGTCTCGGGAAGGATCGCGAGCAGACCCGGCGCGTCCTCGCCGACTCCGTCGACCTCGCCGACCAACGCGAGGGTGATCGTGCTGCCGTCTTCGAGGCCCTCGACCCAGGTGAAGCCGAAGCTTCGGCGGGCGTCGTCCGCGAGCGTGGTGGGCGCGCCTTCGCCGACCGGGATCGCGACGCGATCGGCGCGGCCGCGTGGCGCCAGGTTGGAGAGCTCGGGCTCGGGATCGTCGTCGAGGTTCGCGCTCGTGGTGCCGAAGCCACCGAGCTCGTGCAGCACCGTCGCGTACGCGCTGCCGAGCGGCGGCTCTTCGTCGGCGTGGTCATCGACGCGAACGACGCGCAACGCCTCGAGCGTGCCGGCGAAGCTCACGAGCTCGGCGTCGCCGGCGTCGACCGCGATCGCGTCGAGCGTGGCGATCGGCGGATCCGCGGGCGTGCTCCCGGTGACGCGAAGCTCGAGCGCGACGTCACCGACCGGAACCGACGCGTACCCCGACGCACCGCGGTAGGCGACGCCACGCGCGAGGGCGAGCGGGTTGCCGACCTCGTAGACGTCGAGCGCGCCGAGCGACGACGAGAGGTTCGCGAAACGAAAGCGACCGCGCGCGGGTCCGCCCGCGTCGGTGCCCGCGTCGACCACGGGCCCCGCGTCGAGTCCCGCGTCGCCGAAGGGATAGCCGCCGTCCGGACGAGGACCGGCGTCGATCCAGACCGACGGCCGCGCCGCGTCGTCGCAAGCCGCGAGCAAGAAGAGGAGCGGAAGAAGGCGTGCCATCGAAGACCTGCGGGAAGAAGAGACGAAATCAACACGCGTGGGGCGCGGCGTCACCGGACCTCCCGAGCTCGCTTGCGGCGCATGGAGCGACTTCATCGGACCTCCGGGGTGCAGAGCGCCGTCTGGGGATCGCAGACCGCGTCGCCGCAACAGCCAACGCCGAGACATTCGGTGCCGACCGCTGTGCACTCGGGCGCGACACACGCGCCTTCGACGCAGGTGCCCGCGCAACACTCGGCGCTCGTCGTGCACGTGTCTTCGGAGCACGCGCCCGCGATCCACTGCGCGGCCATCGCGTGATGCCGTGCGCTCTGGCCGGTGATTCGGAAGGGCGCATGCGAGGGATCGCCCTCGTCGAAGGCGTCGGGATCGATCGCCATCATCCAGAGCTGCCGCGGCGTGTGGGCACGCGTGCCGACGCGGTCGTTGCCGTGCGGCGCGCGCGAATAGAAGACGAGCCATTGCAGGCGGCGACCGCGGAGCTCGGTGGTCTGCACCGGGAGGAAGACCGGCCAGAACGCCGCGGTCGAGCCTTCGGGCCCCATGCCGCGCTCGAGACGACGCACCGTGCCGTCGCTCGTGCGCGCGACGTAGATCGCCGAGGTGGTGTCGCTCCGGCTTCCGCTCGCGTTGCCGTGCGCGAACGCGAGCAGCTCGCCCGCGGGACCGAAGCTCGGGCGCGCGTCCGTCACGCCGGCTTCGGGCGCGTCGTCGAGCGCCGAGCCCTCGTGCAGCACCTGCGGGTCCCCGAAGGTGTCGGACGAAAACGACTGCACGACGATCGCCGTCGCCGCGTCGGTGCCGTCGGGGTGATCGCTGCCCCCGCGAACCCACGCGACGCGATCGCCGCTCGGCGAGAACACCGGCGAGGCCGCGACCTCGGTCGGAAGACCCGTCGCGGCGATCGTCGCGCCCGTGCCGTCGAGGAGCGCGAGCCGCGAGTCGTCGGCCGGCCACGTGCCCGGGTCCTCGCGGTAGCTGGCGAGCACACGCGCGCCGTCGGGCGCGAACGCGAAGGCGTCGTAGAGCCGATCGAGCGCGACCTCGTTCGTGCCGTCCATCGCGAAGAACGCGCTCGTCTCGAGGTCGAGCGTGGCTGCGACGCGCGCACCGTCCGCGCTCACCGCGTGGCAGCCGCTGCAATCGCGCGAGGGAACGCCGAGCGTCTCGACCGTTCCTTCCCGAAGATCGAGGCGTGCGAGGTGCGACGTCGCTGGATCGGTTTGCACCTCCCAATACGCGAGCGCGCCGTGCAACGCGCCGCCCGCGACGGAGAAGTCGCGCGGCGCGCCTCGTACGCCGACACCTGCGCCACGATCGAAACGTTCGACGACGATGCGCACCGCGCCCGGGCTCGCGTCGACGTCGGGCGGCGGGCGAAGGCCGGGCGCGGTGACGCTCTCGGTGACGAGCGCCCAGCTCGCGGCGTCGATCGTCCACGCGTCCGGAAAACCGGGGCCCTCGTGTACGAGGTGACCGCGCACCTCGACGCCGTCGCCGAGCACCCGCACGCGCACGGTGTCGCCCGGCGCGGTCGCGTCCCAATGCACCTCGGGCGCGGCGACGTCGGAGGGCATCAGCGCTCCATCGAGCGGCGCGAGGATCTGCGGCCCGACGATCGGGTCGTCGTTCACGGGTGTCTCGTCGAGCACCCGCACGAGCGCGGGCGCAGCGCCGGGCGAGACCAGCACGTTGCGCTTCACCTCGACCCGAAAGAGCCCTTCGCCACGCGCGGTGCGACCGTCCGCTAGCTGCAGCTCCGCGAAGACCCGCACCGTGCCGCCCGCGCGACCCGTGCTGCGAATCACGCCTTCCGCGTCGACCTCGGCCGCGCGCCCGCTCGAGAGCCACCAACGATCGACGCGCACCGCGATCGGTCCACCTCGGACGTCGTCGATCCATGCGGTCGCGAGCGCCGCGCCGTTCGCGCCGTCTTCGGCGACCACGATCGCCGGCTCGACCTCGAGACGAAGCGTGACCTCTCCGTCGGGCGGCGGATTGGAGTCGTCGCCGCAGGCCACGAGCGCGAGCAGGAGCAGAAGGGCGAGACGCATGGGACCTCGGAGAAGAAGGGACGAGAGGCTCACGGCGTGCCTCCTTCGAAGACGAAGCGGGCGAGCCCGGCCGAGGGTTGGTCGTTGCCGCTGCTCGCGAAGGGACCGCCGACGTAGAGGCCGTCGGCCAGCGCGTGCACGGTCTCGGCGAGGTCGTCGACGCCGCCTTGGAGCGAGCGCCACACGCCCGTCTCGAGATCGCCGTCGAGCCACGCGACCGCTTGGTCGCGCGGGTCTCCGTCGCGGTCGGTCGAGAACCAGCCGACCGCGAAGAGCACGCCGTTGACGCTCGCGACGTCTTGCACGAGGAGGCCGGGCAATCCGTTGCCGACCTCGCCCCAGCCCTCGGGCGAAAGCCACGCGACGTTTGCGATCGGCGTGACGTCCGCGGCGTCGAAGTCGCCGCCGACCACCAACGCCTCGCCGTGGCGAACCACCGAGTTCGGGTAGCCGACGAAGCCGCTCGGCCCGACCGGATGCCACGCGAGCCCGTCGAAGCGCGCGATGCCGTCGACCGCGATTCCGCCCGCGGTCACGAAGTCGCCGACGGCGATCACGTCGTCGCCTTCGATCAGCAGGTCGCGTGGCGCCGCGTCGAGGCCGGTGCCGAGCGGGTGCCAGCGCACGCCGTCCCAACGCGCGACGTGCGCGGCGTAGAGCGCGGCGTCTTCGGGACCGACACGCGTGAAATGGCCGCCCGCGTAGAGGTGCCAGGTCGCCGGATCGACGGCGAGCGTCTGCGCGAGGCCGTTCGCGCCACCTCCGAGCGGCGACCACGCGAGCCCATCCCAGACCGCGAGCCCGCGGTAGCTGCCCGACTCGTCGTCGAGGCCCGCGTAGACGAAGCCACCCGAGCGAAGCGGCAACGACGTGGGCGCGACGTCGGGGATCGGGTCGTTGCCGACCGCGAGCGCGCGCACCGTGCCGGGCAGACCGTCACCCAACCGTTCCCAGCCGGCGCCGGGCGCCAGGCGCGCCACGTTGTCGACGCGTTGGTCGCCCGCGTAGGCGAAGCGGCCACCGACGTAGAGCCCGCAATCGCCGAGCGACGCGAACGAGAGCACCTCGCCCGTCACGCCGCCGATCGCGTCCTCGTCGACCTCGGCGAGCGGGCGCCAATAGACGCCGTCGAACGCAACGACACCGAAGGCCGCGCGATCCCCAGCGAGCGTGAAGAGACCGCCGAAGTAGACGAGGCCGCTGCGCGTCGTCGCGAGCGCGAGCGCGTTCGTGCCGATGAGCGAGATGCCGCGAATCTTTCCGAGCCCGCCGCGGACGTCGTCCCAGACCTCGGCTTCGAGGTCGTAGCGCGCGGCGTCGTTGACCGGGATCGCGTCGGGTCGGAAGCCTGCGGCGACGAAGCCGCCCGTGACGTAGAGGTTGCTCCCGACGATGCCGACGCCTTCGACTTGGCCAGGGCCTGCCGGATCGGAGTGCAATCCGTCGCCGACGAGCTGCCACGCGCCGTCGACCCAGCGCGCGACGCCGCCGCCGTAGTCGTAGTTCTCGGGATCTTCGATCGGGAAGTTGCCGGCGGCGTAGAGCACGCCCGCGTCGTCGAAGACGAGCGACTTGATCTGGTAGTAGGGGTACGCGAAGGCGCGCGCGCTCCACGTGCCCGCCGTGAGGCATGCCGCGTAACGCGCCTCGAGCGCGCCGACGTGCTCGAAATCGCCGCCGACGCAGGTGCTGCTTTCGTGATGTGCAATCGCCATCACGCCGGCGTCGGGCACGTTCTCGGGCGCGGCCCACGCGGTTCCGTCCCAGACCGCGAGGTAGGGCATCGAGGCGTCGCCGACCTGCTCGAACCAACCGCCGATCCAAAGCCGCCCGTCGGGTGCGAGCGCCATCGCCTCGACGGCGCCGGAAGACGTGCCGATCGAGGTCCACGCGCCCTCGGCGTAGCGAAGCACGCGACCGCCGGACGTGGAGTCGTCGCGAATGGCCGCGTAGTAGACACCGCCCGCGTCGGCCGAGAGCGCGGTGACGTCGCCATCGACGCCCTCGCCGAGCGTCTCCCACGCCGTGCCGGTCCAAAGCGCGACGTTCCGGGTGCGCGTCCGACCCACGGCCTCGAAGGAGCCGCCGACCAAGACCGCGTCGTCGTCGTCCGGGAGCGCGACGAGCGCCGTCACCGCGAGGTCACTCCGACCACCGACGCCCGGCACGTAGAGCGCACCGTCCCAGGCGCCCTCGGTGGGATCGGCCTCGACCGGCAGCGCCTCGGGGTCGCAGGCCAGCGCGCCAGGGGGTTGCTCGAGGTCGCCTCGGCCCGCGTCGGGGACCTCGGGAGCGCCGTCGCGAAGGGGGAAACCACCGTCGGGCGGGGCGAGGCCGTCGTCGTCGCCGCACGCGAAGGCGAGGGTCAGGAGGAGGGAGAAGGTGCGTTTCATGGGTCGGCAGCGCTCGGATGACCCGAGCGTCGATGCACATCCTGTCGACCACCATCGCGGCACCGCAAGCGTACCAAGCGACTCACACCACAGAGCCCAACACGCTGTTTTCATTCATTTGTTCGCCTAATGCTATTGCACTTTCGCACATCGCACCTGGATTCATGGCCATTGTTTGTGCGTTGCCGACGTTGCCGACCCTGGCAGAAACGCACCACCTTCTCTCTCATGCCGCACGTGCTCCGCCCGCAGGCAGCGTCCCTCTCTCTCCTCCTTTGCCTGGCGTCCTGCGGGGGAGCCGAGCGGCAGCCTCCCGTCGACGGTGGACCTCCCGTCGACGGCGGCTTCTCGTGCGAGCCGGAGCGCGGCTACTGCGACGGACGCACCCACTTCGTTTGCGGCGCGGACGGCGCGTCCCGCGTTTCCGAGCAGCGTTGCGAGAGCGGCTGCGACCCCGAGGACGGCTGCCGTCCCTGCGCGCCCGGGGAGCGTCTTTGCGAAGAAGACGTGTCCTTCGTCTGCAACGAGGACGCGCGGTGGGTCGTCGTGCGGGATTGCGGCGAGTGGGGCAGCACCTGTGGCGTCGGCGTCTGCGAGGACGCGTGTGGGGAAGCCGAGCTTCGTCGTCGCAACGTCGGCTGCGAGCTCTGGGCGGCGCCGCTCGCGAACCTCTTCGGCGGGGAGCTCGATCCCGAACGCTTCGACTTTCGCGTCGTCGTCGTGAACCCGAACGCCGAGCCCGCGCACGTCGCCGTGTCGCGCGGCGGGCGTCGGTTGCGGGACGTGGTCGTGGGGCCGGGTCGCCTCGAGGTCGTGGTGTTGCCGTGGGTCGACGGCATGAGCGACGCGCTGACGCCGCGGCGCTTCGAGAGCTTCGTGGTGGAAGAGGGCGCGTACCGAATCACGAGCGATCGGCCGATCGCCGCGTTCCAGTTCAACCCCTTCGAATACGAGAGCGAGGGCCGCAAGTCGTTCACGAACGACGCGAGCCTGCTCTTCCCCGCGCACGCGCTGACCGGCGACTACGTCGGCTTGAGCTACGCCGCGGCGGGCACACCGAGCGCTGCGCGTTTGTCGGGCTACCTCGCGCTCGTCGGAACGACCGAGGAGGTCGCCGAGGTCGAGGTGATTCCGAGCGCGCCCGTGCTCGCCGAGCGAGGTGCTGCATTCGAGTCGATCGGCGCCGGGGAGACGCTGCGGTTTTCGTTGAGGCGGGGCGAGGTCGCGCACCTCGTGGTCGGCGGCGAGGGCGACGACGATCTCTCCGGCACGATCGTGCATGCGACGCAGCCGATCGCGAGCTTCGGCGGGCACGTCTGCGCGAACGTCACGACGGAGATGGGCACCTGCGATCACCTCGAGACGCAGCTTCCGCCCACGCAGACGCTCGGCACACGTTACGCCGGAACGCCACTCGTCGCGCCGCGCTCGGGGGCCACGAATCTACTCCGCGTCGTCGCCGCCTTCGACGACACGAACGTGGCGATCGGCGGCACGAACGTGAGCCTCGCCGCGGGCCAGGTGCACGACGTGCGGGTCGATGCGCCCTTCTCGCTCGTGGCGTCTCGCCCCGTCTTGGCGGCGCAGTTCCTCCTCGGCGCCGGCGAGCTCGAGCCGCGCTCCGAGCAGGGCGATCCTTCGCTCGTCGCGCTGGTACCCGAAGAGCAACACCGCCCGGACTACGTCTTCGTGACGCCGACCTCGTACGCCGGCGCGACCGGGCAATCGTACGTCGTGATCACGCGGCCGACGGGCGCGTCGGTTCAACTGGACGGCGCCCGATTGGAAGAAGGATGGGCGAGCGTCGACGAAGGACACGAGGTGCTGCGCGTGGAGGTCGATGGGGGCACGCACCGCATCGCGGCCGAGGAGAACGTCGGCGTGCTCGTCTTCGGTCTCGGGCTCGACACCAGCTACGCGTACCCGGCGGGGTTGGAGCTCGAACGCATCGTGCTGCTCTGACGGATCGTGCTGCTCTGACGGATCAGGCCCTCGCCACCCACCCTCCACTTTCGCGAAGCGAACGCTTTCGCCCTTGCTCCACCAGGCTCCGCCGTCTCGACGCTCTCGTGGATCTCGACTCGCACGAACCGAGGAACCCATGGACCACTCTTCCGATCGTTCTCTTGCTCTTCCCGCTCCTGGCCCGTCGCACGTGGGCGAGGCACTCTCCGGCCCCGTGGACTACGAGCAGCTGGCCAGCGAGCTCCTTCGCGCGTTGCGCGGCAAACGATCGCAGGTGGCGTTCAGCCGGCGCCTCGGACGACGCAGCAACGTCGCGTACGCGTGGGAGTCGGGGCGTCGCTTCCCGACCGCGGCCGAGGCGATGCGCGCGGCGGCGTTGGTGGGTTTCGACGTCGACGCGGCGCTCGATCGTTTCGCGAAGGTGCACGCGCCCTTCTTCGAGGGCGGTGATCCACGCGAGCCCGGCACCATGGCCGCGTTGCTCCGGGCGCTGCAGGCCTCGACGCCAACCACCGAGATCGCCAAGCGCGCGGAGCGCAGTCGTTTCGCGGTGTCGCGTTGGCTCAGCGGCACGGCCGAGCCGCGCTTGCCGGATTTTCTCCGCATGCTGCAAGCGACCGCGCGCGGCGCGCTGACCTTCATCGCGTGTTTCGTCGCGCCGACGAAGCTGCCCTCCGCGAAGACGCAGTGGATGCGCCAGCAGGCGGCGGACGCCGTGGTGCGCCAGCACCCGCACTTCACGCTCCTGCTCGTGGGGCTCGGCCTCACCTCGTACCGCGAGCTTTCACGGCACGAGCCCGGCTTTCTCGCGCGTGAGCTCGGGCTGACCGTCGACGAGGTCGAGAGCGGCCTCGAGGCGATGGCGAAGGCCGAGCTGATTCGGTGGAACGGTCGTCGCTGGGCGATCGACGCCGACGCCGAGGTCGACCTGCGGCGCGATCCGGAGATGCGCGACGAGATGCGGCGTTGGATCACGCGACGCAGCGCGGCGGCGATCGGGAAGGCGGACGAGGGCCTCTTCCAGTGGGTCGCGCTTTCGTGCAGCGAGGAAGAGATGTTGGAGCTGCAGCGCGAGGCGCGGGCGCTCTACGAGCGGGTGCGTGCCATCGCGACGAGCGATGGGGCGGATCGCGCGGTGGTGTTCAATCTGCAGTTGTTTCCGACGAAGGACTGAGGACGGGGACGGGGACGGACGGAGACGCGGGGACGGACGGGGACCGAGACCGCGCTTCGCGCCACCGCCGCTTCGCGGCCTCCGAGGCAGAGACCGAGACCGCGCTTCGCGCCACCGCCGCTTCGCGGCGTCCGCCGAAGAGACCGAGACCGCACTTCGCGCCACCGCTTCGCGGCCCCGAAGCGTCGCTGTGCGACCTCGTCGCCGACACTGTCACTGGCACTGTCACTGTCACTGTCACTGTCACTGGCACCGACACGGACTCCGACACGGTCACCGGCACTGGCAGACCATCGAACCGAACGACTTCGCGGGCACGGGCACGGGCACGGGCACGGAGAACGGCGCGACGTAACGTCTCTCCTCGACCGGACGTAGGAGCCGGTCATGCGATGGGTTTGCTTCGGTCTCGCGCTCTTCGGCTGCGAGGCTTCCTTCACCGACCTGCGTCCGGACGATCTCGTGGTCGACGACGCGGGGACCCCGGCCGCGCCGGACGCGCAGGTCGCTCTCGACGCCGGAATCGTCGGCGAGGACGCGGCGGTCGCTTCGGATGCCGGGCTCCCGTCCGAGGACGCCGGCACGCCGGTCGCGACCGTCGTCGCGGCGGGCACGTGGGAAGGGCGTGGGGGGTACGACGCGAGCGGCGGGGTCTCGCTCGAGCACCTCGGCGGCGACCGCTACGCCCTCGTGACGAGCGAGGATTTCGCGAGCGCCTCGGTGCCCGCGCCCGTCTTGCTCGTCAGTGATCGCGAGGCGCTCGGGTCGCGTCTGATGCCCTCCGACGTGCGCATCGCGACCCTCGACGCCTCGCAGATTCGGGGTGCGCAGCGCTTCGAGGTCACGCTCGCGTCGGTGCCCGCGTACGCGTGGGTCTATTGCGAGCCCTTCGGCGTCGAGACCGCGCGCGCGCGTTTGGAGGCCCGATGACGGTTCCGTTTTTTGGCGGGGCGTTCCGCCGCCCCTCCCCCCATCGGGCAAAGCCCGAGTGGGGCCCCCCTCCACACACCCGTCCGCAGGGTCAACTGCGGACGAGCGCGTGCCGCCCCTCGACACCGCGGCGGCTTCTTGCCTCAGGTGCGGCGCAGGTACTGCTCGCGCTTCTCGCCGTGCTGCTTCTTCCCGAGGTCGGCGAAGCCCAGGCATGGATTCGCGATCCAGGCCACACCTACGCGCAGCTGAGCTACCGCCTCATTCGCGCGGACAAGCTCTATTCGCCGAGCGGCGACGTCGTCGACATCCGGCCCTACCGCCAACACGCGCTCGGCTTCTACGGCGAGGTCGGCGTCGTCGATCGCTGGTTGATGGTGAACCTCTCGGGCGATCTCTTGCGTCGCCAGGTCTTGGTCGACCAAGGCGCGACGACCGGTCTCGGCGACTTTCGCGTCGGCGTCTGGTCCGGCCTGCTCGAAGCGCCGTTTCGGTTGGCGCTCGGCGTCGAGGTCGGCCTGCCGACGGGGGATCCGACGCCGGACGCGGGCTCCAACGACCCGGCGGTGCAGACCGTGGCCGACGTCTTGCCCACCGGCGACGGCGAGGTCGACGTGCACGTGCGCCTCGCGGCCGGCCACGGCTTCGGGTACCGGCGCACGCAGCAATACGTCACGGGTGACGTCGGCTATTGGGTGCGCACCACGCCACGCGATGCGCCCGCGTCGATCGGCGGGGACGCCGCGGACATTCGCGATCAGATCAGCTTTCGGCTCGAGACCGGCTGGAAGATCGACCGTCCGGGCTTCGATCGCTTCTGGCTCGTCACGCGCGTCGCGGGGATCCTGATCGTGCAGGATCGTGGTGCCGACGGCGCGAGCGTCGCGCGCTTCGCGGGTTTGGGTGACGGCGTCGAGTACGTCAGCTTCGGCCTCGAGCTCGCCGCCCATCTCGGCGCGGGCGTGAACCTCTCGTTCGGCATGGACGGCGCGTTCTACGCGCAGAACGTCCCGGCCGCGCCGCAGTGGAAGCTCGGGCTGAGCTGGGAGCGCTGACCCGGTCGCTGCGTGCTCCCGCGTTCCGCGAGCGCGCCGGCCAAGCCGCGAGCTCACGGTTTCGCTCCCGCAGATGCGGGCTGTGCGCTCAGAGCACGAATCAGTTGCACTGATTCATGCTCTTCTGGGAGCGCTGACGACACGGCCGGTGCGCCGGCGGCCCGCGAGCCGTCGCACCGGCAAGGCCCGCTCTCCCAGTCTTCTCGAGCGCCCGGACCGACGCGCGCGATGCTCGCGCCGGCGTCGAGCTCAGGCGTCCGCGGTGTCTTCCAGCTCGCGCCCCTTCGTCTCGGGCAGCGTGCCGAAGACGAGGCCGATGGCGACGAGGTTGAAGATCGCGGTCGAGGCGATGACCGGGCCGAAGGCGTCCGTCTCGCGCACGATGAAGCCCACTGCGATCGGCGAGAGCACGTAGCCGAGACGGCCGAGCAGGTTGTTCGACCAGGCGAAGGCCATGCCGCGCAGGCGCGTCGGGAAGAGCTCCGCCGTGTAGCCGTTGAGGATCGGCAGGTAGGCGCTCGAGGCGAAGATGCCGAGCATCAACGCGAAGGTCAGCGGCCAGAGCCCCTCGAGCGTGTAGCAGAGCACCACGCCGATCGCGCCGACGCCGTAGATGATGGCGGCGCCGGGTTTGCGGCCGACCACGTCGAGCAGACGCCCGACGAGGAAGAGGAAGGGCATCGAGCCCACGGCCGCGATGCTGATCGCTTGGCCTACCTGACCGTCGTCGAGGCCGCGCTCGCCCATCGCGAACTCCTTCCAGAACGCGACGGCGTTTTGCGCGGGGATGTAGGAGACGAACCAGAGCAACGCGAGCAGCAGCACGCGTTTGGCGTGTTTCGTCTTCCAGATCGCGAAGAGCGATTCGGTCTGCGCGCCTTCGGCTCGCAGCGCCGCGAAACGTTCGGTCTCCTTCAGCGAGCGCCGCGCGAAGGCCAGCACGATCAGGGGGATGATTCCGACGAGGTAGGCCGTGCGCCAGCCGTAGTCCGTCTTCAGGAGCAGCGGCATGATGCCCGCGCAGAAGATCGAGCCGAGGCTGCTGCAGGCTTGCACCACGCCGATGACGAGCCCGCGTTTGGAGGCTGGGAACTCCTCGGCCGCGATGACCATCGAGATGGCCCATTCGCCGAGGAGGAAGACACGGGCGATCAGCTGCGCGACCGCGAACGTGTACACGTCGGGGGCGAAACCGGTGAGGAAGGTGAAGATCGTGTAGCCCGCGATCGTGACCGTCAGGGTTCGGCTGCGGCCCCAGATGTCGGCGCGGCGGACGATCCAGAAGGCGAGGATGGCGCCGATGTTGATGACGCCGACGAGGAAGCCGGCGGCTTCTTTGTCGAGGCCCAGGTCTTCGCGGAGGTTCGGGAGGATCTGGGTGAGGGCGAAGAAGTCGTAGCCCTCGAAGAAGGTCGCGACGCTCAGGAAGACGAAGAGCCGCTTCTGGTAGGCGGTGAGCTTCCCGTCGGTGGGCTCTTTGGCGGCAGCGACGCCGTCGGGGAGGTGGCCGGCCATGCGGGCGCGAGGGTGCGCAGGGTGTGCGTGCCTTGGCAACCGGGTGGCACGGATGGGCGACGATGGCCCGTGAACGTGGGTCGCGGGGTGGCGGCCGCCGCTTGGTCGACGCCATTCCGCCGCCACCGGGCCCGTAGGTGCTCGGAATCGTTGAGGCGGTCGGCGGTACGCGACGTGATGGGTGGTGCGGCGGTGCATCCGCGACTCGTCACCGAGCATGCGTGCGTCGCGCTCACGCGACGTACGAGCTTTCGCAAGGCGTTCCTGGCGCCTTGGGCGGGTGGCGCGGCGTGGGATGCGGTGGGGCAGGTCTTCGCGTACGCGGCGGGGTTGGCCCAGCGCGCGACCGGCGTGGAGGTGCATCAGATCGTCTTGGCGGTCACGCACCACCACACCTCGATGACGCCGCGGGGACACGAGCTCGCCGAGGCGACGCGCGTGCTGCATCGGACGACCTCGCGTGCGCTCAAGCGGCTGCTCTTGGCGCATCGGTACGAGGCACCGGAGGCGGTGTGGGATTCGCGGTCGACGCATTGGACGACGTTGGTGGATGCCGGCGCGGTGGCGTCGCGGCTCGTCTACGACGATGTGAACGCGGTGGCCGCGGGATGGGTGGCGCATCCGCTCGACGTCGCGTTCGGGCAGCACCTCGGGTTCGAGCATTGGAAGGCCGGGGGGTTGGTGGTGCCGCGGCCCGAGGGCGTGGGGTTCGGAGCGAAGGCGCCGAAGGAGATCGAGCTTCGGCTGACGCCACCGATCGCGTTGTGGCGGCAATTCGAGGGCGACCTCGACGCGATGGTGGCGTTCCTGGAGGAGTTGCGATCGGCGCGGCTCGTGCCGCGTTCGGTACGAGGGGCGGCCGCGATGGCGGGGTTGCATCCGTGGGACGAGCCTTCGAGCTCCAGTGAGGAGCAGGGGTTGGTTCCGAGCTTCGCCGTGACGCCGGGGGAGGCCGGAAGGGCGTTGCGGATTCAGTGCGCGGGTGAAGTGCGGGGGCACCGGAAGGCGCATCGGCTGCGCATCGAGGCGTGGAAGGGCGGGGATCGCACGAGCCCGTTTCCGGCGGGGAGCCTGTGGGGCCATGTGTTTCTCGGCATGGAGCTCGAGGCGCCGGTGGCGGGCGCGGTGCTCACGGCCCCGCACATCTCGCGCGAAGAGGCGGAAGCGGAGCTCGTCGAGAAGCAGCTAATGCGGGCGCGGTTCGAGGAAGAGCGGCGGGCGCGGACGCTGCTGCGTGAGGAGCGGCGCGAGCGAGCCCGGCGGCTGTTGGAGGACGACGCGCTCGAGCAGACGTTCGAGGAAGAGATGCGGCGTATTCGCGTCGTTCGCGAAGACCCGCTTCACGTGCCGAAGGTGGTGGACCCGGTTCGCCGTGAGGTGAAGGAGCGAGTGCGCACCGAGGGCGCTCCACGTGTGATCGTGCTGCGGTCGCGCGTGGTGATGGGGAGGCTTGGCGGTCGGGGGTCGAACGACCCACCCGAGTGAGCTCAGATCGCCCGGCGAGGCGAAGCGCGGCCCGGAACCTGCCCGAGCCGCGCGTTCGTGCGTTCGGAGGTCGGGATCGAGTCGTGCGAGCGGTCGGGTTCCGACCAACCCCTGCGCCATGCGCGACGCGGAGCCATGCCCGACCCCTCGCGAACGACCACGTCACGCCTCGGGGCCGTTCGTTACCTCGTCAGGTAGCCCTGGTACGCTCGTTACCTCGTCACGGACGTCGGGCTCGTCGCGGACGACGGTTTCGTTGCGGGCTCCCGTCTCGTCCGCGTCCGGCGTCGGCGAGCTCCGCTGCGCGTCGTAGATCTTGAACTTCAGGGTCAGCAGATACGTCACGCCGCACGCCAAAATCGCTGGCGGCCCGAAGCTTTTCCCGAAGACCTCGAGCACGAGCGCGATCGCCGCCAAGGGCACGCCGATCACCGCCACGAGCGACGAACCCACCCCCACCACCGCGAAGAGCGCCGGGTCGAGCTCGGTCCAGCCCGTGAGGTTCACGAGGTGCGCGACCAACGCGCCCGACACCCCACCGAGCACCATCGAAGGCACGAGCAAGCCCGCGCTCCCGCCCCCGGCCATCGTGAAGCCGGTCGTGAGCGTCTTGCCGAGCAAGATCAGCAGCAGCACCCACCACGCGTCGACGGCCGCCTCGCCTGCGAGAAGCCCCGTGATGGTCTCCTCGCCCATGCCGAGCAAGTGCGCGGGATGAATGCCGGCCGCGTGAAAGAGCAGCAGCGCGACCAACCCCACCGCGAGCGAGCTGACCACTGAGTGCCAACCCGGCCGCACCCGATTCGCGAAGAAGCGCTCGATCCACACCATCGCCTTGCCGAAGCCGAACGCGACCGGCACCGACACCGTCACCGCCACGAGCGCCGACGCCCCGAGCTCTGCCGCCGAATACTCCGCCGAATGTGAGGGCCCCACGAAGAGCGGCACGTACGCACCCCGCAACCACCCGTTCAGCCAAAACGCGATCACCCCGGCCCACAGCGCGTACGCGAGCTTCCGATAGATGATCCGGTCGCCATACGCGATCTCGGTCGCGAAGAGCGCCGCCGTGAACGGTGCCCCGAGCAACGTCGACACCGCCGCCGCGATGCCCGCCAGCTGATACGTCCGCAGCTCGTGCTCACTTCGCACCGCGAGCACCCGCGCGAACCCCGCCGAGAGCGACTCCGCGATCATCACCACGGGCGCCTCCAGCCCGCCCGACGCCCCACTCCCGACCGTCAGCAGCGTCGCCACGAGCTTCCGCCCCGCCAGCGCGAACGCCGGCCGGTCGTAGCGCGGCTGCGGGTCGTCGCCCTCGTGGTCGTAGGTGACGTGGTAGTTGTCGAGCGCGGTCGACATCCCGTCCCCCGACACCGCGCGCCACGTCGGAAACCGAAACAGCAGCCCGCGCACCAACCCGGCGCCCCCGATCACTGCGAGCAAAATCCCAGTCGCCTGCCACGAGCGTTCATCGACGTAGTGAAAGAGCAGGTGCAGCGCCTGATGCACGCCCGTTCGCAGCAACGTGCACGCCGCCCACACCACGGTCGACAGAAACGCCACCAACAGCACGATCCGCACGATGGCGTCCCACGAGTCGTGCAGCGCACGCGCCTCCTCGTCGAGGCTCTCGAAGTGCTTGCCGGCCATGCGCTGCGGACCTTAGCAGCCCGACGAAGAACCTCGGCGTCTTCGAGCCGCGCACCCGCGCCACCCCACCTCGTCGACGAGCGGCACGACGCAACCGAGGCCCGCAACCGTTCGCCCCCTCCCCGCCCCCGCTCGCGCCCCCCTCGTGACCTGCCCACCACCCCCGTGCTACGCCCCGCGCCCGATGGCGTTCGGTCGCGGCAAGGTCATCCTCCTCGGCGAGCACGGCGTGGTCTACGGCCACCCCGCCCTCGCCGCCGGTCTCGGCGTCGGCGTGCACGCCACCGCCACTGCCAGCACCGAAGACGTCATCGTCGCGCGCCCCTGGGACGTCGAAGCCCGCGTCGGCAGCGACCAACCGCTCGCCCTCGGCCTCGGCGCCATCCTCGAAGGCATGCCCGCCGACCGCCCGCGCGTCCGCGTCGAAGTCGACGTCGACCTCCCCGGCGGCGCCGGCCTCGGTTGCTCGGCCGCCATCGGCGTCGCGGTCACGGGCGCCCTCGACACGCTGCTCGGCGTCGAACGCACCGCCGAAGAACGCGGCGACTACTCGCTGCGCTGGGAACGTGTCTTTCACGGCAACCCCTCGGGCGTCGACAACGCGATGGCCGCCGTCGGAGGCGTCGCGCTCTTCCGCCGCGGCCAACCGCTGCAACCCGTGCACGTGAAGAAGCCGCTTTCGCTCGTCATCGCGCACAGCGGCGAGTCGTCGTCGACCAAAGAGATCGTCGCGAGGGTCGCGCGCCAACGCGAGGCCGAACCCGAACGCGTCGACGAAGCCTTCGGCGCCATCGCCGCGCTCGTGAACAACGCGAAGCTCGCGGTCGAAGCCGGCGACCTGAAGGCGCTCGGGCAGCTCTTCGACCTCAATCAGATGTTGCTCGCCGGGTTGATGCTCTCGACGGAGAAGCTCGAAGAGCTCTGCCGCGTCGCCCGCGAAGAGGGCGCGCTCGGCGCGAAGCTCACGGGCGCGGGCGCCGGCGGCTGCATGATCGCGCTCGCCAAAGACGAAGCCGACGCGGGGCGCATCCGCGCCGAGCTCGCGAAACGCTCGCCGCTGACGCTCGTCGCGATGGCCGGCGCATGAAGGCGCTCCTCCGGCGCGGCCCCCGAACCTCGCACCTCGAGCCCGAGCGTCCTCACGCCCTCCCACGAATCACCCCGCGCGCGATCCCGCGCCCGAGAGTCCAGCGCGTCCGGCGCGCGACGGAGAACCGATGAAGAAACGAACGGCCCGCGCCACCGCGCGCGCGAACATCGCCCTCGCGAAGTACTGGGGAAAGAGCGACGTCGCCCTCAACCTTCCGGCGGTCCCCTCGATCTCGTTGACGCTCGACGGGCTCGTCACGACGACGACCGTGACCTTCGACGAGACGCTGTCCGCCGACGTGCTGGAGCTCGACGGCCGCGCCGCCTCCGCCAAGGAGACCGCGCGCGTGACGGAGCTGCTCGACCGCGTTCGCGGCGCGATGAAGTCGCCCGCGTTCGCGTCCGTGAAGAGCGCGAACCGTTTCCCCACCGCGGCCGGCCTCGCGAGCTCGGCCTCGGGTTTCGCCGCCCTCGCCGGCGCCGCCGTGCACGCCGCCGGCCTCGAGTGGAACGACGCGAAGCTCTCGGCCCTCGCGCGTTGGTCGAGCGCCTCCGCCGGTCGCTCGATCTTCGGCGGCTTCTCGAAGCTGCCCGCGGGCAAGCCCGGCAACGCGAAGCTTTCCGCGAAGGCGCTCTTCGGCCCCGACCATTGGGACGTCCGCATCGTCGTCGCCGAAGCGGCGAAGGGTCCGAAGAAGGTCGGCTCGACCGAAGGCATGGAGCGCTCGCGCACGACCTCGCCGCTCTACGACGCCTGGGTCGAGAGGGCGCCGACGATCACCTCCGTGATCGAGAAGGCGCTGAAGAAGAAGGACCTCGACACGCTCGGCGCCGCCATGGAGCAGAGCACCTTCGCCTTCCACGCCTGCGCGATGAGCGCGTCGCCGTCGATCCTCTATTGGCAACCGACGACGATCGCCGCGCTCCGCACGGTGGAGACGCTGCGTGAAAAGGGCACGAGCGCGTGGGCGACGATGGACGCCGGCCCGCACGTGAAGGTGCTCTGCCACGCCGCCGACGCCGCGAAGGTGAAGCGCGCCCTCGCCAAGACCGAGGGCGTGCTCGCCACGATGGTCTGCAAGCCCGGCGCCGGTCTGCAGGTGAAGTAACCGCTGCTCCGTCCGAGGGTGCTTGCCGCTCTCCGCCCCGCGAGTCACCACGAGCCCCGATGCGCGCGACCGCCCCTGGAAAGATGATGATCGCCGGCGAATACGCCGTGCTCGAAGGCGCCGCGTCGATCGTGGCCTCCGCCCAGACCCGCGGTGTGGTCGAGCTCGTCGAAGGACCGACCGATCCCTCGAAGGTCGCCGCCGGCCTCGACGCCCCGACGCCTCGTTTTCCCGAGGCGGCCCACGCGCGCCGTGAAGCCGAGCGCCGCGTAGGCGTGGTGCCGGGCGCGTTGGTGGTCGACGTCGAGGCGCTTCGCCGCGCGGGTCAGAAGCTCGGGCTCGGCTCGAGCGCCGCCACCGCCGCCGCCGCCGCCGGGCTCGTGCACGCATGGCACGGCCGCGACTTGAACGACCCGCGCGTACGCCACGAAGTCTTCGACGACGCGTTCGCCGGACACAAAGCCGTCTCGCCCCAAGGCAGCGGCGCCGACGTCGCGGCCGCGGTGCTCGGCGGCGTCGT
This sequence comes from Sandaracinus sp., assembly GCA_020633125.1. GTDB lineage: Bacteria > Myxococcota_A > Polyangia > Polyangiales > Houyiibacteriaceae > JACKEH01. Next base: position 107,645 of record JACKEH010000002.1, on the reverse strand, counting down.
GCGCTTTCAACGCACCGTCGTCAGCAGCCTCGACGGCGAGCGCGACGGCGCCCGCACCCGAGACCTCGCGTGGCCGAAGGGCCTCGTGTTGCGCGTCGCGTGGACGGGCCAAGCCGCGAGCACGACGGAGCTCGTCGCGAAGGTGAAGGCGCTGCAGAGCACGAACCCGACGAAGTACCGGGACGCGATGGACACGCTCGGTCGCGAAGCCGAGTCCTTCGTCGCGGCGTTCGCGAAGGACGCGGCCGAAGTGGTCGCCGCGGCCGCGCGCTACCACGAAGCGATGCATGCCTTGGGCGTGGCAGCCGACGCGCCGATCGTGGAAGCCCGTCTCGCCCGCGTCGCCGCGCTCGCCGCACGCGCCGGTGGACACGCCAAACCGAGCGGCGCCGGCGGCGGCGACGTCGCGCTCGCATTCTTCGCGCGCGAAGCCTCGGCGAAGCGTTTCGAGGAGCTCTGCGCGAGCGCCGGCATCGAGATCCTCCCGATCGAGCTCGGCGGCCCCGGCGTCCGCGCCGAGCGCTGAGGAACCCGTGCCCGTGCCCGGATGCGTGCGTGATCGGCGCGTCGTGATCGCGGGCACGTCGTGATCGCGGGCGCGTGATCGCGGGCGTTCTCGGTCACGACGCATCATGCGTCGATCACGCGACGCATCACGGGCACGGGCACGGGCACGGGAAGCACGACCGCGCACGTCACGCGCGCTGCGACACCGCGCACGTCACGCGCGCTGCGACACCGCGCACGTCACGTCACGCGCGCTGCGACACCGCGAGCCTCAGAGCCCGCCGTCGCTCGTCAGCTCGGCGTCTTCGTCGAGCGCGAGCCCCGACGACGTACCCGCCGACACGGGCGCCGAACAAAAACGCGGCGTGTCGGTCTTCAGGTCGAGGTCGACCACACGCGCGATCGGCACGCCGTTTTCGACCGGCACGTCCGCCTCACCGAGGCATTCGTAGCCGTTGCGGCAGCCGTTGTCGCTCGAGCAGCGCGCCATGCACACGCGAATCGCCGTGCGGTCGAAGCCACCGCGCCACTCCACGCAACGCGCACCGTTCGGGCACGAGTCGGGGTCGCAGTTGAGCACCGTGCAGTAGCCGTTCGGCAACGTCTCGTCGCAGACGCGGTCGCCGTTGACGGAGCAATCGACCGAGCTCTTGCACTTGTCGCCGATCTCCGGGGCACATCCCGCGAGGACGACGAAGGCGAAAACGGCCGGAAGCAAGCGCATGGGCGCGGAGCCTAGCAGCCCGACGACGGGCCGCATTCGTTGTTTGCCACCCCGGTGAACCACCCCGTTCCAGTCACTCGGGCCTCCCGAAGTTTCGACGCGGGTTTCCGTTCACGGACCCGTCGCACACACGAAAACACCCGTGTTTTCAATCTGATCGAGCGTCGCACGATTTATAATTTGCTCGTTATATAACAAACGTGTCATTCAATGACCGTGACCTCGCTCGACACCACCTTCGCAGCCCTCGCCGACCCGACCCGTCGTGCGATCCTCGCGCAGCTCGCGACGGGCGAAGCCACGGTAGGCGAGCTCGCCAAGCCCTTCGCCATCTCGCAGCCCGCGGTCTCCCGCCACGTCCGCGTGTTGGTCGACGCCGGCCTGGTCCTTCAGCGAGTCGAAGGCACCAAGCGGCCTTGCCGACTCGCGCCTGCCGCCCTCACCGAGCTCGACGCGTACCTGGATCTGCTCCGGCGCGCCCTCGAAACCAACTACCAGCGTCTCGACCGACTCCTGGCCGACGACGACTGCTGAGCGAGAAGGAGCCCCCGATGACTGGACTGAAGCTCGAGGTCGAAGGCGACACCGTGGTCGTCGTCACCCGCCACTTCGCCGCGCCACCCGAGAAGGTGTTCCGCGCCCACACCGATCCCGCGATCGTCCAACGCTGGATGCTCGGACCCGACGGCTGGACGATGCCCGTCTGCCTCCTCGAAGCGCGTCCGGGCGGGCGCATTCGCTACGAGTGGTCCGACGGACAGGGCAACGGCTTCTACCTCACCGGCGAGTTCCTCGAGCTCGATCCGCCGCATCGCATCCTGCACGTCGAGCGCATGCACCTCCCGGATCCCACGCCGGACAACCGCATCGAGACGCGCTTCGAAGCCGACGGCGCCGGCACGAAGATGACGATGCGCATGACGCTCCCCGACGCGCAGACGCGCGCCGCGATGCTCGAAACCGGCATGGAGCACGGTATGGAGGCATCGTACCAGCGCCTCGAAGCGCTCGAAGCCTGACAACGCGCGAGCGACGGAAACGAAAACGAGCTCGCGATCCAGCGAGCTCGTCTTCGTTCCGGCGACACGTCAGGTCGAGTGGGCCACCGACGCCTCGTACCGCCACCACAGCCACGCGCTGACCACTGTCGGAGCCATCCCCGCGAGCGAGAGCGACACCACCAGCGCGAAGCGCCGCGTGGAGGGGTCGGACTCCATCAACAGCACGGGAACCCACACCGCCAGGATCGTCGCGGGCATCACTCCGAACAGCCGCGGCTGCGACCACCCGAGAGCGCGTGCAGCCTGCGAGGGACGAGACTCCGTTCCGTGACGTCGCAGCCGAACGAGCACACCGACCGCAGCACACCCCAGGGTCACCCCCACCGCTGCGACGCTTCCCAGCCACCAAGAAATTGGCGAGCTCGACAGCATCATGAGGAGAACCCCCGCGCCCACCGCCCCGCCCGCGAGCGCTCCAGGAGCGAGGGCACGAAGAAGGGCACGACGATCGAGACGCGGCGACGACATCGGAGACTCCGGAAGACGAGGTTTTCGAAGGCGAGGAACCTGGGTCGCGCGCCGGGCCTCGCCACGACAATCGACCCTTCCCTCGACGAGGCGTCGCTTTTCGAAGCGAGCCTCGCTCGGTTGCGTGGTCGAACGCCGTTTCGTCGCGAGCAGCGCAAACTCGGACCGCGCCTCGATCGGGCGCGATCGCACGACCCGAGCAGAGCCCCGTCCTGGCCACGGCCTCGACCGCGTCCCGCCCTCGGCAGAGCCGCGTCGTCGCTCAGAACCCACGCGGCCGCGTCACCGCGAAGAGCCGCTCGAAGAGCCAGGAGAAGAGCAGCCCGAGCAAGAGCGGCAAGAGCACGATCGCGAGCACGGCGAGGCGCCCCACGCGAATCTCCGGGAAGTGCGTGAGCCAGAGCCACGCCGCCAAGACGTTCGCGGCCCCGGCGAGGAACCCACCGATCATGCCGGCACTTCGCGGCACCGTGAGCGGCCCGAAGATCGCCGCACCACCGAGGCACGACGCGATCGTGGTGCCGAGGCTCGGACCGCGACCCCACTCCGGGAACGCGCCCGCCATCCACATCCCCGACCAGATCAACGCGCACAACCCCGCGACGCTGGTCCAACGCTCGGCGCGCGAACGCTCCTTCGTCTCCAGCCGCCCGAGGATTCCGCGGCGCGGTTTCTTCGGCTCGCGCATCCCCCGCTGCGCCGAAGGCGGCACGCGCTCCCACACCGCCGCGGCGCCGTGCTCCTTCAAGAGATCGCGCAGGAGCTCGCCCGGCAAGGTGCCGCTCGCCAACCGTCGCTTCGTCTCTTCTCGCGGGTGGCCGAAGGTGTCGAGCAAGTCGACCAAGACCTGCGGTTCGAGCATCACCTCGATCTGCTCGACCGGCGCGAGTTCCGTGAGCTCCAGGAGGACGTCGATCGTGCGTGAGGCCACGGCGCCAGCCTACGGCGAGAAGGGTCCGCCCATCCCGCGCTCCCTTGGTTTTCTTCGCGCGGAACACCTCTCGACGCTCAACGAAGGGCGTCGCGAAGACGCTGCGCGATGTCCCGAAGGGAGCGGATCTCGGCCGTGTCCTCCCAAGAGATCGTCAGATTCGGAGGGTTGAGGCCGTTCAGGTCCCGTCCTCGCACCGCAAAGCCGAGGTCCCCACGCCGACCGAGTCCCGCGAGCGTGGCATCCAAACGAAGGCGCCCTCGCACGTCGACGTCGTGAGGCGCCACGCGTCCCACCAACGATCCGACGTGCCAGTGCACCTCGACCGGACCACGACGCAACGCACCGCCGCGGGGCTCGATCTTCTCGACCTCGAGGTAGAGGCCTTCGTCGGTGCGTCGAACCACCACGTCGGTGACGACGAGGCCACGCTCGTCACGAACGAGCTCGAGACGACCGACACGTAGATCGATGCGATCCACGCGTTCGGCGAAACCTGCTGCCACGGAGAACCCTCGTTCCATGGGCGCTCGGGCGAGCTCGTCCCCGAGCATGCCCGGACCGGCAAATTCGATGTCTTCGGGGAGCTCGCGAGGCACCACCCGCAACACGTCGGCGTCCAACGCACGCGGACGCAGCCACGCGAGGCGAACCTCTCCACCGCTTGGAAGGCCCAGCTCGGCCACGCGACCGTGCTCGAGACGACAGGTCGTCGGTCCGACCGCAACCCGCGACAGATCCCACGAGATGTTCAGCGCGAGCGAGTCACACGCGACGCCGCGCCTCGCGAGCAACCGCTCCCCGAGGAAGCTCGCGATCGGGTCACGAGCGAAGTAGCCGAGCGCGGCAAACGTGCCCAACACCAGAAGAACGAGGCGACCTCGGCGTCGACGCGGGGTGGGAGCCGTCACACGGCCGAGAATGGCAGGTGTTCGAGCCGCACAAAAAGCGAAACACCGCGAAGTCCCATCTCCGCGGTGTCTCTCGTGCGAGCGAAGGAGAGTCCCGGAAGCCTCTGCCGCTCACGTCTGGGTGTCCCGTTCACCCGTTCATCTGCGACCCAGAATTCCAAAGTCGCAGCAACAATGCAACCTCGATGGAAGAAAGTGAGGTCGATTCACGCCACATGGGCGTTTTTCGACCAGACCGGCGGAAGGCGTCAGCTCCCTTGGGTGCCGTTCGTCGTCGGGCACGGACGCGGAGGGTACGAGCGCGTCGAACCCCTCTCCCTTCCGAAACCAAACGCGTGGGGTGGCCACGGCGTTCGTTTCGTCGGTCACGGATGCAGATGACCTCGGGGACGAGCGCTTCGAAACCCTCCCCTTCCAAAAACGAAACGCCGTGGGGTGGCCACGGCGTTCGTTTCGTCGGTCGCGGATGCGCCGCGACCCTCGCGCTCACGTCAGAACGAGCCGGGACCTGCGTCGTAGATACGGCCCGCCTCGGTCGGCGCCGTTCCGGACAAGGTGCCGTAAAAGAGCTTGATCGTGCCGCCGTTGGTGGTGCGACCCGAACCGCCGCGCGCACTCACCGCGGTGCCGGTCGCTTGAATCGAAAGCTCGGCCGCCTCGAGCAAGATGCCGCCACCCGCGCCGTCGCCGCCGACGCGGCCGACCGAGCTGCTGCCGCCCGCGTCGAAGCCACCGCCGCCCGCGCCCGCGCCGTTCGCGAGCAGACGCGCGGTCGACGCGATCTCGAGACGAATCGCCGCGTAGAGACGGATCGCTCCGCCGCCCGCGCCGCCGCCGCCGCCGCCCGCTTCTTGGACTGCGCCGGCGCCACCGCCGCTGCCGCCCGAGCCGAGGTAGACGACGCGATCGGTGCTGGTGTCGCCGTTGCCCGCCGCCGAGCGGTAGCCACCGTGGGTGCCGCTCGTGTTGCACGCGACGCTGCCGCCCGCGAAGGGTCCAGCACCGGCACCGCCGGCCGGAGTGTCCGTGCCACCGAAGCCGCCGGTTCCTCCGCCGCCGCCGCCGCCGGCTTCTTGGTTGGCGCCGGTCCACTGCGCCGCGCCACCACCGCCAGCGCCGTAGCCACCGCCGCCGCCGCCGCTGGCATTGTCGCAGCCCGTGACGCCGCGACCGCCGCCCGCCGCGAACTCACCCCCGCCGGCCACGCCGGGCGTGGTGGAGTTCACCGCGCTCGTGCCGGCGCGACCGACGTCGCTGACCGCACCGTCGCCACCCGGGCGACCCGCGTTCGAGTTGCACGCGCCGGTGCCGCCGCTGCCACCCCCGACGAGGTTGCCTTGGCCACCCGGTTGGCCGCCCGCGCCGCCCACGCTCGCGCCGCCCGCACCGAAGGGCGAGCCACCGCCGCCGCCGCCGGCGCCACCGCCTTCGGCCGCCGCACCCGCGCCGCCGAGACCGCCCGCGCCGCCGAGGCCACGCAGACCCGACGAGTTGCAGCCGCCTCCGCCGCCTCCGCCGCCGCCGTAGCCGCGACCCGAGGCGTGAATCGAACCTGCCACGGTGATGGTGTTGGCGTAGACGGCGAGCCAGCCGTCCTCCGGAGACACCACGGCCGCGTTGCCCGCCGGCGTGTTCGCGCCGACACCCTGCGCGCGACCCCAACCCTGCACCGCGGTGGCGACGCCGGCCGCGATGGTGACGGTCTCGAAGTAGTGCGCGCCGTAGAACGCGGTCTGCCCGGTGGTAGGCCAGTTCGTCGAGAAGCCCCCACGGAGACCCGCGGTGCTCGCGCCGTCCCAGCTCACCGCTTCGGCGATCTGCACGCCGTTCGAGGTGCCGACCGGGCCCGTGCTCGCGCCCGCCGTCGCGCGCACCGTCACGTAGTAGACCGCGCCCGTCCACGCGCCTTCGACGAGAAGGCCCGTCAGCTCGGCGTCGGTGACGTTGCCGACGTCGATCGCCGCGAGGATGTCGGAACCACCCGCGGTGGTGCCGATCTGCACGCGGTAGCCCGTCGCGCCGGTGACGGCGGTCCAGTTCGCGCGGAGGAACCCGTCGCCCATGGTGAGCGGCGAGTATTGGTAGAGGAAGTCGACGCCCGCGGAGCGGGTGCCGTCACGAACCGTCGGCGCGGTGAGCGCCGCGCAGACCGTTCCGCTGCCGTAGTAGCCGTCGTTGCAGGCACAGGTGCGGCTGCCCGGTGTGTTCGTGCACGTCGCGTTCGTGTCGCAGCCGCCGTTGGCGGTGTCGCACTCGTTGACGTCGTCGCACGACGCGCCGTCCGCGTTGAGCGTGAAGCCCGCGTTGCAGGCGCAGCTGAAGCTGCCCGCGCTGTTGTTGCAGACCTGCGCGCAACCGCCGTTGCCCGTCGCGCACTCGTTGACGTCGTCGCACGACGCGCCGTCCGCGTTGAGCGTGAAGCCCGCGTTGCAGGCGCAGCTGAAGCTGCCCGCGCTGTTGTTGCAGACCTGCGCGCAACCGCCGTTGCCCGTCGCGCACTCGTTGACGTCGTCGCACGACGCGCCGTCCGCGTTGAGCGTGAAGCCCGCGTTGCAAGCGCAGCTGAAGCTGCCCGCGCTGTTGTTGCAGACCTGCGCACAGCCGCCGTTCGCGGTGTCGCACTCGTTCACGTCGTCGCAGGTCGCGCCGTCGGCGTTGAGCGTGAAGCCGCTGTTGCAGCCGCACGTGAAGGTGCCCGGCGCGTCGGTGCAGGTCTGCGCGCAACCGCCGTTGTCCGTCGCGCACTCGTCGACGTTCGTGCAGCCGGTCTCGCCGTCGCCGGTGTAGCCGCTCGGGCAATCGCCGCAGGTGCGGCTGCCGTCGGTGTTCGTGCAGGCCACGAGCTCGTCGCAGTTGCCGTTGTCGACGAGGCATTCGTCGATGTCGGTGCAGCCGCCCGCGCCGTCGTCGACGTAGCCCATCGGGCAGTCGCCGCAGGTGAAGCCGCCCGCGGTGTTCGTGCACTCGACCAGGTCGGAGCAGGGGCCCGGCTCGGCCATGCACTCGTCGACGTCGACGCACGAGGTCCCGTCGTCCATCTCGTCGTCGTAGCCGAGCGGGCACATGCCGCACTCGCGGCTGCCGGTGGTGTTCGTGCAGGTCACGAGCTCGTCGCAGCCGCCGTTGTCGGTCGCGCACTCGTCGACGTCGTCGCACGCGGCTCCGTCCGCGTTGAGCGTGTAGCCGTCGCCGCACGAGCACTCGAAGTCACCGTCGGAGTTGGTGCAGGTCTGCGCGCAGCCGCCGTTGTCGGTCGCACACTCGTCGATGTCGTTGCAGCCGCCCGCGCCGTCGTCGACGTAGCCCTCGGGGCAATCGCCGCACGTGAAGCCGCCGGGCGTGTTGGTGCACTCGACCACGTCGGAGCAAGGCGAGGGATCCGCCGCGCATTCGTCGACGTCGCTGCAGCCGTCGCGACCGCTGCCGGTGTAGCCGCTCGGGCATGCGCCGCACGTCACCGTGCCGCCCGAGGCCGTGCACGTCGTCAACGTGTCGCAGCCGCCGTTGTCGACCGCGCAGGGGTCGCCGGTCGAGCCGTCGCGCATCGTCGTGGCGTCGCCTCCGCCGTCGTCCCCGGCGTCGGTCATCCCGTTGCCGCCCCCACAGCCCACTCCGAGCGCCAGCAGCGCTCCAGCCCACAGGCTTCGTCTCATGCTCGTCATGCCATCGCCTCCCCGGAGGGCGGATTCTATGATGGCTGTGATTTTTCGAGAACAGCGAAACCGACTCGAGCGACAGATCGCGAAAACAGTCGTGTTTTCCAAGACTTGTCGGCGATCCGCCGCCGATCCCCTCTTCGCGTCGTCGCTCAGGCCACTCCCGCCACACGGCCGCGCCACTCGAGTCGCCCAGCGCCGCCCCGTTACCCGGAAGCGCCGAGCCACGCGGCGCCGCGCACGCCGCTCGAGTCGCCGTGCATGGGTGGCACGATCCGCGTCCTCACCACGTCCGAGAAGACGTAGCGGGCCAAGCGTGCAGGCAACGCGTCGTAGAGATGCGCCATCTGACCGACGCCCCCGCCGAGCACGACCACCTCGGGATCGAGCACGTCGAGCACCACGGCGAGGCTTCGCGCGAAGCGGTCCGCGTGACGCTCGAGCGTCGCGCGTTTGGCCTCGGTGTCGCCGAGCGCGATCGAAGGACCCTCGAGCACTTCGCCCGTCACGCGAAGGTGGTCGGCCGCGAGCCCTGGCCCGGAGAGGAAGGTCTCGACGCAGCCTGCGCGCCCGCAGTAGCAACTCGGCCCGGGGCGCTCGTCGTCGCTCGGCCACGGCAGCGGCATGTGGCCCCACTCGCCTGCGATCGCGTTCGCGCCCCCGAGCACGCGGCGTGTGTCGCCGACCCGCACCACCACGCCCGCGCCGGTCCCGGTGCCGACGATCACACCGAAGACGATCGACGCCTCCGAGGCCGCGCCATCCGTCGCTTCCGAGAGCGCGAAGCAGTTGGCGTCGTTGGCGAGCCGCACCTCACGACCGAGCGCGTGGCTCAGATCGCGATCGAGCGGTCGTCCGTTCAAACACGTCGTGTTCGAGTTGCGAAGCAATCCCGTCGCGGGTGAGAGCGCGCCCGGCGTGCCCACGCCGAGCGTGCCGACGACCCCGAGCTCCCGCTCCACCTCCGCGACGAGCCCGACGATCGCGCCGACCACCGCGTCGTAACCCCGTGATGCAGGCGTCGGTACGCGACGCCGCACGAGCTCGCGCCCTTCGGGATCGAGCGCGACGATCTCGATCTTCGTGCCACCGAGATCGACGCCGAGCCGCACCTTCATGCGCACCTCCACGCGTCGGCGGTCGTGGGAGAGCCGTGTTGCGGCGCATCGCACGCCGCTCGCGACGCGCTCGAACGTCGCCGCCCGACCACCGCACGCACGAGGTTTGAGCGGCGGGTCGTGATCACGCCTCGATCGGCTTGCCGTTCGGTTTCACGACCGGCGTCTCGTCCTTCGGCTCGTCCTTCGCCGAAGCCGCGGCCTCGGCGGCTTCCTTCGCTTCCGTCTTCTTGTGGCGGTCGACGACGGCGAGCACCTCTTCGGTCGAGAGGTTGTGATCGGAGGCCTTCGCCGAGACGAGGATCGCCTTGATCAACGTGCCCTTCGCTTCGATGCCGCGGGTCTCGAGCCAATACGTGACGTTCGAGATGCCGCTCATCGGACCGATGCAGATCTCCTGCTCGCGCCCGAACATCGCCGCGGGGACGCCGCTGTAGACGCGGTCGGCGAGCCACTCGTCGCCCTTCTTCTGGGCCTTGATGATCGCGGCCGCGTGCACGCCGGTCGCGGTGCGGAACGCGTCCTCGCCGACCACCGGGTACGCGATCGGGATCGGGAAACGCGTGGCGGCGCTGACCTTGCGGCAGAGCGCGGCGAGCTTCGAGAGATCGCGGTCCGCGAGCGCGCCGAGGAGCTTGAGGTTGATGAGCAGCAGATCGAGCGGCGCGTTGCCGACGCGCTCGCCGATGCCGAGCACGCAGCCGTGCACGCGGTCGGCGCCGTGCTCGAGCGCGTAGAGGCTGTTGACCAACGCGAGGCCACGGTCGTTGTGGCCGTGCCAGTCGATCTTCACGTCGGCGCCGGTGCCCGCGATCACGTGTTTGGTGAACTGGAGCAGGTTGATCACGCCGTCGGGCGTGACGTGGCCGACGGTGTCGCAGAGGCACAGGCGCGTCGCGCCGGCGTCGATCGCCGCGCGGAAGAGATCCGTGAGGAACGCGGGCTTGCTGCGCGTGGTGTCCTCGGTGACGAAGGTGACCGGCAGGCCTTCCTTCACGGCGAAACGGATCGCCTTCACCGAGAGGTCGATGATCTTGTCGTCGGTCCAGCCCTCGGCGTACTGACGGATCGGCGAGCTGCCGATGAAGGTCATCACCTCGACCGGGATGCCGGCCTTCTGGCTGACCTCGACCATCGGCGCGATGTCCGCCTCGAGCGTGCGGCCCGCGCAGGTCGCGCGAATGCCGAGCTTGTGCTTCGCAATCTCCTTGCAGAGCGTGAGCACGTCTTCGAAGGCGCGTGGACCGGCGCCCGGTAGACCGACGTCGGTGCTCTCGACGCCGACCTCGTCGAGCAGGTGCAGGGTCTCGAGCTTGTCGCCGATGCCGGGATCGACGACCGAAGGGTTCTGGATGCCGTCGCGGAGCGTCTCGTCGTGGAGCTCGAAGGGGCGGGGAAACACGGGGCCGCGGCGCTCGGCTTCGTTCCAGTCGTAGATCAGCTCGTCCTGCATCGCGCGCATGGTAGCGGACGTAGGGCTGGGCGCTCCACGGAGCTACCTCACGCGCAGCGGGTGAAGGTGCGCGAATCGACGACAGTTTTCGGGCGCGACGCCCCGAATGACGCCGATCGGGCGCGGAACGTCGCCACGGGATCTCCTTCGACGACGTGGGATCCCGCACGTACCCTGCGTCGGTGAGAATGCCGTTTGTCACGAGCGAGCGGAGGGAGCGAGGCCGACGGCACGTGAGGTCGCCTTCCGGGGACCGAACCGTGAAGAGGCTCGCGACCGTCGCGCTCCTGTGTCTCGCGGCTTGTGGAGCCGACCGCCCCACGCCGCGCCCACGCCCGCGCCCCGTCGTTCAGGTGGGCTGGCCGGTGTCCCGCGCCGTGCCGCTCGACCGGGTGTTGCAACAAGCCTCGCCGGTCGCGCCCGCGCGTGCCCCGGGGGCACCGCCTCTGACCGAAGCAGCCGATCCGGAGCAAGCCGGCGAGCCCTTGCCGAGCGACCTCGAAGGCGTGCAAGCGCGTGAGCACCGCGTGGCCGGGCTCTACGTGCTCGAGGTCGTGCTCGGCCACGTGCCCTTCGACGCCGACCTGCCGATCGTGATGATGCTGCACGGCCGCGGCGATCGACCTCGGGTGCCGGGCGGTCCCTTCGGCGGCGCGCCGACGCCGATGCGGCTCTTGTTGCCTCGCGCGCCCAAGCCGCTCGGCAACGGCTTCACGTGGTTGCCCTTGAGCGTGACGGAGAACCGCGCCGACGTGATGGCGGACACGCTGCGTCGGCGCGCGGACCAGCTCGCGCAGGTGCTCATCCATTTCCGCAACGTGCGGGTCTCGCGCGGCAAGCCGATCGTCACGGGCTTCTCGCAAGGCGCGATGCTCACGTACACGCTCGCGATCCTTCACCCCGAGCTGCTCGACAGCGCGTTGCCGATCGCGGGCTGGTTGCCGCCCTCGTTGATCCCGAGCGAGGTGCCCGCGATTCGTCGGGTGCCGATTCGATCGATTCACGGCGACGCCGATCCCGTGGTGCGCATCGGGCCGACGCGCGAGCTGATCGCGCACCTGCGTGGGCTCGGCTTCGAGATCGAGTGGGTCGAAGAGCGCGGCACCCAACACGTGGTGTCGGAGACGATGAACGTGATCTTCGAGCGCTGGCTCGAAGAAGCGCTCGCGCGTGTGGCGCCGGAGCTGGCAGCCGCGGGACAGGGCCTCGGCGAGGCCGGTCCGGAGGACGTGACCTACGCGCCCTTCTTGCCGCTCGACACCTCGACGGTGGAGGCGATTCAGGCGGTCGAGCAAGAAGCCGCGGCGAGCGAAGAAGCGGGCGAGCGACCGACCGCGTTGGAGCCGAGCGAAGAAGCCGCGGAGCCCAGCGAAGAAGCCGCGGAGCCGTCGGAGCCGTCGGGGGCGAACGAAGAAGCGCCGACCGGGTCGGAGAACGCGCGAGGCTCGGCCGACGAGACCCGACGCCTCGCGAACACGGACGACGCGGAGGAGACAGCGGGGCCAGCCGCAGCGGACCGCCCGACGTCACCTCGCGCCGAAACGCCATCGCCGAACGAGACGACGCCGCTTCAGGTGCGCCCGACGCCTCGTTCCGGTGAGGCGGCAAACGAAGGCCTCGCGGACGAAGGCGACTCGGAGTCGAGCTCGGCGGATCCAAGCTCGGGCGCGAGCACGGACTCGAACGCCCGTCCGAACACGGGCTCGGACACCGACTCGCCTCCTGGAACGCCGCCTGGAACAGGCACTGGACGCCCGGTGTACGTTGAAGAGGTCGACGGGAAGCGTGGCGAGCCGCGTCCGTAGAACCGGCGAAGGAGTCGTGATGACGAAGCTCGGACCCTGGGCGTGGCCCACCCTCCTCGGACCCTTCTTGCCCGGCTGGGCCCTCGTGACGTGGGCCGCGCTCGTCGGCGAAGAGTCGATGGTGCATGCCTACTTCGACGTCGACGGCTGGGCGCTCGCGATGTTGATCGTCAGCGTGGTCTCGGCGGTCGTCGCGTTTCACCTCGTGGTGACCGACGTGTTCCTACTGCGCCTCAAATGGCGCGCGTTGCCCACCGGAGGTCGTGCGTGGTTCGGCAGCATGCTCGCGCCGATCGCGACGGTGATCGCCTGGGCGGTGCTCCCGAGCGGCGACGGTGGCGCGCGAAGTGTGCTCACCGCCGTTCTCGGCTTCGCGCTCGGGGCCTTCTCCGTGCGCCTTCTCTTCGGACGAAAGCCGGGCGCCTGAGCGCTTCGCGGACTTTTTCCGTAATCGTTTCGAGCACTTGAGCGCACGCCCCCGCGCCTCGACGGGCGACCGGTCGTCCACCTCCAGGGGCGCAATCGTCGCGAATCTCTGCTAGGAGCCTCGCACCGTGCGTGCGTCTCTCTTGGCCTTCTTGCTCTTCGGCGGCGTCTTCGGCGGGCTCTCCGTGGCGCACGCGGACGAGTCGTCGGGCACCTGGACCGGCACCCTCGAGCTCCGCGGCAACTACTACTGGGAGCAATCGACGCGTGTCGTGGCCCCCGAAGGTGGCGTCCGCCTCGTCGCGCCGAACGGCGTCCGTCTCGGCGTCGACTACCTCGTCGACAGCATCACGAGCGCCAGCCAGGCCGCGGGCGTGCTCGAGGACGTGCGCTTCACCGAGATTCGCCATCAGATCTCGGTGAACGGCGGCTACGAGTTCGATCTCGGCGACGCGCAGCTCGACCTCGGCCTCGCGTACCGCGTCAGCCGCGAGCCCGACTACCTCTCCAACAGCCTCGGGCTGACCAGCGCGCTCTCGCTGAACGACCGCAGCAGCGTGATTCGCGCCGCGCTCTTCTTCGTGCACGACGAGATCCGCCAGCGCTTCCGCAACGGCAGCGGCACCCGCCCCATGCCGATGGGTGGCACGAGCGCCGACGTCTTCCGACAGAACTTCGAAGCGCTCGCGTTGAACGTCTCGTGGGAGCAGGTGCTCTCGTCGGCGGTCTTCTTCCAAGCCGGCTACCAATACGGCTGGATGGACGGCTTCCTCGCGAACGCGTACCGGCGCGTCGCGGTGCGTGACGTCCTGCGGCCCGAGAACCATCCGGAGACGCGCCACCGCCACTCACTGAGCGGCCGCCTCGTCTCGTTCATCCGCCCCACGCGGACCTCGCTGCACCTCGGCTACCAGGCCTACATGGACAGCTGGGACGTCGCGGCGATCAGCCCCGAGGTGCGCGTCTACCAAGAGATCGCGCGCTCGGCGCACCTTCGCCTTCGCTACCGCTACTACAAGCAGCGGCGCTCCTTCTTCTACAGCGACACCTACTCGAACGAGCTGCCCGACGACGCGTACGTCACCGCGGATCCGAAGATGAGCACCTTCCGCGTGCACTCCTTCGGCTTCCAGCTCCTGCTCGAGACGAGCTTTCTCGCCGACACCGTGCTCGACGTCTTTCGTCGCGCGTCGATCGACCTGAGCTTCGAGTACCGCTGGAACACGAACCGCTTCGGCGACGGTGTGATCTCCTCGATCGGCCTTCGCGTCCCGTTCTGATCGGCCCGTGGCGCGCGAAGGACACGAAGCCGCGCCTTCGCGCCCCAGCCCCGTCGACGAGGCCGCCCGTGCGCGCACGCGCTGGCAGGTCGCGACCTTCGCGCTTGCGGGTTTCCTCTTCGCGCTCGCGTTCGCGCGCCTCGCGACCTTTCACCACCGGACCTTCGACCTCGCGTTCTACACGCGCATGGCGTGGGGCCTGTCGCGCGGCGACCTCTGGGATCCCTTCCTCGAAGCCCACGTGCTCGGGCTTCACGTCTCGCCGGTGCTCGCCCCGATCGGCGCGCTCGGGTGGATCGTGGGCACCGCGCCGGCGCTGCTGCTCGCGCAGTCGATCGCCTGCGCGCTGACGGCACGGACCCTCGGTGTGCTCGCGGCGCGGCGGCTCGGTCCGGGCTACTTCGCGCTCGGTTTCTCGGCCTTCGCGCTGCACCCGAACCTCGTGCACGTCGCGACGTACGAAGCGCACCCCGGCACCCTCGCGCTCTTTCCGCTCGCGCTGGCGATCGAACGCCTCGACGCGGGGAGCCGCCGCGGCTTCGTGCTGGCGGTGATCGGTGTGTTGTGTTGTCGCGAGGACCTCGCGCTCGTCACCGCGCTGCTCGGTCTGAGCGCGTGGTCGCGCTTCGGTCGCCGTGTGTCGCTCTCGGTGACGCTCGGCTCGCTCGCCTACCTCGCGCTCTTCGTCGGCGTGCTGCATCCGCGCTTTTCGCCCGAGACGGGCTCCTTCGCGCTGCACTTCGGGGTCTTTGGTGACACGCCGGGCGAGGTGCTGTGGCGTTGGCTCTCGGAGCCGAGCGTGCTCTTGTCGCATCTGGCCGAGGGAAAGAAGGCGACCTACCTCGCGCGTGTGCTCTTGCCGCTCGGGCTGCTTCCGCCGCTGCTCGGATGGCGCACGTGCCTGCCGGCGTTGCCGATCCTCGCGATCAACCTCGTCAGCGCCTTTCCCACGACGCCGAACCTCGACTCGCATTACCTCAGCCCCGCGCTCCCTTTCTTGGTCGCGGGCGCGGTCGTCGGCGTCGCGCGAGGTCGGGCCTCGGATCGACGCGGGTGGGCGATCGCGATCGTCGGCGCGAGCGTGGTCTTCTACGCCACGCTCGGTCGTCTACCGAACGACCCGGCCTTCTTCGCCGACGCGCGCACCGACGCGGCGCGCACGATCGTGGCCGCGATCCCGAACGACGTCTCGGTGCAGGCGCCCGACCCCCTCTTGCCGCACCTCGCCGAACGTCCGCGGGTGCATCGCGCGCCGCCGCCCGATCGAGGCGCCGAGGTGGTGGTGCTCGACGTCTCGCACCGCGATCGCTACGCGCAGCGCGAGGACCTGCTGCGCACGACCGAAGAGCCCGGCGTGCGCGATTGGCTCGCGCGCGACGACTACGGAGCGATCGCGGCGGCGGGCCCCTACCTCGCGCTGCGGCGTGGCGCCGACCCGCGGCACTTCTTGGAGCCCTTCGAAGGCTCGGCGCCGGAGACCGTGCGGCTGACCTCGTGCCTCGGTTTGGTCGGCGCGTGGCTCGTGCCCGAGGGCGTCGCGCTCGAGCTCGTCGCGCACGGCCCGTGTCCGAACGACCTCGCCCTTCGCGTGGGGCCCGGCGAGCGTTCGCGGCGGGTGGATCTGATCGCCGACGGGCTCGTCTCGCCTTCGCGACTTCGCGCGGGCGATCGCTTCGTCTCGCGCCATCGCTTCCGGCCCGGGCTGCTCGACGCGGAGGTCTGGGTCGGCGCGTTGCGCTCGAGCGGCGCGCGGCCGGAGCACGGCGATCCGGTGAAGGTGCGGGTGCCGCTGCGGGGTGGGCCCACGCGTTGAGCGCGGCGTTTGGAGTTGGCGAGAGCCTGACGCGAGAATGGGCGCCGGAACCGCGCTTCGCGCCCCAAAGACCGAGACCGAGTCGGCGATTTCGCGACCTCACGGCTTCGCCGACCGCACCTTCGCGCTCAGAATGACAACCGCACCGGTCCGGAGTCCGGTCAGCTGTCGAAGAAGAAGACGAGGCGCACGTCTTGGGGCCGACCGAGCTCTCGCAGGGCGGGTACGAGCTCCTCCAAGAAGTGGGTGCCCGCGACCGCTCGGTACGAGCCGACTTCCGTCACTTCGGTGAGCAGACCGGCGGTGTCGCCGCGACGCAGCGCGTCGTCCATCGCCTCGTTCGAGACCACGCGCTCTCGAGGCTCGAACCGAACCCTCGAAGGCTCGATCACGGGACGCTCGCGGAAGCGCACGTAGCCCGGCCCGTCGACGAGGCACACGCGCCGAACCTCACGTGTCCAATCGAAGGCCAGGATCTCTTCGAGCGTGAGCCACGAGTGATCGTGGCAATCGTCTTCGTGTCCGAGTAGGGAGGCGATGGACCACCTCGTCTCGTTCGATGCGTCGTCGGGAAGACCACGCGGCGCCACGATGGGATCGAGGCCGAGGCCGTTTCGCACGCCAGCGAGAATCGCGAAGAGCCCGTAGTTTCGGCCGAACTCGCATCGCGACTCCCACGCGCCCACGAGCGAGAGCCGCTCTTCTTCGGTCTCGACGATGCGTCCAGGATACGAACGTCGGAGCTTTCGCGACGCGAGCACGTGGAGTCGGTCGAGGGTCTCGACCAGCGGCGGAACGAGGTGCCAACGACCCTCTGCCCGACGTTCGACGAAGCAGTGGATGTCGGTCCCCATGGCGGCGCGGAAGCTAGTCACGCGATCGCCGCAGACAACGTCAGAGCGCGAGCGCCGCGCAGGCGGAACGCCCGACGCCGAGCACCGACGCGCACGCGGACACGAGCGTGGACGGTCGTTCGTTTGGCCAAACGAGGAAGCTTCGGTCGCAAGGCTCTTCGGGGTCCAGGCAGACGACCGCTTCGAAGCGCCCCGGCGGGTCGGTCAGCGTCAACGCCACGTGTGCGGCATCCCGCGTGACCTCGCACGAAGCGTGAACGATGCCGTGAAGGCCGACGCACGCGGCACAGGAATCGCCGGCGCGAAGCTCCGAGGCACAGGCGACGAACGCGTGTGCCGCGCGCGCCGAGGCCGGGGCACGTGGCACGAGCGCCGAAACGAGCGTGAGCACGACACACGCCTCGGCGAAGGAGGCGAAGTGTCGACCTTCCCGCGATCGGCGCTCGAGCATCGACCTCCAACACACACCGAGGACGGTGATGTTCCCGCTCGAAACGAGTCGCGGCGGACCATGCTACGTACGCTCCGTGAGCTTCTCGAAGCACTACGCCGAGCTGGCCGCGAAGCATCTCTCGTCGCCGCTCGCGCCCTCACACGGCTGGCCGGAAGCCACGCTCGCCGAGGCCGAAGCGCGGCTCGGGTTCCGACTGCCGGCGTCGGTGCGTGCCTTCTACACGACGGTGGGTCGGCATCCGGAGCTCGACCTGCATCCGATCGTTCCGCCTGAGGAGCTCGAGGTGGAGGAACGCTTCCTCTTCTTCCTTCACGAGACCCAAGGCGTGGTGAGCTGGGGCGTGAAGGTCGAAGACGTCGGGCGCGACGATCCTGAGGCGTGGCAGCGCATCAACATGGATCCCCTGAGTGGCATAGCGAAGAGACCACGGTGTCGGGGCTGATCCAGTCGATGTGGGAGTTCTTCTTTCCCGTCGAAGCGTGACGCCGCGTGACGCCGCCACGGCGCCGAGGCGAGTCGAAACGCGCGCCCGAGGCCGTGCTCACACGTCTTCGAGGCGTGCGCGCAGACGCTCGCGCAACGCGTCGTGCCGCGGTTGTCGGAGCTCCTCCGCCACGAGCGCGGCCACCCGCGGCTTCACTTCCGGGGAAGCGAGCGCGTCGTGCGTCGGGCCGTGGTAGGTCGCGTCGACGCAGCGCACGCTGACCAGCGCGTCGATGCCGAGCCGTTGCCAGCGCTCGCGGCTCACTCTGTTGGCCCAACGCCTTCGCGACACCTTCCCGCATGCCCTCGACGCACGCCGTGTCCCGGCGTTCGCGCGAAGTTCGCGAAGGAAACGATCTTGCTCCACTTCGGACGAAGCGCCGAGCGGAGCACCACGTCGGCTTGCCACGTCGCCTCGCGCGCGCGGCAGATCACCGTCCCGTCCTCCGCACCTGGGCGTCGAGCAACGCTTCGGGCCCTACGTAGGGACCGAAGACCCAACGCGTCGTCCCTCGCGAATCGTCGTGGGTCAGCTCGATCTGCAATCCCGGCACGTGCGCGGCGATCCCCTTCAATCGATCCGCGACGTCGTCGACCGGCCACCCCTGCGGCGGAAAGATCGTGGGGTCGAGCACGAAACGAACGCGCGTACCGGCGCGTGCTTCGAGGGGCTCCGGCGGTCCGAGCACGAGACCACGGCCGAAGCGCTGCACGGTCCCGCGGGTCGTGATCGTGACCTCTCGCAGAGCGCGGTGACCAAGGGCAGGCTGAACTCGGTTCCGACACGCAGGTGCACGTGCGGCGCGTGCCCGTCCGCGGTCGGTCGGTCGCGAAAGACGGTGGCGGCCTCTTCGAGGAAGGTGCGCCCCGAATCCAGCCGCTCCGTGGAGATACCCGGGCCGTCGTCGAGCACCTCGGCCTCGTGGGGACGCAGCCAGACACGCAGCTGGCGGACCCGGCCGACGAGCGCCTGATCGAGCGTGTTCCCGACCAACTCGAACAGGAGCTCCGCCGCGCCGAAACCGTCGTCGGTGCCGCCCACGAACATGCCCGGGCGTCGACGGATGACCTCGCTCGTCATGACGTACTTCGCTCATCGCCGCAGTGTGCGTCACCCCGCGCCACGCGATCTCGAAAGCTTCGACGGGCGCTGGACGGATGGCGCCTGGTCAGGGGGCGCGCCAAGGCCACGCGATGAACACCTCGGGCAGCGGCGTGCGACCGACCGGCGGATGCTCGAGCCCCGGCTTCGTGGTCGAGCCGCAGCGTGAGCGCGCCAGCCGCGATCGTGGCCACGAGCCGGAAGTGGTGCGCGTAGGGCGCGCGAAGATCTTGGCCGTCGTCTTCGGTGGTGTCGGGATCGTCGCAAGGCTCGTTCATGCAATCGGCCTCGCGCCAGCTCTCCAAGGGATCTGGGCGACCTTCCACGCCCCGTCGATCACCGCGAGCACGAAGAGCGTGGTCGACGAGCTGTGCTCCAACCCGGATCCGTCTTCGGCGTCGCCCCTGGCCTCCGTAATACGCCGCCACCCGAAACACGCGGCCGAAAGGTGCGCCGGCGTCGACCCACGCCGCCTCCGCGACCGAGCCGTCGTCGCGAAAGATCGAGAAGGTGTCGGGGCAGGCGCTCACGAGCGGCACTTCGAGCTCGCCGGCCACGGCGTCGTGCACCACCACCGAGTCTTGAAGCAGCCTTCTTCCACGCCGAGGTCCGGAAGCGTCGTGTGCACGATCTCCGCCCGGCGAGAGGCGTCGCTCCCGTCCACCGGCGTCCGGGTCACCTCGGAGATCGCCTCCTCTTCTTCGATCGCTTCCTCTTCCTCCGGCATGGCTTCGGCTTCGGCGAGCCGGGTCTGCACCGTCGCGTTCGGTCGACGCGTGAGCGACGCTCGGTAGCTCGTGATCGCGAGAAAACGATCCCCGTCTTCCCTGCGCGAGCCGACCGCGGTTGTAGAGACACATGGCGTAGGGCACGCGGTCCGCTTCGGTTTCGACCCCGGCGCGACGACGAAAGACCGCGAGCCCCGCTTCGATCTGCGTCTCGGCCGCGTCGCGATCGCCCGCGCGCAACGCGACGAATCCCGCTTCGCAATGCAGACGCGCGTTGCCGGCTTCGCGGTTGGCGAGCGCGACGAAACGCGGCGCCGCCGTCGCGAGGTCCCCTGCGCCGACCAAACGCCGGAGCTCGGCGACCTCTTGGCGCAACGATCGCGTGCGGGCCGGGTCGACGATCGGCGGACGGCCTGACGACGGCGGACCTTCCTCGCGCGTCGGCGCCATCGGCGCTGGGTCCGGCGCTTCGCCGTTCGCTTCGATCGTCGAAGGTTCTTCGGGGTCGTCCTCGTCGCCTCGGTCGTCGCCTCGGCCGCCGGCTCGACGGTCGCCGGCTCGGTCTCCGAGCACGTGCAGGCACCGAGCACCAACCAGATCCACGTCATGCGTCCCACACGCCGAGCGTCGCGCGCCTCGGAGCCGACGAGAAGAGGCAACGTTCGTTCGTGAGAGGTGAGGTCGCCTGGACTCTCGCGAGGCGAGCGCGCGAGCCGCGACGGCGCTTCGACGATGCGCCGCGCGCTCGTCTCGCGAGAGATTCCAGGCGACGACCACCATCCCACGAAGGAGCGCGCGAGCCGGAACGGAGCTCGACGATGCGCCGCGCGCTCGTGCCTTCGTGGGAATGACGTCGACGCGAGTCGCCGTTGTCGCGCCCATGCGAACGAACGCGTGCCTCGCCACGCTCCTCGCTTGCGCCGCGTGCGCGAGCTCCGGATCTCCGATCGACGCCCCGCCCACGGTGGCCACCGACGAGACACCCAGCGTGCTCCAACGTCAGGTGCACGCGGTGGTCGAGCGCGTGGCCTCGCGTCACGACCGCGCGCGCGTGGGGGTGCTCGTGCTCGATCCGCGCGACGGCCGTGTCGTCGCCACGGCGGGCAGCGGCCCCTCGGCGACGACGAGCCGCTTCGCCGCGCCCCGACCGGCTCGACCTTCAAAGCCGTGACGCTCGCCGCCGCGCTCGGCGCCGGGCTCGATCCCTCGCAGGCGTTCGACGGCACCGCGTGTTGCGGGGTACGCGACGCGCACCGCGCGCGCGGCTCGATCCACGCACCACGATCGTGCATTCGTCCAACGTCGGCACCGCGCGCATCGTGGAGGCGGTCGGCGCCGATCCGATCGTCGCGATGGTCGAATCACTCGCGTGGAACGAGGCGTTCCACCTCCACGGCCGTCACGCTGACGCCGCGCTCGTCCCGCACGACGACCCTGAGAGGCACGCGCGTTTCGCGAGCGGCATCGGCACCGAAGCCACGTTGCTGCACCTCGCGAGCGCGTACGGCGCGATCGCCAACGGTGGCGAGTGGATCGAGCCGACGACCCGAGGCGACGGCGCACGACGCTGCGTGATGGACTCGCAGGTGAGCGCGACGCTGCTCGGGTTCTCGAAGACGCGGTGCGCGAAGGCACTGGCCAACGCGCGCGCGTCGAGGGCGTACGCGTCGCGGGCAAGACCGGCACCGTTCCGAGCGGCGACGCGACGTATTCGCTCTTCGTCGGCGTCGCGCCCGTCGAAGCGCCGACGCGGGTGATCGCGGTGCGCGTCGAGGCCACCGGCGATCACCACGGCGGCAGCGCCGCCGCGCCGGTCTTTGCGGAGCTCTGGCCGCACGTCGCGCCGTGAGCGAAGCGCCGTCGGCTCGCGATCGCGCGCGCCACGATCGACGGCGCGGGTTCGACGGTGTGCGTTCGGGGGAGACGCTCGCGTGTGCCTTCGAAGAACCCTCCCCACGGGCTGACGCGTTCTGACCGCGAACGACGCACGAAGCGCGGGTCAGGGAAGGCGCTCGAGCGTGCCTTCGAAGGTCTCTTCCCCCCGCGTGAGGTAGAGCGCGCCTTCGTTGACCGTGAGGCTCCAACGCTCGTGCCGTTCGAGCGCGGCTTCGAGCGCATCGAGCAACGAAGGCGGCAGCACCCAGAGCTCGAGCGCCTCGCGACGATGCACCGTCGCTTTGTCGAGCTCGCGCAGCCACGGCGTCGGGTCGGCGTACGCGTAGACGACCGTGCGCCCCGCCGCCTTCGACGCGCGGTGCAGGCGCTCGGGCGACGGTTGCCCGACCTCGACCCACACCCGCACGTCGCCGGCGGGATCACGCACCCAGACGGCGGGATCGTCGGTGGCCGAGAGCCCGCGCCCGAAGTCGATGCCTTCTTCGTGCTGTAACGCGTACGCGAGCACCCGCGCGATCATGCGACGCGGGTCTCCGAGGATGCTGCGCGACGCGAAGGTCGAGCGACTCGTAGACGCTGCGCTCCACGTCGGAGAGCTCGATCGAGAAGCGGTGAATGGTCGCGCCGAGGGCCATGATCTCTCCAGCTCCACGAAGGAGCGATTCGTCGTGCCGCCACGCGGCTCGGACTCGGTCGTCGAGCTCACGCCACGCGCAGCGTTCGCGTGTCCGTGACGATCGCTTGCACCGGCACGTCGTCGGGGAAGGCTCGGCACTTCGACCACCAACTGGAAGTCGTAGCCGACCGCGAGCCGAAACGCGTTCGGCAACGTCGGCAGGAGCTGATCGTAGTAGCCCTTGCCGTAGCCGATGCGGAAGCCGTTCGGGTCGAAGGCCAAGCCCGGGACGAGCACCACGTCGACGGAGGCGAGCTCCACCCGCGGCGCATCCGGCGAAGGCTCGGGCACACCGAAGCCGCTCTCTTCGAGCACGTCGCCCGGCCCGTGCGCGTGCAGCACGATCGCCTGCTCCTCGAGGTCCACGCGCGGAAGCGCGATGGACACGCCGCGCTCGCGAAGGCGCTGCACCGCGGGTGCGAGGTTCACCTCACCGTGAATCGCGACGAACGCCGCGACGACCTTCGCCGACGCGAGCTCCGGCACCTCGAGCAGACGCTCGCCGATCTTTCGCGAGCGCTCGGCGCGGGCCTCTCGCGGCAGCCCTTTCGAACCGCGCGCATGCGACGACGCAGCTCTTCCTTCATCCGCTGGCGGACGTGGTTCTCCCACGCGGCTTCGTCTTCGGGCGTGCCTCGCACCCACGCTTCATAGCACCGTCCATCGGCTGCGCGCCGACGACGGGTGTGTGGGCGTGGAACACCGGTGAACCTGCGAGCACGAACACCGTGGATTCCCGAAGACGCCGGCGTGGACCGAGGCGGCGACGCCAGGCCGAGCGGCGGAACCGACGCGGTCCGACCGGACGCCGGCGTGGACGCAGGTCTCGAGATGAGCAGGTCGGGTGGCTGCGGAGGTTCGACTGCCAATCCTCGGGACGGCGGTCGCGCTCGTGGTCGGCGTCGCGCCCTGAAGGTCAGGACGGCGGCGACTGGAAGATCGGGACACGTGGTGTCGTGGTTCTCGCTGCCACGAACCAGCCAGAACGAGGTTCACGTGTGGCGCTTCCCACTGCCACGAACGTGTCAGAGAGCGCGCCGAGGCGGGTTTCGGGCCCATGGGACCGGGTCGACCGTGCCGATTGGGACATGCGAACCCGTCCTCGTGGCGTGGGTCACGTCGTGAGTCTCACTGCCACGAACGCGTCAGGCACGAGTCGCGCACGAGCACCGGCCGGGCAACGAGTCGGGGGCACGGGTCGGTCGCGCGTACACACCGGTCGCGCGATACGCTCTGCGCCATGTCCGAGGGCTACATTCACGGCTACTCCGAAGAAGAGCGTCGCCGCCTCGTCGCGCAGGCCGAGCTCTGGCGGGACCGCTTTCTCGTGCCGGGTCTCGACTACCGCCCGGGAGAGAAGCTGCTGGAGATCGGCTGCGGGGTCGGTGCGGTGCTGGCGGTGTTGGGCGAGCACTTTCCGGGTTTGAACCTGACCGGCGTCGACCTCGTCCCGTCTCAGATCGCGGCGGCGAAAGACGAGCTGGCCTCCCGTGGCCTGAGCGCCGACCTGCGAGTGGCCGATGCCGCCGCCTTTGCCCTTCGACGACGCGAGCTTCGACCACGTCTACGGCGTCTGGGTGCTCGAGCACGTCCGAGACCCCCACCCGATCCTTCGGGAGGTCCGGCGCGTGCTTCGCCCCGGCGGCACCGTCGCCTTCCACGAGACCGACTACGCGATGTTCCACGTCTTCCCCGACCACCCCGACGTGGGCTACTTGGGCGAAGCCCAACGCGCGCTCTTTCGCCGCGAAGGCGACCCCACGTGGCACGCGCGCTCGGCGCCCGCCTCGTGGCCGCGGGCTTCGAGGACGTCGCGAGCGGCCCGATGGGCTTTCATTACTTCACCGGCGACCCGGAGCTCGCGCGCTTCACGAACTACCTGCTCGGCTTCCTCGAGCCGATGGTCCCACGCTTGGCGGAGCTCGGTTTCGAGGAGGCGCGGCTGCGCGAAGGGGTGGCCGCGATGCGCGCGTTGCCTTCGCTCCCCGAGGCGTCTGTCACGCAGTTCGCCTTTCGCGCCACCGCACGCACCCTCGTTGACACTCGACGCTCGCGCCCGACGCTTGGGGGCTTGCTTTGGAGGTGTGGACATGACGCGATTGCGTGTTTCGTGGGCTCTGGTGCTCTTGCTCGGCGCGTGTGGCGGTGACGACGACGCACCGCCGGACGATGCGTCGGTGGCGGACGCGACGGTCGCCGACACCGGCCCGGGCTCGGATGCCGGCGGGGAGGACGCGGGCGCACCGGACGCCGGCGGCACCTTCGTCGCGCCCGACGTCGACGGCCCCTTCGCCGTGAACCGCGAGAACGCCACGGTCGACGGCGACGCGGTCACCGCCTTCGTGCCGGACGGCGACGGCCTCGTGCCCCTCGTGCTGCTCAAGCACGGCTTCCAGCTCGCGACGAGCAACTACGCGACCACCGCGACCCGCATCGCTTCGCACGGCTTCTTGGTGGTCGGCGTGGACAGCGGCGGCAGCCTCATCGGCGGACCGTCGAACGCCGACGAGCGCGACGCGATGATCGCCGCCCTCGATTGGGCGCTCGCCGAAGCACCCTTCGCGGCCCGGGTCGACGCGACGCGCATCGCGGTGCTCGGCCACAGCCGCGGGGGCAAGGTCGGTGTGATGGTCGCGGCCGCCGATCGCCGGGTGGCTGCCGCGCTGCTCCTCGATCCCGTCAACGGCTGCGGTCCGGGCCAAAGCTTCAGCGAGAGCTGCCCCTGACGTGACCGGCTCGGCCTTCGCGGGGCGCGCTCGCGATCCCCGTCGGCGTGATGGGCGAGACGAACAACGCGACCGGTTTCATGCCCTGCGCGCCGCAAGCCGAGAACTACCGTACGATCTTCACGGCCCTCTCGGCGTCTCCGTGGGCGGTGGCGTGGACCTTCGCGGGCGCAGACCACATGGACTTCGCGGACGATCCGGGCCTGGCCGGTAGCGTCTGTCCCGACGGTCCCGGCGACGACGCGATGATTCGGGCGCAGGTGCGCACGATGGCGGTCGCGTTTCTGCGGCGACACCTCCGCGCCGAAGCGTCCATGGATCCTTGGCTCGTCGGAGCCTCCGTGCCGACCGACGTCATGCGCGACGGTCCCTGAGCGCAGCCGTGCATGACGACACGCATTGAAAGCGGCGGGCGTCCCCGTATGCTCGGCGTCCACCGCAGCGTGACGTGGCTGCGAACGGAGGAACGATGAAGCTCGACGGTCTGAACGCGAACGAAGCGGCTTGCTTCTTGGGTTTCCTGCGCGAGGTGGTGCAGGCGGACGGCGAGTACAGCGTCGAAGAACAAGAGAAGATGGCCGAGCTTCGCGCCGAGATGGGCAAGGAGAAGTTCGACCGGGCCATCGCCGACGCGAAGGCGTTCAAGAGCCGCGCGGACCTGCAGGAGGCGGCGAAGAAGGTCGACCGTGAGCCCGCCCAGAAGCTGATCGTCGACACGCTGATCAAGGTCGCCGCCGTCGACGGCATCGCGCAGGACGAGACGCGCCCGATGAAGTGGCTCGTCAAGCATTGGGGCATCACCGCGGATTGACGCGAAGCGACCCGTGCCCGTGCCCGTGCCCCGAAGAGCGTCACGGGCACGTCGCATCTCCGTCCTCGAACAGACGGCGCGCGATGCTTATTGGGCGGCGCGAATCACCGGCACCGCCTCGGGCACGGACGCAACGACCCGTGTCTGCCGAAGCAGCAATCATCGCCTGCGGGCACGGGCACGGGCGCGGGCACGGGCACGGGCATGGACACCCGCACGCGAGGCCTGGGCTCAGCGCCGCTCGTCGTCGAAGCGCATCGCCATCACGAGGGCCAGCGCCGCCGCTGCCGCCGCCGCGACCACCTTCTCCGGCGGCACGTGCAGGATCTCGTCGGACCACACGTTCACGCCCGGGATCGGAAAGACGTCCGCCGGCACCAAGACCGGCAACGCGTTCACGCCGACGTGGAGCGCGACGCACGGCAAGAGGGAGCGCGTACGCAGGCGCAACGCGCCGAGCACGAAACCCGCGGCCGTCGCGACCACTGCCTCGGCCGGCCGACCGTGCATCACGCCGAAGAGCACCGCCGACACCGCGAGCCCGAGTCGCTCGCCGTAGGCCTTGGCGAGCCCGGGCAGAAGCACGCCACGAAAGAGCAGCTCTTCGGTCACCGGCGCGACGACCACCAGCGCGAGCGCGACCGCGAACCCGTCGAAAGCCGAGTCCGCGCGCAGCAGATCTTGCACCGCCCGGGCGTGCGCGGCGTCGCGCCCGAAGAGCTCGTGCATCAAGTTGCCGACCTCCGCCAGCGGCAGCTGCAACACCACGCCCGCGAGCCCGGCGAGCATCACCACCGGGGTCGAAGTCGGCGCGAGCGCGTAGACCTCTCGCCGCGGACCACGCGCGTGCACCCGCCGCGCGACCGCGAGCGCCAGGCCGAACCCGAAGAGCTGCGCGAGCCCGAGGCTGAGTGGGTCGCGCTGCACCGCCGCGGCCGCGCTCGTCAGATCGAGCCCACGCGTGGTGCGCACCAACGCCGCCAGGAGCTGCGCCCCGAAGCTACCGAGCACCGCGAGCAGCACGTAGCCGAGCGCCGCGTGCCAGCGAATCGAAGTCGCCGCCACGTTCAGCGCCGCAGCAGCTGCTGCGCCATCGCGTGCTCGTAGAAGCCGACCATGCCGTTGCCGACCACTTCGCGGAAGAGGTCGTTCGCCCCCGCGGAATCACCCTCCGCGAGCCGCCGCGCGGCTTCGTAGAAGAGCGCTTCGGTTCGCTCGCCGGTGCCTTCGGCAGCGCCCGCGAGCTCGTCGTAGCGAATCGCGCCGGTGCCGAAGGCCGCGAGCTTGCCGGACCAACCCGTCGTCGACGATTGCGCGCGCAAGACGTCGACCACGTCCGAACCGACCGGCTGACCCGCACGGGCCGCGACCACCTTCACCCAGAGCGCGAAGTAGACGCGCCATTGCGGCTCGAGCGTCGTCTGGCGCTGTGCCTCGCGGAAGACTTCCTGCGCGAAGACGAGGTCCGGCGTCGGGCTCGCCACCAGGTGCGAAAGCAACGTCGCGTAGAGCTCGCGCGCCTGAGGCGCCGCCGCGAGCGCCGAGCGGAACGCGGTGACCGCTTCGTCGTGGCGCGCCATCTGGTCGAGCAGCACGCCACGGCGCATCTGAAGCTCCGCGATCATCGCCGGCTCCTGCATCGCGGGCGCGAGCTCGTCCCAGGTTGCGAGCGACTGCCGCCACATGCGGCCGGCTTGGTCGGCGTTGCCCGAAGCCGCGAACGCGTCGCCGAGCGACTGCAGGATCGTCGCGCGACGGAGCGCTTCGATCGGCGTCGTGTTCGGCGTCAGGTCGAGCGCCCGACGGTAGAGCCGCGCCGCCTCCTCCGCTTCGCCCGTGCGAAGCCGAAGCAACGCGAGCTGCAAGAGCGCCTCGGGCGACTCCGCCGCACGCAGGCTCGATTCGAAACGTTCCACCGCCTGTTGCGGATGACCCGAGTGCATCTCGGCGGTGCCGACGAGCAGCTCGATGCGCGCCCGGGCGACCGGGGGCTCGGCCTGCGGGAAGCGTCGCGCGCGCTCGTCGAGGATGTGCAGCGCGCGGTCCGCGAGGCTTCGCGCCACCGACGCGTCGCTCGCGAAGAGGTCGCCTTCGAGCAAATCGTCGATGGCCGCCAGCGCCTCGTCGTAGAGGTCCCGCGAGCTCGGGTCGACGTCGAGCGCGTCGCCGTAATACGCGAGCGCCATCGCGGCGTCACCGTCTTGCACCGCGAGCCGCGCGAGGCAGACCGGGAAACGCGGATCCTCGGGGAAGCGCGACTGACCGAAGCGGCACATGCCACGCGCCGCAGCCGGGCGCGCCTCGCGGTACACCTCCGACAGCTCGATCGTCGCGTCCGCGCCGCGTGTGTTCACGTTGCGCATCGCTTCGAGCGCCGCGATCAGCTGACCCACGGTCTCGCCACGGTCGCCCATGCGCTGCAGATGCGCGAGCGCCTCCTCGACCAATCCATGGCGAAGGTAGACGGCCGCGACGTCGAGCGGCGCGAGACGCAGCACCTGCGCCGAGAGCGGGCCCACCTGGAGCATCGCCTCCGGGCCTTGCTGGAATCCCTCGAGCACCGTGTCGCGGCGCTCGACGTGAAGTTGCGCGAGCGCCTGCAACACCTCGGGCGCGGGCGCGATGCGTGACGCTTCGTCCCACTCGTCGATGAGCTGGGTGTAGCGCTCGAACGCGGTCGGAAGCTGCGAGCGCGCGTCGCGACCCCACGAGGTGACGAGGCCGTACTCCTGCTCCAACGCACCGTCGTTCGCATGCCGCGCGCGAAGCAGACGAAGCGCGCCGATGACCTTGCCCTCTTGGCCGAGACGTTCGGCGCGCGCCACGAGCGCACGCGCGGCAGCCTCGAAGAGCTCGGGCACCTCGCCACGCTCGAGCTCACTCGGATGCACCAGATCCGACAGCGCGATCAGGTGAGCGGCGAGCGCGTCCGCGTCACCGGTCTCCACGATCGCCGCGGTGCTCTGCGCGCGCCACGTGAGCAGCGCGTCACGAAGCGCCAGGCGCGACGGGTCGTTGGGCGGGAGTGTGTGAAACGCACGCAGCAGGTCCGGACCGTTGGTGTCGTCGACGCGGTCGGGCACCGGCACGCGCAGCGCGGTCGTGGTTCCGTTGCCGTTTCGCGACGCGGTGCCACACGCGATCAGGACGGCGAGCGGCAAGGCCGCGAGGAGGAGACGCAGGGACTTCGGCATGCAGCGGATGCCCGGAGCATAGTCCAGCGACTCCCCCTCCGGCACCCGTGGGTCCTTTCCGCTCGCTACCGACGAAAAGAACCACCGAAAAGCTCGAAAAAATCGCACTTCTCGCCGAGCTCCGGGTCGCGAGGGCTGCAGGCGCGCGCCGTTCAGCCGAACCCCGAGCGACCACGAAGAGGCTTCACGGGACCGCGAAGACGTCCGGTCGACCGCCGTGCCCATGCCCGTGCCCGTGCCCGATTCGTGAGAGGAAGCTTGGAGGGCGAGAGCCTGGCGAGCACGCGTGGGCCAAACTCGTCGACCTGCGCGAACGCTTCCAAGCAAAACCGGGATTGCTTCCGCCCGGCGCCGGCTCAACCCGCGACGAGTCGCTTCACCCAGAAGCGCATCGGATGATCGGACTCCTCGGCGTCCCCGCGATCCTTCCACCGCATCGTCGCGTTCAGCTCTTCACGCGGCGCGTAACCGAAGTGCCGCCACACGTCGTCGAGCGGCACGTAGCCCGGCGGGCGCTCCGGATGGTCGTCGGGTCGTTGCACCGCGCAGAAGGTGAGCCACGTCGCGCCGAGGCTTCGGGCGTGTGCTTCGCGCATCGCGTGAAATCGCGAGTACACGCCTCGCCCACGGTGCGTCGCGCGGAGAATCGACTCGCCCCCGTAGAAGAGCTCGCTCGGATCCCATCCGTGTTTCACGAACGTCTCACGCATGGATTCTGGCTCGTGAACAAACGGGATTCCCGTCGAAGCCCCGACGATCTCATCCGCCTCTTCGGCGACGATCACGACCGAACCTTCGTGACTCGCGTAAAGATCGAGGTATCGGGCTTCGTAGTCGAGATCCCCGTCGTACAAATACGGGAAATCCGCGAAGATCTCGACCCGCAACGCGGCGAGCTGCGGGATCAGCGCGACGATCGCGTCGCCCGTGCAGGCGCGAACCTCGAGACTCACGCGCCGACCTGCTGCAGCCAACTCTGCAAGTCGTAGTAGTTCGTGACCCGCGCGACCTTCCCGTCGCGAATCTCGAAGAACGCACCGACCGGCAGGTCGTAGGTCTGGCCCGAAGCCTCCGGCAAACCGGCGTCGGTCACGAGGTAGGTGCCCTCGATGCGAAACTCCGCCGCGCCCCGAGCGCCGTCCGCGGTCGCGAAGACGACGAGGTCCTTCACCCGCTCGCGGTAACACTCGTTCATCCGCGCCATGAACGACGCGAACGCCTCTTTGCCCACCCTCCGCGCGTCGCGGCCGCCCTGGTTCGAGTCGTGCGCCACGTCGTCCGTGAGCAGGGACAAGAAGGTGTCCATGTCGCCCGCATCGAAGGCCGCGTAGTAGCGGCGCAGGAGGTCTTCGGTTTGGGCTCGACCTTCACTCAGGCCATCAGACGTGGACTCGGTTCGGCTCATGACGGCGCACGTTAGCAAGAAAAAGTGCGCCGTCGGGTGAATCTCGGCGCGAATCGGCACGTCGAGGCCCAACTTCTCCTGCTTCGAGCAGGCTTGGCTTCGGGAAGAGCGATGCGTGCCTTTCTCTGTCTCCTCTGGCTCACTCCCACCCTCGCGCTGGCCCAAACGCCAGGTGCCGAAGATGCGGCCGAAGAAGCGGCCATCGACCCGAGCGTCGACGACGACACGTTGGCCGCGGTCCCCGAGCCCACGCCGACCGAAGCGGCCACCGAGACGATCACGGAGGTCTTCGCCTTCGGCGACGAAGCACCTGCCGAGCTCGGCGCCAGCCTCTGGGCGGAAGACCGGGAGGCGGCGTTGCGCGCGATCGAAGCCGACGCGAGCCCACCGAGCCCAGCCGTCGCGTGCCTCGAAGCCGCGCTGCGCGACCAACGCTTTCGTGAGGGCTACTTCCCCAGCCGCCCGCCCGTCGATCGCCTCGCGGCTCGACTCTTCGCCGCGGCCCGACCTTCGCTCCAGAGCGAGCTCGAAGCGACGTATCACGCGTACTCCCGATGTGTCGCAGGCGCGACGCGGATACCGAGCGCTCCCGTCGTCGCTGTGGCCGAGAGCGGGGTCGCCCACGTGAACGTCGAGGCGCTCCGCAACGCCACGAGGGCAAGGCATTCCGAGCTTTCACGTGCACGACCCGCGGTCCTCGAAGGCGACGACGCCACCGCCTACGAAGCCCTCCGAGGTATCTTGCTCGACACCGAAGAGGAGCCTTCCACGCCCAACGATCCTCCCGACACTCCCGAGCCTTGGTCGCTCGAAGCGGCCATCGCGTGGCACGTCGCTGGCCACGGGCGGCTTCCCATTCCGCCGGAGCCCAAACGCGAGCCCACGTGGCGGATCACGCCGCTGCTCACCGGCGTACTCGAGTTCTGCCTCGCACTCGCCCTCGTCCCCGCCAGCCTTCGTGGCGACGCGGACGTCCTGGACAGCAGCCGCGTCCGCATGGCGCTCTTGGGCATGGGCTTCGGCGGCATCCTCTCGATGGTCCTCTTCCCGACCTGGGCCGAGCGTGGCCGCGACAAACGCCTCGCCGTGAGCGGCGCCTTCGTCTTGGGCGCGTTGGCGCTCGGTCTCGGCACCGCGCTGGCCGACGTGCGCCCTCGCCTTCGCGCGTTCGGCGCCGCGCTCACGGCAAGCGCCGCCGTCGACCTCGGCTTCTGGATCGGCGGCGCCGTGATCCAGGCTCGTTGGCGCCCCGTCGTCTCCGCCTCGCGTCACCACGGAACCCTCGGATGGCACGTCTCCTTCTGATCCTGGCGGTCTCGCTGGTCGCCCTACCCGCGCGCGCGCAATCGCCGGGCGAGCTGCGGGAGCTCGCCCTGGCGTTCGAGCACAACGACGAAGGCCAAGTGCGCCACTACGCGTCGGTGTTTCGCGGCGAAGGAACGCTCGGCCGCGCCTTCGCCTGCATCGAGCTCGCCTTCGCCGGTGCGTCGCTTCGCCGTTTGATCGACACACCCCTCGACGACACCGCCCTGGCCGACGCGGTCCACGCCCTGACCACCCTCGACCGCGAGACCCAGACACTCTCGGAGTCCGCCACACACTGCGGCGACGTCGAAGGGCTCCCCCGCGCCACGTCCTTGCCGGTCGAGCTGGCCTACCTTCGTACGGAGCTCGACCTCGCGAGCGAGCTCGCCTCCGAAGCGCTACGCGCGCAGGCGGACGAGACGACCGCGGTGCTGGTCGAGGAAGCGCGGCGTCTGCTCGGCGAAGTGGGACGAAAGCTCGAAGGCTGGCCGACGGATGCGTGGCCCTTCGCACGCGCGACCTGGGAAGGTCTCGACCCGCCGCCCGCAGTCGAGCGCGAGTGGCGCTTTCGCTCGCCGGCGCCTTCGATCGGAAGCGGCGTTCTGGTCGCCGCCTCCGGCATCACGGGCTTCGTCGGCTCGTTGCCCTCGCTCGCGACGGGCGAGGGAATCCCTCGCGGCATCGCCGGCGCCTGGGGCCTCGCGTTCGGATCCATCGCGGCCGCGGTCGCAGGTGCGGGATGGGCCAAGCACTCACGCGCGCTCTCGATCGCGGGCGCGGTGATGGTCACGCTCGCCGGCTCGGGTGCCTTGCTCGCGATCGGGATGCTCGACGAACCGCGGGGACGTTGGTTCGGCGGCGGTCTTCTTCTCGGCGCGGGCCTCGGGGCGCTCTGGACGATCGGCTCCTTCGCCCACCTGCGCCATCACCGCGACGCCGACGACGCGTGGCGCGACTTCGTGCAGGGGCTCTCGGTCAGCGCAAGTCCCCGCGGCGCGTCGCTCGGATGGAACGCTCGATTCTGAGCGAGCCAGTCCAAACCACCCCCGCGGCCCCCGCGGCATTCGCCGCAATAGAAAAGCCGCTGAACTTCCGCGGCCTCCCCCGCGGCATTCGCCGCAAAAGAAAAGAGGCGCGGAGCTTCAGCGGCCTCCCCCGCGGCATTCGCCGCAAAAGAAAAGAGGCGCGGAGCTTCAGCGGCCTCCCCCGCGGCATTCGCCGCAAAAGAAAAGAGGCCGCTGAAGTTCAGCGGCCTCTCAGATTCTCGGTGGAGATGAGGGGGATCGAACCCCTGACCTCATGAGTGCGATTCATGCGCTCTCCCAGCTGAGCTACATCCCCGAGAGGGCGGGCAATATACACGTGGCCTCCGGGCGTGCAAGGTCGGTCGACGCATTTGCCGCCACAAACTTTCGAGGCGCCCACGAAGTCCCGCTCGCACGTCGGCGAGGTACCGCGCTCGGGGAGTCCCGCGCGTCACGCGCCCGACAAAAGTGCGCAAGCGCATCGCCGCGAAAGGATGGCCGTGAGAGAGCCCGCTCCGTTCGCCGCCCACACGGCGACGCGGAGGACGCCATGGTCGACTACTACGGCATCGACGACGAGCTCAGCAGCGAAGAGCGCCAGATTCGCGACGCGACGCGCCGCTTCATGGACGCCAAGGTCCAACCCATCATCTCGCGCTGCTACCAAGACGGCGTCTTCCCGACCGACCTCATCGGTGGCTTCGCCGAGCTCGGCCTGCTCGGCGCCAACCTCGAAGGCTACGGCTGCGCGGGCATGGGCGACGTCGCCTACGGCCTCGCGATGCAAGAGCTCGAGCGCTGCGACTCCGGCATTCGCAGCTTCTGCTCCGTGCAGGGCTCGCTCTGCATGTACCCCATCTGGGCGTTCGGCTCCGAAGAGCAGAAGCAGCGCTGGCTGCCCGGCATGGCCAAGGGCGAGATCATCGGCTGCTTCGGCCTCACCGAGCCCGACTTCGGCTCGAACCCCACCGGCATGATCACGCGCGCCGACGCGCTGCCCGGCGGCGGCTTCAAGATCAACGGCACCAAGCGCTGGATCACCAACGGCAACCTCGCGAAGGTCGCGATCGTCTGGGCCCGCGTGCAGGGCACCGGCGACGAGACGCGCGACGGCAAGGTGCACGGCTTCCTCGTGCCCACCGAGTCGAAGGGCTTCACCGCGATCAAGCTCGAAGAGAAGTTCTCCCTGCGCGCGAGCGTGACCAGCGAGCTCATCCTCGAAGACGTCGAGGTCGGCCCCGACGCGTTGCTCCCCGGCGTCGTCGGCATGCGCGGCCCGCTCAGCTGCCTCTCGCAAGCGCGCTACGGCATCTGCTGGGGCGCGATCGGCGCCGCGATGAGCTGCTACGAGACGGCGCTCTCGTACGCGAAGGATCGCGTGCAGTTCTCCAAGCCCATCGCGGGCTACCAGCTCGTGCAGCAGAAGCTGGTGAACATGCTGACCGAGATCACGAAGGCGCAATGCCTCACGCTTCGCCTCGGCCGCCTGAAGGAAGCTGGCAAAGCGAAACCGCAGCAGATCTCGCTCGCGAAACGGAACAACGTCTCGCACGCGCTCGAGATCGCCCGCGTCGCGCGTGACGTGCTCGGCGGCAACGGCATCATGTACGACTACCCCGTCGGCCGGCACCTCATGAACCTCGAGACGGTCTACACGTACGAGGGCACGCACGACATTCACACGTTGATCGTCGGCCAAGACATCACCGGCATCCCCGCGTTCGACTGAACCGTTCGCCACGAACACGAATGGCCGGCTCGGAAACGAGTCGGCCATTCGTCGTGCACCGATCGGTCGGTCACATGAAATCAGCGACGGTCGGAAGAGTCCCGGAGACACGCGCAAAGACCACTTCGAGACCACTTCCGTCCGACGCAACCCGCGCTGCACCCTGGGGGAAGCCGCTCAGATGCGCAGGAAGAACGCGTGCGAGCGCATGTCCGTCGGACGACCCAGCCAAGACGCGACAGAACCGGGCCCCACATTCCGCGGACTGGAGCGTACCCAATCCCGAAACTTCGTCGGTCGCAAACGCGTTTCGAATCGATTCCTCGGCGGCCCCCGACCAAGATTCGTCACGAGAGTCCGACCGTAGGGCGGAAGCCAGATGCAACCAGCGCCGATCGTCCGCGAGCCGTGCGGCGGACGGGGGCTCGTCCGGAGAGACTCTTGGTGTCTCGGTCGCCACGTCCGAGGGCGGCACAGCTTCGACTCCCCCGATGCGGAATCGACGGGGCGGCGCCGAGGAGAGCGATACCACGTTCGACGACTCGATCGTCTCGGACTCTTCGCCGACTCCTCGGAAGATAGCGAGAACCGCAACTACGAAAACCGCGATGACAGCGAGCCTCTGCTTCATGTCCCGCTCGCTGGCAGAAAGGGGATGATTTGCACCATTCCAAGGCCGTCGCCTCCGCCAACCGAGGTACCGGTTTGCAGATCTCGCTCGACTACCTCGTATCGACGAATCGCGACAGAGGTCGGTATCGCACACACCATCTCGTAGAAGAGATGCTCCCCTCCGTCACCAACGGAGGAGAATTGGATCGTCTGCAAACCTCCGTGGCCCGAGCTCGAACGTGTTTGAAACTCGAGGGTCTCGTACGCGTCGCTTAGCGCGAAGACGGTGCAACCGATGTTCGCGCTTCGGTTCGTGTCGTTCACGACCACTCGAACGTTGACGAGCCCGGCGGTCGAAACGCTGTTGTTTCGCGGAATGGGGCAGTACCCGGACCGCGTCGTGCCCCAGCTCGTGTTGTAGAAACCTCGCCCCCGCGACCATCCGGCGGAATCGGAGTAGCCGAACGGACTGCATTGCGATCCGGCGTATCCGATGGTCAGCGCGTGCGCGCCCTCTGCGACGACGAGGGTGGTGAAGGCGATCACGGCCGCCTTGGTCTTGAGTCCCATGTGATGCTCGTTCCTAGGCGCACGGGGTCAGGTGTGTGCACCGCGGCGGGTTTCGACCACAGCCAGAACGAGTTGCGCGAGGCGGGCACTTCTTGCTTCGGGGCTTCGCCCGACGCTCACCCTTAGTGACCGAGGCGCGGGGGCAGCGCCGTCGTCACGCCGATGCCGAAGACCGGATGACTCCCCGCGTGCACGAGCGCGCGTAGACGTCCTTCGGCGTCGAGCACCGGCGAGCCCGAGTTGCCCGGCTCGATGGGACAACCCGAGAGCCACCCCACCCGACGCGCTTCGGCTCCGAGGCGCGCCTCCGCCGCCTCCGGTGTCTCCGCACGACAGAGCCGGGTCTCGAGCTGGTGTTGGCTCCCGTAGATCGGGTGGGGGGTGACCGACGCCACCGTCACGATGGTCCCTTCGCGCACCGCCTCGGGCGCGAGCGTCGCGACCGGACGCAGAAGCGGCCGCTCGAGTTGCAGCAGCGCCCAGTCTTGAAGGAGCACACCGTCTTGGGTGTCGGGATCCTGGGCGAGCACCCACACGCAACGCGCGACCGCCGCTTCGTGATCCGCAGTGGGCGGAAAGGCGACCCAGGCGTCGTCGCAGCGCGGCGTGGTCAGGCAATGGCTCGCGGTCAGCACCCGGTCGGGCGCCACCAAAGTCCCCGTACAACGAACCGGCGGGATGCGGCCCGTGAGGTCCGGCTCGCGACCGGGGAAGACGACCAATCCGACGGAGGGCGGACATCGCGAAGCATCGGCGCAGCGAACCTCGGGGTGGGCTTCCGTGAGCAAGGTGCGCAAGGCGCTTCGTGGCTCGCGGGGATCACGGATGGCATCTCGCTCGGCACGGGGTCCGGTGGCTTGCGCAGCGGCCAGGGTCGAGAGCCCGTCGGTCTGCCTTCGCTCCGCGGTGGGTTCGTGCTCCAACGCAGGGACGCTCGACCGAGCCGCCTCCGCCGACTCCGAACGCACGTCGCTCGTCGCGCCCCCACACGCGATCACGAGCCCCACGAAGGCGACCCGCCACATTCCCACAGCCTGGGGGGTGCGTGGGGACGCGGCAAGGGCGGGGAAAACTCGCGCGCGCGAATCCTTCAGTCGGCGCGAGAGATTCGACGTGGAAGGTCTCGAAGATCCACGGGATCTCCACTTGCGGATCGGAAGTGAGACCGCAGGCGCCGACGACCGCATGCGGCGTCGGACACCCCTCGGGCTCGAGAGTTCCTCGTTCGAGATACCCGCGGTGTCTCACCCCCGATCCGCCTGGGGGATCGCGGTGGACGATCCGCGTCGCCTACGAAAATCGCCCGCGCGCAGCGGGCGATTTCTCGGTTTCGACTTTCCACCGCAGGGTGGAGAACGGTCAACGCGCTTCTTCGCGCAGGCGCTTCACGATCCAATCGCCCGTCGCGCGCGTGCCGAGGTCGCCGCCGACCTCGCGCGTGCAGTGCCCCGTCTCGATCGCCTCGCGAACCAGCCGCGTCAGCAGCGCCTCTTCGCCGTCGAAGCCGAGGTGGGTCAGCAACATGCCGACCGTGAGCACCGTCGCGAGCGGGTTCGCCACGTCCTTGCCCGCCAGGGGAGGCGCGCTGCCGTGCACCGGCTCGAACATGCTGACCTTGCCGGGGTTCACGTTGCCGCTCGCCGCCATGCCGAGGCCACCCTGCAGACCGGCGCCGAGGTCGGTGACGATGTCGCCGAAGAGGTTGCAGGCGACGATGACCTCGAAGGGCCGCGGGTCCTGGATGAGGTAGAGGCAGAGCGCGTCGACGAAGACGTGATGCGCCGCGATGTCCGGGTACTCCTCGGCGACCTCTCGGAAGGTGCGGAGCCAGAGCCCGTGCGCGTCCGGCATCGCGTTGTGCTTGTCGCACATGTGCACGCTCTTGCGGCCCGTCGTCTTCGCGAGCTCGAAGGCGTGGCGGACGATGCGCTCGACGCCCTTGCGCGTGTTCAGGTCGACCTGGGTCGCGACCTCGTCGGGGGTGCCCTTCTTGAAGGTGCCGCCCATGCCGACGTAGATGCCCTCGGTGTTCTCGCGCAGGACGAGGATGTCGACCTCCTCCGCGCGCACGTTCTTGAGCGGCATCAGGCGCTCGTGAAGGCACTGGATCGGCCGGAGGTTCACGTAGAGGTCGAGGCCGAAGCGCAGCCCGAAGAGGATGTCGCGGGCGTGCTCGAGGTTCGGCACCCGCGGGTCGCCGAGCGCCCCGAGCAGCACGCCGTCGCACTCCTTGGCGATGAAGTCGGCGACCTCGTTCGGGTAGGTCGTGCCGTCCTTCAGGTAGCGGTCGGCGCCGAGGTCGAAGTCGTGAAGCTCGAGCTTCCAGCCCCGCAGATCCCGGAGCGCCTCGAGCACCTTCACGCCTTGCGCGACCACCTCGGGTCCGATGCCGTCACCACCGAGGACCGCCACCTTCTTCGTCATAGGCCGGCGACCCTAGCAGCGGCGCGCCGAGGCTCGAAGGGCCCTTCTCACATCCTGCACGGCCACGGGGCTCGGCTTCGCCAGCACGCGTTCCGCCCCACGTGGGGCTTTGCCAGTGCCACGCCCCGCCAGGTCTCGAAGCCTCGCTTCGCCTTGCTGTGGCGCACGGGTTTTCCACAGGATCGAGCGAGGAGGCGAAACCGAAATCGCCCGTGATACGTGGTCGATTTCGGCTTCAAGACCCGTTCTGTCCACAAGCGTTGCGAGGCACCTCGGCCTCACATGACGTTGCCCAGCCCACCCGCGTCGTGGACCTTCTCGAAGCCCTTCGAGCGGAGCATCGACGCGGCGCTCGCGCTGCGGGCGCCGGAGCGGCAGTAGACGATGAGCTCGCGGTCCATCGGGAGCTCCTTGGCCCGGGCCGGGAGGTCCTGAAGCGGTACGTTGCGCGCTCCTTTGGCATGACCGGACGCGAACTCGCCCGGGGTGCGGACGTCGACCAGCCACGCGCCGGCCGCGACCTTGGCCTGAATGTCGTCGCGCGAGAGCCGGTTCGAGCCACCGAAGAGTCCAGCGAAGAGTCCCATGATTGCCTCCTGCCCGCCGTTCTCGCGGGCTTGGACCCGCCCTGTTTCGGCGGGCTCGGTCCCGCTTAGTTCACCGAACGTGCCACAGGCCCTGCCGGTCCGGAAGTTCCCGAAACTGCTGTTCTTTCGGTTTTTTCTACCCCGATCGCCCACAAGCGCCGCGACACCCTGCGACGTGGGCGCGACAGCCCACGAAACGCGCGGCGCGGGGCGGGCTCATTCCGGGCGAACGACCAGGACGGGGCAGGTCGAGAGCCGCACGACACGTTCGGCCACCGAGCCGAGGAGCACGCGCTTGAGCCCCGTGCGCCCGTGGGAGCCGACGACGATCAGGTCCGCCCCTACGGCCTTGGCGTGCTCTGCGATGCCCTCTCCGGCGTCCTCGCGGCGCAGACAGGTCACGGAGACCTCGAGCCCCGGGAAGGCCGCCTCGGCCTGCTCCTGAAGCCCTTTTTCGGCCGTCTCGCGCATCTCCTTGGCCGCTTGGCTCATGAGCTGCGAGCCGCTCGCCGGAAGTGCCAGCGGCACGTAGGGCGAAGGGTCGAAGACATGCAGGAGCTC
The DNA here is from genome assembly GCA_020633125.1 of Sandaracinus sp. Classification (GTDB taxonomy): domain Bacteria; phylum Myxococcota_A; class Polyangia; order Polyangiales; family Houyiibacteriaceae; genus JACKEH01. Next base: position 68,350 of record JACKEH010000002.1, on the reverse strand, counting down.
CAGCTTCGCCCCGTGCTCACGCGCGAAGAACCCGGCCGCATCGAGTGCCGTACGGCTGGACTCGGAGAGGTCGGACGCCACGACGACGTGTTTGGGGGGGAACACCATGGCGCGGACACTAGCCCGAGGCCGACGCTCCGGAAAAGGCCTTCCAGGCCGGTTCTGGCGGGAAAAACACAGCGTCGTGACCTCACATGACGCTACGTGCCCTTTCTTGCCCCTCGACCCGACCCGGGGCTACAACCACTCGGCCGCTTCGAGGGGCGAGGTCCGTCCTCGCAGTGGCCAAACGTGTTTTCGCTCGCTCCCGTCGAGGAAACGGGACGAGCACCTCGATCGTAGACCCGCCGACGGGGATCGAGGAGAGGTTGGGGACGAGACCGTGGATAACTCCGGGGATCGTCCTGTGGATGGATCGGGGATGAAACCTTCCCCACCTCCAGGCGATTTCATCGACACCCTCAGAGCGCCAGAATCACTTTCGATCCCGCTGCGTTAGCGTGGATCCCCCACAATCCACAGCCCTTATGAAGACGACGTAGATCTAAATTCCTTTGAATTGGATCCACGCGCGCTCTCTAGATCGAACCGAGGAACCCCATGGAGCTCTCCATCCAGCAGCGCGACTTCCTCAAGGCTCTGCAGCGCACCCAGAGCGTCGCCGACCGCAAGAGCTCGATGCCGATCCTGAGCAACGTGTTGCTCTCGGCCGAAGGCCCGGACCGGGTGCGCTTCTCGGCGACCGACCTGTACCTCGGCGTGAGCGCCTCCGCCTCGGCGGCCATCCGCAAGGGCGGCGCCATCGCCATCGCGGCCCGCACGCTCTTCGACATCGTCCGCAACCTGCCCGAGGGCGAGGTTCGGTTGACGGTCGCGCAGAACCAGCAGGTCCAGCTCGAGGTCGGCAAGATCAAATACAAGATCCCCGGCTTGCCGGGAGAGGACTTCCCGCCGCTGCCGAACCCCGGCGAGGCCTCGTGGGCGACGCTCGACGCGTGGCTCCTCGGTGAGCTCGTCGCGCTCACGAGCTACTCGATGTCGAGCGACGACACGCGACCGCACCTCGCCGGAACGCTCTTCGAGGGCGACGGCAAGAACGTCCGCATGGTCACGACCGACGGTCATCGTCTGAGCAAGGCGGAGGCGAAGCTCGGCGACGGAGCGGGCATGTTGAGCTTCGGAATGCTCGTGCCGCACAAGGGCGTCGCGGAGCTCAAGCGACTCATCGAGGACGCGAAGGCGGACGCGAAACAAGCCGGCAAGGACGGCGGAACCGCGAACGCGTCGATCGACGTCGCGATGGCGTCGGGCAACGCGTTCTTCCGCCGCGCCGACGTGATGCTCAGCGTGAAGCTCGCCGACGAACAGTTCCCGCCCTACTCGAAGGTCATCCCGCAGAACCAGACCAAACGTGTGGTCTGCTCACGCACGGTTCTCATCGAAGCGCTCAAGCGCATCAGCCTCGTCGCGAACGACAAGAGCGGCGGCGTGCAGCTGCACGTCTCGGACGGTTCGCTCCGCATCGTCAGCCAGAACCCGGACGTCGGCGAAGGCATGGAAGAGGTCGACGTCGACTACGCCGGCGACAAGCTCGGCATCGGCTTCAACGCGAAATACCTGCTCGACGCGCTCGGCGCGCTCGCGCACGACGAGGTCGCCCTCGAGCTCTCGGGCGAGCTCGATCCCGGCGTGATTCGTCCGGTCGGCGAAGGCCCCGCGGACTTCGTCGGCGTGATCATGCCGATGCGCATCTGAGCACGTCACGAAGATCGACGCGAAAGCGAGGTTCCAACGGATCTCGCTTTCGTCGCCTTCGGCACGAGAAATGCTGCGTCGCGCGTTGGAAGGCGGTTTGACACGATGCGACACATACCCTGGCTTCTCGGGTGCCTGCTCCTCGGCTGCTCGTCGGACGCTACCCCACCCCTCGACGTCGAGACGTTCTGCGCGGACCTCGCGGCCTACGAAGGCGTCGAGGTGAACCTCGAGTTTCGAATCGACCCGTCGCTCGTGCTCCGCTTCGGAAGCTCCGGCGCGCTCTGCGGCGAAACGATGCCGTGCTGCAACACGGCGCAGTACGTGTATCTGCTGCCGGGTTGCAACGGCGAGCGGGTCGCTCTCTCGGGCTCCTCGAGCGAGTTCCCCGCGCTCTTCTGTGAGAGCCGAGGCGGCAACGAAGGGACGTTCTGCGCGCAATGCAACACGGCCGCATCACAGAGTGTGATCGGCGTGCGCGGCGTCCTCGGTGCCCAGAGCACGGGGCTGCTCGACGGAGAGCCCTTTCGGGCACTCGACGTGACCGAGGTCCGCTTCGCGACGCGATGACCCGCCGAGGTGGTCGAAGAGAAGCGGACCGTCACCCTCCCTCGAGGGTTCTCGATTCCGGTCGCGAGCGACCCGTCAACGCTCGATCGAAACGAAGAAGGCCGCGTAGCAGTGCTCGCGGCCTTTCTCGTTTCGAACGGAGGGTCGACGCGTTCTATTCCTCGATGCGGCGACCCGGTCCCACGATCAACACGCGATCCTCGGCGAGCACCCAGAGCCGGCCTTCGGGGTCGGCCTCGAGGTCGACGAAGGAAGAGACGGGCAAGACGTCGGCGCCGTAGATCTGCCAATCGGTGCCGTCGAAGCGCACGAGGCCGTTGCTGCCCGCGCCCCAGACGTCGCCGACCGCGTCGAGGGCGAGCGCGAGCGGACGCGCCGCGCGAACCGCCTGCGGCATGCGGAACTCGAAGGTCTGTTGGAAGTAGTAGCCAGGGCCTTCGGCGGCCGCGACCCAGACGCGGTTGCCGGTGCCGACGAGCACGTCGCTGACGACCTCGCCGCGCACGCCGCGCGCTTCGCCGAAGGTGACGCTCTGCGAGTTGCCGAGGCGCACCGCGCCGACGACCGACGAGAACCACGCGAAGCCCGACTGACCGAGGTCGACGTTGTTCGTGTCGTCGGGGAGCTGAAGCGCGCCGCTTCCACCGGCGGGCTGGCCGTAGTGGTGATGCAGCACCTCTTCGGTGCGCGCCGAGAGCTGCACGACGCCCTTGCGACGCACTTGGCCGTTCTCCTCCACACGGACGGCGACCCACGCGGTCTCGTCGTCGGTGATGCCGAAGAAGGGCAAGGAGACGAGCGTCACGTCCGGCGCGAGGGTGCCGGTCTCGGTCGCGACGCCGCCCTCGGCGGTCGGTTCGACGAGCGTCGTGGGGGTGCCGGGCCCCGTGACGCGGCGCTCGACGACGGGCACCCAGTTCTCTCCGTCGCGACGGTAGATGCGAATCGCGGCGCGGTCGGTGGGCACGGTGGCGGCCAGATAGAGGCCACGGTTGCCGGACGCGAGGGCCCAGGCGCGGGCGCCTTCGGGAGTCGCGACCGGCACGAAGCCGCCGTCGCGGAATCGACCGACGCGGCCGAGGGCGTCGATCGTGAAGGTGCCCGAGCGTTCGTCGGCGGCGATTTGCAGGTCGCGCTCGTCGACCAAGCTGCGGCTGCTGCGGTGGGGGCCGATGCCGCTCTCGCTGAGCGCGCGAACGCCGCGGCTTCGGTCCGCGATCCAGACCTCACGGCCGAGGGTCTTGGCGAAGCTGGCCGAGGTGCCGACGCGGCTCAGGTGCGCGATGCCGAAGCCGGGTGCGGCCACGGTCGGCGCGTTCGGCGGGACGGCGGCGAGGGGTGCGGGCTCGCGGCGCTCGAGCGTGCCTTCGACGGCCGGGCGACCGAGCCCGGCGCGGTAGGAGAGCGCCGGACGGTGCGGTCCGCGGGAAAGCGCGCGAAGGGGAACGCCGCCGGTGGCACGCGCGGCTTCGCGAATCACGAACGCATGATCGGGGGTCACGAGGATCGCGTCGGCGCCGAGGCGTGCGAGGCCGACGGGGCGGCGATCGAGGTCGGGCACCGTGTAGGTGGTCCAACGTTCGCCGTCGAAGAAGACGATCCACGCGTCGCTCGGGCCTTGGACCAACGCGAGCGCGCGACCGGTGCCCGCGGGCACGACACCGCGGACGTAGCCGCCCGGCAACCCACCGGTCTCGCCATGCTCGCGGACGACGTCGCCTTCGACGTAGAGCAAGCCGCGGGTGGTGCCGACCCAGAGGTGCTCTTCGGGCGTGGGCCACAGGCCGGTGCAGGCGAAGGGCTCGCCGAAGGTCTGCCAGCCGAAGGACTGATCGACGACGTGATCGATCGCGAGGCCGGTGGCGCCGCAGGCGTAGGTGTGACCGTCGGAGGTGCTGGCGAGGGCGACGAGCTCACCGACCGGCGGGGCTTCGATCGGTTCGACCTGGGCGCCTCGAACACGCGCGAGCCCTTCGGTGGTGCCGACGATGAGTGAGCCGTCGACGTGGGCGGCCAACGCACGCACGTCGGGCGAAGGCAGCCCCTCGAGCAGACGTGTGGGCCGCTCGTCTCCTTCGGCGAAGAGCAAGACGCCGCGGTCCGTCGCGACCGCGAGGGTGCCGTTCAGGTCCGCGACGTCACGCACGTCGTCGAGGTCGCGTACCGCGTCGATCTCGCGCGTGAGGCCCGCGACCGCGAGCGTGGCGTCGGGCGTGGTGGCGACGCGAAGACCGCTGGGAGAGCAGGCGGCGAGGGCGAAGGCGACGAAGAAGAGTCGTTTCATGGCGTCGGATCCAGCGGAGGAATCGAGAAAGAGATCGTCGGAGTCACGATGTGATTCTCGAAGACTTCGGAAGCGCACGAGAGCGAGAAGGGCTCGCGAGTTCGAGGGGTCGCGCGGGGCGACGAGACGGGAGGGTAACGCTCAACGGGCGGCGACACGGGATTCGAGCCACGCGATCACCGGGGTCTCGCAGCTTCGTCCCGAAAAACGCGACATCTGTTGGATCCCGGTCGGGCTCGTCACGTTCACCTCGGTGAGCTTTCCGCCGATCACGTCGAGACCGACGAAGTAGAGACCGTCGGCGCGAAGCTTCGGGGTCACCGTCGCGACGATGTGCCGGTCGGCGTCGGTGAGCTCGGCGGCCTTCACGCTGCCGCCCACGTGAATGTTCGAGCGCACGTCGTCCTTCTGCGGAACGCGCAGGATCGCGCCGACGACCTCTCCGTCGATCAACAAGATGCGCTTGTCGCCTTCGGTCACTTCGGGAATGAACGACTGCACCATCGCGAGACGTCGACCCAAACGCGTGACGTGCTCGACGAGTCCGTTGAAATTCTTGTCGCCTTCGAGCAGCGCGAAGACACCTTCACCGCCGTGCCCGTCGACCGGCTTGATGACGGCGCGACCTCCGACCTCGGCCACGAACTCCTTGATGCGCGCCTTGTTGCCGCTGACGAGCGTGCGCGGAGTGAGCTCGGGGAAGTGGCAGGCGTAGAGCTTCTCGTTCGCGTCGCGAAGGCCGCGGGGGTCGTTGACGACGAGCGTGCGTTCGTCGCGCAGTCGTTCGAGCAAGAGCGTCAGCCAGAGGTAGTCGGAGTCGAAGGGCGGGTCTTTGCGGATCAGCACCGCGTCGATCTCGGCGCCGACGTCGACGCGCTCCGGCTCGCCGAGAAGAATCGGCGCTTCGGCCACACGCTGCATCGTGGCTCGGCGCAACGTCACGAAGACCCGGCCGTCGAGCAGCTCGAGGTCGCTCGCGAGCGCGTGGTCGACCCGATGACCGCGCGCCTGGGCTTCGAGCATCAGGGCAAACGAAGTGTCGGCGTCGACCTGCACGGTCGACACCGGGTCCATCACGACGAGCACGCGCATGCGCGAACCGGGTAGCACCGCCGGGGCACGCCGGACAAGGGCGCGTCCGAACGACCTCCTCGCCGCGGGCCGTGCCAAGATGGGGGTGTCGCTGGGGGGCGACACCGTACCCTCGATGAGCCGCACCCGAAGAATCACCGTCCGCATCGGCGCCCCCCGCGTGAGCCTGCCCTCCGACGTCACCGACGTTCGGTCCGTGCTCGCGGCTGGTTACACGCTGCTCGAGGTGCGGCAGTGGGTCGGTGGGACCGGTGACGGAGTGCTCGACGTTCGGCGGCAACTGGCGCTGCGGCGTCTGTTCAAGCGCTGAGCGCTCGCTGTCACGGGCGCGGCGTCGTGCACCGCGCTCGTGCACCGCAGTGTCGCGGGCACGCGCGCCTTCGTGCGCCTCTGAGCGGGGCTTTCGCCGTAACGAGGACCTGCCTCGATCGTCGGTGAGACATGCCTTCGGTTCGCCAGACGTTTCGAGCTCTGCCGAGGCCACACCGGCACGTGCCGGCGCAGGTCGTGGACGCGCTCGCCATCGGATATCGCCTCTCGGATCTGCGGATGTGGCGTGATGGAGTGAGCTACAAACCATTGGATCTACAGCGCTATTTGTCACTTCGTGCGCTCCTCGGGCGCTGAGTCTCTTCGTTGGACGGGGCGACTCGGCGTCGACGTGGCGCGCCGCCGACGGTAGAGAGGTGCGATGCGTAGCCGCCTCCTCCTCGTGCTCGCCCTCCTCGTCGGGAGCGCCCACGCCCAGGCTCCCGCTTCGACGGCGGCTTCGACGGGGTCTCCCGCTTCGAGTGGGGCGCCAATCCCGGCCGAGTCCTTCGCCGCGAGCTACTCCGACTTTGCGGTTGCCGCCGATCACCCCGCGGCTTCGGCGGCCGGCGCGGAGATTCTCGCCGCTGGGGGCAACGCGGCCGACGCGGCGGCAGCGACGATGCTCGCGCTCGGGGTCGCGTCGCCGGCGTCGAGTGGGCTCGGAGGCGGTGGGTTCCTCCTCTATTACAAGGCCTCCGACCGGACCTTCACCTTCCTCGATTTCCGGGAAGCGGCGCCCGCGGCGGCCACGCCCGACATGTTCGTGGACCGACCCGCGCCGATGCCGGGTCGCGCGAACGCGGCCTCGCAAGTGGGTGGGCTCGCGAGTGGTATCCCGGGCGAGCCAGCGGGCATCGAGGCGATGGTTCGACGCTTCGGCTCCGGCATTCCGCTCTCGCGCATCGTGCAGCCGGCCGTGAAGCTCGCGCAGGACGGTGTCCCGGTGTCCGGCGCGGTCGCGCGCATGTCGTCGTATTTCGGCGACCAGATGCGGGCTGACGCGACGATGCGCCGTTGGTTCGAGGGTGAAGGCCCGCTTCGAGAGGGGCAGCTTCTTCGTCAGCCCGAGCTCGCGCGAACGCTTCGCGAGCTCGGGGCGCGGGGTGCGCGTGCCATCTACACCGGCCGCATCGCGCGCGAGATCGTGCGTGCGAACCGTGCCGCGGGGGGGCTCTTCACGATGGAGGATCTCGCGAGCTACCGCGTCGTCGAGCGTGAGCCGCTTCGTGCGGAGCGTTTCGGGCACACGTGGGTGACCGCGCCGCCTCCTTCGGCGGGTGGCTTCACGCTGATGCAGAGCCTCGCGGTGCTCGAGAGTCTTCCGGCGCGTTGGCGTCCGACCACGCGGGGTGAGCGACCCGGCGCGGCGTTCCTTCACGCGCTCGCCGAGAGCTGGAAGGGCCCCTACCTCGACCGCGAGCGCTACTTCGGTGACCCCGATCACGTGCAGCTTCCGCTCGAGGCGATGTTGGCGCCCTCGCGCATCGCGGCCCGAGCGGCGGCGTTTCATCCCGGGCTCGCGAACCCGCCGGAGGACTACGACTTCCCGCTGCAGGCGGCGGCGAACACCGGGCCCGGCGAAGAGAACGGGACGAGCCACCTCTGCGTCGTCGATGCCGAGGGCAACGTCGCGGCGGTGACGACGACGGTGAACCTGCCCTTCGGTGCGCGCTACACGGCGGCCGGCATCGTGATGAACGACGAGATGGACGACTTCGCGCGTGAGGTCGGGGTCAGCAACGCGTTCGGTTTGTTGGGCGGCGCCCCGAACCTTCCGGGACCGGGCAAGCGACCCATCTCGACGATGAGCCCGACCATCGTGCTCGACGGCGAAGGTCGGCCGGTGCTCGCGGTCGGCGCGGCGGGTGGCTCGCGCATCGTGACGGCGACGCAGCAAGTGGCGATGAACGTCGTGCTCTTCGGGATGAGTGGGGGCGACGCGATGGCCGCGCCGCGGGTGCATCACCAGGCGCATCCGAACGAGCTGCGGGTCGAGTCGGAGCATCCGCTCGACGCGGGGGTGCGTGAGGGGCTCGTGCGACGTGGGCACACGATCGACGAGACCGATCACCTCGCGACCGCGCAGGCCATCGCGATCGTGCACGAGGAGAATGGTGTGCGGCTCGAGGCGGCGTGTGATCCACGCAAAGGCGGCCGCCCCGCGGGTCGCTGAGCCCACGTCGCGTTCACCGTGCCCGCCCGTGCCCGCGACTCGTGAGAAGAAGCTCGGGAGTTGGGCCAGCGTTCGATTTGGCCCTCTCACTCGATTCGTCGACACGCATCGTCGACTTGCGGCGAAACCGGGTTCTCTTCCGCGAGTCGTGCTCGAGGTGTCTCGTCCCGCGGGCACGGGCATGGGCATGGGCACGGGTCTGCGTTGAATGCCCTCCCCTGCCCCGCGGTCCATGCGCGGCGCGGTCGAGTCGACGGCGTGTGATCCTCGCGGTATCCGGAGCCTCATGCGTCGCCTCGTGTTGCTCGTCGCCCTCACCCTCCCCGTCCTCGGGCTCGCCCAAGACGTCGCGATTCCGGAAGGGAATCGCGCGGACCTTCGGGAGGCGCCGCCGCGGCCGGGTCCGGGCGACGTCGAAGACCGCGCCCGCACCCTGCTCGCCGCGATCAAGGCCGACGACCCGGCGGCGGCGATGGACTTCTTCCTCTCGCGCGAGGCGTTTCGCGCGATCAAAGGCATCGCGGATCCGGACGCGCTCTACGACCGCATCGTTCGTCTCTACGAGCGCGACATTCACGCGCTGCACGCCGAGGTGCCGGCGGACGCGGAGCTCGTGCGCTTCGAGTTCTCGCGTCGTCGCGGTTGGGTCGGGCTTCGCGAAGAGTCGAACCGGTTGCCCTATTGGGCGCAGCGCCACAACTGGATCGTCTACCGCACCGGCGGCGAAGAACGTCGCTTCGAGGTGCGCACGATGATCGCGTGGGGCGACCGCTGGTTCATCACGCACCTCTCCGAGTTCCGCTGAGCGCGATGCGCACGTCGTACGAGCGTCGTGGCGTCGAGCGCGGTGAGCGTCGAGCGCCGTGGCGTCGCGCGCCCCGTGGTCACTCGATCGAGTGCACCGACGGCTTCGCGACCGTCAGTCGAGTCGGCGTTGCTCTTCGTCGAAACGACGGATGAGCTCGTCGGCGCTCGGTGGGTTCTGCGGTTCGGGCGCAATCTCTTCGATCTCGACGCGAGACCCTCCACCCCGCGGGATGGGATGAATGCCGACGTCGAGGTGCACGACGCCGCCGCGCACGCCTTGAGGAACCGCGCGACGAAAGATGGCCGCGTCACCGAGGCGGTCGACCTGACCCGTGATCAGACGTCGGCCGAAATACCCCTGCACCTTCACGAGCGGCACGTTGGTCCAGTAGACGTGGCGTCGGTCGCCGAAGGAGGGTCGCTCTTCGAGGCCGCGGGGCAACGCCAGGCCGGCGATCACGACGTCGGACGGGAGCAGGTTGCCCTCGGCGTCGTAGAGTGCGTCGTCGACGACGGGCGCTTCCGGTTCGGGCGCTTCCGTCGGTTGCGTGGTTCCGTTTTCCGACGACGACGAGCCGCAGGGGCCGCACGCGACGAGGCCGAGGAGGAGCAACGAGCACGAACGCACGGGCGAAGCGTACCGCGGTCGCCGGCTTCGCGCGTGTTTTCGGTCGCGACGGACCGACGTCCGATCCGGACGCTCAGCGACGCACGGTCAGCGACGCACGGTCAGCGACGGCCCGTCAGCGACGCACCACGACGGCACCGAGCTCCTTGCGGGTGATGTCGGGCACGCGGCAATCGGGCGTGGGGTAGCCGACTGGGATCAACAAGAAGGGTCGCTCGTGCTCCGGTCGCTCGAGGATCTCGCCGAGGAACCCCATCGGGCTCGGCGTGTGGGTGAGCGTCGCGAGGCCGGCGTGGGCGAGTGCGGCCAAGAGAAAACCGGTCGCGAGCCCGACGGACTCGTGCACGTAGTAGTGGCGCGCGCCCTCTTCGCTCGTGCGCTGCATGAAGACGACGATCAGTGCCGGCGCTTCCTCGAGGAAAGGTTTGTCGGCGTCGGTGCCCAGGTGGGCGAGGTCGTCGAGCCAGCTCTGCGGGGCGCGTCCGCCGTAGAACTCGCGCTCTTCGGCTTCGGCGGCTTGCCGAATGCGACGTTTGATCTCCGGGTCGGTGACCAGCGCGAAGGTCCACGGCTGTTTGTTCGCGCCGCTGGGCGCTTGGGCCGCGGCTTCGATGCAGCGCTCGACCACGTCGAGGGGGATCGGGTCGGTCGCGAAGTGGCGGACGCTGCGACGTCGTCGTGCCACCGCGAGGAACCGTTCGGCGCGCTCGCGCATCGTGTCTTCGTCGAGGCGTTCGAATGCGAGCGGGACGGTGGCGGTCATGGCGGCATCGTACGTCGAGTCGCCTGGCCCGTTAGCGCGTCGGTTCGTCCGTGGGCCCCGTCTGCGCACGAAAAAGGCCACCCATCGGGTGGCCTCCTTCGCACGTGGCCTGATCGATCAGTCGATCGTGCCCGCCCAGCCTTGAACGCGCGTGTACGAGAGCGGCGCGGGGAGCTGACGCGAGAACTCGGCCACCGAGCCACCCGTCGCCGCGGTGCCGCCACCGCTGACCTGCGCGACGAGGAAGAACTCGCCACGGTTCGCGCTCGTGACCTGCTGGTACGTGCGCGTGCCGAAGTAGGGATCGGTCTCACTCACCTCTTGAAGGGTCGAGCAAGTCGGGCGCTGCGTGACGCGCACACCCATCACGATCTGGTTCTCGAGCGGCGGGAGGTGACGAACGAAGGTGCCCGGCGCGTCCGTGTCCTCGAGAGCACCGAGCGGGATGTTCGTGGGTTGCGTGGCGCTCGTCTCGTTGAGGAGGTACTCGACGCCCCAAATGCGGCTGTAGCCGTAGGAGCAGGCATCGATGGAGGTCGTCGGAGAGGTCGCGAAACTCGCGAAATAGACCTTCCCCGCGAAGAGCTCGAGTGGGCCGGTGACACGCTCACCTTGCTCGAGTCGGACCTCCCAGTTGAGGATGCCGGTGACCTGCCGGAGCGCGCCAGTCGTGTCGTATTCGGGGTTCTCCGTGATCGAGACGACACGGTTCTCGTAGTAGGGCTGGTCGAGGTTGTCGACTTCACCCGTCGCCTGAATCACGACCACCCGACCCTGATCGTCGGTGGTGAGAATCGGCGGGAAGTACGCCGGCTGTCCTTCCGTCGCCGTCAGGTCGTGGAAGATGTCGTGGAAGGGCTCCGCGTCCCAACGCGCCGGGTCCGGGTTGCTGAAGTCGACACGCCAGATGACGCCGTCCGCGTCGGTGACGAACGCACGCGTCGCGATGGTGCCGACGTCGCCGGTGAAGAACGACACACCACCGGTGACCGGTGCGTTGAAGACGGTGTCGTCGAGGTAGCTGAGAATCTCGCCGCTCGCGGGGTCGACGAAGTACATCGAGCGACCGGTCGTGTCCCAACAGCGCATGTTCTCACGGGCGTTGAGGGTGCCTGCGTTGACCGGGGGGCGGCCCTTGCCGCGAGACGGGCAGCCGAGCGGCTTCGACATCCGCCCATCCGGAAGGGGCTCCGCCACGCCGCCACACGTGCTGCTCGAGAGGTCGGTGCCCGCACCGCCGGGAAGGAGCACCATCGAGATCTCGCGAACGTTGTTGCTGCTGTCGCGAATCAGCACCTGGCCCAACGCCGGGATGCCGTACGTGGCGCCCATTTCGGGGTGCGCAACCTGCCACAAGAACTCGGGCTCGAGCGGGTCCGTCACGTCGAGCGCGAGGTAGGCGCCTCCGCCGCCCCGAAGCCCGAAGACCATGACGGTGTGGTACGCGGATGCGTCGGCCGACTGACCCGGCGCACGGTTGTAGAAGATGTCTTTCACGACGGGCGTGCCGTCGACGGTGAAGACGTGGCCGGTGCGCGCCGAGTTGAGGCTTGGAATCACCGCCGGCGGGACGAAGCCCCAGAGCTCTTCACCCGCGGTGTAGCGCTCGCCCGCGTGGGGACCGGTGGTGATGGTGATGTCCTCGGCGACGAACGCGTGCATGATGCCGTCGTTGGTTCCGACGTAGACGACCTTCGGTCGGTTCGCGACCTCGGGGCGGCGGCGGAACTCGTTGTACGACTCGTCCGCGAGGTCTTCCTCGGGTGCGCCCACGACGACCGGCGACGAGTGGTAGATGTCGCCGAGCCGGTTGGCGCGACCGACGCCGTGCACCCAATCGATGATGTTGTTGCGCTCCGTCTGCGTGACTCCGGTCCCGAAGAGGCGTCGATCGAGCGCCGCGTTGCTCTGCGCGAACGACGTGAGGCGAACTCCGGTCTCCGCCGGTCGTGCGTCCGCCGGCGTGGTGCGTCCGCCGCCACCGCACTGCCTGCCACCGCTACCACCGCGACCGTTGCCGCCGCCGGACGCGCTGCCCGAACCGCCGACGGACGCCGGGACCGCACCGTCGCCGATCAAGTAGCCGCGGACGTTGTTGCGGTTGTTCGGAAGCGCAGTCAGAAGTCGACGCGGCGTGGGGCGGTTGTTCAGGATCGTCTGGAAGCGATCCCGATCCTCCACATCTTGCGGCATCGGAACGTTCGAGGCGTCGCACTCGAAGCGACGTCGCTCGAGCACGCCCGCCCAAGGCTCGCCTTCGCCGGGGATCTGGAAGCCCGTGTTGAACTGGGCCTGTCCTTGGGCACTCGCGCCGGGCGAGGTCCCGCTGAAGGCGTTGACGGTGCGGGTGGTCGTGCCCGGGTTCGCTTGATCGAGGATGTCGGCCAGCGCTTCACGAAGCTGCGCGGGACCCGACGAGGAACCGACGAGGTACGCGCACTCCCCGGTGGCCGGGTTCGCACAGGTGCCGCCGGCCGCCGCGATGTTGTGGAGCTCCTGGACGGCGCGGGCGTCTTCGACCGTGAAGCCGACGACGAAGAGACCGTCGATGTAGCCCTCGCACTCCTCGCTCGCGCCGGAGTACTCGCAGAGGCGCGCCGCCGTGGTCGCGGGGGTGTCGTAGGGGCAGCCGAATCCGTGGCCCGCGCCCTCGCAGTTGTACGGCTCGTCGCGCATGTCGGCGTTCGGGTAGCCGTCGGTGAGGAGAATCGCGTAGCGCGGACGGCAAGCTTGGAACGCGTCACCCGAGCCGCCCGCCACGGTACGCGCGGCAACGTCGGGGTGGTTCTGAAGGTAGAACTCGAAGTCCTCGAGCATGCCCGCGATGGGCGTCGGGCCGTAGGGGCGCGTGGCGAGAAGCTGCGCCTGAATGTTCGTGTTGATGAGCGTGAAGTCTTCGGCGTCGCTCCCGACGCTGACGAGCGTGCCGCCGGCCTGCTCACTCTGCGCGCCGTTGTCGATCATGTACGCCTGGCCGCAACCCGGGAAACCGAAGGGCTTGCGCTCACCGTACGAGAAGCCACCCAGAGCGCCCGCCGAGCTGGTCAAGAAGCCCGGCATCTCGAAGTCGAGCTGCGTGACGAGAAGCGGCCGATCGCGCAGCGTGCTCACGCCGTCGAAGGTCATCAGGCCGAACTTCGCGCGGTCGGCGTACGAGTCGAGGATGCCGTCCGTTTGCTGCGTCACCGTCGGCGCGAAGGTCCCGCCGCCGATTCGACGCGCCTCGCCCGGATGCAGGATGTGGTCGATGTAGTAGCGGAAGTCCGCCTGCGACGCGTAGCCGGAGTTGCGTCGGTCCTCGGCCGCGCAGGTGAAGCCGTCCCACGTGCCCGTGAGCGCCTCCAGCACCGTGGCCCAGCGGTTGCGCTGAGGCGCGCCACCCGAGCACGTCGGCATGCACTCGTTGCAGGTCGGTGTGGTGCACACGCAATCGCCGCGACGCTCCATCGACCCCGAGGAGTCGACGAGCAGCATCACGATCGGGCGTACGTCGCGAACGTCCGGGCCTTGGGCGCGAGCGACGAGCGGTACCGACAAGAGGGCGAGAGCGAGGAGTGTGCGAGTCATGAGCTTCTTCTCCACACGCGTTCAGAACGGGCCGGAGACGCCGCGAGCACGGGCGTCCGAAGAACTGTCGTAGAAACCGCGACCAGTGCCGTCGTTGCTGTCGATCAGCGAGCCGTCGGCGGCGGTGAGGCGAAGGCGGCCACGCGAGGTGTAGGTGGCGCCGAGGAAACGAAGCAGGCTGTTGCCGTCGCTGCGGTAACCGGCGAGCACGCCCGTGTATTGGTGGTTGTCGTAGACGTCGACGACCACGCTCGGGCTGTAGAGTCGGTTCGCGCCGCCGAGGTCGGCTTGGTCGAGGTCGAGCGACGCGACCGCGCCACCGCTCGTGGCGTTGACCACGGCTTCGAAGTCGCGCGCGTAGAGACGGTAACCCTGACGGTCGGCCGCGAGCGCCGGTTCGAAGGGCTGCGGCAAGCTGTAGGTGTTGCCGACCACGCGGCTCGACGCGGCCATCGCGTTCGCGAGCGCATCCGGACCGAAGACGTCGACCCAAGTGTGTGCGGCGGCGAGGCCGGACTCGCCGATCTCCTGCGCCTGCGCGCCCATGCGGTCGTGACCGGCCGCGCGGACCTCGGTGGTGGTCGCGTGAATCGCGAAGACCGCGAGCGCCGTCGTCGTCAGGAGCACGAGCATGACGATCAGCATCACCGCGCCTTCTTCCTGGCGGCGCGAGCGGCGGGTCGAGGTGGTCGAGCGCGTCATGGGCGAAGGTTCCGGCCAGCGAGGTTGGGGAGGAAGATCTCGGTCTCGAGGGTACGAATGCGCGCGGCCGCGTCGGTTCGTCCGTCGACGTCGTAGCGGGTGAGCGCGGGGCCACCGGCGACGAAGGGGAAGCCCGGCTCTTCACCGGCGGTGCGCGCGGAGAGGCGCACGATGACGCTGCGTACGCGGTGCGGAACCGCGGCGACGCTTCCGTTGAGGAGGTTCGCGGACTGCGCGCCGTCACGACGAACCAGGTTCGGCGCGTTGCCGGGCGCGGTCTGGTCGTCGAAGACGAACTCGTAGTTCAGGTCCGCGACGTACTCGAGCACCACACGCGTCGTGCCTGCGATCGTCGAGCCGTCGCGCATGTTGATCTCGCGACGCACGAGCACCGAGTTCACGCGGCCGGTCGCTTGCTCGAGCGCCGCCGTCGAGCCGACCCCGAGCAGGTCGACGAGCTCCGCGTCGGTGCGCGGGTTCACGACCGCGTACTCCACGGTGCTGATCGGCGCGATGAGCGCTCCGTCCGCGAGGCCACCCACGCAGGTGCCGCCGATGGGCAGGCTCTGGCGGAAGTTCACGAGCGGCGGCGTGGTGCCGTTCGCGGTCACGTTCTGAATGTCCAAGAAGAAGTGGTACCCCTGGACGTTCTGGATGTGGACCATCCGATCCGCCGAGAACACGTCGGAGAGCGCCGCCGCGTTGTAACCGGTGGGCATCGTCGGCGCGCCGATCGGCAGGTTGGCCGCGGTCCAGTTGCCGAAGTCGCGGCGGAAGCCCTGCCACTGGGTCTGCAGGTACGCCCCGGTGCCGCTGCCCGCGAGCGTGCTGACGAAGTAGACGTCGCTCGTGACGAAGTTGCCCGTGAGCCGGAGGCGGTCTGCGCTCACCCCGTTGGCGGCCGCCCGCGGGAGCGCGGCGTTGTCGACGTCGTTTTGAAAGACGATGGCCTGAACCGGACGCGGTGGCGTGATGCAGCGCGTCTCGCGTTCGCTGTTCGGGGTGCCGAAGAGCGCGGTGCGACCGATGTCCCGACGAAGCTGCTGCATCGCCATGCGGACCGAGGTCTGCGTCTGCGCGACGCGCTGCTGTTCGTGGAAGTGCCGCGCAGACGCGGAGCTCACGTAGTACACGGCCAGAATCGCGACCAAGCCGGCCACGAGCGCGACCATGAGCTCGAGGAGCGTGAAGCCCGCCTCGCGAGAGACGCGTCCATGCATCGAACGAGAGGTCCTGCGCGTCACAGCGGCCTCCAGCGAAGCAGCGAGGTGGAGGTGACGGCGCGGAAGTTGGGGGTCGCCGAAGCCAGGTCGGCGGAGATGGCCGCGGCGGTCGCGGGAGCCGAGCACGTGGCGAGCAGCCCGAACTGCGTCCCATTCGCCTTGTGGAAGACGGTCCGGACGCGAGCGCGAATGAGCTCTCCTTGCACTGCCCACGAGAGCTCGATGTGCGTGCAATACGTGGGGTTGTTCGCATCCTCGACGTCGAGGCCCGCGAAGCTCGCGCCCGGCCGCAGGATTTGGGATCCGTCCGCGACTGAGGCCGGGGGCACGAAGACCGGCACGGCCGTCGGCGTGGTCACGTCGGTGAGGAAACGAGTGTTGACCCGGTTCGCGGGCGCCGGACCGCTGACGTTCCACATCAGCGCGTCGCGCTCGAGGCGGCTGATCCACGTGTTCGTCCGCTGGGTCGCCATCGACATCATGCGGGCTTCCGAGTTGCCGCGAATGGTCGCCGTTTGCATCGCGAGAATGCCGAGCGAGCCGACGGTGATGATGCCGACGGCGACCATCACCTCGATGAGCGTGAAGCCGCGCTGGCGGCGCAACGAAGCACGACGCGTCACAGCAACACCCTCGCGTCGGCCCCGAGCGGGACCAGGATGCGTCGCGTGACGCCGTCCCCGCCGTTGCGAACGATGTTGAAGCGCACGCCGCCACCCGTCATCGGGCCGCCTTGGCGGTCGGAGAAGAGACCGGCGCGGCGCCAGAGCACGCGGCCCGTCGGCTCGAAGCAGATGTCCACGGCCGCGCCGTCCTCCGAGGAGATGACGATCTGCTGACCGGGCGTGGAGCGGACGTCGCCGCTCACGAGGTCGCGACACGCGGTGTTGGCGGCCGTGCAGCCTGCACCGACGACCCCGGCCCAGTTCGCGTTGTTGCAGCGGTTGCTGTCGCCGCGGAAGAGCGCGAACTGGCCGTTGGCTCCGGCCGTGAACTGGAGCAGGTGGGCTCGGCCGTAGCCAACCGCTTCGGACCGACCACGGCGGGCCAAGCGCACGATGTCGAGGGCAGTCTCGTTCGAGCGACGCTCGCCCGCGGCGGCTCCGACCGAAGGCGCGGCCAACGCGGCGACGATCGCGATCACGGCCACGACGATCATCAACTCGAGCAGGGTCAGGCCCGCTTCGCGAGAGTGGTGGCGTCGAGGAGAAACCATCGGGGGCCAGCCATTGTGCAAGGGACGTTCCTTTCCGTAGGGAGCGGACAAGCTCGCGAGATCACGCGTCAACCGCCCCTCGGGAGGGCGCGGCAGACCGCAAGCGCCTGCAAGGATAGGAAAACTTTTCGGAAGTCGTGGCCTTTCCCGCGTACGGCGGCGCCGGCCAGAGCTCGGGAAAACCCCGACTCGCGGAGGGCAGAACGCCACGGTGGGTAGGGCGTCGATCCATGCGGCTGGTGGTTCGAGCGGCAGACCTCGCGGTCACCCTCCCCGATCACCCTCCCCCGATCACTCCGCGGGCGGTCCCGCGTCCGGTACCCCGGCGTCCTCGTCGGTCGGGCCGGGGCTCACGTCGCGACGGAGCTCGTCTCGGGCGTGTTGGAATGCCTGCATCACCCGCGGCGACGTGCGCACCGTGTCGAGCTGCAGGTCGGGCTGCCGTTGCAGTGCTGCGCGAAACGCGAGCGCCGCCAAATCCTCGCGGCCGAGCGCGACGTACGCGGTTCCGAGGTGCCGCTGAATCGTGACGATTTGATTGCCCGTCAGCTGACGCGCGCCGAGCAGACGGTTGCCGAGCGCGACGGTCTCGGTGAAACGCCCACGCCGCACGTGCTCGCCGAGGGCCGGAAGCTCCTCGTCGATGCGTGCCTGCAGCGCGCGCACCTCGCCGGCCGGCGGCGGAGCACCCGTCTGGTCCGCGATGATGTTGCGACCCTCCTCGCTGAGCACGAGGTCGGTCAGCGGCACCAACACGATTTGGCCACGGTTGAGCCGGTTGGTGCGCAGGTCGTTGAACCGGCGAAGCCGCCGAAGCGCTTCGGTGCTCGGTCCGTACCAAGCGCGCGCGACGCTCGTCGCGGTGTCGCGTTGGCCCGCGACGTAGCGAAGCGGGTAAGGGATCAGCAGCTGCGTTCCTTCCGCCGGCTGCTCGGTGAGCAAACCGTGGTTCGCCTCGACCAACGCGAAGGCGCGGCGCGGGTCGCCGAAGAAACGTGTCGCGAGCTCCTGCCAAGTCTCGCCGGCCCGGACGTTGTGAAACGCGACGTAAGGAATCTGCAGCCGCAGCCCGACGACGATCGGCGAGCCGCCTTGCGCGGTCAGCCCGTTCTCGGCGACCAGCACGGCTTCGCGGCGTGGGTCGCCGTAGTAGCGCTCCGCGATCGACGCGAGCGTCTCGCCCTCGCGGACCACGTGTTGAAACCCGCGGTCCGCGAGCGCGGTCGAGGACACGAGCAACAAGGCGAGCGCCGGCAACCAGCGGCTCAAGGTTCGCCCCCTTCGTCGAGCACGTGCAGCGGCTCGAGCTCCACCTCGACCAGCTCGGTCTCGCCGGTTCGGATGCGCACCGCCTCTTGATGCTCGCGGTGGTAGGGGTTCGAGAGCTTCACGAAGTGGCGCCCCGGAGAGAGCGCGATGGCACGAGCGGTCGGCGTCGTCGTGACCTTCTGGCCGTCGATCCAGACGTCCGCCCACGGATCGACCACGACACGCAGGTAGCCGGCGCGCGCCGGGGAGAGCGCGTCGCGACCGCCGGAGAAGTCGGCCGCGTCCTCGTCGAAACGACCCGCCGCCGATTGAATCGCGAAACCTCCCGCCGCCATGCCCGCGAAGAGCAGACCGGAGACCGCGCCGACGTGGCGAAGCAGGCTCCGGTCTTTCGTGCCGCGTCGCACGTTTCGCGGGGCACCCGCCGCGAGGAGCTCGTCCGCCTCGCGGTCGGTGAGCACACCGACGTCGCGCAGGAAGAGCACGAGACGCGCGGAGTAGTTCATCGGCACACGGGGCGCGAGGAACTCCATCAAATCGTCGATGAGTGCCTGCGTCGTCGGGTAACGATTCGCTGGCATCTTCTCCATGCAGCGCCCGAGGATGCGCTCCAGTTGGCGCGGCACGGCAGGGTTCAGTTTGCGCGGAGGCGTGTAGCGGTCGAGACGGATCTTCTGCATCACCGTCCGCGACTCGTCCTCTACGAAGGGCTTCTGCCCCGTGCACATCTGGTAGAGCACGATGCCCACGGAAAACAGGTCGCTACGGAAGTCGAGCTTGTCGCCGAGGATTTGCTCGGGGCTCATGTAGCTCGGCGTACCGAGCCCGGTGCCCGTCTCGGTCAAATCGCTCAACGACTCGTCGCGAGCGATGCCGAAATCCATCAACTTCACCTCGCCCTGACGCGAGATCATGATGTTTGCCGGCTTGATGTCGCGGTGAATGATTCCGCGAAAGTGCGCGTAGTCGAGCGCACGACAAACCTGCAAAGCGATGATCGCAGCGACCTCGGGAGGGAGCTTTTCGGAGTGCTCCAACAGGTCGTAGAGATCGATCCCTTGGACGTACTCCATGATGATGTACATGGAGCGGCCGTCCTTCACGAAGTCGATGACGTGAAGGATGTTCTCGTGCTGGAGCGACGCCATGAAGTGCGCCTCGCGCTCGAAGCGCTTGGCGAACTGGCTGTCCATCGCGATCGAAGGCTTGAGCGCCTTGATGGCCACGGTGCGACCCAGCGGTTCTTGGACGGCCTTGTAGACCACCGCCATGCCGCCGCTGCCGATCTCACCGACGACGCGGCAATTGCCGATCCTTTCGACCATCGCGAGGTGCCGAAGGTACGGAGCGGCCGGCCTGGGTGTCAACGTGAGCGCATCCGTGCGTTGACCGGCCACCGCCGGGTTGGCGACCATGTGGCGGTGGTGACCGAGCACGCGAGCCTGGACGACGGGTCGCTGGTGGCGAAGGTGGTGGACGGCGACGAGGCGGCCTGGAACGAGGTCCGGCGTCGCTACGCGCTGCTGGTGCGCAGCGTGGTGGTACGTGTTCTCGACGAGCGTCGTGCGAGCGAGGCGGTGCTCGACGAGCTCCCCCACATCGAGGACCGGGTCTGGGACCGAGTCGGCCGCAACGACGCCGCCTCCCTTCGGCTCTGGAACGGAGGTCGTCTGGCGCCCTACCTGGCGGTGCTCACCCGCCAGGAGGCGGAGCGCCACGTCGAGGACGAGACCCCCGCGGCCCCCCTCATGGCGCACCTGCCGACCCCGATTCACCTGACCCGGGACTCGAGCGTCGCGGACGGAGGGGCGTCGAAGCTCGAGTCGGTGCTCGCGCGACTGGAGCCGCGGGCGGGCGCGATGGTCCGGCTTCGCCAACGCGGCCTCGGCCTCGGAGAGATTGCGGCGACCCTCGGACAGCCCCGCGCGGCGGTCCGAGACGACCTCGAGCAGCTCGCGCAACGGCTGGCCAAAGCCCATGGTGGCCCCGACGCGGGGCTCGTCTGGTCCGTGTTGCTCGACGCGATGACGGTCCCCACGCGGGTCGACGTCGCGCTTCAAACCGAGGACGACGGCGCGTTTCGACGCATGCGCTCGCTCGTCGAGGCGACCTGGCGGCGACTCCGAGAGCGCACGTTGCTCGAACGGGTCGGCTGGAACCCGGGACCCCTTCAGGACGCGCCCCAGCTCGCGGCGTTCGTGGACGGCTCGCTTCGGGGAAGCGCCCGCGCCAAGGCGGAGGGTCATCTCATGACCTGCCGTCGGAGCGTCGACGCGGTCGCGATGCTCGTGATGGACCTTCGTGGGGCGGTGATCCTGAAAGCCGCGGCCGGGCTTCACGACGACGTCGCGGTCTCGGCCGCGTGCCTCGCCACCACCCGCTTTCGTGCCGCGGCGGCGCTCGCGCGACGTGCGGCCGAAGCCGGGGAAGAGCAGGGCGCGAGGCTCTTCCGGCTCGCGCAGGTCGGCGCCGCGCTGCAGGGCGGCGAGCACGACGTGACCGACGAGCCCTCGATGGTGCGTGCGACCTTGGTCCCTTCGGACGACGAAGCGCCGCTCGTCGCGCTCGAAGCCTTGGCGGCGGGCGAAGCGACCAACGCCTTTCGTGCGATCGACGACCACGCGGCGAAGCAGACCGTCGGTCTTCGCTTGCGCATGCTCTCCGCCGCGAGCGGCCCCGATCTTCCGGAGGCCCGCCGCATCGCGCGAAGCTTCGCCGACCCGACCGGCAGCGACCCGGGCCTGCTGGACGACTCGCTCGCCGTGATCGCGCTTCCGGACATGCGACCGCTTCCAGTCGAGGTGCTCACCGAGCGGCTTCGTGACGTCGTGAAAGACGCGATCCGGCTCGTGCTCACGAGCTGACTCGTTTCCCGAAGTGGGCGCGAAACGCGACGAGCCCCCGATCGCTCGGGGGCTCGAAGTACGGAGGAGAACGAATCCCGCTCAGGCGTGGGCGACGTTCTGCGTCGTCATCGTGGGCTCGGCCGGGGAGGGCGCCGGCTCGTCGAACTTGCGTCCAGTGAGCTTCGCGAAGATGCGCTTGGCGTACCAGGTCGGCCCGATGAGGAGGAAGGTCGGGTCGCGGAAGAAGCTGGGCGGCTTGCCCTCGAACGCGTGCCCGATGAACTGCAGGATCCAGCCGAGCACGAAGAGCGCGATGCCGAGCGGCGGCACGAAGAAGATGAGCGGCAGCGACGTGACGATCATCGGGATGCCCACCATGTGCAGGGCCTTGTTCACCGGGTTCTGGTGGTCGCGCTTGTAGTTCTCGATCAGCTCTTCGATCTTCGACATCGTCTCTCTCCGTCTCGGCGCGAGCTCGTCGCGTCGGTCGTCACACCACGTGCTTCACACCAGCGCGACGCGGACCATGGCGTCCACGAGCGCGCGAAAGAATCGCTCGTCGTCGACGAGCGGATGGCCGAGGCAGTGCGCGTGCACCGCGCCCTCGACGAGTTGGAAGAGCACGAAGGCGGTGGCCTCGTGATCGCCCGGATGACGCCAGCGCTCGAGCAGCGCGACGATGCGTCCGAGCAAGGCGCGCTCGGCTGCCGAGGTCATCGCGTCGAGGGTCGTGTCGTGATGACGGCGCTCCGCGAGCACGCCGTGAAGGCCGGGGTCTTCGCGGTGGTATGCAACGACGAGCTCGACCACGCGTCGCATGCGCGTGCGGGCTTCCTCGCGGGGGTCTGCGGGCGCGGGGCCGTCGAGCTCCAGCGCGGCGAGCGAGAGGTCCGCGATGCGGGTGAAGCGCTCTTCGGCGAGCTCCCGAAGCACCGCGTCCTTGTCCGCGAAGTATTGGTAGAAGGACCCCGTCGCGACGCCCGCGGCCTCGGCGATGCTCTTCGCGGTCGCGCCGGCGTAGCCCTTCGACGAGAGCTCCCGCTGCGCCGCTGAGAGCAACCCTTCACGCGTGCGACGGGCGCGGTCTTGTTTGGGCTCGCGTTGAACTTCGGGCACGGGTGGGAACCTCGGGCGAGGCGCGTCGCCTCGAATGTCGGATCCATCCCATGAACTGAACCTGACGTCAAGTTCATAAAATGCGTTCGTGAAAGGGTACGGTCATGCAGAGTTGAAATGGCGATTTCGCGAATGCATCTCGCGAGGGTGGGCCGATCACGAGATCATTGAAGAAAACTGTTGGCACGGCGCTCGCTATACCGGTCTCAGCGAGGCAAAGGCCGTCGGAACGTCCCCCCCCCTTTTTCCGGCGGCCGCCTCCCCAGCGACCACAGTGTGTTCCCCCCCACTGTGGTTGCTTTTATTCCGTCGCTCGGATCCGGTGACCCCGGGTCCGAGCGATTTTTTTGCGCGCGGATCCGGCGAATGTCCCGATTTTATTGGGAAAAACGGGATCGCCGAAGCGCGCCGCCCAGCGCCGAATGGGCGCAGGTCGCGAGCTCGTGGACTGCCGTGCACGGCGTTTCACGATTCACGTCGCGTCCTCCCGGAGGACGCGTTTCGGCGTTTCGCCCCCGCCCACGCTTGGGGGCGGAGTTTCGCTGAATCTTCCGGCTACGCGGACTGCGTCCGCTCCGCTTCGGAAGATTCCGCTTCAATTCAGCCGTGGAGCGGCAGAATCCAGGTGAGGTACGCCCAGACCGTCGCGCTGGTGAACATCAGCGCGTCGGAACGGTCGAGTAGCCCGCCGTGTCCCGGCATGATGTTGCCGCTGTCCTTCACGCCGCAGCTGCGCTTGATCAGCGACTCGAGCAGGTCACCCGCTTGGCCGAGCGCCGTACCGACGAGCGCGACGAGCACCGCGTCGAGCATCGGGAGCACGCCGGCGAGCAAGGTCTGCTGCAGGGCGAGCGCGCCGAGGACGCCGGCCACGAGACCCCCGATGGAACCCTCGACGGTCTTCTTCGGCGAGAGCTTCGGGTAGAGCTTGGTGCGCCCGAACGCGCGACCGGCGAAGTAGGCGCCCGTGTCGCTCAGGAACGCGAGGAACATGCTGAGCAACACCCAGGCGCCGCCGTGGGTGTCTTGGTGCATCGCCGCGAGGCCGCCGAGGGTCGCGCCGACGTAGATCGGTCCGCCGAGGACCCAACCCAAACGGCGGCTCGCGTCGGCGATCGGGTCGGGCGCGGCGAGGGCGACGAAGAGGCCACCCAGGGCCAGGACCAGAAGTCCGCCCGCGAGCGCCGGAGCGTTTGGCGCGTGCAAGGTCGCGGCGGCCAAGCCGACGGTCGCGAGCGTTCCCCAAACCCGCGCGAGGCGCGACTCGGGGATCGTCATGTTCATCAGCTCGTTGCCGCAGATGCCGATCCAGACGAGCCCGAAGATTTCGAAGGCCCACTTCGGCGCTCCGAACATCAACCAGAGGACGCTCGGGATGAGGGGTAGGGCGGAGAGCAAACGCAGCGCGGTGCTGCCGAGGCCCTTCTTCTCCGGTTCCGGAGCGGCCTGCGTCTCGGGGGTCGGCTCGGTCATTCCGCGGCTCGAGGATGCGGCTCGTGGTCGATCGAAGACACGCGGCCGAAGCGGCGGTCACGACCCTGGTAGGCGGCGACGGCGTCGTAGAGGTCCGCTTCGTCGAAGTCCGGCCAGAGCCGGTCCGTGAAGTGGAGCTCGGCGTACGCGGCACCCCAAAGGAGGAAGTTGCTGATGCGCTGCTCGCCGCCGGTGCGAACCAAGAGGTCCACGCGGCCGACGTCGACGGAAGGCACGTGTGCTTCGAAGAGCGCCTCGTCGAGCTCGCCCGGGTCCAAGTCGCCTCGGCGGGCACGCTCGGCGAGGCGGCGAGCGGCGTCGACGATTTCCTCACGGCCGCCGTAGGAGAGGGCGAGGGTGAGAGTCATGCCAGTCAACGGCGCCGTCTCTTCCATCAAGGGGTCGAGGACGTCGCGGACGAGGGCGGGCAAGCGGTCGATGCGGCCCACTGCACGCAGGCGGATGCCGTTCTCGAGCAGCTCTTCGCGCTCGGAGACGAGGTAGTCGCGCAGGAGCTCCATCAGCGCGAGAACCTCGGGGGCCGGGCGCTCCCAGTTCTGTTCGCTGAAAGCGAAGAGCGTCAGGGCTTCGATTCCGAGGCGGCGCGAGGCGCGGACGATGCGGCGCACGGCATGGGAGCCTTCGCGATGCCCGAGCGTCCGAAGGTGGCCTTGAGACTGCGCCCAGCGACCGTTGCCATCCATGATGATGGCGACGTGGCGGGGAAGGCGCTGGAGATCGACCGAAGCCACTGGGTGCCGCTACCACGAGGGGGGGGAGGCTTCAAGGACGCGTGAAGGTTCGCGCGCCATTCCCGGACGTTTCACGTGAAACGAAAGGCCGGGGTTTCGAGGCTCGAGAAGGCCTCGACGAGTGCCGCGGCTGGGCTTCAGGCGTGGTGGCTCACGTGCCGTCGAGCTTCGGTACCGCGGCTCGCACGTCCGGAAGTACGGCGTCGAGGACCTCGAGGGCCTTTCGAAGCTCGGCGTCCCCTTGGGTCGGAACCTGAAGCTCGAGGTGAACGAAGAGGTCGCCCGGCTCGCTGCCGCGACGCGAGGCGCCCTTGCCCCGAAGGCGCAGGGTCTGCCCCGACCGGCTTCCTGGAGGGATCCGCACGGTGACGTTCCCCTGTGGCGTCGACACGCCAACCTTCGCCCCGTCGTAGGCTTCGAGCGGCCGCACCGGAAGGCGGAGATGGAGCCCGTCTTCTTCGTACCAAACGTCGGGGTGGGAACGGACGCGGATGGTGAGGACGAGGTCCGCGGGTGGGGCGCCCCGACGACCGACACTTCCCTGGCCGCGAAGTCGGAGCTTCTCGCCGTCGCGGATGCCGGCTGGGATTCGGACCTTCAGACGCCGTTGCTCCGGTGGCGCCCCGATGTGGAGCTCGTGCTCCCCGCCTCGAAGGGCCTCGAGGAAGTCCAGGCGAAGCTCCGCTTCGACGTCGCGAACGCGTTGGCGGGCGGTTCGGCCCCGGGCCTGGCGGAGAATCTCCTCGACGTCGAAGCCGACACCTCCGCCCCCGCCGAAGGGGTCGAAGCCGAAGCCGCCGCCTCCGAAGCCGGTGGGACCCGCGGCGCCGACTCGGCGGGCCACCTCGGGGTCGAACCCGTCACGGAGCCCGATTTCGCCGAACTCGTCGTAGAGGGCCTTCTTCTTGGGGTCCGACAAGACCCCGTAGGCCTCGGCTACGGCCTTGAACCGTTCCTCTGCGGCGGAGTCGCCGGGGTTCCGGTCGGGGTGAAGGTCACGCGCGAGCTTTCGGTAGGCCTTCTTGATCTCATCCGCGCTCGCTGCGCGGGAGACCTCGAGAGCCTTGTAGAAGTCGCGTTCGGCCATGTGGGGAGGATAACCAAGGCGGGCCCACGATCAATGGGTTCGTGGGGGCTGAGGCCCCCACGACGTGGACGGGCACTGCATCACGTGAGGCTGCGTTTCACGTGAAACGGTGTGGGGCAGGGCGGCGCTCCGTTTCACGTGAAACGGAGAAGGGTCCAATCTGCCCGATCCAGCGTTTCGCTCGATTGCCAGCCGCGCTTGGGTTCTGCGCGCGCCTCTGCGCGGGGCCGAGGTCTCCTGCTCCAGGCTAGGCGCCGGCTTCGCTCCACGCTCCGGGTTCCAAGTTTCAGGCTCCAAGCTCTGGGTTCAGGCTCCTGGTTCGCTCCAGGCACCGGCTTCCAGGCACCAGCTTCCAGGCACCGTCGGCTCTGGGTTCCGGCTCTGGGTTCCGGCTCTGGGTTCCGGCTCTGGGTTCCGGCTCTGGGTTCCGGCTCTGGGTTCCGGCTCTGGGTTCCGGCTTCAGGCTCTGGCGAGTTCTGGGTTTTGGGCTCCATCTGGGGCCGGCCCCGAGTTCTCAGCCCAGGAACGAGAAAGGCGTGCTCGAGCCGGCTTCCCTCCCGAGGCACACGGCGCATCGAGGTGCTACGAGACGGTCTCCGTGTCTCTCGACGACCACCTTCGCTCTCGCCTGCACGCCCGAAGGGAGGCGGGGCTCCTTCGGGTCTTGCGTCCTCTCGAAGACGTCGGCCCCACGGTCCGCCACGAAGGGCGCGACTTCCTCAACTTCTCGTCGAACGACTACCTCGGGCTGGCCGCCGAGCCCGCGCTTCGGGATGCCCTCCGAGAGGCGACCGCGGCCGGAGCCCCGGCGAGCCGCTTGATCGTCGGCCACCTGAAGGCCCACGAAGAGGTCGAGGCGGCCCTCGCGGCGCTCGTCGCACGTCCCGCGTCGCTCCTCTTCTCTTCGGGCTACGCCGCAAACGTCGGCACCGTTCCCGCGCTGGTCGGCCCCGAGGATTTGATCCTCAGCGACGAGCTGAACCACGCCAGTCTGATCGACGGCTGCCGGCTCTCCCGCGCCAAGGTTCGCATCTTCCCCCACGCGGACCTGGAAGCCCTCGAGCGGCTCTTGCGTGACCGACCCGCCGCGGGCCGGGTGCTCGTGGTCACCGACGCCGTCTTCTCGATGGACGGTGACCGCGCGCCGCTCCGGGCCCTCGCGGAGCTCTGCCAGACCCACGGCGCCTGGCTCTACGTCGACGAGGCCCACACGGTGGGCGTGTACGGGCCCGCCGGGGCGGGCTTGTGTGCGGAGCTCGGTGTCGAGCCCGACGTGCTCGTTGGAACCCTGGGCAAAGCCTTCGGTGTCGCCGGGGCCTTCGTGGCGGGTTCGTCGGCGCTTCGAGAATGGCTCCTCAACGTCGCCCGAAGCTTCGTCTACTCGACCGCCTATCCCGCCGCCTTGCTCCCGGTTCTACGGGCGGCGATTCGACAGGTTCGAGCCGCGGACGACCGCCGCGCCCAGCTGCACGCCCACGCGACCCGGCTTCGAACGGGTCTGCGAGCGCTCGGCTTCGAGAGCCCCGGTGACTCGCCGATCGTCCCTTGGATCCTGGGCAGCAACGAGGCCGCGCTCACGACCTCCGCGAAGCTGGCGGACGAGGGCATTCTCGGTCTCGCGATTCGCCCTCCGACCGTGCCCGTCGGCACCGCGCGCCTTCGTCTCACTCCGATGGCCACCCACACCTCCAGCCACCTCGACCAGGTCCTCGAGGCCGCGCGACGGATCGAACGATGATCGTCTTGGTGACCGCCACTGGCACCGACGCGGGCAAGACGGCGTTCACCCGAGGCCTCGCCCGAGCGCTGCGCCGGCGTGGTGTCGACGTGGTGGCGGTGAAACCTTTCGAGACGGGCGTGGACCAGGTCGCGGAGGACGCGGCCGCGCTCGAGCGAGCGGCGGGGGTTGCCGCGCCGGGTCCGTGGTACCGCGCCTCGGCCCCCGTGGCGCCGTGGGCCGCCACCTTGATGGGAGAGCCCGCGCCGGCCTGGGAGCACATCGTCGACGGGCTTCGTTCGCTCGCGGACCGACACGTCGTGACCTTGGTCGAAGGGGCCGGGGGTCCGCGGGTCCCGATCGACCCCGAGCGCGAGATCCTCGACCTCGCCGTCGAGTTGGGCGCGAAGGTTCTGCTCGTCGCCCCCGACACCCTCGGTGTTCTCTCGTTTGCTCTCACGGCCTGGGATGCGGTGAAGGCACGAGCCCTCGAAGCCGAGCTCGTGCTGCGGGGCGTTGCCGAGCCGGACGCGAGCGCGCGAACCAACGCTCTCGTGCTGAACCAGAAGCTCGGTCGGGCGTGTGTGGTCTTACCCTTCGTCGCAGCCGTCGAGGACGACGACGCGCTGGCGGATGCCGTCGAGGCGTCGGCCCCCAGTCTTTTCGGGCTCCTGGGTTGAACGGCGGTACCCCGGAGTGGTTGGACTCGGAACTCTTCCTGGCAGATCTCGGAATGATATGAGTCACTTTTGACTCAAATTCTCTCTAGATGAGACACCGAATTTTCAGCGGCACCGACGGTGATACCGAGCGGGCCCGGCGCGATACCTCGAACGACCGGGAGTGACGGGATCGTGAAACTCGAACCCGTTCTTCGGCGGCGTTTGACGCTCCCCCACCCGGATGACAGCCTCCAGCCGATGGATCGCGCCGCGTTCCGTGGAAGAGCCACCTCTTCCTCACGCCGCGCTGGGACTCGAGGAGAGCAGCAGATGAAACGCACTCAATGGCTCATCGTGCTCGCCGCGCTCGCGATCGGCGTGGGCTGTGGCGATGACGACGTGATGACCCCGGACTCGGGCATGGGCGACGCGGGCCGCGACGCTGGTCGCGACTCCGGCACCGTCGATGGCGGCAGCGACGCCGGCACCGACGGCGGCGGCATGGACGACGCTGGCATGGACGACGCCGGCATGGATGACGGCGGAACGGACGCCGGCATGGAAGACGGCGGGACTGACGGCGGGACTGACGGGGGGATGACGGCCTCGGGCATCGACGCGGTTCGGGCCGCGACGCCCGGAACCCTCGACCCCGCCATCACGGTGGCCGACGCGACCCTCACCTACACGCGGCCGATGCTCGGCAGCGACCCGGCGGGTTTCTTCGTGCAGTCGGCGGCGGCCGGTCCGGCGCTCTTCGTCGCGATCGATCCGTCGACGCTCACGCCCGCCCTCGCGGTCGGCGACACGGTCACGTTCAACGTGACCACCACCGCCACGGTCGGCGGCATGCTGCACGTCACGGCGATCGACACGCTCTCGCGCAGTGCGACGGGTGCGGACGTCTCGACGCTCATGCAGGACGTCACTGCAGCGACCGACCTCGTGTCCGCCACGGGCGACTACGAGAGCGAATACGTCTTCGCCAACGTCACGCTCGCGGGTGCCGACACCTTCAGTGGCACGGGTCACCGTGCCTTCCCGGTCGACACGACTGGCCTGACCGGTGACACGAGCCTCCAGCTTCGTGTACCCGACGCCTTCATCGCCAACCTGGCGCTCGAGCCGGGCTGCGTCGTCGCGGTCGGACCCTCGCCGCTCTGGCGCTTCGCGAACGCGACCACCAACCGCGCGCAGTTCATGGGCTACCGCGAGAGCGATCTCGTCGTGAGCTCGTGTCCGCTGCCGCAGGTGACCGGCGCGGTGGCGACGTCGGCTACCACGGTCGTCGTGAGCTTCTCGCGCCCGCTGGATCCGGCGACCGTCATGCCGGAGGACTTCGCGTTCACCGGTGGAGCCGGTCTGACGGCGAGCGCGGTCACGGTTGCCGCCGACGGTCGCAGCGCGACGGTCACGGTCGGCGCGATGACGAACGGCACCACCTACACGGTGACGGTCACGGGCGTCGAAGACGCGATCACCGCCGACGGCATCGACACCGCGGCCAACACCGCGATGTTCGAGGCGCTCGGCCCCGAGGTCGGTCCGATGGTCGGCGAGGTCATCATCTCCGAGATCACCTACAACGCGGTCGGCTCGGGTGCCGACGAGTGGATCGAGCTGCACAACGTCGGCTCGGTGGACCGTCAGCTTCTCGGCTGCATCCTCAACGGCGGAGGTGCTTCGGACATCGTGACCTTCGGGAACGTGGTGATCGCGGCGGGCGACTACCTGGTCGTCGGCGGCGCGACCTCGGAGGCTTCGCCCGACGTGACCTGGACGACGTTCGGTCTCGGAAATGGTGGTGAGGCCCTGACGCTGACGTGCGCCGCTACCGTGATCGACACCGTGACGTACGCCTCGGGAGGCATGTGGCCCCCGAGCACGGACGGTGTGAGCGTCCAGCTCAGCAACGACCTGCTCGACGCGACGTCGAATGACGCCGGCGGGAGCTGGTGCCTCACGGCGTCGGACGTGACGTACGGTCCGGACACGACCCGTCGCGGTACCCCGGGTGCGGCGAACGCAGATTGCACGCCGCCCGAGCCGGCGGTCGTCAGCGCAGCCGCGACGAGCGCGACCGAGGTCACGATCGTCTTCTCGATGGCGCTCGACGCGGGCACCGTCGCGGTCGGCGACTTCGCCTTCTCGGACGGCCTCACGGCCTCGGCGGTCACGCTCTCGGGCGACGGCCTCACCGCGACGGTCACCACGAGCATGCAGACGGCCGGCACGACCTACACCGTGACGGTCACTGGCGTGACCAACACCACGGGCACCGCCATCGGGGCGATGAACATGGCGATGTTCAATGGCTTCATGGTCGGTGGTGTCGTTCCCACGCCGGGCGACCTGGTGATCTCGGAGATCATGCAGAATCCGACGGCGACCGCGGACGGTCAGGGCGAGTACGTCGAGTTCTACAACGCGTCGGGCAACACCCTCGACCTCAACGGTCTGGTTCTGCGCGACGATGGGGCGGACTCCCACACCATCGACGCCGGCGGCCCGCTGCTGGTCGCGCCGGGCGCGTACATCGTGCTCGGGATCAACGCGATGATGGCGACGAACGGCGGAGTTCCGGTCGCGTACCAATACGCTTCGTTCACCCTCGCGAACGGGGATGACGAGGTCGTCTTGGCGACGGCGGGTGGCACGGAGATCGTTCGCGCGGCCTACGATGGCGGCCCCATGTGGCCCGACCCCGCGGGTGCGTCGATGCAGCTCAACCCGACGATGCTCACTTCGGCGGCGAGCAACATGGCGGCGGCCTGGTGCACTTCGACGGTCGCGATCAGCGGGACGAATCCCGATCTCGGTACCCCGGGTGCCGCGAACTCGGTCTGCCCCTGAGCCATCGGTGAATCGTGAAGAGAGGCCGGCCTTCGGGTCGGCCTTTCTTCTTCCGTCCCTCTCGGCCTCCGCGGCCGTGCGGCGTTCGTCAGACCCCGCGGCGGTCGCCCCAGAGCACGACGTGAAGGCGCGTGCCGAGGCGAAAGCCTTCGCGGGTGCAGACGTCGGCCAGCCACCGGCCGCGTTCCGCGATGCGCTCCGGGGTCGTGCCTTCGGGCATCAGCCAGGTCCGCTCGCGGGGAACACCATGTACGTCGAGGAGCTCGCGGGCTTCCTCGAGGTCGGTGTCGTCTGCGATCACGAGCTTGAAGTAAGCGTGGTCGATGGACGCGAAGGTCGAGAGCACGTCGTCCCTCCGTCGCTTGCTCACCGCGTTGCCGCTCGAGGCGAGCTTCGGCGAGACGTTCCACTGCGCGACGTGTGCGAGCAGGGTGGGGGAGGGCGCGAGCGTTCCGGCGGTCTCGACCTCGATACGCTGCGTGAGGGTCGGGACGAGGGCGTCGAGGGCGTCGGCTTGGAGCAGTGGTTCGCCGCCCGTGAGCACGAGGTTCTTCAGTGCGCGTTGCGCCAGGTCTTCGGCGACCTCCTCGAGCGACCGAGACCGAAGCTCGTCCTGGAGGTCGAAGCGGCGGGCGTCCCAGGTGTACGCGGTATCGCACCAGACACACGCCAGGTTGCAGAGTCCGAGACGCAGGAAGGTGCTGGGAACCCCGGTCGAGGGACCTTCGCCTTGAACGCTGTCGAAGACCTCGCTGACCACGAGTCGGTCGGGGACGATCCGGAGCTTCACCTGGCGAGCATGCGTGGGACCGCGCGCCTGTCGAGCGCTCGCGTCGACCGTGGACACGAGGTAGGACCGAAAGCTCGTAAGACCCGCGCGCCGCGCGCGTCGATCGGACGAACGCTTTGACATGCGCGGCGCCGGCGACATGGCGCGAAGGAGACGATCATGACGAACCGACTCGTTTTGGATGTGAAGGGCATGACGTGTGGCCATTGCGTGTCGCGGGTCGACAAGGCGCTTCGTGCGGTCGAAGGCGTCGCGTCGGTCACGGTGTCGCTCGAGGGGCACCGGGCCGAGGTCGAGTTCGACGCACCCGCCACGTCAGCCGCGCTCGTCGAAGCGGTGAGCGAGGCCGGGTACGAAGCGAGCGCCTGAAGCCACGAGGCGCCGACGAGAACGGGTTTGCCTGGCCACCGACGCGCTTTTGGTCGGCTATGCTTTCCGGCGCGGGAAGGATCCCGCGCCGGCCCTCGTAGGTAGCCTCGTATGCGCGCACTCCGTCTCGCTCTGGTTCTCGCGCTCGGCGCGTGCTCTCCGGCCTACTACGACGAGCCGATGGAGACGGAGGTCGTGCTGGTGCAGCAGCCGGCCGAGCAGCCGACGGTCGTGGTCGGCGATCCGAACGATCCCTTCGCGGTTCCGGATTCGCAGCCGCAGGTGGTGCAGGTCCAGCCGCAGGTTCAGCAACCGCAGGTGGTGCAGGTTCATCAGCCGGTCCCGCAAGGGCCCCGCATCGTGTCCGGGCCCCAGCCGCAGTCGGCGAGCGCGTGCACGAACACCTGCCGTTACGCGAACGACAGCGAGTGCGACGACGGTCGTCCCGGCGCACACACGTCGCTCTGCGCCTATGGAACCGACTGCAACGACTGCGGCGCGGCGGGCGTTCAGGTTCAACGCCAAGGCTGCGTGAACACGTGCCGCCACGCGAACGACGGCGAGTGCGACGACGGTCGCCCGGGATCGATCACGTCGCTGTGCACCTACGGCAGCGACTGCAACGACTGCGGACCTGGCTGAGCACGGCTGGCTTCGTGTCGATGGCGCATCGGAGAATCCGCCCCCTCGCGGTTCGACCACTTCGCCGAGCTCGACCAAATCCGGTCTGAGCTTCGCCGGGCTCACGGGGGCCTTCGGAAGGGGACCGATCGAAAGCACCCTTCGCGTCATCGCAGAAGGCCTCTGGAAGAGGCCCATACGTCGGGGCGCGACTAGGCCTCAACGTCCGGCGGGACGGCCGCCCTTGCGCGGATCACACGCCGCCTCGAGCCGCACCCCTTCGCCCTCGTGCACGATCGCGATGGCTTGCGCCGTCGCGAGGTGATCAGTCTCGTCGATTGCATGCCCACGTCGCACGAGGCCTTCGCGCACGGCTGCGTCGAGCGGATGTTCCGACTCGACGCGCAGCTCGTTCGGATGGGCCTGGTGATGCACGCGCGGCGCGGCCATCGCGTCGCCCCCGCTCATCCCGAAGAGCACGACGTTCATCGCGACCTGCTGCGTCGCCGTCACGATGCGCGAGCCACCCGCAGCGCCGACGGCGAGCACCGGACGACCTTCGCCGTCGAGCACGATGGTCGGGCTCATCGTCGAGATCGGTCGCTTGCCCGGTCCCGGAAGGTTCGGCGCGCCGCCCAACAAACCGAACGCGTTGCTGACCCCGACCTCGCGCGCGAAGTCGTCCATCTCGTCGTTCATCACGATGCCAGCCGCCGTGTACCGCGCGCCGAAGGGCAGGTTCACCGTCGTGGTCACCGCGGCGACGTTGCCCTCGGCGTCGACCACGCACAGATGGCTCGTCCCGTTCTCTTCGCCCGGCCCCGTGTTCGCGGCCGCCTGCAGCGGGAAGTCGTAGTCCTCGGGCGGGTTCGCGAGCCCGGGGTGAAACGCCGCGGCTCGGGCCGCGATGCGGGAGGGCGCCAACATCGCCTCGAGCGGAAGCCGCACGTGGTCGGGGTCACCAAAGTAGCGCTCGCGGTCGAGGTAGGGACCCTTCCAGCTCTCGGCGAGCGCATGAAGGAACGCCGCGCCCGGTCGCTCGCCACGCGCCGTCGGACGCCAACGCCCCGGAAGACTCTCGAGCACCGCGAGGCTCTGCATCAGCGTGAAGCCACCCGCCGAAGGAGGCGGCGCGGTCACCCACGTGTGCCCGAAACGCTCCGCGCGAAGCGGCTCGCGCTCGACGACGCGGTAGCCCGCGAGGTCCTCCATCGTGAAAAGACCGCCCGCGGCCCGGTTCGCGCGCACGATCTCGCGGGCGATGCGGCCCGTGTAGATGGCGCGCGCGCCACGCGCTCCGAGCTCGCGAAGGGTGCGCGCGAGCTCGGGCTGACGAAGCAGCTGCCCCTCGCGAAGCGGGCCTTCACCCTCGAACCAACGACGCATCGTCGCGTCGGCCCGCATCTGGTCGCCGAAATACGACGACATGCGCGCGACCGCGCCCGAGACCGGGACCCCGTCCTGCGCGAGCTTCACCGCCGGCTGCACGATGCGCGAGAGCGGCATGCCGGAGCCGAAGCGCTGCACCATCGCCTCGATGCCCGCAGGCTCGCCGGGGATGCCGCTCGCGAGGCCACCCACCTGCGAGGCGGCGTTCGCGCGACCCGGCATCGGCGCGGGTCGGTCGACGAACATGTCGGGCGTCGCGGCTGCCGGCGCAGCTTCTCGGAAATCGAGAAACGTGAAGGTCCGGTCGGAGGCCTTGTAATAGAGAAGGAAACCGCCGCCCCCGAGGCCGCTCGACGCGGGCGACGCCACCCCGAGGGCCAACATCGTCGCTGCCGCCGCGTCCGCCGCGTTTCCACCCGCCGCGAGAATCTCGGCGCCAGCCGCGGACGCCGCCGGATGATCGGCCGCCACCGCGAAGCGCGAATAGCTCGCGGCGAAAGACTCCGCCGGAACGGGCGCCTCGGTCGAAGCGGGCGTCGAAGCCGGGGCCTGGGCGTGGGCGCTCCCGACCAGGAGGGCGAGCACGAGGAGAAGGCGGCTGCGCATCGCACCTCTCTACCGTCGGTGGCGCCCGACGTCGACGCCGAGCCGCCGCGCGCGGATCGGCTCAGCGCCCGAGGAGCGCTCGCAGCGACAAATAGCGCTGCAGATCCAAGGGTTTGGAGCTCACACCGTCACGCCACATCCGCAGATCGGAGAGGCGATATCCGATGGCGAGCGCGTCGACGACCTGCGCGGGCACGTGTCGTCGAGGCCTTGGCAGAGCGCGAAACGTCTGGCGAACCGAAGGCATGTCTCACCGACGATCGAGGCAGGTCCTCGTTACGGCGAAAGACCCGCTCCGAGGCGCACGAAGGCGCGCGTGCCCGCGACACTGCGGTGCACGAGCGCGGTGCACGACGCCGCGCCCGTGACAGCGAGCGCTCAGCTCTTGAACAGACGCCGCAGCGCGAGCTGACGCGGGACGTCGAGCACCCCGTCACCCGTTCCCCCGACCCATTGCCGCACCTCGAGCAGCGTGTAGCCTGCCGCGAGCACGGCCCGAACGTCGGTGACGTCGGATGGCAAGCGCACGCGGGGCGCGCCGATGCGGACGGTGATTCTTCGGGAGCGGCTCATCGAGGGGTCGGTGTCGCCCCCCCGAGCGACGACTCATCTTCGCACGACCCACGGCGAGAAGGTCGTTCGGACGCGCCCTTGTCCGGCGTGCCCTGGCGGTGCTACCCGGATCGCGCATGCGCGTGCTCGTCGTGATGGACCCGGTGTCGACCGTGCAGGTCGACGCCGACACCTCGTTTGCTCTGATGCTCGAAGCCCAGGCGCGCGGTCACCGCGTCGACCACGCGCTCGCGAGCGACCTCGAGCTCCTCGACGGGCGGGTCTTCGTGACGTCGCGCCGCGCGACGATGCAGCGCGTGGCCGAAGCACCGATTCTTCTCGGCGAGCCCGAGCTCCTCGACGTCGGCGCGGAGATCGACGTGGTGCTGATCCGAAAGGATCCTCCCTTCGACTCCGACTACCTCTGGCTGACGCTCTTGCTCGAGCGACTGCGCGACGAGAAGACCCTCGTGGTCAACGACCCACGCGGCCTTCGCGACGCGAACGAGAAGCTCTACGCCTGCCACTTCCCCGAGCTGACCCCACGCACGCTCGTCAGCGGCAACAAGGCGCGCATCAAAGAGTTCGTCGCCGAGGTCGGTGGCCGCGCGGTCATCAAGCCGGTCGACGGACACGGCGGCGAGGGAGTCTTCGCGCTGCTCGAAGGCGACAAGAACTTCAACGGACTCGTCGAGCACGTCACGCGTTTGGGCCGACGTCTCGCGATGGTGCAGTCCTTCATTCCCGAAGTGACCGAGGGCGACAAACGCATCCTCTTGATCGACGGAGAGGTCGTCGGCGCCATCCTGCGCGTGCCGCAGAAGGACGACGTGCGCTCGAACATTCACGTCGGCGGCAGCGTGAAGGCCGCCGAGCTCACCGACGCCGATCGGCACATCGTGCAGACCGTCACCCCGAAGCTTCGCGCCGACGGTCTCTACTTCGTCGGTCTCGACGTGATCGGCGGAAAGCTCACCGAGGTGAACGTCACGAGCCCGACCGGGATCCAGCAGATGTCGCGCTTCGCGGGACGAAGCTGCGAGACCCCGGTCATCGCGTGGCTCGAGTCCCGCGTCGCCGCCCGTTGAGCGTTACCCTCCTCTGCGACCGTGCGGTCGAGACACTTCGAATCATCCTTTCGACAGCCACGCTCCTTCGAGATTCCCGTCGACGTTTCGACGTTCTCTTTTCGATTCCTCTGCCGGATCCGACGCCATGAAACGACTCTTCTTCGTCGCCTTCGCCCTCGCTGCCTGCTCTCCCAGCGGCCTGCGCGTCGCCACCACGCCCGACGCCACGCTGGCCGTCGCGGGGCTCACGCGCGAGATCGACGCCGTCCGCGACCTCGACGACGTGCGGGACGTCGCCGACCTGAACGGCACCCTCGCGGTCGCCACCGACCGTGGCGTCTTGCTCTTCGCCGAAGGCGGACAGGCGGCCCACGCGTCTGCTCGACGGCCTGCCTTCGCCCGACGTGCGTGCGTTGGCCGCCCACGTCGACGGCTCGCTGATCGTCGGCACCGCGGAAGGTCTCGCACGTGTTCGCGGCGCCCAAGTCGAGCCGATCGAAGCGCCGCCGGTCGGCGAGCTCGTCGCCCTCGCGACCACCTCCGACGGTCACACCTACGCGTGCGGCGCCACCGGCCTCGCGATCGATCACGTCGTCGATCAGTCCTTCGGCTGGCAGACCTTCGGCGAGCCCTTCGCCTGCACCGGCCTGTGGCCCACGCCGGAAGAGCACCTCTGGGTCGGCACCACCCGCGGCCTCCTCTACGTCGAAGGCGACGTCGTTCGTGAGCACGGCGAGACCGGTGGGTTGCCGGGTGGTGGCTACGTGCGCGGCGTCGTGCCCGCCGGCACCGGCCGCGCCCTCGCGTTGGTCCAAGGCCCGAGCGACGCATGGATCGTCTTCTTCGACGGCGAGCGTTGGACCACCTACACGGTGCCCGACCTCGACCGCCGGCCCGTCGGGCTCGCGCGGCTCGGCGCGGACGCGATCCTCGTCACGCCCGATCATGCGTTCGTGATTCGCGAAGCGCGCGCGCGCCACCGGCGGCGTCCCGCTTCGCGCGCTGTCTCGTGGACCGCACCGTCCGGCGCTCTCGTACCGCGCCGGTCTCGGTCGCCCCGCCGTCGACGGCACGCTCGAGCGTCGTGAGCCCGCGCCCCTCGCCGCCGTGCCGCCCAACGCGCCGACCGTGCCTGCGCCCGGCTTCGGCATCGCGCACCTGAGCCGCGTCGGCACCTCCGCCAGCTTCACCAAGACGCTGGGTCGTGAGGTCTGGATCGCGGACCGAAGCCGCGGCGTTCGCGCGCTCACCGAGAGCGGCATCGGCCCCCACCGCAGCAGCCGCAGCTTGGTCGACGAGCGCGACCTGCAAATCGCCGCCGACGAACGCTCGGGTGTCTTCACGATCGACGCCCTCGGTCGCGTCGGCCGCTTCCGCGACGGCGGCTTCGTGCCCGTGGCCACGCCGGAAGGCGTCCGCGCGTGGGCCCTCGCGTCCGGCAACCGCGGCCTCTACCTCGCCGCCACCGTACCGACCGACCGCGCCGCCATTCGCATCTACCGACGCGACGGCGAAAACTGGGCCCCCGTCGTCGAGCGCCGCGTCACCGGCGCCGGCACCCCCACCACGCTCGTCGAAGCGAACCCGAAGGCGGCGCCACCACCGAAACCGGCACCCTCACGCCCGACGTCACGCTCGTCTCCTTGCCCTTCCTCGGCATCAGCGACGACGAGACCGCGTGGGTGGCCGTGCGCGTCGAGGAGAACGGCCAAGTGCGTCGCAAGGGCGTCGTGCAGCTCTCCGCGCGCACCGAAGAAGTTCTTCATCACCACTACGGTCAACCCGCCGGCGGAAGCGGTGCGCTCCAACTCCCCGACGACGTCAACAACGTCGACCTCGCCCAATCCGGCTTCGCGTGGTTCTCGTCGGTGGTCGGCGCGGTGCGCCTCGGCAACTCCCAGAGCGTCACGTTCGGCGAAGCGCGCGGCGTGCGCGGCGAGGTCGTCAGCGACGTGCTCGTCGGCACCGGCAACCGCGTCTGGGTCGCGGCCGCCGAGGGCCCTGGCTACTACTTCCGACAGACCTTCGAGTTCCGCATGCCGCAGGCAGTTCGCGCGGCGCGTCCGTTGGCGCTCGCGCTCGACGCGGTCGGCGACGTGTGGGGCGCGGGCGGCAACGGCCTCGTGCGCTTCGACGGCACCGATTGGCAGATCTACGGCGCCGACGTCTTGCCCGTCTCTTCCTTCGTCGACCTCGAAGCCGATCCCGAAGGACGCCTCTGGGTGCTCGCCGAAGATCGCGTGTTGATCGTGGGTCCGGGTCGTCGCATCGAGGAATAGAACGCGTCGACGCTCGATCGAAACGAAGAAAGGCCGCGAGCACTGCTACGCGGCCTTCTTCGTTTCGATCGAGCGTTGATGGACCGCACGATTCGAAGCACGGGACCACACGAATCGCATCACGGGCCTTTCTCAGCAGCCTGCTAGCGACGGTCCGCTTCTCTTCGACCACCTCGGCTGGTCATCGCGTCGCGAAGCGGACCTCGGTCACGTCGAGTGGCCGAAAGGGCTCACCGTCGAGTAGCCCCGCGCTCTGGGCACCGAGAACGCCACGCACGCCGATCACACTCTGTGATGCGGCCGTGTTGCATTGCGCGCAGAACGTCCCTTCGTTGCCGCCTCGGCTCTCACAGAAGAGCGCAGGGAACTCGCTCGAGGAGCCGGAGAGAGCGACGCGCGCGCCGTTGCAGCCTGGCAGCAGATACACGTACTGCGCCGTGTTGCAGCACGGCATCGTTTCGCCGCAGAGCGCGCCGGAACTTCCGAAGCGGAGCACGAGCGACGGGTCGATTCGAAACTCGAGGTTCACCTCGACGCCTTCGTAGGCCGCGAGGTCCGCGCAGAACGTCTCGACGTCGAGGGGTGGAGTAGCGTCCGACGAGCAACCGAGAAGCAGGCACCCGAGAAGCCAGGGTATGTGTCGCATCGTGTCAAACCGCCTTCCAACGCGCGACGCAGCATTTCTCGTACCAAAGGCGACGAAAGCGAGATCCGTTGGAACCTCGCTTTCGCGTCGATCTTCGTGACGTGCTCAGATACGCATCGGCATGATCACGCCGACGAAGTCCGCGGGGCCTTCGCCGACCGGACGAATCACGCCGGGATCGAGCTCTCCCGAGAGCTCGAGGGCGACCTCGTCGTGGGCGAGCGCGCCGAGCGCGTCGAGCAGGTACTTCGCGTTGAAGCCGATGCCGAGCTTGTCGCCGGCGTAGTCGACGTCGACCTCTTCCATGCCTTCGCCGACGTCCGGGTTCTGGCTGACGATGCGAAGCGAACCGTCGGAGACGTGCAGCTGCACGCCGCCGCTCTTGTCGTTGGCGACGAGGCTGATGCGCTTGAGTGCTTCGATGAGAACCGTGCGTGAGCAGACCACGCGCTTGGTCTGGTTTTGCGGGATGACCTTCGAGTAGGGCGGGAACTGTTCGTCGGCGAGCTTCACGCTGAGCATCACGTCGGCGCGGCGGAAGAACGCGTTGCCCGACGCCATCGCGACGTCGATCGACGCGTTCGCGGTGCCGCCGTCCTTGCCGGCTTGCTTCGCGTCGGCCTTCGCGTCCTCGATGAGTCGCTTGAGCTCGGCGACGCCCTTGTGCGGCACGAGCATGCCGAAGCTCAACATGCCCGCACCGTCGCCGAGCTTCGCCTCCGCCTTGCTCAAGCGATGACCGTCGGTCGTGACCATGCGGACGTTCTTGCCGTCGCCCTCGAAGAGCGTGCCCGCGAGGTGCGGACGCGTGTCGTCGCTCGACATCGAGTAGCTCGTGAGCGCGACGAGCTCGCCGAGGAGCCACGCGTCGAGCGTCGCCCACGAGGCTTCGCCGGGGTTCGGCAGCGGCGGGAAGTCTTCGCCGGGCAGGCCGGGGATCTTGTACTTGATCTTGCCGACCTCGAGCTGGACCTGCTGGTTCTGCGCGACCGTCAGACGAACCTCGCCCTCGGGCAGGTTGCGGACGATGTCGAAGAGCGTGCGCGCCGCGATGGCGATGGAGCCGCCCTTGCGGATGGCGGCCGACGCGGAGGCGCTCACGCCGAGGTACAGGTCGGTCGCGGAGAAGCGCACGCGGTCCGGTCCCTCTGCCGAGAGCAACACGTTGCTCAGGATCGGCATCGAGCTCTTGCGGTCGGCGACGCTCTGCGTGCGCTGCAGAGCCTTGAGGAAGTCGCGCTGCTGGATGGAGAGCTCCATGGGTTTCCTCGGTTCGATCTGGAGAGCGCTCGTGGATCCAATTCAAAGGAATTTAGATCTACGTCGTCTTCATAAGGGCTGTGGATTGTGGGGGATCCGCGCTAACGCAGCGGGATCGAAGGTGATTCGGGCGCTCTGAGGGTGTCGATGAAATCGCCTGGAGGTGGGGAAGGTTTCGTCCCCGATCCATCCACAGGACGATCCCGGAGTTATCCACGGTCTCGTCCCCAACCTCTCCTCGATCCCCCTCGTGGGGTCTGCGATCGAGCTGCTCGGCCCATTTCCTCGACGGGACCGAGCGAAAACACGTTTGGCCACCGCGAGGACGGACCTCGCCCCTCGAAGCGGCCGAGTGGTTGTAGCCCCGGGTCGGGCCGAGGGGCAAGAAAGGGCACGTAGCGTCATGTGAGGTCACGACGCTGCGTTTTTCCCGCCAGAACCGGCCTGGAAGGGCTTTTCGGGAGCGCCCGGCTCGGGCTAGGGTCCGCGCCATGGCGTTCCCCCCAAGCACGTCGTCGTGGCGTCCGACCTCTCCGAGTCCAGCCGTACGGCGCTCGACACGGCCGGGTTCTTCGCACGCGAGCACGGGGCGAAGCTGGAGCTCCTGCACGTGTTCGACCCTTCGCCCTACGTGCCGCTGGCGCTTCCCGCGAGCGGCTCGCAGCTCATGAGCCAGGCGGCCAAGGAAATGCGCGAGACGGCCGAGAAGGGCCTCCAGGAGCAGGCCGAGGCGGCCTTCCCGGGGCTCGAGGTCTCCGTGACCTGTCTGCGCCGCGAGGACGCCGGGGAGGGCATCTCGGAGCACGCCAAGGCTGTCGGGGCGGACCTGATCATCGTCGGCTCTCACGGGCGCACGGGGCTCAAGCGGGTGCTCCTGGGCTCGGTGGCCGAGCGTGTGGTGCGGCTCTCGACCTGCCCGGTCTTGGTCGTTCGGCCGGAGTGACGTTCGGCGCGGTGACGTTCGGGTGACCTCGGGGTCGAACGGTCGTCGGCGTTTCGGGCATGTCGCGACGTCGTCGCACGGTGTCGCGAGCGCTGTGGGTAGTTGGGGAAGAAAGCGCGAAAAACAGAAGCAATTCGCGCTCTTCGATCGTTGTCTCGCCTGTGGCACGTTCGGTGAAATGAGCGGGGTCGAGCCCGCGAGAACTCGGCAGGCAGGAGGCAATCATGGGACTCTTCGCTGGACTCTTCGGTGGCTCGAACCGGCTCTCACGCGACGACATTCAGGCCAAAGGTCGCGGCCGGTGCGTGGCTGGTCGACGTCCGCACGCCGGGCGAGTTCGCGTCCGGCCACCCCAAGGGCGCGCGCAACGTGCCGCTCCAGGACCTTCCCGCGCGGGCCAAGGAGCTCCCGAAGGACCGCGAGATCATCGTCTACTGCCGCTCCGGCGCCCGCAGCGCGAGCGCGACCTCGATCCTCCGCTCGAAGGGCTTCGAACAGGTCCACGACGCGGGCGGTCTCGGCAACGTGATGTGAAGCCACTGCGTCTGTGGACAGAACGGGTCTTGGAGCCAGAATCGACCACGTATCACGGTCGATTTTGGCTTCGTCTCCTCGCGTGATTCTGTGGAAAACCTGTGCGCCGGCCGGGCTTCCTCCCGTGAAGGAACGCCGACGAACCCGAGCCCCGCGGCCCGGCAGGATGTGAGAAGCGCCCTTCGAGGCTCGGCGCCCCGCTGCTAGGGTCGCCGGCCTATGACGAAGAAGGTGGCGGTCCTCGGTGGTGACGGCATCGGACCCGAGGTGGTCGCGCAGGGTGTGAAGGTGCTCGAGGCGCTCCGGGATCTGCGGGGCTGGAAGCTCGAGCTCCACGACTTCGACCTCGGCGCCGACCGCTACCTGAAGGACGGCACCACCTACCCGAACGAGGTCGCGGACTTCGTCGCCAAGGAGTGCGACGGCGTGCTGCTCGGCGCGCTCGGCGACCCGCGGGTGCCCGACCTCAAGCACGCGCGCGACATCCTCTTCGGGCTGCGCTTCGGGCTCGACCTCTACGTGAACCTCCGGCCGATCCAGTGCCTTCACGAGCGCCTGATGCCGCTCAAGAACGTGCGCGCGGAGGAGGTCGACATCCTCGTGCTTCGCGAGAACACCGAGGGCATCTACGTCGGCATGGGCGGCACCTTCAAGAAGGGCACCCCC
The DNA here is from genome assembly GCA_020633125.1 of Sandaracinus sp. Taxonomy (GTDB): domain Bacteria; phylum Myxococcota_A; class Polyangia; order Polyangiales; family Houyiibacteriaceae; genus JACKEH01. The sequence continues at coordinate 25,758 of JACKEH010000002.1, read as the reverse complement.
GACGAGGTCGCGACCCAGGTCGACCTCAACACGCGCAAGGGCGTGGAGCGCATCGTCCGCCACGCCTTCGAGCTCGCGAAGAAGACGGGCCGCAAGAGCGTGCACATGTGCGACAAGCACAATGCGATGCCCGACGCGCACGGGCTCTGGCTCCGCACCTTCCAGGAGGTCGCCAAGGAGTACCCGGACATCGCGGCGCATCACGTCTTCGTCGACGCGCTCTGCCTCTACCTGATCCAGGACCCGCGGCCCTTCGAGGTCATCGTCGCCTGCAACCTCTTCGGCGACATCGTCACCGACCTCGGCGCCGGCCTGCAGGGTGGCCTCGGCATGGCGGCGAGCGGCAACGTGAACCCGGGCAAGGTCAGCATGTTCGAGCCGGTCCACGGCAGCGCGCCTCCCTTGGCGGGCAAAGACGTGGCGAACCCGCTCGCGACGGTGCTCACGGTCGGCATGCTGCTGACGCACCTCGGCTTCGAGGGCGAAGAGGCGCTGCTGACGCGCTTGGTGCGTGAAGCGATCGAGACGGGACACTGCACCCGCGAGGTCGGCGGTGACCTCGGCACCCGCGCGACGGGTGATTGGATCGTGAAGCGGCTGCGCGAAGAAGCGCGCTGACCCCCACCGCACCGATTCTCCACGACCAGGTGGAAAGTCGAGAACGAGAAATCGCCCGCCTCGCGCGGGCGATTTTCGTAGGTGGCGTGGATCGTCCACCGCGATCCCCCAGGCGGATCGCGGTTGAGACGAGGCGTGGTATCGGCTCCGATCCACCCTCGTTCGCACCCAGTCGTCCCGTGCGCGTGCCCGTCCCTGACCCCGTCCCCGTCCCCGTCCCCGTCCCCGTCCCCGTCCCCGACCCGTCCCCGTCCCGTCCCAGGAACTCTCCCGCCCCGAGGTTGTCCGACGCCGCATGCGGTCGTCGGCGCCTCACGTCTCACCTCCGATCCGCAAGTGGAGATCCCGTGGATCTTCCAGACCTTCCACGTCGAATCTCTCACGGGCACTGAAGGATTCGCGCGCCCGAGTTTTCCCCGCGCTTGCCGCTTCCCCAGGCACCCCCCAGGCTGTGGGAATGTGGCGGGTCGCCCTCGCGGGGCTCGTGATCGCGTGCGGGGGCGCGACGAGCGACGTGCGTTCGGAGTCGGCGGAGGCCGTCCGGTCGACCGACTCCACCCCGGAACCTGAACCCGATGGGCTCTCGACCCTCGCCGCCGCACAAGCTGCGGGGCCTCGCACCGAGCGAGATGCCATTCGTGATCCCCGCGAGCCACGGAGCGCCCTGCGCACCTTGCTCACCGAAGCCCGACCCGAGGTCCGCTGTGCCGACGCCACACGATGCCCTCCCTCGGTCGGTCTCGTCGTCTTTCCCGGCCGCGAGCCGGACCTCACGGGTCGCATCCCGCCGGTTCGCTGTACCGGCACCTTGGTCGCGCCCGACCGGGTGCTGACGGCGAGCCATTGCCTGACCACGCCGCGATGCGACGACGCGTGGGTCGCGTTCCCGGCCACGACGGATCACGAAGCCGCGGTCGCGCGCTGCGTTCGCGTGCTCGCGCAGGACCCCGACACCCAAGACGGAGTGCTCCTCCAAGACTGGGCGTTGTTGTTGCTCGAGCGCCCACTCCCGCGACCGTTCGCGACGCTGGCGTCCGAGGCGGTACGCGAAGGGACCATCGTCACGGTGGCGTCGGTCACGCCGCATCCGATCTACGGCAGCCAACACCAGCTCGAGGCGCGCCTGTGCCGAGCGGAGACCTCGGAGGCGGCCGAGGCGCGGCTCGGTGCCGAAGCGCGACGCGTGGGTTGGTTGTCGGGTTGTCCCATCGAGCCCGGCAACTCGGGCTCGCCCGTGCTCGACGCCGAAGGACGGCTTCGCGCGTTGGTACACGCCGGAAGTCACCCGGTCTTCGGGATCGGCGTGACGACCGCGTTGCCCGAGCGCCTCGGTCGTTGAGGGGTACGGGTCTCAGCGTGCTTCGACCGCGCAGACGAGGTTCCGCGGATCGCATTCCGTCGTGTCGTCGATCACCGCACCCGACATGAAGCTCGCTTGCCGTTGGTAGCTGCACGGCGCGTCGCGAAGGGTCGAGCGCAACGACGTGTCGAGCGTGATGGGCTCGAAGAAGACGTCGGCGAGCTCGAGGCTGAAGTCGTCGCCGGCCGCGTTCGGACGTGCGAGGACCGCCACGCGCCCACGCGCGGCCATGCGCAGATCGCAGGTGCGGTAGTCGGTCGGGTCGGTGCAGTCGACGCCGCGGAGCAGGCACACGCGACAGGTTCGAAGGTCGAGCGGCTCGTCTTCCAGGTCGAACGCGTCGCCCGCGCGTACGTCGTCATGAACGTAGAGCCCGGCCCAGGTCGTGTCGTCGACGCGGAGCTCCGTGTAGACGAGGCCGTCGCGCCAATACACGCGCTGGCTTCCGAACGCGTCGATGCGGTCGTCGCATTCGTCGAGCGTGCGCCTCGGGTTCGATGCGCCGGCGTCGACGGTTGCGTCGGTGGGTGCGTCGACCGTCGCGTCCGAGGCGTCGGGTGGTGACTTCGTGCCACCGCACGCGACACACGCGAGACAACTGACGAGGAACCACGACCTCATCGTTCCCCCGGTGCCCAGCACGTGCCTTGAATCAACGTCACCGCGTCGCCCCCGCGTTCGATGGCGGGGTGACTCGGGTAGGTCGGCCAGCAGAGATCGTCTTCGCGTGGACAACCCGTGCCGGGACGCGGCGCGCCTTCGACGTTGGCGAAGCACGGTGTCCGACAACTCTGCACGTCGTCGAGGTTCGGCGCGCACACGAGGTCGCGTCGACACCGCGCGCTCCGGCCACCGCACCGTTCGCCTTCGACTCGGTCGCCGCCCACCGTCCCGGCGTCCACCACCACACACGTGAAGAGGCCGCCCCCTTGGCGAAAGGGAAGCTCTGGGACGAAGGCCGCGAGCGGCGCGCAGAGGGCCGCGGGGGCCTCGCACGCTTCGCTGCCCAGTTGTGGGTTGCAGGGGATCGTGCAGGTGCCGGCGTCCGTCGAACCGTCGCCGAGGCAACGGGAGTCGAAGGGACAGTCGCCGTCGAGCAGGCATCCCCGCCAACACGTTCCATCGATGCAGGTGTGCCCCACGAGGCAACCACGGCTGACCGCGACCGTGTCGTCACAGGCTTCGCCGTGCACGCGCGTGGCGCCTTCGGTGCGCGCACACGTGAGCGTTTCGTCGTCGGTCAGCCAGCACCCCATGCCGATTGGGCAACCCTCTTGGGTGAGGGTGTCGCACGGCGTGTCGGGTACGAAGGGCTCGCAGAAGCCGGCGGCGACGCAGGCCTCGACCTCGCAATCGGCGCGTCCGTCGCGATCGTTGTCGAGCCCGTCGAGGCAACGTTCGCGCTCGTTCTCGCAAAGACCGCTCGGCGCACAATCGGGGTCGTCGCAATCGACGAGCCCGTCTTCGTCGTCGTCGCGACGGTTGTCGCAGGTCGCCTCGAGGAACTGTGGCGTCGTGCATCCGAAGCACACGAGCGCGAAGAGTCGAAGCCAGCGCATCAGAACCGGCCCTCCCATGCGCAGAGCCCGCCCCCGCGCACCGGCGCGCAGGCGACGGCGTCGGTCGGTTCTTCTCGTCCGAGCAGACCACCGACCAGCAGACCGACGCCGACGGCGGTGGCGACGGCGGCGACGACGGTCGTCGCGAGGGCCGCGCGTTCTTCGACGCGCAGTCGGTCCGCGTTCGTGCACACCACCCCTTCGCGTTCGCGACACGTCGTGCGCGCGTCGTGTCGGTCGGCCCGCCAGAACGCGCCACCGATCACGCCGCCGAGTCCGACGGCCGCGAGCGTGCCGCCGACCGCGGGAAGCAACGAACGCTGCGACGTCACGACGACGGGTTCGGCCCGCCGCTCGAGGGTCAGCGTCAGCTCCACACGTTCTCCTGCTTCGATGCGTACGTCGCGGCGCAGCGGGTGATGACCGGGCGCGGTCGCGTCGACCTGCACGGTGCCGGCGTTCACGCGCACCACGCCGGCTTCGACGGAGCGACCGTCGACCACCAGCTCGGCGTCGACCGAGGTCGTGATCGCCAACGTCGCGAGCTGGCGTTCCGAGCGGACGAGCAAGGTCTCGACGTCTTCCGTCAACGCGGCGCCGAGCGGATCGACCGTGGCGACGAGCGCGCGCTCGAGCGCTTCGGACGCGCCGACGTAGTCGCCGAGCTCGTAGAGCGCCTTGCCGAGGCCCCGGAGGGCGCGCGCCGAGGGCCGCAGTCCGTACGCGGCACGGAAGTCGTCGGCAGCTTCGCGAAAGCGACCCACTCCGAACGCGCGAAGCGCCGACGCGACGAAGGCGTCGTACGCCGCGCGGTTCGGGTCGGGATCGGCGATCGCCCCCGGTTCATCCGTCGCGGTTGCTCCCGTCGTTTCGGCGTCGATCGCGTCGTCCGTCGGCGCGTCGTGGGTCCCGGTCGAAGGAGGCGGCTCGGGTTGAGCGAGCGCGAGCGGGCGCGGGAGCAGGCACCCCACGACGAGGCACCCCACGAGCACGGCGCGATCAGAACTCGTCGGCACGGAGGCCTCCACTTCGAATGCCTTCGACCACTACGGGCTCGGGGGCCGGTGCGGGAGGCGTTTCGGTCATGGTCGTTGCCGGCTCGTGGGTGGGCGCGTTCATGGCTGGGTCGTCGACCGGCTCGCTGGTGGGCGCGTTCGTGTGCGAGCTCGCGGTCTCGCGCGTCGCCGGGTGATTCGTGGTGTTTCGGCGGACGGTCGTCGTCGTCGCTTCCGCCGGCTCGTTCGAGGCTTCGTCCGAGTCTCCGCTTTCGTTCGAGTCCCCGCCTTCGTTCGGGTCTTCGTGCAGGTCTTCCGTCGTGGCGACTCCGGCTTCGGCGGACGCGCGGGGGCTCGCGTGGACGGGGCTCGGAGTGAGCCGAGTCGGCTCGGACGTCGGCACCTCGTCCGAACGGGTCGACACGTAGCCGACGAGCGCGATCAGCAGCGCGGCCGGGAGCGCGAGCCACGCGAGGTTTCGTCGCGGCGGCGGCAAGACGGGCAGCGGCGCGCCCGGCGTGGTCTTCGGCAAGACATGGTTCGCTGCGGCGCCCGTGAGGGCGAGCGCGTCCGGCGTCTCGAGGGCCGGCGCATCTTCTGCCGACTCGACCGCGACGCGCAGTCGCTCCGCGAACGCCGCGGCGGACGGTGGTCGGTCGGCCGGGTCGCGCGCCAACCCTGCCGCGATGGTTTCGGAGAGCGCCGGCGAGACCCCACGCTCCACCAAGGGCGGGGGTGTCTTCGAGACGATGGAGAGGAGCAGCTCGGGAAGTGTCTTGGCGGGATGCGGCGGCACCCCGGACAGCGCCTCGTAGCAAAGCGCCGCGAACGAGTAGACGTCGCCGGCCGGGGTCGCCTCCTTCGCGCCGCGCACGTGCTCCGGCGGCAGGTAGAGCGGCGTTCCGAGCAGATGCCCGCTCGCGGTCACGGAGGGGTCGTCGCCTTCGAGCAGCTTGGCGATGCCAAAGTCGAGCAGTTTCGGTACCTTACGGCCCGTTCGATCTTGCGCGAGAAACACGTTGGCGGGCTTGATGTCGCGGTGGACGACGCCACGCTCGTGGGCGCGCTGCAGGGCGTCGAGCAACGGCTCGGCGAGCTGCCAGAGCTCCTTCGGAGAAAGCGGCCCGCGTTGCAGGCGCGTGTCGAGCGCTTCGCCGTCGAGCAGCTCCAGCACCATGTAGAGCTGCCCGTCCGCCGTCACGTCGACGTCGAGCACGTCGACGACGTGGGGATGATCGACGGCACACGCCGCGCGCGCTTCGGTGAGGAAGCGTTGGTGGACGCCCGGCACCGCGGCGACCTCGGGCCGCAGCAGCTTGATGGCCACCTTCCGGCCCGTGACCGAATGGGTTCCGGCGTGAACACTTCCCATGCCGCCTTCGCCCAACAGGCGGTCGAGGTGGTAGCGACCGACGTTCACTGCTCCGCAAGGTACCGATCACACGCGCGGGCGCCAGCGGCATCGGCCCCTGCGTCGGGAAACGCTTTGTCGCTCACGCCAAACGGCCGACTCGTCTCCGAGCCGGCCGTTCGTGCGTGCTTCGACGAAGTCAGTCGAAGGCGGGGATGCCCGTGATGTCTTGGCCGACGATCAGCGTGTGGATGTCGTGCGTGCCCTCGTACGTGTAGACGGTCTCGAGGTTCATGAGGTGCCGGCCGACGGGGTAGTCGTACATGATCCCGTTGCCGCCGAGCACGTCGCGCGCGACGCGGGCGATCTCGAGCGCGTGCGAGACGTTGTTCCGCTTCGCGAGGGAGATCTGCTGCGGCTTCACCTTGCCGGCTTCCTTGAGGCGGCCGAGGCGGAGCGTGAGGCATTGCGCCTTCGTGATCTCGGTGAGCATGTGCACCAGCTTCTGCTGCACGAGCTGGTAGCCCGCGATGGGCTTGCTGAACTGCACGCGATCCTTCGCGTACGAGAGCGCGGTTTCGTAGCAGCTCATCGCGGCGCCGATCGCGCCCCAGCAGATGCCGTAGCGCGCCTGCGAGAGGCAGCTGAGCGGGCCGCGCATGCCGATGACGCCGGGGAGCAGCGCGTCGGCGCCGACCTCGACGTCTTCGAGGATGAGCTCGCTGGTCACGCTCGCGCGCAGCGAGAACTTCTCTTCGAGCTTGATGGCGGTGAAGCCCTTCGACTCCGTCGGCACGAGGAAGCCGTGCACCTTGCCGTCGCGCTTTTCGTCGCCGGTGCCCTGCACGCGGGCCCAGATGATCGCGACCTTCGCGAGGTTGCCGTTGGTGATCCAACGCTTGGTGCCGTTGATCTTGAAACCGCCGCCGGGGAGCGCGTCGGCGCGCGTGATCATGCCCGTGGGGTTCGAGCCGAAGTCGGGCTCGGTGAGGCCGAAGCAGCCGATGATCTCGCCCTTGGCCATGCCGGGCAGGTAGCGCTGCTTCTGCTCTTCGGAGCCGAAGGCCCAGATGGGGTACATGCAGAGCGAGCCCTGCACGGAGCAGAAGCTGCGAATGCCGGAGTCGCAGCGCTCGAGCTCCTGCATCGCGAGGCCGTAGGCGACGTCGCCCATGCCCGCGCAGCCGTAGCCTTCGAGGTTGGCGCCGAGCAGGCCGAGCTCCGCGAAGCCCGGGATGAGGTCGGTGGGGAAGACGCCGTCTTGGTAGCAGCGCGAGATGATGGGCTGGACCTTCGCGTCCATGAAGCGACGGGTCGCGTCGCGAATCTGGCGCTCTTCGCTGCTGAGCTCGTCGTCGATGCCGTAGTAGTCGACCATGGCGTCCTCCACGTCGCCGCGTGGGCGGCGAACCGAGCGGGCTCTCTCACGGCCGTCGTTTCGCGGCGATGCGCTTGCGCACTTTTGCCGGGCTCGAGACGCGCGTGACTCCCCGGGCGCGGTACCTCGCCGACGTGCGAGCGGGACTCCGTGGGCGCCACGAAAGTTTGTGGCGGCAAATGCGTCGACCGGCCTTGCACGCCCCGAGGCCACGTGTATATTGCCCGCCCTCTCGGGGATGTAGCTCAGCTGGGAGAGCGCATGAATCGCACTCATGAGGTCAGGGGTTCGATCCCCCTCATCTCCACCGAGAATCTAAGAGACCGCTGAACTTCAGCGGTCTCTTTTCTTTTGCGGCGAATGCCGCGGGGGAGACCGCTGATCTTTTGCGGCGAATGCCGCGGGGGAGACCGCTGAACTTCAGCGGTCTCTTTTCTTTTGCGGCGAATGCCGCAGACGAGCTTCCGAGCACCTCGCTCGTCGCCGTCGAGCAGCGCGACCAAGTCGCTTCGGGCGCCCCGTGTTCGCGTTCGCGAAGGCGTGGCATTCTTGACCGCGGTGGGGACCGAGGCCTGGCAACTCGAGAGGCAGGGCGACGCGTTGATCGTGCGCTTCGTCGGGCATTTGGACGCGACTGCGGGCCAGGATTCGGCGGCCGCCGTGGCGGCGTCGATCTTGGAGCATCCGACGGCGACGGATCTGGTTCTCGACGTCGAGCACATGTCCGGATACGCGCCGGGCGCACGTCGGGCGTGGCAATCGGAGCTGGGACCGCATCGCGGGCGACTCGCGTCGGTGAAGACCCGCGGGGCCTCCACGCTCGTGCGGATGGGCGCGACGGTGCTCGGCCTCTTCCTCGGGCTTGGCGTCGAGCACCACGAGTAGCGACCAACTCTTCCCGACGAGGGCGACGCGAACCAACTCGGACAGTCTGGAGCCCCGCGGATCAGAACCGCGTGCTCCAACCCACCGAAGCGCCACGCGGACCGGCGCGGACCGAGAGCCCCTGCACGAAGTCGCGCCACGCGTCGTCGGCGTCGCGGTGATGGCGCAGGTGGGCGAAGGAGCCGATCGTCCAAAGCGCGCCGATGCCCGCGCCGAGAAGAAGGCCGCCGCCGAACCAGCGGCCGCGCGGTTCGTCGAGCATCCCGATCGCGAGCAGACCGCCGGAGCCGGCGAGCGTGATCATCACCGCGCCCGCGATGGAAAGCGCGCGCGAATGCCGAGCCCAGCCCGCGCCTCCAACCGCGGCCGCGATGGATCCGAACGCGAGGCCCCACGCGCCGGCGATGCCGCGCGGAATTCCCTCGCCGGTCGCGAGCGAGGGCAACGAACCGACGAATCCCGTGATGCCGGAGGCCGCCACCAACACGCCGCTTCCGATCGACGGTGCAGGCGAACGAAAGCGCCACTCGCGCTCGACCGCGGCCGGCGGGTCGAGACCTTCCCAAGCGGCGCGCGCGAAGGGCCAGGCATCCGTCGGCCAGCCTTCGAGCTTTCGGCCCAGCTCACCAAGGAGACGCCGCGCTTCGTCGACCAGCACCGCCGTCGTCTCGTCGGCTTGGGCGCGCAGCGCTTCGGAGGCGAGCTCGCTCGCGAGGTCGAGCTCCGAGCGAAGGTAGGCCAGCTCGACCGGGAAGGAGGTCGCGCGGGGGAGCCCTTCGACGTCGCCGCAGAGCGTCGCGGAGTCGGCGAGCGCATGGGTCTCCCGGTCGAGGGTGGTCAGCGCGTGCACCGCGTCCGCCAACGCGGCGTCGTCGAGAGGTGCGTCGACCAAACGACGAAGCGACGCCCCCGCGAAGGCCAACTCGATGCAGGCGAAGGTGCGGCCCAACGTGCCTTCGCCACGAAACGCCGACGCGTAGTGGCGCACTTGGCCCTCGTCGCCCCGCTCGAAGGCGAGCGCGAGCTCGCGCAGCTCGCGTGGCGATTGCGCTTCCGCTCGGAGCGCGACGAGCGAGACCGCGAGGATCAGAAGGAGACGTGCCATCCGAGGCTTCCGTGGTGGCGGGAGGCGGAGACGACGGGGCGCCAACGGCGCTGGATCACCGCGCCGCCGATCCAGAAACCGAGGTCGACGGCCGCGCTGGCCGTGAGCGCGGCGCCGAACGCACGAAGGCGAGGGCGCACGTCAGCGAGCGCGGTGCCGAGGCCGAGAGCCAACGCGCCCAAGACGAAGGCGCCGCTCAACGCGAGGCGCTTGTCGCGGCCGCGCTCGGCCCAGGTCGGGAAGAGAACCATCGAGAGGATGCCGCCGAAGCCCATGCCCAAGAGCGCCATGCGGACGCGCCCGCTGTCCAGGATGTCCGAATCGCCACGAAGGCTGGCGGGGATCAGCGCGAGGGCGAGACAGAACTCGAGCACACCAGTGATCAGCGGCGTGATACGCCACGTGGGCTCGCGCTTGGGCTCCGGTGGAATCGGAAGCCGCCCATGGCCGGCGACGTGCCACGCGGCGGCTGCTTCGAGGGACCAGGGCTCGGGCTCTTCGCGAGCCGCGCGCTCGGGGGTCGAAGGCTCCTCGTCGGTGTCGATCAGGATACCTCGGAGAGCTTCGTAGGCCGTGGCGTCGTCGCCTTCGAGGACCGCGGGGCGCGCCCGTTCGAGCTCGGAATGCCGCGCGACCGTGGCGTTTCGAAGTGCTTCGACGTTCACGTGAGCGACCCCGCTCTCGGTCGCGGCGACCACGGGAGCGCTCGGCACCCGCGTCGCGCCGGCGACACATCGGGAGTACGCGTGATACGTAGCTTCGAGCTCGCCCTCGAGCGAGGCACGGGCGGTCGCGAAGAGCTGCGCGGTGAGGCGATCCACCGGCGGCCGGCCTGGGAGGTACGACTCGCGAAGACGTTGGTCGCGCAGCGCGGCTTCGAGGCAGGCGACGGCCGGGCTCGGAGGGTTCGTGTCCGCTTCGATGGCGCGCAGCGCGGCCTCCCGATCTCCGGCCCAGAGGCTGCGGCCCAGGTCGGCCGGCGGCGTGTCCCCGAAGGCGAAGACCTCGGTGATGGGCTCGTCGATCGGCCTTGTGATGGACTCCGTGGCGCTTTCGGAGGGCGCGGGGACTGGCGCCAAGGTGTCGGCGCTCGGGTCGGCCACGGAGCCTTCGGCCGGCGCTTGGGCCAGCGCGAAGGTCGGAGTGAAGAGGAGACAGAGAAAGGGACGCATCGCTCTTCCCGAAGCCAAGCCTGCCTGGGAGCAGGAGAAGTTGGGCCTCGACGTGCCGCTTCGCGCCGAGATTCACCCGGCGGCGCACTTTTTCCTGCTAACATGCGCCGTCATGAGCCGAACCGAGCCCACTGCTGACGGCGTGTCCGAAGGCCGAGCCCAAACCGAAGACCTGCTGCGCCGCTACTACGCGGCGTTCGATGCGGGCGACATGGACACCTTCTTGTCCCTGCTCACGGACGACGTGGCGCACGACTCGAACCAAGGCGGCCGGGATGCGCGTCGGGTTGGCAAAGAGGCGTTCGTGGCGTTCATGACTCGGATGAACGAGTGCTACCGCGAGCGCGTGAAGGACCTCGTCGTCTTTGCGACCGCGGACGGCGCGCGGGGGGCGGCCGAGTTTCGCATCGAGGGCACCTACCTCGTGACCGACGCCGGTTTGCCGGAGGCTTCGGGGCAGACCTACGACCTGCCGGTCGGCGCGTTCTTCGAGATTCGCGACGGGAAGGTCGCTCGGGTCACCAACTACTACGATTTGCAGAGCTGGCTGCAGCAGGTCGGCGCGTGAGCGTCGAGGTTCGTGCCTGCACGGGCGACGCGATCGTCGCGCTGATCCCGCAGCTCGCCGCGTTGCGGGTCGAGATCTTCGTGGACTTTCCGTATTTGTACGACGGCGATCTCGATTACGAAGCGCGATACCTCGATCTCTACGCGCGTCACGAAGGCTCGGTCGTGATCGTGGCCGAAGAGGCGGGAGAGATCGTCGGCGCATCGACGGGAATTCCGTTTGTTCACGAGCCAGAATCCATGCATGAGCCGTTCGTGAAACACGGATGGGATCCGAACGAGCTCTTCTACGGGGGCGAGTCGATCCTGCGCGCGACGCACCGTGGGCGAGGCGTGTACTCGCGATTTCACGCGATGCGCGAAGCCCACGCGCGGAGCCTGGGCGCGACGTGGCTCACCTTCTGCGCGGTGCAGCGACCGGACGACCATCCGGAGCGTCCGCCGGGCTACGCCCCGCTCGACGACGTGTGGCGACACTTCGGTTACGCGCCGCGTGAAGAGCTGAACGCGACGATGCGGTGGAAGGACCGCGGCGACGCCGAGGAGTCCGATCATCCGATGCGTTTCTGGGTGAAGCGCCTCGCGGGTTGAGCCGGCGCCGGGCGACGGGTGGGAAGCCATCCCGGTTTCCCTGGGAAGAGTGCGCGCAAGTCGACGAGTCACGCGCGTTCCCACGCCTCGAGCGAGCGGGACTCTCGCCGTCCAACTTCTTCTCAGGAATCGGGCACGGGCACGGGCAAGGGCACGGGCACGGCGGTCGATCGGATGTCTCGTGGTCCCGTGAAGGCTCTTCGTGGTCGCTCGGGGTTCGCCGGACGGGGGCGCGGCCGCATGCCCTCGCGGCCCGGAGCTCGGCGAGAAGCGCGATTTTTCGAGCTTTTCGACCCTACTTTCCGTCGGGATCGAGCGGAAAGGACCCACGGGTGCCGGAGGGGGAGTCGCTGGACTATGCTCCGGGCATCCGCTGCATGCCGAAGTCCCTGCGTCTCCTCCTCGCGGCCTTGCCGCTCGCCGTCCTGATCGCGTGTGGCACCGCGTCGCGAAACGGCAACGGAACCACGACCGCGCTGCGCGTGCCGGTGCCCGAGCGCGTCGACGACACCAACGGCCCGGACCTGCTGCGTGCCTTTCACGCGCTCCCGCCGAACGACCCGTCGCGCCTGGCGCTTCGTGACGCGCTGCTCGCGTGGCGCGCGCAAGGTACGGCGGCGATCGTCGAGACGGGCGACGCCGACGCCCTCGCCGCGCACCTGATCGAGCTGTCCGACCTCGTGCATCCGAGCGAGCTCGAGCGTGGTGAGGTGCCCGAGCTCTTCGAGGCCGCCGCCCGTGCGCTCGTCGCGCGCGCCGAACGTCTCGGCCAAGAGGGCAAGGTCATCGGTGCGTTGCGTCTGCTTCGCGCGCGGCACGCGAACGACGGCGCGCTGGAGCAGGAATACGGTCTCGTCACCTCGTGGGGTCGCGACGCGCGCTCGCAGCTTCCGACCGCGTTCGAGCGCTACACCCAGCTCATCGACGAATGGGACGAAGCCTCGCGCATCGCGCCCGCGCCCGAGGTGCTGCAAGCGCTCGCGCAGCTTCACGTCGAGCGCCGCGACACCGTGCTCGAAGGCTTCCAGCAGGGACCCGAGGCGATGCTCCAGGTGGGGCCGCTCTCGGCGCAGGTGCTCCGCCTCGCGCCGCTCGACGTGGCGGCGGTCTACCTTCGCCACGGTCTGGTCGAGGAGGCGCTCGCGCATCTGCAGCGCATGGGCGACCGCGGCGAGACGGTCGGCCAGCTGATCGCGGCGCTCGAGGCGATGCGCAACGTGAACACGCGTGGCGCGGACGCGACGATCGAGCTGTCGGAGGTCTACCGCGAGGCGCGTCCGGCCGCGGCGCGTGGCATGTGCCGCTTCGGTCAGTCGCGTTTCCCGGAAGACGCGCGCTTCCCGCTCTGCCTCGCGCGTCTCGCGGTGCAGGACGGCGCCGCGGCGATGGCGCTCGCGTATTACGGCGACGCGCTCGACGTCGAGCCGAGCTCGCGGGATCTCTACGACGAGGCGCTCGCGGCGATCGACGAGTTGCTCGAAGGCGACCTCTTCGCGAGCGATGCGTCGGTGGCGCGAAGCCTCGCGGACCGGGCGCTGCACATTCTCGACGAGCGCGCGCGACGTTTTCCGCAGGCGGAGCCTCCGGTGGCGCGGGCGCGCATCGAGCTGCTCGTGGGCACCGCCGAGATGCACTCGGGTCATCCGCAGCAGGCGGTCGAGCGTTTCGAGTCGAGCCTGCGCGCGTCGGAGTCGCCAGAGGCGCTCTTGCAGCTCGCGCTCCTGCGGCTCCGCACCGGCGAGGCCGAAGAGGCCGCCCGGCTCTACCGTCGGGCGCTGGACCTGACGCCGAACACGACGCCGATCGAAGCGCTTCGTCGCGCGACGATCTTGCAGTCGCTCGGCGACGCGTTCGCGGCCTCGGGCAACGCCGACCAGGCCGGCCGCATGTGGCGGCAGTCGCTCGCGACCTGGGACGAGCTCGCGCCCGCGATGCAGGAGCCGGCGATGATCGCGGAGCTCCAGATGCGCCGCGGCGTGTTGCTCGATCAGATGGCGCGTCACGACGACGCGGTTACCGCGTTCCGCTCGGCGCTCGCGGCGGCGCCTCAGGCGCGTGAGCTCTACGCGACCTTGCTCTCGCACCTCGTGGCGAGCCCGACCCCGGACCTCGTGTTCGCACAGGAGGTCTTCCGCGAGGCGCAGCGTCAGACGACGCTCGAGCCGCAATGGCGCGTCTACTTCGCGCTCTGGGTGAAGGTGGTCGCGGCCCGTGCGGGTCAGCCGGTCGGTTCGGACGTGGTCGACGTCTTGCGCGCGCAATCGTCGACGACGGGTTGGTCCGGCAAGCTCGCGGCGTTCGGCACCGGCGCGATTCGCTACGACGAGCTCGCGGGCGCCGCCGAAGGCACCGGCGAGCGCACCGAAGCGCTCTTCTACGAGGCGGCGCGGCGGCTCGCCGAAGGGGACGCGGCGGGCGCGAACGACCTCTTCCGCGAGGTGGTCGGCAACGGCATGGTCGGCTTCTACGAGCACGCGATGGCGCAGCAGCTGCTGCGGCGCTGACGGTGACGGCGCCGACTCCGATTCGCTGGCACGCCGCGCTCGGCTACGTGCTGCTCGCGGTGCTGGGCAGCTTCGGGGCGCAGCTCCTGGCGGCGTTGGTGCGCACGACGCGAGGGCTCGACCTGACGAGCGCGGCCGCCGCGGTGCAGCGTGACCCGCTCAGTCTCGGGCTCGCGCAGCTCTTCGGGTTCGGGCTGGCGCTCGCGGTCGCGCGGCGGGTGCATGCGCGTGGTCCGCGGCGTGAGGTCTACGCGCTCGCGCCGAGCTCGACGCCGGTGGTGATGCTCGCCGGGCTCGCGGGCGTGGTGTTGCAGCTGCCGCTCGCCGAGGTGGGCAACTTGATGCACGAGCTCTTCGGGCGCGACGCCGCGCATGCCCGGGCGGTGCAGGATCTCCTGCGCGCGGACTCGGCGTTCGACGGATTCGCGGTCGCGCTCGCGCTGGTGGTCATCGCGCCGATGACCGAAGAGCTGCTCTTTCGCGGTGTGCTTCTGCCCGGGCTCGCCGAGGCCTACGGCGAGCGACTCGGGCTCGTGGTGTCGGCGGTGCTCTTCGGCGTGATGCACGGTCGGCCGGCGGAGGCGGTGGTCGCGACGGCTGCGGGTTTCGTGCTCGGCGCGCTCCGCCTGCGCACTCGCTCGCTCCTGCCGTGCGTCGCGCTGCACGTCGGGGTGAACGCGTTGCCGGTGTTGGTGCCCGCCGACGTCTTTCCGATCCCGGGCGTCAACATGTGGTCCGACGAGATTCTGCACGTGCCACCGGAGAAGGTGGTCGCGGCGGCGGCGGCGGCGGCGTTGGCGCTGGTGATGGCGATGCGCTTCGACGACGTGCGGCGCTGAGCGCGCGCGCCCATGCCCGCCCATGCCCGTGCCCGTGCCCGTGCCCGTGCCCGATTCGTGGGAAGAAACGCGTCCGGCCTCAGCGCCGTCGATCCAGATTCCCGAAGGCGGGTCGAACCTTCGACCTTATGCGACGTGCCCGCGCTGTCGTGACCCTCTCGCGGGCACGGGCACGGGCACGGGCGCTTCGCTTCGCGACCTCAGTCCGCGCTGACGCCCCAATGCTCGACGAGCCACTTCATCGGGCGCGTCTCGTGGCGGGCACGGGCACGGGCAGGGCACGGGCGCTTCGCTGCGCTTCGCTTCGCTGTGCTTCGCTTTGCTTTGCTTTGCTTTGCTTCGCGACCTCAGTCCGCGCTGACGCCCCAATGCTTGACGAGCCACTTCATCGGGCGCGTCTCGTCCTGCGCGATGCCGTCGACCGCGGCGACCTTGATCAGCGTGTCGACGATCAGCTTCTGAGCCGACTCACGCTCGACCTTCATCGCCGCGTCCTGCAGGTCCGCGCGGCTCTTGAAGGCTTTCGCGTCGGCGATGGCCTGGTCGAACTTCTCCTTGCCCATCTCGGCCCGAAGCTCGGCCATCTTCTCTTGTTCTTCGACGCTGTACTCGCCGTCCGCCTGGACCACCTCGCGCAGGAAACCCAGGAAGCAAGCCGCTTCGTTCGCGTTCAGACCGTCGAGCTTCATCGTTCCTCCGTTCGCAGCGACGTCATGCTGCGGTGGACGCGGAGCATACGGGCACGCCCGCGGCTTTCAATGCATGTCGTGGCTCAGGGGCCGTCGCGCGTGACGTCGGTCGGAACCGAGGCGCCGACGAGCCAGGGATCCATCGCCGCTTCCGCGCGAAGGTGCCGCCGCAAGAACGCGACCGCCATCGTGCGCACCTGGGCGCGAATCATCGTGTCGTCGCCGGGGCCGTCGGGACAGACGCTGCCCGCCAGGCCCGGGTCGTCGGCGAAGTCCATGTGGTCCGCGCCCGCGAAGGTCCACGCCACGGCCCAGGGCGACGCCGAGAGGGCGCTGAAGATCGTGCGGTAGTTCTCGGCCTGCGGCGCGCAGGGCATGAAGCCGGTCGAGTTGTTCGTCTCGCCCATCACGCCGACGGGGATCGCGAGCGAGCCCGCGAAGGCCGCACCCGTCACGTCGGGGCAGCTCTCGCTGAAGCTCTGGCCCGGACCGCAACCGTTGACGGGATCGAGGAGCAAGGCGGCCGCCACGCGGCGATCGGCGGCCGCGACCATCACGCCGACCTTGCCGCCGCGGCTGTGACCCAGCACGGCGATGCGCGTCGCGTCGACGCGCGCGGCGAAGGGCGCTTCGGCGAGCGCCCAGTCGAGGGTGGCGACGACCGCGTCGCGCTCTTCGACGTTCGTCGGGCCGCTGATCAGGCTGCCGCCGCTGTCCACGCCGACCACGAGGAAGCCGTGCGACGCGATGCGCGTGGCGGTGGTCGCGTAGTTGCTCGTCGCGAGCTGGAAGCCGTGCTTGAGCAGCACGAGAGGCACGAGGCCTTCTGCGTCCGGCACGAGCGCGGTGACCGCGTCGCCGTCGACCGTGGCGTTCTCACGGTTCACGGCGAAGGGGCCGTCGACGTCGGGCGGGACGAAGGTCTCACCGGCATCCGGCCCGCTCGCGTCCTCGCCACCCGCGTCCGAAAGCGTGCTGGCGTCGACGAGCGCGGCGTCCGCCACCGACGCATCGTCCGGCGGCGCGTCGTCGTCGCCACCACACGCGACGAGTAAGAGCACCAGAGCCCACGAAACACGTACCCGCGTCATGTCCACACCTCCCGAAGCCAAGCGCGTTAGGTTCCGAGGCTGGCCCCGGAGTGTCAACGAGGCCCGAAGCGCGGACGTCTCGGGGTGGACGCTCAACGCGGAGCGCGGGCGGTGGCGCGAAACGCGAACTGCGTGATCGAGGCCTCGGGCAACGAGGGCAACGCACGCATCGCGGCCACGCCTTCGCGCAGCCGTGCCTCGTCGAAGCCGAGCTCCGCCAAACGCGGGACCATCGGCTCGAGAAAGCCGAGCAGGTAGTCCGTGAAGCGCGCGAGCTCCGGGTCGCCCGTGAAGTAGTGGAAGCCCATTGGTCCGCTCGTGACGTCTTCGAAGCCCGTGGCCACGAGGCGCGCGCCCAGGGCTCGTGCGACGTGGGGGTCGCCTTCGCGGCGAAAGAGCGCGCGCTGGGCCTCGCCGAGGTAGGCCACGTCGGGGTGGTCGGGGAAGACGTGGAACATCGCGTAGTCGGTCTCGTGAAACGCGACCGTGCCGCCGGGGCGTAGGACGCGCCGAACCTCGCGCAGGATCGGGTGCGGCTCCCGCACGTGCTCGAGCACCCAAACGCCGTAGACGTGGTCGAAGCTCGCGTCGTCGAAGGGCAGGGCGCCCGCGTCGGCCACCCGCAGGTCGGCGCGCAGGCCGCGCGAGGCGAGCTCGTCTTTCGCCGCCGCAATCTGAGACGGAACGAGGTCGACGCCGGTCAGGTTCAAACCGGGAAAGTGCTCGCCCAACACCGCGAGCACGGCGCCGACGCCGCAGCCGATCTCCAACAGCTTCTCTCCTGCACGGTAGTCGAGACCCGGCACGAGGAACCGTTCCCGCCAGAGCTCGGCCTGCGCGACGAGGCGGCGGCGCTCTTCTTCGGAATAGCCGTGAATGTAGCCCTCGGACATGGGGCGGAGCGTATCGCGCCCGAGAGGGGCGCCGTCGGGCGCATGCATCTCGCAGCCCACACAACCGAGCGTGCAGTAGTCGAAGCCGAGGTCGCGGCAGTCGAGGCCCGAGACGTTGAAGTAGTAGCCGCCGCGCGGGTCCACCTCGCAGTACTCGTCGCCCTCCAAGACGCCGTTCCCGCAGACCTGCGCCGAAGCCGGCACCGCCCCCACGCACCAGAAGAAGACCCAAAGTCGACGCATGGCCGCCGCCATTTCAAGGCTTGTGCCGTCGCAAGTGTCCAAAACCATTCGTGATTTCGGTGGTCTGTCTGCGCGACGCGCGGGATCTGCGCGCAGCCGATGCGCGGGACGGTGCTATGAAGCGCGGGTGCGAGGCACGCCCGAAGACGAAGCCGCGTGGGAGAACCACGTCCGCCAGCGGATGAAGGAAGAGCTGCGGCGTCGCATGCGCGCGGTTCGAAAAGGGCTGCCGCGCGAGGCGCGCGCCGAGCGTTCGCGAAAGATCGGCGAGCGTCTGCTCGAGGTACCGGAGCTCGCGTCGGCGAAGGTGGTCGCGGCGTTCGTCGCGATTCATGGCGAGGTGAACCTCGCGCCCGCGGTGCAGCGGCTTCGCGAGCGTGGCGTGGCCATCGCGCTTCCGCGCGTGGACCTCGAAGAGCAAGCGATTGTCCTGCACGCGCACGAGCCCGGCGACGTGCTCGACGAGAGCGGCTTCGGTGTGCCCGAGCCGTCGCCGGACGCGCCGCGCGTGGACCTCGCCTCGGTGGACGTGGTGCTCGTTCCAGGCTTGGCCTTCGACCCGAACGGCTTCCGCATCGGCTACGGCAAGGGCTACTACGACCAGCTCTTGCCGACGCTTCCGAACGCGTTTCGGCTCGCAGTCGGTTACGACTTCCAGCTGGTGGTCGAAGTGCCGAGCCTCCCCCACGACGTGCCGGTGCAAGCCATCGTCACGGACACCCGAACGCTGCGCGTGGCGTGAGCCCGCGAAGCCCCAAGAGACCATGGCCCTCGGCGCGACCATTCACCGCTTCTCGATCGAGCTCTCCGACGTGGAGCGCAGCGTCTACGAATCGCTCGACCTTCGTGTCGCGCAGCATCCTTCGGAGACGCCGCGTCGCATGATCGCGCGTGTGCTCGCCTACGCGCTCCAGCACGAGGAGGGCATCGACTTCGGCCGCGGGCTCTCGGCCACCGACGATCCGGCGGTTTGGGTGCGCGATCCCGCGGGCGACGTCCGCGTGTGGATCGAGGTCGGACAACCTTCGCCCGAGCGTCTGCACCGGGCATCGAAGGCCGCGGGTCGCACGGTGGTCTACGCGTACGCGGATCCGACGCCGTGGCTGCGCGAGCTCGACAAAGCCACGGTGCATCGACGCGAAGCGCTCGAACTCTGGGTGTTGCCGCCTTCGTTGCTCGACGCGCTCGAAGCCGCGCTGGAACGCCACGAGCGTTGGAGCCTCACGGTCAGCGAAGGGACGCTCTACCTCACGCGCGGCGAGGCGACCTTCGAGGGCACGCTCGAGCGGCTTCCCTGAGCTTCACTCCGGCGTCTCGTCGGTCGTCGCGGGGCGCGGCGTGGACGCTCGCAGTGCCGCTCACGGTGCGACGTCCGGCCAGAAGTCGGCGGGGCCGCCCCCACTTCTCAGGCTCGACTACGTTACGAATCGACAGCGTTTCGTGGGTGTTCGTGGCGCGAAGCGCGGGATCGGCGATGCCGTGAGGCCGCGAAGCGGCGGTGGCGCGAAGCGGCGGTGGCGTGAAGCGCCGTCTCGGACTCTGTCTCCGAGGCGCGAAGCGCGGTTCTGGCGCCTGTGCTCGCGTCAGGATGAGAACCACACCCACGCTGTCTGCCTCGACGCCCGCGGGAAGCTCAGGGGGCGACGTGCGGCCAGAGCTCGGCGAAGACCGGCGCCGCGGCGCTGCCACCGTGGTGATCGCCGAGGGCCTCGACGCGAACCGCGATCACGCGGGTCGGCGCGTCGACGGGCGCGAGGCCGACGAAGAGCGAGTACGTCGCGTCGCCGTTCGGCACGGTGCCGGTCTTGCCCGCGACCCGCACGCCCTCGACGCGCGCGCGCTGTCCGGTGCCTTCGCGAACGGCGTCTTCGAGGAAGCCGAGCAGCGTCGCGCTCACCTGCGCGTCCATCACGCGACGTCGCGTACCGTCGCCTCGGGTCGTCGGCGCGATCCATTCGCCGCCGTTCGCGATCGCAGCGTACGCGCTGGCCAGATGGAGAAGCGTGGCTTCGGTACCGATGCCGCTCGCGAAGTGCGCATGCATCTCCGGGTCGTCGTGCGGGACGAGCGCCGCGTCGGCGTGACGCCCGCCGAGCTCGAAGGCCTCGTTCCACGCGAGCGAGTCGACCAACGCGACGATCGGATCGGCGCCGACGGTCTCGACGATGCGCGCGGTGCCCACGTTGGACGAGTGCACGATCGTGGTGCGGGGATCGAGCTGCGCGCGTGGGTGCGCGTCGCGTACACCACAGCACGCGGCGCCGTCGAAGACGCGCGACGGATCGAGCCCGGCGCCGAGCGCGGCCGCGAGCGTCACCGCTTTGAACGTCGAGCCAGTCGGCGCGCGGCGAAGCGGCTCGTCGTCGCCGAGCACGCCGCTGCCAGCCGCGACGACGACACGTCCGTCGCGGGGATCGAGCACGAGCACCCCCACGCGTGCGCCTTCGTGACGCGAGGCCACGCGCTCGACCACTGCGCGCACCTCGCGCTCCAGCACGCTCGGCGTGTCGTCGGTGGCCACCGTGGGCGCGGAGTCGGTCGGAGATCCGGAGCTCGCGCACGCGGCACAAGCGAGGAGCGTGGCAAGACGCGCGTTCGTTCGCATGGGCGCGAGAACGGCGAGTCGCGACGTCGCCATTCCCGAACCCGCGGGGGTCCCCGGCCTCTCACGCCTCTCACGGACGCACGAAGGCTCTTCTCGTCGGCACCGAGGCGAGCGACGCTGGGCGCGTGCGACGCATGACCTGCATCTGGTTGGTGATCGGAGCCTGCACGTGCTCGGAGACGGAGGCTCCCGCTCCGACGACGGAGGCGGTCGTCGCCACGTCGCCGAGCGACGAGTCGAGCGCGAACGAAGCGACGACGGAGCGCCACGCGGGCGCGGACGAACGCGGGACGCCTGCGGGGCTACGTCGCGAACCGATCGTCGACCCGGCGCGCACCCGCACGCTTCGCCAAGAGGTCGCGGAGCTGCGTCGTTTGGTGGGAGCGGGGGACGTCGCGACCGCGGCGCCGCGCTTCGTCGCGCTCGCCAATCGCGAAGCCGGCAACGCGCGTCTGCATTGCGAGGCGGGCTTCGTCGCATTGCGCGCCGGCGATCGGGCGGCGGCGGAGACGCAGATCGAAGCGGGTCTCGCGGTCTTTCGTCGCCGCGCGGGCGTGGAGTCCGAAGCGGACCGCGTGCCCTACGCGATGTGCCTCTACAACCGCGGTCGTCTCGCGCAGGAAGACGGCGATCGTTTCCTCGCGATCACGAGCTACCGGGCGTCGCTCACGCGGCGACCGAACGCGACGGTGCAGGCGCGGCTCGCGGAGGCCGAGGCGATGCCGGAGGAAGAAGAGGAAGAGGTCGAAGAAGAAGAGGTGACGTCCGAGGTGACCCGGACCCCGGTGGCCGGAAGCGACGCCGCTCGCCGCGCGGAGATCGTGCACACGACGCTTCCGGACCTCGGCGTGGAAGACGGCTGCTTTCAGGACTCGGTGGTGGTGCACGACGCCGTCGCTGGCGAGCTCGAGGTGCCGCTCGTGAGCGCCTGCCCCGACACCTTCTCGATCTTTCGAGACGAGGGGCACGTCGCCGAGTCGACGTGGGTCGACGCGGGAGCGCCCTACGGTCGGGTGTTTCGGGTGGAGGCGCACTACGGGGGTCGCGGGGACGCCGAAGACGGATCCGGGTTGGAGTACGGCTCGTCGACCACGCTCTTCGTGCTCGCGGTGATCGACGGGGCGTGGAAGGTCGCGGAGATCCCGTTGGAGAGCTGGCGTGAGTCCGACTGCATGAACGAGCCCTGCGACGATCCCGACACCACGGAAGACGACGACCAGGATTTGCGTGAGCCCTACGCGCACCACTTCCGGCTCGTGGCCACGCTCGCCGCCGGCGCGCTCACGCTGCGGCTCGAGGACGAGGCCGGCGAGATGGTGCATCCGCCGGTGGGTCGTACACCGCTGCCCGACGTCTTCGTCGCATGGCCGTGGCGCGCTCCGTGACGCCCGCGAAGGCGACGGCCTCGCTGCGCAGACGTGGCAGGCTTCGTGGATGTTGGACCTGGTCGACTCGGCTCGCCGACGCCCTGGCATGTACGTCGGGGGCACCGACGACGGATTTGGCGTTGCCGAGCTCCTCTACGAGGTGGTCGGCAACACACTCGATCAGGCGCTGATCGGCGAAGTTCGCCACCTCCGCATCGCGTTGCGTCCGAACGAAGCAGAGGTGCTCGACGACGGCCCGGGCATCTCCACCGAGCGCCTCCCTTCGGGACGCACGTTCCTCGAAGAGGTCGCCACGGTGTTTCACGATTCACCGACCGCTGACGGACACGCCCCCCACGTGCATCTGCGCGTCGGGACGGACTTCGGTTTGGCGTTGGTCACGGCGCTCTGCGAGGAGGTCGAGATCACGACCCGCGGCCTCACGCAGCGGTTCGGGCGCGGCCTCGTGATCGGGCCGGCCGACACGATCGAATCGACGGTGGGGACGCGCGTGCGCTTCGCGCTCGATCCCACGATCTTCCCGCCGCAGGGATGGCCCGTCGACGACGTGGCGGATCGATTGAAGGTGATCGCCGCGCACGTGCCGGGATTGCAGGTCGAGCTGATCCACGAAGACACGCGTGGCGTGACGCGTTGGGTGCTCGGCCCGTACGTCGGACCGGAGGCGTTGCTCGACGCGCGCGGCGCGGAGGAAGCCACGGTGATCTGCCGCGCACGCGAGGCGACGTGGCAAGCCGACGTGGTGTTGCGCTCGGCGCTTCGTCCGAAGTGGAGCACGATCGTCTCCTTCGCGAACTTCGCGCGAACCCCGGGACACGGCGTGCACGTCGACGGCATGCAGGAAGGCGTCGCGAAGGCGTTGGGCCAGCGAGCGAGCCGTAAGCGCTGGCGACGGCTCGGCATCGACGCGCTGGTCAGCGTGCGCTGCGTCGACGCGACCTACCACGGCCCGACCCGCGATGCGCTCGCCTCACCGGAGATCGAACCGCTCGTCGCCGCGCTGGTCGCGGAGGAGCTTCGGCAGCCGCGCCACGAGGCGTTGCTCGAGCGTCTGCGCGCGCGGCTCGACGAGGGCTGAGCGTCACTGAAACGTCGTGCCCGCCTGCAATCCCACGACCATCGACAAGCCGGGCTGGGAGAGGTGCACGAACCCTCCGAAGGTGAAGTTCGCGTCCAAACCAAGCGCGAGACGTCACGCCTCGGCGGGGAAGAAGAACTCCCACATCGACTGGATCAGCCCCGACACCGTGGTCTCTTCGCTGTGCCACTCGGGGGGCTCCATGTTGATCCGTTGCCATGCCTCGGGATCGTCGCGCCCGACGTCTTCGACCTTCACGCCCCAGCTCACCACGCCTTGGTTCTCGTGAAGGAAGAAGAGGAAGCGTTCCTCGACCTCGAGCTCCTCCGGCGGAACGATCGGGTGCAGGTCGAGCTCGGGATGGCGACCCACCGTCGTGTAGAAGGCACGCACCGCCGCCGGCAATCGGAACCCGAGCCGCGCTTCGGCCTCGGCGAGGGTGGCTTCGGACCAACCGTGCGAGGGATCGAGCGGCACCGTGAGGTGCTTCCCGGCCAGCTCGGCGTAGCGCTTCGAGAAGCTCATGCGAGCTAGGTAGCACGGCCCGACGCGAGCCCGTGTCGAGCGGGAACATCACCGCGTTCGGCGTGTGTTGGAGGTCGATGCACCAGGGCCCATCGATCGAAGCCCAGCGTTTCTCGCGCTTCGTCGAGGTGTGCGTCGTGCTCATGCTCGTGTCCGCGCTCGTGCCGCGAGCCCCGGCGTCGGCCCGCGCGGCCCATGCGTTCGTCGCCTGCGGCTCGAAGCTTCGCGCCGGCGATTCATGTGCGGCGTGTGTCGGTCTTCACGGCATCATGCACGCCTCGTGCGACGTGACACGCGACGCGGCGCACGTGGCGTTGACGTTGACCGAGCCTCCGGGGCGCTTCGACGCGGTCGTCGGTCTCGACCCCGACGGGTCTTGCGACCGAACCTTCCTCGCCTGGCCTCGAGCACGACCGTCCACCCTCGTGTCCGCGTGCGCGTCGGTGCTCGGCGTCGGGTGTTCGGCCTGCGCGGCGCTCGCGCTCTGACGGGTTGTCGGACGCGCTCGCGTGCCTACGGTCCGCGCCGCCATGGGGACCGACATTCGTTGTCTCGTCGAGCGTCGCGCGAGGGATCGTTGGCACCTCGTTCCGCCGCTCGTCGAAACCCCCGCCCGCCCGGCTCACGGAAGCTCCGCCGCTCGTATCCCGGACGCCAGACCGCCGCGCTCAACGTGTCGGACCGCCTCGCAACGGCACCCGCACCTTTACGGGATCGCCGTGCGCGGGCGGCGCGCCGCTGGACCGCAACGCGCCGACCCACACCTCCGCGTCGAGCAGCCCTGGACGGAAGCGATGGCGCGAGACGAAGCGATCGCCGGCGCGAAGGCGCGAGGGGGAGACGAGGCCGTCGGCGAGGAGATCCACACGGCGCGAGCGCTCGCCGGGACCCACCCGCAGCGCGAGGTCGTTCGGACACGGGCCGTGCGCGACGAGCTCGAGCGCGACGCCGTCGGGCACGAGCCACGCGCCGACCAAACCGAGGCATGAGGTGAGTCGCACGCGCTCGGGCGCCGAGCCATCGAAGGGCTCCAGGAAATGTCGCGGGTCGGCGCCACGACGAAGCGCGAGGTAGGGGCCCGCAGCCGCGATCGGTCCGTAGCCTTCACGTGCGAGCCAATCACGCACGTGCGGTTCTTCGGTCGTGCGCAGCAGGTCCTCGCGCTGCGCGTAGCGATCGCGGTGCGACACGTCGAGCACGACCACCTCGGCGCCACGGTCGGGCGGCGGCGCGCGATGCACCCGCGAGCGCTCGGCGAGGTGCGGCAAGAGCGGATCGGGCGCCTGCACCGAGACGTCGTTCGGAATCGCAGCGACGATCGTGCGTGCCGCGTCCGTGCGCGCGTCGGCGAAGAAGACTGGGTCGTTCGGCAGACGACCGAGCGCGGCGTAGAAGACGACGCTCGCGCTCACGATCGCGATCGCCCAACCCCGTCGGTCCGAAGCGCGCCCGCGCGCGACGCCCACGATCGCGCCCGCGACCAAGAACGGCAGCGCGGGGCTGAGGTAATGCGAGTCGAGGTTCGGCGTCGTCGGAAACGCGCTGACGAGGTTGATCGCCAGGATCGGCAACGCGGGGAGGCACGTGCGCCATCCGAGCAGCGGCGGCAGCAGCCCGAGCGGCAAGAGGACACGCGCGAGGTAGGTCGCGCGCTTCCCTTCCGCCAAGTGCGCGAAGAGCACGCTCGGCTCCGAGAGCCAACGCCCCAAGACCGCGCCGGGGGTGTCGCCGAAGACGCCGAAGTGCAGCGCGAAGGACCCATCTTCGGGCCCGAACTGGGGGTGCAATACCGCGACGAAGAGCGCGAGGTAGGCGAGCGATCCGAGCGCGATACCGAGCGCCAAGCCACGACCGAAGCGCGACCACGCGCCGAGGCCGAGCAGCGCGGTCACGAGCGCGAGGTCCTCCCGGCAGCAGAGCACGCCGATCACCGCGAGCACGAAGCCACGGCGGCTTCCCGCGTCGAGGCGTTCGATCGCGAGCGCGAGCGGGAAGAGCGCGAGCGTGCCGGGATGCGCTTCGTAGGTCGCGACGTGGACCAAGTTCGGGTGCAGCGCGAAGGCGAGGAAACCGAGCGCGAAATAGCCCGGCCCGAGCTTTCGGGCGGCGAGCACACCGAGGGTTCGCGCGGTGAGCGCGCACGCGATCGATTGCGCGAGCAAGAGTGCCGGCGCGGTGCCCACGATCCACCCGAGCGCGCCGATCGGCGCGAGCACGGGCGAGACGTGAAGCCCGAGCACGTGGGCTTCGAGGAACGGGTCCCAGAGGTCGCCGCGCGAGAGGCCCCACGCCATGCGCGTGTAGAACGCGAGGTCGAAGGTT